>DATBKU010000173.1:0-21827 GCA_036555725.1 Streptosporangiaceae bacterium | reverse complement strand
GCGGTGTAGGCGTTTTCGAACGTGGTGCCTAGTTGGAGGGCGGCGTCCCAGTCGCCGAGGTGGGCACGGCCGACGTTGCATCTTGTGGACACTTGTTGCAGAACGGTCTGCAGCTCATTGAGGTCGCTCTCGAGGGCGCGGGCGACGTCGTGGAGTTTGTCGCGGTGGACGTGAACGCCGCTGCCTGCCTTGTGGTGCCAGGTGTTGTTGGGTTTGTCCGACCAGTCGGATGTGTCCGGTGGGGGCGGCGCGAGCTCCTGCTTCGGCTCGGGGTGGGAGGTCGCGGCGGGGTAGCCGCCGTCGGTGCGGGCTGGAGCGCCGCCCCCGATGACGTGCCCGTCAGGGTTTTGTGACGATGAGGCGCCGGTGTAGTGCGGATTTGAGCCCATTGCGTACGGCTGATTGGCATCCGACACCCGATGTCCCTCCCGTAATGGAGCCCAAGCAATGCTCGCGGTAAAGAGCGCGCACCAAGGGTGCAATGCCACCATCGTGGAGCAGCGCCAAAAGGACGCCCGTGCAACGGAATTGTTACCGTGCGGACAACGAGAAAGGGGGATCGCTGCGGTATTGAACAGTCCTGCCCGTTTCCTAAAGTTTGTGATATTGGCGGCTGAAGGTCAGGCGAGCTTGATTTCGTCGCCGGAGACGGTGATTTGGGCGGGCGGCAGGGGTTTTGTGGCGGGCCCGGCGGCGACGCTGGCATCGGCGATCTTGAATTTGCTGCCGTGGCACGGACAGTCGATGGTCCCGTCCTTGACCGCGTCCACCGTGCAGCCTTGATGGGTGCAGATGGCGCTGAAGGCCTTGAACTCGCCCTGCGCCGGCTGAGTGACGACGATCTTTTGGTCGGCGAATACCTTGCCGCCGTCCAGCGGGATGTCCGAGGTCTTCGCGAAGACGGTCCCGGCAGGTTGTCCCCCGTTGCCCCCGCCCGTTCCGCCGCTGTCGGACTTGCCGTACGTGGAGCAACCGGCCACGGCGGCCAGGCCGATGAGCCCGGCGCCCAGCGCGACCCGTCGGGTCGTCGTCTCTTCGGTGGCGCGATTGTCAGCTGTCATGCCCCTACTGTGGCGCATTCGCCCGGTACGGAGTAGGTAGAAGGCGTGACGTCCTTCCTCGCCGGACTCACCCCCGAGGAACGTACCGATCTGGAGCGCCGTGGCTATCTCCGCCACTGGCGGCGCGGGACGGTGTTGTTCGGTGAGGGTGAGCCGTCATCGTGGGTCGGCGTGCTGCGCTCCGGGCGGGTCAAGGTCTCCTCGGACGGCAGCGGTGCCGAGGTACTGCTGGACATCTGCGGCCCCGGCGTGCTGATCGGAGAGAGCGCCGGGCTGCGCGACGACCGGCCGCGTGCGGTCACCGTCACCGCCATCGACCCGGTCGACGCCCTGGTCGTGACCGCCGGCGAGTTCCATTCCTTCCTTCGCACGCACACCGCCGTCCTGCTGCTGGTGCTCGAGCAGCTGTCTGAGCGCGTACGAGACTCCGACCGCAAACGGGTCGAGTTCAGCATGCTGGACGCGCCGAGCAGAGTGGCGCGACGCTTGGTCGAGCTGGCCGATCGGTACGGCGAGCCGTACCAGGGGAGCGTACGGATCAGCGTCGCGCTCACCCAGCAGGAGCTGGCCGGGTGGGTGGGGGCGTCACGCGAGGCGGTGGGCAAGGCGCTACGTACGTTCCGCGACCGCGGTCTGATCGAGACCCGGCGGCGCATGGTCATCGTCCATGACCTGCAGGCCCTGAGAGACCGAATGGGATAGCCATAGGCTATGGATCATGCAGTTGCAGCAGCTCGTTTACTTCGTGGCGGTCGCCGAGGTGCGGCACTTCACGCACGCGGCGGAGTCGCTGGGCATCACCCAGCCGTCGCTGTCGAAGCAGATCCGCGCGCTCGAGGACGACCTTGGCAGCACGCTGTTCAGCCGGGCCCGCGGCAACATCTCGCTCACTCCGGCCGGGGAGGCGCTGCTGCCGCTGGCCAAGCGGATCCTCGCCGATGTCGACACCGCCCGGCTCGAAGTGCTCGAACTCGCCGGCCTGCGCCGGGGGCGCGTACGGCTCGGTGCGACGCCCTCCCTGTGCGCCGGGCTGCTGGCCGACGTGCTGTACCGGTTCCACACCACCTACCCCGGCATCAACCTGATCGTGGAGGAGGGCGGGTCCCGCGACCTCGTCCGGGAACTCACCCGCGGCGCTCTCGATCTGGCGCTGGTGATCCTGCCGCTGGCCGGCGACGCGCCGCTCACGACCAGCCCGATCTTGCGCGAGAACCTGGTGGTCGCAGCCCCGAGCGGGAAGACCCCGTCGCACCGGACGGCATCCCCAGGAAAGACCAGGCGGCGGTCGTACGTACGGATCAGCGAGTTGCGCGACCAGCCGCTGGTGATGTTCCGGCCGGGGTACGACGTCCGGGACGCGACGATCGCGGCCTGTCGCGAGGCGGGCTTCGAGCCGAAGTTCGCGGTCGAGGGCGGCGAGATGGACGCGGTGCTCCGCTTCGTCGAGGCCGGTCTCGGCCGCGCAGTGGTGCCGAGCATGGCGCTGGCCGGACGTCCGGGGCTGCACGGCACCCCGCTCGCCCCGCCCGGGCTGCTTCGTACGGTCGCGATCGCCCACCGCAAGGACGTCGTGCCGACGCGCGCCGCCCACGCGTTCCAGGACACCCTGGAGACCTACCTCGCCGCGGCCGCCTCGTCCGCCGCGCTGCCCGCCGGCGTCGAGCCGCTCGTGCCGCGCTGAGCCACGCCGGCACCCGCCCGCAGTCGCGGGCGCCCGGACGCCGCCTGGCAGCTGGATCTTCGGGGCGAAAACCATTCGCTGGGCGGGCGTATGGCTGGTTAGCCTCGATCGGTCATGCGCGAACTTCCCCTGCCAGATCCCGGCGACGCCGACTGTCGCTCGCCGCTGCGCTACCTGCTGTGGGTGGCGCGGCGGCTGCTGCCGTCGCTGGGTGCCGGCATGGGGTGCGGCATCGTCTGGATGGTCACCCAGGCGCTGATGCCGGCCGCTATCGGACGGGCCATCGACGCCGGCGTCACCGCGACCGACGTCGGGGCGCTGGCGGCCTGGTCGGGGGCGCTGCTGGGCCTCGGGGTGATCCAGGCGGTCGCCGGCGTCACGCGGCACCGGTTCGCGGTGTTCAACTGGCTGGCCGGGGCGTACCTCACCATCCAGGCGGTGACGAAGCAGGCGACGCGGCTCGGCGCCACGCTGCCCAGGAAGCTCGCGACCGGCGAGGTCGTCAGCATCGGCGTCGCCGACATCGCCCACGTGGGGAACGCACTCGACGTCACCGCGAGAGCCACGGGCGCCGTCGTCTCCATCGTGCTGGTCGGCGCGGTACTGCTGATCACCTCGCCCCCGCTGGGGCTCATCGTGCTGGTCGGCGTGCCGCTGATGGCGGCCGCGGTGGCGCCGCTGCTGCGCCCGCTGCACCGGGCCCAGCACCGCCAGCGCGACCTGCTTGGCGAGCTCACCACCCGATCCGGCGACATCGTGGCCGGGCTGCGGGTGCTGCGCGGCATCGGCGGCGAGCAGGTGTTCGCCGGCCGCTACCGCGCCGAGTCGCAGGCCGTACGGTGGGCCGGCGTACGGGTGGCCAGGGCCGACGCGCTGCTCGACGCCGCGCAGGTACTACTGCCCGGCATGCTGGTCGCGCTGGTCACCTGGCTGGGCGCCCGGTTCGCGATCGACGGCAGGATCACGGTCGGGCAGTTGGTGGCGTTCTACGGCTACGGGTACTTCCTGACGCAGCCGATGCGGACGCTCACCGAGGCCGCCGACAAGATCACCAAAGCGATGGTGTCCGCGGGCCGGATCGTACGGAGCCTGTCGATACGACCCGACCTGCCGGACGAGGGGACCGCCACCGCTCCGGGCCGGGCGGACCTGGTGGACATCACCTCGGGGTTGGTGGTCCGGCCCGGCCGGCTGCTCGCCATCGCGGCGGCCGCGCCCGCCGACGCGCAGGCCATCGCCGACCGGCTGGGCCGGTTCGCCGAGGGCGAGGTGTCCTGGGGTGCGGTACGCCTCCGCGACGTGCCGCTGGAGACCGTACGGCGGCGGATCCTCGTCGCGGTCAACGGCGATCGGGTGTTCGCCGGGCGGCTGGGCGGGGAGCTGGCGCCGAACGGGGCATCCGCCGAGGAACTGCGGACGGCCCTGCACACGGCCTGTGCCGAGGACCTGGTCGCCGACGTGGGCCTCGACTCGCACATCGCCGAGGGTGGCCGGGAGTTCTCGGGTGGCCAGTTGCAGCGGCTGCGCCTGGTGCGGGCCCTGGCGGCCGACCCGGACGTCCTCATCCTGGTCGAGCCGACCAGCGCGGTCGACGCGCACACGGAGGCCCGCATCGCCGGCCGGCTGGCCAAGGCGCGGAGCGGGCGGACCACCATCGTGTGCACCACCAGCCCGCTCGTGCTCGACCGCGCCGACCATGTCGCGTACGTGGAGGACGGAAAGGTCATCGCGGAGGGCACCCACCGGGACCTGCTCGACGGCGAGCCGCGCTACGCCGTGACCGTCACCCGCGAGGAAGCCGACCGCGTCGCACTCTAGGCCCAGGCCGTACGGGGGACGCGAGGCGAGGGTGCCGCTGCACGGGGAAACGGGGAGCGCGGCCCGCACCGCGCAGCGGAAGGGGATGCAGTGATCAGGCGAGGAGGGAGCCGCGTGAGCGAGATATTGCCGGTGGCGTCGGCGGCACAGGTGCGGGCGTACGCCCGGCGCCTGACGCTGCGCTACCCGCGCGACCTTGGCCTTGCGCTGGCCGCGCATGGCCTGGCCGCGATCTGCGGTCTCGCGACGCCGTGGCTGCTCGGCGAGCTCGTCGAGGACGTTCGGAACGGGACCACGCATTGGGCCGTCGACACGATCGCGCTGGCCATCGTCGGCTTCGTGATCACGCAGGCGGTGCTCATGCGGTTCGCGATCTACGCCTCCGCGAAGCTCGGCGAGAAGGTGCTGGCGACCCTCCGCGAGGAGTTCGTCGACCGCGTCCTGGCCCTGCCGCTGTCCACGGTGGAGCGGGCGGGCACCGGCGACCTGGTCAGCCGTACATCTCGCGACGTCGACACGCTGACCCGCAGCGTGCGCCATGCCGTACCGGAGACGCTGATCGCCATCGTCACGGGCGCGTTCGCGATCGGCGCCCTGCTGCTGGTCGGGCCGTTGCTCGCGCTGCCCTGCCTGGTCGGGGTGCCGCTGCTGTGGTTGAGTACGCGGTGGTACCTCAAGCGCTGCCGCGACGGCTACCTCCGCGAGAACGCCGCGTGGGCGGAGGTCACCGAGGGGCTGACCGAGACGGTCGAGGGCGCGCGCACGGTAGAGGCGCTCGGACTGGCCGAGCGCCGCATCGCCCGTGGTCGTGCCGACATGGCGGGGTCATGGGCGGCCGAGCGCTACACACTGGGGCTGCGCACGGTGTGGAACCCGCAGGTCGAGCTCGGCTACGTGCTGCCCGTGGTGGCGACGCTGCTGATCGGCGGCCTGTTCTACATCCACGGCATGGCCTCGCTGGCCCAGGTGACCGCGGCGACGCTGTACGTCCAGCAGCTCATCGACCCGCTCGACCGGCTGCTGGTGTGGATGGACGAGCTGCAGGTCGGCGGCGCCTCGCTGGCCCGGCTGCTCGGGGTGGCCGAGGTGCCGGACGACCGGACGGCCTCCGGGCACGCATCGGGGAGCGAGCGGATCGCCGCCCGCGACGTGCGCTACGCCTACCGGGAGGGCCGCGACGTCCTGCACGGCGTGGACCTGTCGCTGCGACCGGGGGAGCGGCTCGCCATGGTCGGGCCCAGCGGCGCCGGCAAGTCCACGCTCGGCCGGCTGCTCGCCGGCATCCATCCGCCGCGTACCGGTTCGGTCTCGATCGACGGCGTCCCGCTCGTCGAGCTGCCGCTGAACGAGCTGCGCGGGCACGTCGCACTGGTCACCCAGGAGCACCACGTGTTCCGGGGGACACTGCGCGACAACCTCGTCATGGCCCGTCCCGAGGCCACCGACGAGGACGTGCGCGCGGCGCTGGAGGCGGTCGACGCCTGGGAGTGGGCGGCGGACCTGGGGCTGGACGCCGAGGTCGGCTCCGGCGGCCACGCGCTCTCCCCGCCGCAGGCGCAACAGGTCGCGCTGGCGCGGCTGGTCCTCGCTGACCCGCACACCCTCGTGCTCGACGAGGCCACCTCGCTGCTCGACCCTCGGGCGGCACGGCATCTGGAGCGCTCGCTCGCCGCCGTGCTGGACGGCCGTACGGTCGTCGCGATCGCGCACCGGCTGCACACCGCGCATGACGCCGACCGGGTGGCCGTGGTCGAGGACGGCCGGATCAGCGAGCTCGGCAGCCACGACGAGCTCGTCGCGGCCGGCGGCTCCTACGCCGCACTCTGGGACTCCTGGCACGGCAAATCCCGTACCTGACTCCCGGTCAGCCGGCGAGGGCGTCCTTGAGGAATTGCACCTGGAGGTGGAGGAGGTTCTCGGCGACGACCTCCTGGGGGGTCATGTGGGTGACGCCGGACAGCGGCAGCACGGTGTGCGGACGGCCCGCGGCCAGCAGCGCCGACGACAGCCGCAGCGTGTGGGCGGCGACCACGTTGTCGTCGGCGAGCCCGTGGATCAGCAGCAGCGGGCGCTCCAGCTTCCCGGCGTCGTCGATGAGCGAGTTGCGCTTGTAGCCGTCCGGCTCCTCCTCCGGCAGGCCCAGGTACCGCTCGGTGTAGTGCGTGTCGTACAGCGTCCAGTCCGTCACCGGCGCGCCCGCGACTCCGGCGTGGAAGACGTCCGGGCGGCGGAGCACGGCCAGCGCCGCCAGCCAGCCGCCGAAGGACCAGCCGCGGATTCCCACGCGCGACAGGTCCAGGTCCGGGAGGCGCCGGGCGGCCTCCTCCAGCGCGCTGATCTGGTCCTCGAGCACCGGACCGGCGAAGTCGCCGCGGACCGCACGTTCCCACGCCGGGCCGCGGCCCGGGGTGCTCCGCCCGTCCGCGATCACGACGGCGAAGCCCTGGTCGGCCAGCCACTGCGCCTCGCAGTACGCCCGCTGCACGGCGAGGACGCGCTGGGCGTGCGGCCCGCCGTACGGGTCCATGAGGACCGGCAACCGGCCCGATCCCGGCTCCCATCCGGTGGGCAGCAGCACCGCCGTACGCACGTCGCGGGGCCCGGCGCGCAACAGTTCCACCCGCGGCGTGATCGCCGGGTTCTCGGCGTGGGAGGCGATCTCGACATCACCCACCCAGGTGGCCGAGCCGAGCCGATCGAGCCGGGAGCCCGTCAGCACCGTGACGCCGCCGGCCCGCCGTCCCGAGTACACACCCGGCTCGCCGGTCAGCCGGGTGAGCCCGTCCGGGCCGTACGACCACACGTGCACCTCGGCGGGTTCGTCCTGCGACGCGGAGAACAGCACGGTCTCGCCGTCCACGTCGAGCACCGACCGCACCTGCAGGCCCGGCGGGGTGACGGATTCTTCCCCGACCACGAGCCGCCGCGTGTCGGTCTCCGGGTCGTCGGCGGTCCACAACAGCGCGCCCGCCTCCGTACGGTCCGGCACGCCGGGCACGATGTCGAGCCAGACCGGGTCGTGGTCCTCGCGCACCAGCCGGGTCTCGCCGCTGCGCGGGTCCACCTGGAGAAGGCGCGTCATCCGCTGGTCGCGGGTCTGCACGACGATCAGCAGCCCGTGCCGGTCCCAGTGCAGGGCCACGACGTACGGGAACGCGCCGCGGTCCCACGACACCGAGACCCGGCCCCCGTCGCCGTCCGTGTCCAGGCCGATGATGACCAGCGCCACGTACGCGTTGGGCGTGCCGGCCGCGGGATAGGCCACCTCGGTCGCCGGCCGTTCCGGGTTGGCCGGGTCGGCGATGTACCACCGCTGTACCGGCGTCTCGTCCACCCGGGCGACCAGCAGCGCCGAGCCGTCCGGCGCCCACCAGTAGCCGCGCATCCGGCCCATCTCCTCGGCCGCGATGAACTCCGCCAGGCCGTACGACACCTGGTCGCTCTCCGGGGTGGCCACCGGCCGGTCCTGCCCGGAGTCGAGCTCGAGCACGCGCAGCGTACGGCCGGACACGTAGGCGACGTGCCGGCCGCGCGGGTCGGGACGCGGGTCGAAGACCGGCGCCGCCGCGCCGTCCAGCGCGCGGACGGCACCGGATCGCAGGTCGGCGGTGAACAGCCGGCCGCCCAGCGTGAACGCGGCGAGGACCCCGTCGCGGTCGGTGGCGTACCCGACGATGCCCCCGGCCTGCTCGCGGGCCCGCTCCCGGCGGCGCCGCTCGGCGTCGGGCAGGTCCGCGTCGTCGGCGTTCAGGGCCGCCGGATCCGCGATCAGCCGCTCGGTGCCGGTGGCCGTGTCGACCGTCCACAGGCAGGTCACCGGGTCGGTGCCGCCCTGACTGCGCAGGAACGAAACGTACGAGCCGTCCGCCGCGATATGGAAGCCGCGGGGCGCGCCGAGCGTGAACCGTCTGGTGCGCGCGCTCTGCCGGGGAAAGCTCTGCCGGGGAACACTTGTCATGCCTTAGATCCTGCCAGGCGGCGGCGGCCCGCCCGGCTCCGGACATCGGCGGGCGTGCCCGATGTCGGCCATCCGTTGTCACTTCGTACGCGGCGGGACGACGATGGCCGCGGAGCGCTCCCCCGAAATCCACGGTGGAGAGAAAGGGTTCATCGGATGAGGAACAGCAGCGACCGCATCCTGACCAGCCACGCCGGCAGCCTGCCCCGGCCGGACGACCTGATCGAGCTGAACAAGTCACGGCTCGGCGGCGACGGGTCCGTCGGCGAAGGCGCCTTCCAGGCCAGGCTGCGGGACGCCGTCGCGGAGCTCATGCGCCGCCAGCGCGACATCGGCATCGACATCCCGAACGACGGGGAGTACGGCCACTCGATGGGCCACCGCATCAACTACGCGGCCTGGTGGACGTACGTCTTCGAGCGGCTCGGCGGGCTGGAGATCTCCGAGACCCCCGACTGGGAGCTGCCCACTCGTCGCGCGGAGCCGGGCAAGGTGGTGCTGACCACCTTCACCGACCGCCGGGACAAGCACCTGTTCCCCGAGGCGTACAACGACCCGGACGGCGTCATGGTCTCGATGGGCGACGTGCCGCCCGCGTTCCCCGTGTGCCGCGCCCCGCTCACCTACATCGGGCAGGAGGCCGTACAACGGGACATCGCCAACGTCAAGGCCGCCATGGAGGCCGCCGGTGTCGAGGAGGGCTTCCTCAACGCGGTCGCGCCCGGCAGCTGCGCCCGCTTCCAGAACGAGTACTACCGCGGTGGCGACGAGGAACTGCTCTGGGCGGCCGCCGACGTGATGCGTGAGGAGTACAAGGCCATCGTCGACGCCGGCCTGATTCTCCAGCTCGACGACCCCTGCATCGCGGAGAACTGGGACCAGATCCTGCCCGAGCCCAGCGTCGACGACTACCAGAAGTTCACGATGGTCCGGGTCGAGGCGCTCAACCACGCGATCAGAGACCTGCCGCAGGACCGCATCCGCTTCCACCTGTGCTGGGGGAGCTGGCACGGGCCGCATGTCACCGACATCCCGATGGGCGACATCGTCGACGTCATGCTCGCGATCAACGCCGGCGCCTACCTCTTCGAGGCCGGCAACGTCCGCCACGAGCATGAGTGGAAGGTGTGGCGCGACGTCAAACTCCCGGACGGCAAGATCATCATGCCCGGCGTCGTCAGCCACGCCACCAGCCTGGTCGAGCACCCCGAGGTCGTGGCCGACCGGATCGTCCGCTTCGCCGAGGGCGTGGGCAGGGAGAATGTCGTCGCGTCGACCGACTGCGGCCTCGGTGGCCGGGTTCACCCGCAGATCGCCTGGGCCAAGCTCGAATCGCTCGTCCAGGGCGCCGAATTGGCCACGAGCCGCCTGTGGAGGTGACGAAACCCACGGCTTGAGGACCGGGAACCGGGGAACCTGACCACGAGTCTCCGTATTCGTCGAGCCCCATTCATCGATCCCCGCAGATTGGTGTCCGGTGACGGATCTGTGAACGAGCCCTTGGAAACCCGTCCGCTGCAGCCCGGCGACCCCTCATCGCTCGGCGGCTACGAACTGCTGGGACGGCTCGGTGAAGGCGGCCAGGGCGTCGTCTACCTTGGGCGCCGCGGCGCTGTGTCATTCCAGCCCCCTGACGGGGGCCCACCCCCACCTACCCGCGTGGCGATCAAGCTGCTGCGCGCCGAGTTGACCCTGGACGCCTCCGCCCGGGAGCGCTTCGTCCGCGAGGCGATGGCGGCGACCCGGGTCGCGCGGTTCTGTACGGCTCAGGTGTACGAGGCCGACGTGGCGGGCGACCGTCCGTACATAGTCAGCGAGTACGTCCCGGGCCCATCGCTGTACAAGCTGGTCACCGAGGAGGGGCCGCGCGAGGAGGCCGCCCTGGAGCGGCTGGCGGTCGGCACCGCGACGGCGCTGGTCGCCATCCACCAGGCCGAGATCGTGCACCGCGACCTCAAGCCGCACAACGTATTGATCGGCCCCGACGGACCTCGGGTCATCGACTTCGGCATCGCCCGGGCGCTCGACGTCACGGCCACGGTCAGTACGAGGTCCATCGGCACGCCCGCGTACATGGCGCCCGAGCAGATAAGGGGGGAGGCGATCACGCCGGCCGTCGACATGTTCGCCTGGGGCGTCACCATGGTCTTCGCCGCGACCGGGCAGCCGGCGTTCGGCCAGGACACCATCCCGGCCGTCGCCAACCGCATCATCAGCGGCGAGCCGCGGCTCGGCGGCCTACCCGACAACCTGCATGGGCTCGTCCTCGACTGCCTGGCCAAGGACCCGGGGCGGCGGCCGCAGGCCAGAGACGTGCTCATGCGACTGCTCGGGCACGCCGCGCCGGCCGGGGTGATGCCCGCCGACGCCCCCACCGCGGTGCTCGCCGAGGGTGTGACCCTGGCCGCCCCGCGGGCGGCCCCGGTGCCCGGGGCGACGGCACCGCTCGCGACGGCGCCGGGGACGGGGGCACCGCCGGTCACGGGCAATCGGCGTACCGCGGTGCTGGCGGCGGTGAGCGCGGCGCTGCTGGCCGGGCTGATCGCGCTGACCGTCGTGCTGCTGATGAACCGCCACTCCACGCCGCCCGCCCCGAGTCCTGCCCCGGCGGTGAGCAGCAGCGCCGACACCGGTGGTGAGTCGCAGCCCGCGCCGGCCACGACGACCGAACCGGCACCCGACACCACCGAGCCGACCACGACCACCAGCAGTTCGCCTCCGCCGACGACCACGTCCCCGCCACCCACGTCGAATCCGCCGTCGTCGACTCCCCCTCCAGCCCCCGCCGAGTCCTAGATTCCGCCGAGTCCTAGACCCCGTCCCATGGGTCTATGTCCGGCTAAGTGACAGACGGGACACACGGGACATGACCTGACGTATCGTCGGTCGCATGAGGCGACTTCTGTTCGTCCACGCCCATCCCGACGACGAGGCGATCGAGACCGGCGCGACGATGGCGAAGTACGCGGCCGAGGGCGCCCACGTCTGCCTGGTGACCTGCACGCTCGGCGAGCTCGGCGAGATCATCCCGCCGGAGCTGCGCTATCTGTCCGCCGACAAGGAGGACCGGCTGGGCGAGTTCCGCATCGGCGAGCTGGCCGCAGCGTGCGAGGCCCTGGGGGTAAAGGATCAGCGTTATCTCGGCGGGCCCGGGCGATGGCGCGACTCGGGCATGATGGGCACCCCCACCAACGACGACCCGCGGTGCTTCTGGCAGGCCGACCTCGACGAGGCCGCGGGGGAGCTGGTCGAGATCGTACGAGAGATACGCCCGCAGGTGATCGTCACGTACGACGCGAACGGCTTCTACGGGCATCCGGACCACATCCAGGCGCATCGAGTGGCGTGGCGGGCGTTCGAGCGGGCGGCCGACCCGTCGTACGGCGACGGCGAGCCGTGGCGGGTGGCGAAGTTCTACGCGACCGCGGTGCCGCTGTCGGTGCTGGAGCGGGCCATCGAGCTGCCGGGCGGCCCGTTCGCGGGTGTCGAGAAGGTCGAGGATCTGGGCTTCGGCGTGCCGGACGAGCAGGTGACCACGGTGATCGACGCCTCTGTGCACCTCGAGGCCAAGCTCGCCGCCATGCGCGCGCATCGTACGCAGATCGCGACGGACGGGCCGTTCTTCGCGCTGTCCAACAACCTCGGGCAGCGGGCGTTCGGCGTCGAGTACTACACGTTGGTCGCCGGCGAGCGCCACCCCACGATGGCGGACGGCCGGGAGACCGACCTCTTCGCCGGCGTCGGATAGCCTGGCCCGTCGTGAACGACGAAGTCCGCGAGGACACCCCACCGCCGTCCGACAGGGAGGGCCCGCAGGACCTGCCGCCCGGGGACGGGATGTCGGTGGGGCAGCCACCGCCGTCCGACAGGGAGGGCCCGCAGGACCTGCCGCCCGAGGACCGGCTGTCCGTGGGGCAGCCGCCGACGTCCGGCGACCGGCCGTCCGGTGCGCAGGAAACCCGTGCCGAGGCCTTCATGTCCGGTGGGGCGTACGGCGCGTTGGCCGTGGCCGGTGCCGTGCTCGGTGTGTTCGGGTCGTTCTACCAGGGCGTGGAGATCGGGCCGATCCCCGTTCTCGCGATCGCGTTCAGCCTGCTGAACCTCGGCGCGTTCCGGCTGGCCGGCTGGGCGATGGGGGTCCGGCTCGGCGCGTTGGTGCCGGCGGTGGGCTGGCTGGTGGCCGTGATCTTCATGTCCAGCAAGCGCCCCGAGGGCGACCTGGTGATCACTGCCACGACGGCGAGCTACATCTTCCTCATCGGCGGCTCGGTCGCGGCCCTCGCTGCCATCGCCCTCACCCGCTCGCCCCGGAACTGGCTGCTCCCCAATCCCTGACCCACGGGCCGGGCCAACGCGCCGGGCCCCCGTGCCGGGGCCCACGTGCCGGTGCGGCAGCCGTACGAGAGGTTAGCCGGGCAGGCTCGCCTCGACAGTCTCGGGCGACGGCTCGGCCGGACGCGTGTGACGGCGGACGGCGAAGCACGAGGCCGCGCCGATGAGGACGATCACGATCGGCAGCGCAATGGTCGGCTTCATCGCGGCGACGAAGCTGTGCTGGAAGATCTCCCCGGCGACCCGCTGGATGGTCTCGGCGGCCTGTTGCGGCAGCCCGGACGGCACGCGCGGTCCGCCTTGATTGCTGCTGACCTCGAGCCCGCCCTTGGCCGAGTCTTGGAAGCCGGCGATCAACTGGCCCCGGTACGGCGCCGGTACCTCCCCGGCGCGCTTCGCGGCCTCATCGCGCAGCGAGGCGGCGAGCTGGTGCTGCAGGACGGCCCCGACCGAGGCGCTGCCGACGACCGAGCCGACCTGGCGGATGGTGTTGTTGACGCCGGCCGCGGCCCCGGCGAGCCGCGGTGGCACGCCCCGCATCGCCTCGGTCGCCATCGGCGCGAACGTGCAGCCGACCCCGACGCCGGCCACGACCAGGGCGGGAATGAACGCCGGCCAGTTCGTGTCGACGTCGGCCACCGCGATGATCCACGCCGAACCCAGGGCGTACAGCGTCAGGCCGAGCATGAGGATGTACTTGCCGCCGATCCGGTCGGACAGCCGGCCCGCCAGCGGAGCCAGCGGCATCGACACCACCGACGCGGTCGCCATCACCAGGCCCGCCTTGAGCGAGGTGTACCCGAGCACGCTCTGCAGGTAGATCGTCATCGGCAGGAACATGCCGATCATGCCGATCGAGACCGTGGCGCCGACGAAGTTCAGCACGGTGAAGTTACGGTCGCGGAAGAGCGCGAACGGGACGAGCGGTTCGGCGTTCTGCCGGCTCCGCTGGTGCAGCAGGAACACAGTGAAGAGCACCACCGACGCGCCGAGCAGGACCCAGATGCCGGGGCCCCAGTCGTACCGTTGCCCCTCGGTCAGGGCGAAGACCAGGCAGAATAGCGCCGCGGTGGCGATCAGCACGCCGCCCAGGTCGAGCCGGTGCGGTCGCTCCAGCCGGGTGTCGGGGATCAGCGTGAACGCCATGATCAGCACGAGCACGCCGATGGGCAGGTTCACGAAGAAGATCCACCGCCAGTCGAAGACGGTCACCAGCAGACCGCCGACGGTCGGCCCCGCGATCGTGGCGACGCCGGCCACCGCTCCCCATACGCCGAGGGCGGCGCCGCGCCGATCGGAGGGGAACGTGCCGATGATGATCGCCATCGTCTGGGGCATCAGCATGGCCGCGCCCAGGCCCTGCACCGCCCGCGCCCCGATCAGCTCGGCCGGGTTCTGCGAGAGCCCGCAGGCCAGGCTGGCCAGGGTGAACAGGGCCACCCCGGCGATGAACAGGTTGCGCTGGCCGCGCAGGTCACCGAGGCGTCCGGCGGTGATGAGCAGCACGGCGAGGACAAGGACGTACGCGTTGATGACCCAGAGCACCTCGTCGAGCGAGGCGTTGAGCTTCTCGACCATGCTCGGGATCGCGATGTTGACGATGGTCAAGTCGAGCAGCGTCATGAAGAACCCGAGGGAGAGCGTCAACAAGATCGCCCAGGGGTTGCCGTGCCACTTCTTCATGTTTCCCGTCCCGTCTGTTGCCACTGGAGGCGGCCGCTCTCGATCTCCTCCACCGCGGCGCGCAGCCAATCGAGTTCGGCGCGCTGCAGCGCCTGGATGTACTCCACCTCGATCAGCCCGATGCGATCGACGCCCTGCTTGTGCAGCCCGTCGATGATGGTGTCATGCGCCGCGATCTTCGCCTCCACGGCCACCGTGCGCCGCAGCAGCAGATGCGCCAGCTCTTCCGGAGGGAGCATGCGGGCGAACGCCAACGCCGCGCTGAGCGTGGGGTATTCCTCGACCGGGCGCGCGATCATGCCCCGTAGCTGGGAGAGTGCCTCGTCGCGGCCTGCCTCGGTGATGGCGTACACGGTGCGTTCCGGGCGCCGGCCGGCCCGGCTGGTCTCGACGGCCTCGATGAACCCTCGCTCGGCCAGCCGCTCCACGGCGTGGTACAAGGCCCCGTGTGTCACCTTGATCGCATAGTCGATGCCGTGATCGCGTATGCGCTGCCGCATCTCGTACGGATGCATCGGCCCGTCGCTGAGCATGTGCAGCAGCGCCAGGGCTAGAGGGGTGAGCGATCGGCTCATGGCGATCCCGATGTATGTCCCAGACTATTCCAGCTGGACTATACGCCATCGGGGTTCGAGGTCGATAGCCGAGGGCGCGGCCTCCGGGCACCGGCAGCCGAAGGCCCTCCCGACCTCGTTGTCGGGAGGGCCATCGGGGCTTGCCCGCCGGACCGGTCAGTCGGCCAGGGCCAGCTCCAACCGGTCGAGCGCCCAATCGAGGTCGTCCTGGCTGATCACCAGCGGCGGCGCCAGCCGGAGCGTGGTCTCATGGGTCTCCTTGGCGAGTACGCCCAGCTCCCTGAGTCGTTCGCTGACCGGACGCGCCTTGCCGCGCAGCTCCACGCCGGCCCACAGGCCGCGGCCGCGTACCTCCTTGACCACGTCGGTGGGTAGCTCGCCGAGTCGCTTGTGCATGTGCTCGCCGAGCGTACGAGAGCGCTCCTGGTACTCGCCCGTCTTGAGAATCGCGATCACCTCGCGGGCGACCGCGCAGGCCAGCGGGTTGCCGCCGAACGTCGAGCCGTGCTGGCCGGGCTGGAACACGCCGAGTACGTCCTCGTCGGCCACCACCGCGGAGACCGGCAGGATGCCGCCGCCGAGCGCCTTGCCAAGGATGTAGACGTCGGGGATCACGTTCTCGTGCTCGACGGCGAACGTGGTTCCGGTACGGCCCAGGCCCGACTGGATCTCGTCGGCCATCATCAGCGCGTTCGCCTCGGTGCAGAGCTCGCGGATGGCGGTGAGGAACCCGCTAGGCGGCACGATGACGCCCGCCTCGCCCTGGATCGGCTCGACCAGCACCCCCACCGTGTTGGCGTCGACCGCCTGCTCGAGGGCTGCGACGTCGCCGTACGGCACCGTACGAAAGCCCGGGGTGTACGGGCCGTAGGAGTTCCGTGCGTCCGGATCGGTGGAGAAGCTGACGATCGTGGTCGTCCGGCCGTGGAAGTTGCCCTCGAACGTGACGATGTTGGCCTGCTCCGCCGGGACGCCCTTGACCTCGTACCCCCACTTGCGGGCGGTCTTGAGCGCCGTCTCGACGGCCTCGGCGCCGCTGTTCATCGGCAGCACCATGTCCTTGCCGGCCAGCTCGGCAAGCTCGGCGACGAACGGCCCGAACTGGTCGTGGTCGAAGGCCCGGCTGACCAGCGTGACCCGGTCGAGCTGGCGCTTCGCGGCCGAGGTGAGCCGCGGGTTGCGGTGCCCGAAGTTGACCGCGGAGTACGCGGCCAGCATGTCGAGGTATCGCTTGCCGTCCACGTCGGTCACCCACGCGCCTTCGGCGTCGGCGATCACGACCGGGAGCGGGTGATAGTTGTGCGCGCTGTGCGCCTCGGAGAGGGCACGCAGCCGCTCGGTGCTCGTAACGTCCGTCACAACGGCTCCTTTGCCGAGTTCGAAGACCTGCGGGGCCGGCCGCCCCGGGACCGCGGGCAGGCGAACAGGTCGGTGGTTTTCAGCGTGTTTCAGCTATGGGTGCTTCGGCTCTTGATGGCGGCCTTGACGCGGCGCCGTCTTGGTAGCGCGATCTGATCAAGCGTATGTTCACCGGAGAACCGCAACAAATGCCGATCACGCGCAACGGAGGGTCGTAATGTTGCGTCTTGATGACCTGGACCATCAAATCGTTGCGCACCTTTTGGAGGACGCTCGCGCGTCCTATGCCCAGATCGGATCGCGAGTCGGGCTCTCCGCCCCCGCGGTGAAACGACGGGTCGACCGGCTGCGTCACGACGGCGTCATCACCGGCTATTCGGCCGTCGTCGATCCCGCCGCCCTCGGCTGGACGACGGAGGCCTTCATCGAGATCTTCTGCACCGGCGCCACGGCCCCCGAGGAGATCTACGAGAGCGTGCGCAAGCATCCCGAGGTCGTGGCCGCCTACACCGTCACCGGCGAGGCCAGCGCGCTCGTCCACCTGCGGGCGCGCGACATCCAGCACCTGGAGCGGGCCCTCGAACGGCTGCGCACCGAGCCCAACATCGCGCAGACCAAGACGGCGATCGTGCTGTCCCGGCTGATCGGCCGCCCCACCGACGGTCCTGGCGCGGGCCTCGGCGACTGACCGAGCCTGCGGCTGTACTGGTCGGTAAGGTCGGAGTTCATGGAGTTCGCGACGGCTGACCTCATCGATGACTACGGCGATGAACTGCGCAGCTGCGAGACGCAGTTCGTCTCGTACGGCGGGCGAGCGCGGTTCTGCGGGCCGATCGAGACCATTCGCTGCTTCCGCGACAACGCGCTGGTCAAGCGGACGCTCGGTACGCCCGGCGCCGGCCGGGTGCTCGTCGTCGACGGCGGCGCCTCGCTGGCCTCGGCCCTCGTGGGCGACCTGATCGCCGGTTCCGCGGTGACCCAGGGCTGGGCGGGCGTTGTGATCTACGGCGCGGTACGGGACGTCGCGGCCTTGCGCGCCCTTGACCTGGGCATCAAGGCTCTCGGCTCGAACCCGCGGAAGAGCGCCAAGGACGGGGCGGGCGACGCCGGCGAACCGGTGTCGTTCGGCGGCGTGGACTTCCGCCCGGGGCACTGGCTCTACAGCGACGAGGACGGGATTGTCGTCGCCGCTCGATCACTACTGTAATTCGATAATTCCTATCGAGTTACTTGATATTGAGGTTTCGACAACAGGGCGGAAGCATCGCAAGCGATTGGCTAGTCTCGGCATTGCCCGGTAACGGCCAATCTTGGAATTTATGTCTGCGAACTGGAAGAACACCTTCAATCGATTGCTTCGGGGTATCGGCTACGAGGTCGTGCGCGTGCGCCGGTCCGGGCCGGTGGCACGGTCCGCCGTGCCCGCGTCAGGCGAACGGCTATTGCGCGGCCCGGTCTTCCTGATGTCGACCGTGCGGTCCGGGTCGACGCTGCTCCGGATGATCCTCGACAGCCATTCGAAGCTGCATGCCCCGCACGAGCTGCACCTCAGAGACCTGAAGGTCGACCTGACGACCGACTACGTCGCCAAGGCCATGGTCGAGCTGGGCCTGGAGGGACGCGACATCGAGCATCTGCTCTGGGACCGGGTGCTCCATTACGAGCTGGCCCGCAGCGGCAAACAGACCATCGTCAACAAGACGCCCGACGACGTATTCATGTGGCGCAGAATCGCCGGCTGCTGGCGCGACGCACGATTCGTTTTTCTGCTCCGCCATCCCGGCGACGTTGTCGAATCCTGGCGGCGAGCCCGGCCGCGCTATTCCGAGGAGGAGGCAGTCGACAGCATCCATTCGTACATGACGATTCTGGAAGAGGCCCGCACCGAACTCCCCGGCATCACGGTCCGCTACGAAGACCTGCTCGCCGATCCCGAAACGGTGACGAAAGACATCTGCACCTTTCTCGACGTCCCCTGGGAACCCGGCATGCTCGAGTACGGCAAGGCCAAAGACCGCACCTTCAAGGCCGGCCTCGGCGACTGGAGCTCCCGTATCCGCACCGGTCGCGTCCAGGTCACCGACACTTCTGCACACGCGGACATCCCGCCGCGCCTCAAAAAGCTCGCCAAGTCCTGGGGCTACACCTGACGCTCCACTACTCGACGTTTGGACCTCGACTCCGAAAGCCGCACCCGCCTCCGACGCGCCGTTGAGGCACATTTTCCATAATTCCGCCAGATGGTTTCGACCGGGCGACCCTGCACCTGGGAATATGATGGGGCCCGGACGGCACAGACTGCGGGACGCACTATGAATCAGCGCAGGCGTAACCTCCTTTTCCAGATCGGTCTCGGCCTAGGAGTGGGCGCCGTCGTGCCGCTTGCTGTGGTGGTCACGCTGCTCGTCACCACCGGCGACAACGGCGGCACCACCGTCCGGATCGCGCCGTCCGCGCAGTTCACCGAGACCCCTCGGGGTCTTCAGGTAAGGCGCGGCAAGGACGTGGAGCGGTTCTTGCTCACCGCGCGAGACCTCGGCCCCGGCTGGACTGTTTTCAGTCAAGGCCAAAGCGCCAAAAGCGGCCTATCTTTGGACAAAGCCGTCAGTGTCGTCCCGGAGATCCCCAAAGACTGCTCGGCCTTCGTGGCCGTCCAGGCCCAGGCATTCGAAACCCCGTGGGCGAGAACCGTTCTATTCAATACCAAGGCCCGCCAGTCTCTGGTCGAGACCATCTACGTCTTCCGGCCCGGCATGGCGCAGGAGACATTGGCCTACCTCCGCGGACTCATCGCCCGCTGCGGGACGTACGATCAGCAGCTCACGGTAGGCAGCTCGAAGGGCACCACACATGTCACGACCACTGTTTCCGCCGCCCCACGCCTTGGCGACGAGAGCCTCCGGATAGCGACCCGTTTCAAGTACAGCGGTAGATTCACCGGCACTTCACGCAACGACGGCATCTATGTCCGACTCGGCGATACCGTCCTCCACTGCAGTGGCAACCCGGCTGGGCTAGACGGCTTTACGTCGAAGGCCCTGGCGAAGCTCACCTGACGAACACCGCGTGCACTCCGGCCCGGTCCACCCATGCGAAGACGTTCCCCGACCGCGCCCCCGCGAACTCCGGCGTGGTCTGTGGAAGCCGTACCTGCTTTCCGGTCACCGCGCACGGCGAGGTCCACCATGCCGCGTATCCGCGCTCCTCACCGTCTGCCGGAGGTTGCGCCGCCCTGATGAAGCCACGCGATACACACCATCCGATCGGCGCCGGGCCACCGATCGGGCGAACGCCCTTATCCAGGTCCAGGAGATGCAATCCCGCGCTGTTGCGCACCGCGTACGTGGTGTCGTTCAGCTGGAGCACACTGCTGTCGTCGGCGACCAACCCACGGACCGGACCCGCGTGCCAGGACCAACGGGTCTTCCCGGTCACAGGGTCGAAGCCCTCGATGGTCACATCATCCACGCCGTACGTCGAGGGCGCGGTCCCGTGGAACGTCTCCGAGGCCGTCGCCCGGCAGCGGACAGGATGATCGAACGAGGATGCGACGCTGCCGCAGCGACGGTTGGCACCTGGTTCGCGCCATAGCGGCCGGCCGGTCTCGAGGTCGAGCCCGACGGTGATCGCGCGGTTGAAGAAGTACGTGTGCCCATCCTTTGAGTACGCCTCCTCGCCGCTGGCGTCCACCAGATAGCGCCGGCCGTCCGTATCGACGTCCCAGCCTCCTTGAAGATCGAGACGATCGGTGCCGAAGAGCTCCTTGACCGAGCGCCGCCACACCTCCTTGCCGCTGGGCATGATTCGCATCAGCTCCGTCAGGTCGGGGGAGGCATACAGCTGCGAGCCGAGTTCCCGCCCGTCCACGGGTGCGGAGTCCGCTAGCTCCTTTCCCGTCGCGGCGTCCAGGATGCGCGCGTCCTCGGTGCCGGTCTCCAGATTGCGGCGGGTGAGGCAGAGCTTGTTCTCCTGGCACCAGTGCGGTTCCGAGATCACCCGTATCCCCTGAGAGCCGTACACCCAGCGCCGGGCCCCGGTCTTGGCGTCGAGCGCGACGACCTCTACCAATCTCGTCCGGCCGGCGCCGACCGGGCGCATGAAGATGACCGTCTTGTTGTCCTCCGCGAAGCTGAGCCCGCTGACCGCCCGGATGTACGACGGATTCGCGGGCTGCCGCCAGCGCACCTTTCCCGTTCGCTCCTCGAGGCTGATCATCTCGAAGCCACCGCCCTGGCTGCCGACGTACAGAGCGAAGCCGCCGTCGACCCTGACGATCGAACTTGCCGGGACCATCCCGACGACGTCCCACGCCGGCCGCATGGGTTTGTCCGCAGGCCAGAAGAGCAAGGCCAAGAGCACCACGCCGGCCGTGGCGGTGGCGCCGGATCCGATCCCGGCCTTAGCGCCGAGGAGCTTGGCAAGCAGTCCCTTTCCGCCGAGCACCGCGGCCGGGAAAAGCGAAGACAGTGCGGCGGCTGAGGCCGCGAGCGCGATCTGGCCCCGCCGCTCCCAGCTTGGCCCGTACGCCTCGGCAGCGACGCTTTCCAACTCGGTGACGAACCCGCCGGCGTCCCACAGCCGTCCCGCTGGACTCTTGGCCAAGCCCTTGGCAATGAGCGGCTGCAGCGGCTCGGGCACGTCCGCGACTGGTACCGGCGCCTCCGTGTGCTGGGTACGAAGCGTCTCGGTGTCACTTCCCTCGTACGGCCGCCGCCCGGTTACGCATTCGAAGAACACACAGGTGGCGCTGTAGAGGTCGGTGGCCGGAGAGGCGGGCTCGCCCGCCCATTGCTCGGGCGCCATGTACGTGGGCGTCCCCGATCTGTCGCCCTGACCAGTGAGGACGGCGATACCGAAGTCGATGAGTTTGCTGTTGCCGTTCTCCTCGACAACCACATTGGCGGGCTTGAAGTCCCGATGCACGACGCCAACACCATGCGCCGCGGCCAGCCCGAGCAGCGCACCCTTCAGCACGAACAGCGCCGCCTCAGGACCTAGCGGACCATTCCGGTCGAGAACCTTGCGGAGCGAGACGCCATTGACCGCCTCCATCACAATGGCCGCTCCATCTTCCTCCTCCACATAACGCAGGAGTCGGGCGATGTGCGGATTGTCCACCCGCTGCAGCATCTCTGCCTCGGTGCGAAAGGTTCCACGCGCATCGGATGGCACGAGCGGCCCCATCGTCAGGTATTTGACCGCCACGGTCGTGCCAGAGTCCTCGCTGCGGGCGAGGACGACCCTTCCCTGGGCACCCGACCCGAGCACGGCAAGCTCGGTCAGCCCGGGAACCCGCCACCCTGTGCTGGCTTCACGCATCGGAATACCTCCGACCGACCCTGACCGCCAGAATCATGCCA
>DATBKU010000172.1:0-34501 GCA_036555725.1 Streptosporangiaceae bacterium | reverse complement strand
CCCCGCAGGATGGCCAGATGGAGCTGCCGCAGCTGGTCGCCCGGGTCGATGCCGAGCTCGTCGGCCAGTCGCTGTTTGACCTGCTCGTAAGCGGTCAACGCGTCGGCCGTACGGCCATTGCGGTGCAGGGCGAGCATCAGCGTTCTCACCGGATGCAGTCACCTGATCACTATTACCTGTATCTTGTTACACGAAATTTTATTCGTTAAAGTTCGTTCGGGTGTGATGCTCAAGGCCACTCGACCCAGGGGGTGATCATTTGGGAACCGGCGAAGGCCATGCCGATGACAAGGTCTGGACCTTTCTGACCAACCACGCGCGTGTGCTGATCTGCATCGCCCGCACTCCCCGGGCACGGGTGCGCGACATCGCCGACGAGATCGGCATCACCGAGCGCACCACCCAGATGATCATCAGTGACCTGGAGGAGGCCGGCTACCTGACCCGCAGCCGGACCGGACGCCGGAACGTTTACACCGTCAATCCCGACCAGCCCTTCCGGCACCCGGTCGAAGCCGACCACGATGTCCAGGGACTCATCTCACTGTTCACCGGCCACGACGACGCTCACCTGGCTCGCTCTGCCACCGGCCGCCCATCGGCGGCACACGAAAGGGGGCCCGCGGAATGACCATCAACTCGGCGTTGAACGTACAAGTTGCACAGCTGTCCGGCTATGCGGTGGTCACCGCGACCGGGTCGATCGACGCCACCACCCGCGCACTACTGGACGAGTACTTGGACCAGGCGCTCGAACTGACGCGCCTGGCGGTGATCGTGGACTTGAGCGAGGTGACCTTCTGCGATTCCACCGGGTTGAACAGCTTCGTGCAGGCCCACCGCAAGGCCACCACTCGCGGCGTCATCGTGGTCGCCGCCGGACTGCGGAACCTGACCGAGTACGTCTTCGCCGTCACCCGGCTCGAAGAGGCCTTCTACTCCCAGCCCGATCTGGATGCCGCCGTTAATTGGCTGGAGAACGGGTATGCCGCTCGGGACAATCCACCGCATACGCCAGCGACCTGAACAGGCCGCACGTCGGGTCCCGATCCGCCCGCGGCCCTAGGGGCGGCGTATTGAGGAGGATTGCGGAACGGACGACGCCGGGAAGGAGCGAGGCGCGGATTCGATGACCACGGATGCCGGTATCTATCCCGGGCACGCCGCCACGGGCGGTTCATTCGCGCACCCGGCACTGTTCTACTCCGGACGGCGGGATTTCCTGGACGGAACGCTGCCGTTCGTGTGGCAAGGCCTGCAGGCCGGCGATCCCGTCGCGGTGATCGTCCCCGGTCCCAACCTCGACCTCCTGCGAGACGCGCTCGGTCCGGCCGCGTCCTCGGTGCACATGCGCGACATGCGGGTCGATGGGCGGAACCCGGGCCGCATCATTCCCGGCATGCTGGGTGCCTTCGCCGACGTCCACAGCGATGCCCGCCGCGTGTGGATCATCGGGGAGCCGATGTGGGCCGGCCGGTCGCCGCGGGAGTACCCCGCGTGTGTCGAGCACGAGGCGCTGATCAACCTGGCCTTCGCCGGACGCTCCGTCAGCATCCTGTGCCCGTACGATGTCGATGGCCTCGATCCGGTCGTACTGGCCGACGCCGAGGTCACGCACCCGGTTCTCCGGCGAGCGGGCCGGGAGGAACCGAGCCGGGCCTACGCTCCCGGCGACATCATCGACGCCTATAACCAGCCGCTGCCCGCCCCCAACCCGGACTCCGGCGCCGTGGCCGTGCTGGAGTTCACCGCCGACAACGTCCTCCAGCCCCGTGAATTCGCCGTGGCCCAGGCCGCCCGTCACGCGTTGCCGCCGAACCGGGTGGACGCCGTCGAGCTGGTCGTCCACGAGCTGGCCGTCAACTCCGTACGCCACGGCGGCGGGTCGGGGATCCTGCGTATTTGGGCCGAGGACCGGGCCGTCATCTGCGAGATCAGCGATAGCGGCCACCTCGCCGATCCGCTCGCCGGCCGCCTGCATGCCGGGCTCAGCTCCAACGGCCGGCGCGGGCTCCTCATCGCCCACTACACCAGCGACTTGATCCGTCTGCACACGACGGCATCCGGCACGACCATCCGCGCCCATTTCATGTCTTAGGTGTGCCAAGTAGTCGGCGTCGGGGGCTGGTAACCGCATCGGGTTCCCGTGTGGATGCTGGCGGCGAGGTGGCGGCCGAGCTCGGGATGGGCCCGGGTGATGCGGTTGATGGTGTACCGGATCCGGGCGGTGATGGTCTTGCGGGCCTTTTCGCCGGCGTCGCCCAGCCGGCGGGCTCTGCCGTGCAGGCCGGTCGCCGCGGCGAGCTCGTGTACGAGGAAGTCCCGCTCGGTACGGGCCTGTTCGGCGCGGGCGAGGTCGTGGTCGGCTTCGGCGTGGTCGATGTCGTCGGCGAGTTCGGCGAGCCGGGCCTGGTAGGCGGCTTGGGCCTGCTGATCGAGTACGGGGTCGGCGCCGGGGGCGGGGAGGCCGAGGAGGTCCGCGGCGGGGACCTCGCGGCCGGGCGCGGCGAGCAGGGCGGCCAGGTCGGACAGGCCCTTGCTGTCGGGGATGAGCGCCTCGCGCCCGGCGTAGCGCAGCCGCCAGACCTGGCCCTCGCGGCGGAAGAGGTTGCCGCTGCCGATGAGCTGCTCGGTCAGCCGTACCCATGCGGGGGCGTCGAGGCGGCGGGCGAAGTCGAGGGCGGCCGCGCAGTGCTCGGCCGCGCTGTCGTGGCGGCCGAGCGCGATGGCCAGCAGCGCGAGGTAGTGATCGATGGGGCCCTGGAAGGCCGCGGCGCCGCCGACGACCGAGCCGGTTCCGGCCAGCGGCAGCAGCAGGTCGTACAGGTGCTCGCGGGCGGCGTCCGGGCCGAGCTCGGCGAAGGCCGCGGCGGCGAAGATCAGCGGTTCTGGATCGTGGGAGCGGGGCAGGTCGGCGATCGGGTATCCCGATAGCAGCCGGGCGGCCCGATCGCGGTCGCCGCTCCCGAAGGCGGCCAGCGCCACGATGAGCGGTTCGTCGCGGCGGTTGTACACCTCGAGCGCCATTTCGGGGACGCGCACGGCATGACCGAGCCGGCTGAGGACCCAGCTTTGGGTGCCGGCGAGGGCCAAGGCATCCGGCTCACCGATCTGCAAGCCCAGGTCGAGGGCGGTGTGGAGCAGCTCCGCGGCCTCGTCGAGCCGGTCGGCGAGCGTGGCCAGCGTGGCCCGGCGGGTCAGCGCGTCCCAGCGTGCCCTCGGGTGCCGCAGCTCGTCGGCGATCCGGCACGACTCGGCCAGCTCGGTGATCGCTGCCGGGTCACCCAGCTCCAGGAGCGCCGCCGCGTGGAGCTGACGAGCCTGGGCGTGGAGTTCGACGTCGCCGGCGCGGCGGGCCTGGTCGGCCATCTCGCGCGCGATCGGCAGCCGGTCGGCCGCGCTGCCCGGCCGCCAGGTGGCGTCGTGCAGGGCCAGCAGACAGGCGGCGAGGACGCTCGGGGCGCCGGTCTCGCGGGCCAGCTCAACCGCGTCGGTGGCCAGCTTCGTCGTCCGCGCCTCGGCCGAAACGGCCGCCGCGTCCACCGCCTGTTGGTTGTGCAGGTCGCGGGCCAGGGCAGCGAGGACGAGCGCGTGTACGCGGCGATCCGTACCGGCGAGGGCCGCGGCCTCCTCGAGGAGCGCGCTCGTCTCGGGGTTGCGGCTGCCGGCCCGTACGCCGAGGTGGTGCATGCCGATGGCGGCGCGGGCCAGCGCGGCGTCGTCTCCGATGGACCGGGCCACATCGGCGGCGCGGCGGTAGGCGTCGCGGGCGGACGGCCCGTGACCGGCGCGGTAGCGGGCGTCGGCGAGGTCGAGCAGCAGCGCCAGCCGCTGCGCGGCGGGCGTGTCCGGGGCGAGGTCGGCGGCGGTCAGGGCGCGGTCGAGGTGCGTGCAGGCCTCCTCGTACGCCAACCGGCCGGCGGCCTGCGCGGCGGCGAGCGCGGCGTGCCGGATGGCCTGCGGTACGGCCGCGGGTCCGGCCGCGGCGAAATGCGCGGCGAGCTGGGCATCGGACACACTCGCGCCGGTCTCCCGGGAGGCGGCCAGGGCATCGGCGACGGCCAGGTGCCGGCGCGCCAGGTCACCGGCGCGCAGTCCGGCCGTCACCGTCTCGCGGAACAGGTCGTGGACGAATCGGTACCGGCCGAGCGGCGCCGGCGGGCGCAGCAGGATGCGCTGTCCGACGGCCTCTTCGAGCAGGTCCACGACGTCCTCGGCGGGCGCGGCGGCGATACGGGCCAGCAACTCCACCGGGAACTCTCTGCCGATCACCGCCGCGGTGCCCAACAGGTGCCGGCAGGGCTCGGACAGCAGGGCCAGCCGCCTGTCGAGGATGTCGCGTACGCCTTCCGGCACGCCGTCGGCGGCCCCCAGCAACCGGGTCAGTTCCCGTACGAAGAACGGGTTACCGCCGGTACGCAGCCACACCTCGCGCACGAGCTCCTGATCGGGTGCGGCCCCGATCAGGCCGGTCATCAGCTCGGCGACGGCCGGTTCGTCCACCCCGGCCAGCGGCACCAGCGGCGCCCCGCGCGCCAACTCCCGCAGCGCCGGCCCGGCCTCGGCGTCGCGGAACAGCCCCACCAGCAGGATCCGTGCGGTCCGCACCCGGCCGGCGACGAACCGCAGCGCACGCAGCGACGGCTCATCACACCACTGCAGGTCATCCAGTACGGCCACGAGCGGGACGGTCCGGCCGACCTCGGCCAGATACTCGGCCAGGGCGTCAAAGAGCGCGAACCGGGCCCCATCGGGATTTCGCTCGTACGGCCGGTCGCCGCGATCGTCCTCATGCGACAGCGGGTCGCCGTCGCGCGCGAGCAGCGCGCCGAGCGGACCGGGCAGCGCGGGCAGCCCGCCGGACGCCGCCGCGGGGGGCGCCTCACCGGCCTGGCCGCCGGTGATCGCCCGCAGCACCTGGACCCACGGCCAGTACGGTAGGTCGCCGCCCTCCGCGGCGCCGGCGGCCCAGGCCACCAGCGCACGGCTGGCCGGGGCGCTGTTCAGCAGCCGGCCGGCCAGCGCGGTCTTGCCGATGCCGGCGTCGCCGGTGACCAGCAGCAGGCCGCCGCGACCGTCCAGCGCCGCGGTGAGCGCCTCATCGAGCGCGGCCAGCGCGTGGTCCCGGCCGTACAGTCGCTCGCTCATGCCCCCGAGTATCCCGGTGGGACGGCGTAACCCTCCAGCACGCGGCCGAGCCGGACGGCCAGGTCGAGGACGGTGCGGTCCTCCAGGAACGGCCCGACCACCTGAACCCCGACCGGCAGCCCCGCGGCGTCGCGGCCCACCGGCACCACCGCGACCGGCAGGTTCACCAGCGAGAGCGCCTGGACCCAGATCACCTGGTCCCAGAAGTCGCGCCGGACGCCGTGCACGGTGAGCCACCGCTCGCCGGTCGGGTCGGCGTGCGGAATTGCGGTGGTCGGGGTGACCGGGCACAGCAGTGCGTCGTGGTCGCGGAAGTACTCCGCCCACTTCGCCGCCACCCCCGACCGCCGCTCGCGGGCCATCGCGACGTCACGCCCCCGCGCCGTGACGTCACGCGCCCACTGGAGGTGCGACGCATCGGTGGAATCACCGGCTTGGGCGACCGCGCACAGCTCGGCGAAGCGTTCGTCCGGCAAGAACGCCGACAGCCACGGCTGAACCAGCTGATGGAACAGCCGGTACGACTCGGTCAGACCGGCGGGCCCGGACACGGTCTCCAGCCGGGCGCCGGCGGCGCGCAGCGTGTCCATCGCCGCGGCGAGCGCGTCCCCGACCGGCCCGTCGACCGGGCAGTCCGGGTCGTCCAGCCACACCCCGATCCGGTACTCCGACAGGGACCCGGCCCGGGACGGCGGCAACGCCAGCCGCCAGGCGGTCGCCTGCCGCGGGTCGGGCCCGGCCAGGACGTCCAGCGCCAGCCCGAGATCGGCCGCGTCGCGGGCGAGCGGCCCGAGCGTCGCCATGTCCGGCCCGATGCGGCCGTGCGGGCCGGGCGGAATGTGGCCGCTCGTGGGCACGATGCCGTACGAGGGCCGCAGTCCGTAGCCGCCGCAGTAGCCGGCCGGCATCCGGATCGACCCGCCCAGGTCGCTGCCCAACTCCAGCCCGCTCAGCCCGGCGGCGACGGCGGCCGCCGGGCCGCCCGACGAACCGCCGGGCGAGCGCGTCAGGTCCCACGGATTGCCGGTCCGGCCGAACAGCGTGTTGCTGGTCTGCGCGTCGGAGGCGTACGGCGGGGTGTTGGTCTTGCCGAACACGACCGCACCGGCCGCGCGCAGCCGGGCCACCGCCACCGCGTCGCGTGCCGGGACGTGCTCGGCCAGCTCCGGCACGCCGCATGTGGTCAGCAGCCCTGCGGTCGCGATCGAGTCCTTGATCGTGATCGGCAGGCCGTGCAGCGGGCCCAGCGGCTCCCCCCGCGCGGCGGCCTCGTCCGCCGCCCACGCCTCGGCCCGCGCCCGCTCTGCGTCGAGGGTCACCACGGCGTTCAGGTCGCCGTTCAGTCGCGTCACCCGCTCCAGGTACATCTCCAGCAGCTCCCGGCTGCTCACCTCGCGGCGCCGCAGCGCGCCGGCCAGCATGGTCGCCGGCGCGACCGGGGAAACAGCCGAGCTTCGGTACGGCTCGGCCGTCAACGAGTCCGTCATGGCCGTTCGCTCCTGTCCTCCTCGGACACACCTGACGACCAACAGGCGCAAGAACCCTTATCGCGACCCGCGAGAACGGATGGACCCCGTGGAGACGCGACCCTGCCAGTTGCGCGGTCCAGCGGTCGCGTTGGTTGCGAAACGAACACAGGCATGTGAAAGCGGTGATGAAGCGGGCGTGGCGCGGTTAAAGTCGCCGTCTTGTTGACAGTGCCGACGTTGTCGTCGGGGGCCTTGCGCTAAGGGGACCTTGTGCAAGGTCGCGCCACCCGATCTTTCGGCCAGGAGCGCCGTGATGACCCAGCCTCAGCCCTTTTTCGGGCCTGGTACGCCGTCGGTGGACCAGTTGGCCCGCGCCGGCGGGATACAGATGTACGGGCCGCGGTTCCAGCAGGATCCGACGCAGATGTACCGCGAGATGCGGGCGCAGTATGGGCCGGTCGCGCCGGTGCTGCTCGAAGGCGACGTGCCCGCGTGGCTGGTGCTCGGCTACCGCGAGGTGCACTACGTCACCACCAACCCGCAGATCTTCGGGCGGGACTCCCGCCGCTGGAACGCCTGGGACCAGGTCCCGTCCGACTGGGCGCCGCTGCCGTATGTCGCCTACCAGCCCTCGGCGGTCTTCACCGAGGGCGAGGAGCACCAGCGGCGCGGCGGCGCCCTGCACGAGGCGCTCGGCGACGTCGACCATTTCGAGCTGCGCAAGCAGGTCGAGCAGATCGCCGATGAGCTGATCGACGCGTTCGCCGGCACCGGCGAGGCGGACCTGATGGCCCAGTACGCCCTGCCGCTGCCGCTGCTGGCGATCAGCCGCCTGTACGGCATGCCCGACTCCGACGCACCGGAGTTGGTCCGCGACGTCATGGCGTCGGGCGACTCGGGTGAGGAGGCCGTCCGGGCGCACGAGCGGGTGGCCGTGCGGATCCGCAACCTCGTCGCGGAGAAGCGCCATCGGCCCGGCCCCGACCTGCCCTCCCGGTTGCTCGCCCACCCGGTCGGGTTCAGCGACGAAGAGGCCGAGCGCGACCTGTTCTTGTGCATGGGCGCCGCCCAGCTCACCACCGCCGACTGGACCGGCAACACCCTGCGGCTGATGCTCACCGACGAACGGTTCGCGCTGACGCTGTCCGGCCACCGCCGCAGCATCGGGCAGGCGCTGAACGAAGTGCTCTGGGAAGACACCCCCACGCAGAACTTCATCGGCCGCTGGGCCACCCGCGACAACCAGCTCGCCGGCCGCCTCATCCGCAAGGGCGAACTCGTCGTCCTCGGCCTCGCCGCCGCCAACACCGACCCGCACGTGCGGCCGAACTCCTACGCCGACGCCGTCGGCAACGAGGCGTACATGTCCTTCAGCCACGGCGAGCACGGTTGCCCGCACCCGGCCCGGGAGATCGCGGAAAGCATCGTCGAGACGGCCGTCCAGGTGCTGTTGGACCGGCTCCCCGACATGGAGCTGGCGACGAGCGTCGACGGACTGGTGTGGCGGCCGTCGGTATGGATGCGCGGCCTGACCGCCCTGCCCGTCCGCTTCACTCCCACATAGCCGACGCCCCTCGCGATCACCCGCTCGGCGCCGGCGGCATGGGCGGCGGCGGGCCCGGGCCGTACGGCGGGCTCGGCGGATAAGGCGCGTTCGGCGGATAGGGCGCATTGGGTGGGTACGGCGGGTTCGGCGCGTACGGCGAATTGGGTGGGTACGGAGCGTTGGGCGAATATTGGGATGGGTACGGCGGGCCGGGCGGATAGACCGGACCGGCGCCCGGACCGGGCGGGGCCGGCGGGCCGACCGGCGCGGCCTCGTCCGGGCCGCCGCTGATGATCGCGACCCGGTCGAGATAGAAGAACTGCAGCGCCGCGAGCCCGATTAGCGCAATGACGACGATGACGATCGGAGTAGCGAGCCCGATCGGCACCGGGCCGAACGAGAACGCCACCGAGCGCATGGCGAGCGGCACGGTCAACAGGTCGCCGGAGGCCCCGGCGAACGCCGGCCACAGTGCGCTGTGGCCGTAGATCAGCGTGGCGGCGCCGACGAGCAGGCCGGCCAGCGGCAACGCGGGCAGCGCGACCGCGCTGCCGAAACCCCGGCCCGCGGTCGGCTGCGATCGCCACCGCTCGGCCTGGCCGCGGCAGCACAATGTCAAGATCACCAGCGCGGGCACACTGATCAGAATCGGCGGCACGAGGGCGAGAAAATGATCGATAAGGCCGTGCTTCCTGGCGTACCCGAAATCGGCGACGACCAGCGGGTTCACGCCGACGAACAGCCACGGGGCGAACGGCAGCAGCAGCCACTCGCTGTGCCGCCCGAGGGGCCGCATCCCGCCGATGCCGAGTGCGGCGACGTATGCCGTGCCGACCGAGACGATCGCGCCCAGCAACGGAGGCACCCAGGTGTTGACGTACAGCCGGGAGATCGCCGTGCCGCGTACCGTGGACGGCGCGGACGCGGACAGCGCCGACAACCAGGGCAGGGCGGTGACGATGACGACGACCAGAACCACGGCCAGCGCCACCACGGCGATGCCGGTTCCCCGGCCGCGCAGCGGGACGGCTTCGGCGGGCACCACCCGGATGCGCGTCCGCGACATGATCACGATCAGCACGGCCACGATCCCGAGCAGCCCGAGGATCGCCCCGGTCAGCGTCGCCACCACGGCCGCCACCCCGTTCTGGAAAGTGGCGGCGAGCCGGAAGTACTGCAGGGACGCGAGGGTCTGCGTGGAACGGCTGCCCCCGCCGCCCCAGAACTGGGTGAACGAGAACGCCTGCAGGCTGAAGGCGATCGTCGTCAACGCGACGATCCCACCGACGACGAGCATCGCGGACGTCACCCGCCGCGCCTCCGCCCGCCCGCGGAGCGCCGCCAGGTACCCGAGCAGCGCCAGCCCGCACACCACGCCGAAGGTGGCGGCCCCGATGACGAGCCGCTGCGTGCCGGCCGACGTGACATTGTCGCCGAACGCGCGCGCGACGCTGTTCTGGTGCGGGCCGCCCGGCGCCATCCCCTCCAGCCAGGCGATGGCGACCGCGACCGGCGAGAACACCACCAGCGGCACCGACATCAATATCCGGCCGATCCGGCGCGGCAGACTGCCCGCGCCGTCCAGCGCGGCGGCCAGCAGCGGCGCGACCACGACGGCCACCAGCAGCGGAATGACCGCCAGCGACACCGAGAAGCCCAACGCGCTCCAGAAGCGACCGTCCTGCAGTACCGCGTCGTAGTTGCGCCACCCGGCCGACCCGCCGTCGGACAGCAACGTCGACCGCCGGAAGCTGTCCAGGATCGTCTGCCCCGACGGCACCACCAGCGTTGCCAACGCCAGCAGCGCGGCCGGCAGCGCCAGCACCAGCCCGAGGGCGGGCGGCGGCCCGACCCGCTGGGGCCATTCGACGACCGGCGGCGACGAGATCGGAGACTGAGGCGCCACGGCAACTCCCGCCCAACCACAAAGACCGCCACTACCTAGCCGGACGGCCAGACCAACCGGATTGCCCAGTGATCGTACGGGGCACCGGCGCCCGGGCAACAGATCGCCCGCCAACGCGGTGTCTCCCGCTCGTCCCAACGCGACCGCTCTCTCCTCTAACCATCTTGTTTCACTTGACAGGTTAGAGTAGCCAGGACCTGAACCGCCACGGGAGGGAGCACCCGATGCCGTCCTTGTTGTCGGTGAATGTGGGCCGGCCGAAGAACGTGTCCTGGCAGGGCAAGACCGTCTACACAGGCGTGTGGAAGCACCCGGTAGCCGGGCCCGCGATGGTGCGCCGGCTCAACATCGACGGCGACGGCCAGGGCGACACCAAGGGCCATGGCGGTGAGCAGCGCGCCGTGCTGGTCTACCAGATCCAGTCGTACCGGTACTGGCAGCGGCACTTCGGCCGCGACGACTTCGGCTACGGCCAGTTCGGCGAGAACCTCACCGTCGACGGCCTGCCGGACGACGAGGTCTGCATCGGCGACCGGTACCGCATCGGCGAGGCCGAGTTCGAGGTCACCCAGCCTCGGGTCACCTGCTACCGCGTGGGACTGCGTCTCGGCGAACCCGAGCTGCCCGCGCTGCTGGTCGGCCACCACCGTCCCGGGTTCTACATGCGCGTCATCCGCGAGGGACACATCCAGGCCGGCGACCAGATCGTCAAGACCAGGACCGGGCCCGGCGCGCTGACCGTGGCCGACACCGACGCGCTGCTCTACCTGCCCGGCCATGACCCCGCCCAGCTGCGCGCCGCCTTGGCGATCCCCGCCCTGAGCCCCGGCTGGCAGGGCTCGTTCCGGGAGCTACTCGCGGCCGCCGACGGCTCGGACGGCGCCGCCCCGCCCGCGTGGGCGGGATTCCGGGCGCTGCGGGTGACCGAGGTGATTCCCGAGAACACGACGGTCTCGTCCATCCATCTCGCCGCCGCGGACGGGAGCCCGCTGCCGGCCGCCCGGGCGGGCCAGTACCTGACGCTGCGGATCCCGGAGGCCGGCACGCCCACCCCGGTGCGCAGCTATTCGCTGTCCTCGCGGCCCGGCGCCGGTGGCTATCGGATCAGCGTCAAGCACGAGCCGTACGGCATCGGGAGCGGCTACCTGACCACGAAGCTGCGGCCGGGGGCGGTCCTCGACGTCGCGGCGCCCCGTGGCGACTTCGTCCTCGGCGAGGGCACCGGCCCGGTGCTCCTCATCTCCGCCGGCATCGGCCTCACGCCGGTGCTGGCCATGTTGCACGACCTCGCGGCCAGTGGCAGCGACCGGGAGGTCTGGTGGATCCACGGCGCCCGCGGGCCGCGCGAACACCCGCTGGCCGCGGAGGTGCACGCCCTGCTCGGCGCACTGCCGTACGCCCGTGAGCACGTGTTCTACAGCGCCGCCACCCCGGCGGAACGGCACCGCGCCCATGCCGCCCCCGGCCGACTCACCAAGGACAGGCTGCTCGGGCTGTCCATCCCGGCCGGCGCGACCGCGTACGTCTGCGGGCCGGCCTCGTTCATGGCCGACATGGGAGACGCCCTCACCGCGGCCGGGATCGATCCGGCCCGCATCCACACCGAGCTGTTCGGGGCCCTGCCCGCGATCAACCCCGGCCTGACCGGGCAGGCCGGCCGGGCGCCGCACCAGCCGTCCGGGCCGCCCGGAACCGGTCCCCAGGTGACCTTCGCCCGCAGCGGCATCTCCACCCCGTTCACCACCGACCGGCGCAACGTGCTCGAACTGGCCGAGGCTTGCGACGTCCCCGCCCGCTGGAGCTGCCGTACCGGCGTGTGCCACACCTGCGTCACGCCGCTGCTGTCCGGCGACGTCACCTACTCCCCGGACCCGCTGGAGACCCCCGACGACGGGCAGGTGCTCATCTGCTGCGCCCGGCCCGGCACCGACATCGTCCTGGACATGTAAACCGGCGATCGCCGTAACCCGACGGGCGACGACCTCCGTGGTCACGCCGGGCGGGTCAGCCGAGCCGGTCAGCGTGCCGCGGCGTCCTTGGTCCGCTCGTAATACCGCCGGGCCTTCATGCGGTTGCCGCAGATGGCCATCGAGCACCAGCGGGCGGTGTTCGGCCTGCTGCGGTCGATCAAGAAGAGCCGGCACTCGGAATTGGCGCACGGGCGCAGCCGGCCCGGGCTGGACACGCGGACCGCGTCCCACGCGAGTACGGCCCTGGCGGCGGCGGTTCGTCCTTCGGGGAGGCTCAGAGTCCAGGCGATGCCGTCCCCTTCCACCGCCGGCCGGTAGCCGACGCCGGTCACGAACGGCGCCACCGCGCTCGCGGGTCGCTCCCCGCGGACCACGGCTTGAAGCATCGACCGCGCCTCGCGCACAGCCTGCCACTCCTCATCCGAGACCGGCTGGCTGTGAGCGGCAAGCCAGCGCCGCCCGGCGTCGCCGGTGCCGAGTTCGTCGCGCGGCCTGCCGTCGACGACCGGAGTCGTGTTCAGCAGGTCCAGCAGCAGAACCTCGTCCGCCGGCGACGTGACCATCGCTCTAACCCCCAAATCGCTGTAGACAGGTTACGCGACGCGCCGGCTTCGCGCGCCCTGATCCAGCTCCTCGAACAACGCCGCCGCCCGCTCGGCGGTATCGCGTGCCCAGCGCCCGGTGCTGAGCAGCCCGAGGGCCAGAATGCCGATGCCCAAGCCGACCACCAGCCACCACACGCTGTGCTCCGCGCCGACAAAAGACTGTCCGCCGCGGGCCACGGCCGATCCCACGATCGTTCCGGAGATCGCGACGCCCAGGGTGGTGCCGGTGTGCCGGCCGGTGGAGGCCAGCGAGGCGGCCACCCCGGCCATCGAGCGGGGCATCCCGGAGACCGCGGTGTTGGTGATCGGCGGGTTGACGGTGCCCAGGAAGACACCGAACAGCAGGTAGGTCGCGAGTACGGCCGGCAGCGCGGTGGCCGGTCCGAGCCAGAGCGACGCGCCGCCGCCCATTGCCAGCGCGGCCCCGGCGACCACCAGCGGCAGTCTGGGACCGCGCGCACCGACCAGCCGGCCGGTGAGCGGGGAGAGCACCAAGATCAGCACCCCGACCGGAAGCAGGCTCAGCCCGGCCGCGAACGCCGACATGCCGCGCACGTTCTGCAGGTACAAGGTCGTCACGAACAGAAAGGCGCCGAACCCGCACAGGGCAAAGAGCGCCATCAAGATCGCCGAACCGAAGGGCACGCTGCGGAACAGCCGCAACTCCAGCAGCGGGTCGCGGCGGCGCGGTTCGTACGCGATGATGCCCAGCACGCCGAGCACGGCTACGGCGAGCAGGCCGAGGATGACCGGTGAGGTCCAGCCCAGCCGTTCGGACTCGATGATCGCGTAGACGACGCTGCCCAGGACCAGGATCACCAGGGCCTGGCCCACCGGGTCGAACCGGCGCGCCCGGGCGGCCCGGGACTCGGGCACGAACAGCGCCGCGGCCACGATCGCGATGGCCACGATCGGCACGTTGATCCAGAAGATGGCGCGCCAGCCGAAGCCGTCGACCAGGGCGCCGCCGAGAATCGGACCCAACGCCAGCGCCAGGCCCGACATCGAGCCGAACACGCCGATGGCCCTGGCCCGCTCGGCCGGATCGGGGAACGTGTTGGCGGTGATCGCCATTGCCACCGGGTTGAGCATCGTGCCACCGACGGCCTGCAGCGCACGCGCCGCGATCAGCCAGCCGATGCTCGGCGCCAGGCCGCACAGCAGCGAGCCGAGCCCGAAGGCGGCCAGGCCGATCTGGAAGACGCGCCGGCGGCCGAACCGGTCGGCGGTGGATCCGGCCAGCACCAGGAAGCTGGCCAGCACCAGGGTGTACGCGTCGATCGTCCACTGCAGGCCGGAGATCGAGGCGTGCAGGTCATGCCGAATCGTCGGCAGCGCGACGTTGACGATGGAGATGTCCATGACCACGACGACGATGCTGGCGCAGCAGATCGCGAGTACCAGGGATCTGCGCCGCGGACCGAGCTCGCCGGTCGTGGTTCTCAGGAGCGTTGAATTACTCATGGACACGGACGCTAGGAATTAGAGCATGCTCAAAGTCAAACAGGCGGCCGAGATTGCCTGGTCGGCCCTCGCGCCGGCCTTGGGTGAATCTCCCTAGCCCGCGGGGAAGACGGCCCCCTCGTGGTCCCACAGCTGGTCGTCGGCCCAGAAGTCCTCCAGCTCCTCTGCCGTGAGCTCGGAGATCGGAGCGTTCCGGAGTGTTCGTCCAGTACGGATGGCCCAAATGGCGTACAAGGCCATCGCGACGACATCGGAGTCATCGGTGGTGTCGAAGACGGGCAGGTGGGTCACCGGAAGGGGTTCGGTGAGCAACGGCATCGGCGTGATACTCCGTACCAGAGAAGATCATTTCTGTCTTGAGGGCGGTCCAGACTCAACCGTGGCGCGCCAATCGGCTCGATGTGGCGATTTGCAGAGACTTCGGTTGAGTCTGGACGCGCTGGACACCTGGAGGAGCCGTCACGCGCGCCGGACAGGCGGCGACGCAGGGCTCCGGTGCCTGTGAGACATGTCGAATGTGGCGTCTTACGCGAACACCCCGCTCCCGAAGATGACACCATAATCCCGTCGTGGCTTCGCCGATCAGCCGACGGTATTCGGGTGGTCGGGCTCATCATCGAGCGGATCTTGGGAGCATGTCGAACGACAGGCGTACACCGGCGGCTCGGGCTGCGCGTGCGAACTTTATCGCCGAGCTCAACAGGGCACGATGGATCGCGGCGTCACCGAGTTACAAGGTGATCGAAAAACGGTCGAAGAAGCTCATTGGCGGCATCATCGCCGGGGATTTGACCATCGAGGGCCTGCCGGCCTCGACGGTTCAGTACATCCTGGCGGGCTCTGGCCGTGCCCTGCCGCGCTGGCGATTCGTCGCCGAGCTTGTGGTCGTCCTGCGGGACCTGGCCAGGGATGAGGGGGTGGACCCGGAGCGGCTCGGGACGGTGGCGCACTGGAAGGCGCGGCACGAGGCCGCCGCGGCGGCGATGGATGTGGCCGCGACGGGCACCCGTCTGTCCGAGGCGGAGCCGGCTGGGCAGGCTCCGCCCGGCCAGGACGGTGCTGCCGGCACCGTCGCCGTCGACGAGGGCGTCCGTCGTGAGGTGGTGGACCTGTTGTGCCGCCTCGCCCCGGACGGGGAGGCCCAAGAGCGGGTGCCCACACTGGTCCGGCAAATGCTGTCCTTGGACTGGTGGCGGGAGTATGAGGACGTGGCGCCGCGATGGTTCTGGACCTATCTCAGCCTCGAGCCGGCCGCCGACCTCATCCGCACCTACGAGACCCATATCATTCCGAGCCTGTTGCAAACCGCTGCCTACGCCGAGGCGATCATCCGCCAGAACCACCCGGATTTGCTTCCCTCACAGCTCCGGCGCCGCCATGACCTGCGGATCCGGCGTCAGCAGATCTTGGGGCGCACAAGGCCGGTCCGGCTGTGGGCCATCATCGACGAGACCGCGCTGCGCCCGCCGATCAGTCCGGATGTGCTGCGCGCGCAACTCGACCATCTCATCGAGCTGTGCGCACGCCCGGAAGTCACCATTCAGGTAATGCCGGCCGACCCCGATAGTTACGCCGTGGCGGGCGGGCCGGTCACACTTCTGCGCTTCCCGTGGCGGGAGTTTTCTGACGTTGCTTATCTTGAACATCCGACCGGCGGTTTGTACCCGCCGACATTGGATGACCTGCACCACTACGGTAAGGTTCTCAGCCGGCTGGGGATCGAGGCGCGATCGCCGTCCGATAGCGTCGCGGTCCTGCACGATCTACGGGACAAGCTGTGAACGACCGCTCCATTCCATGAGCCACCTGCTTATGCGTATTACGCAAAGGTGCAACAAGGCGGCGGCCCGATCGACGTTTCACCGTGGAGGATTGCTGTGAGCAGCGATGATTCGGCGTTCAGCTGGCAGGACGCGGAGAAAGACCTGATGGCCGGCATCGACACCTCCGTGCCGCACTCGGCCCGGATCTGGAACTACTGGCTTGGCGGGAAGGACAACTACCCGGTAGATCGGGAGGCCGGTGATCAGTACCGGGAGCAGGCGCCCGGCGTCGTCGATATGGCCCGGGCGTCGCGGGTCTTCTTGACCCGTGCCGTCCGCTACGCCGCCGCCGACGAGGGCATCCGCCAGTTCCTCGACATTGGTACCGGGCTGCCCACGATGGACAACACCCACCAGGTCGCCCAGCGCGTCGCCCCGGAATCCAAGATTGTCTATGTCGACAACGACCCGCTGGTGCTGTTGCACGCGCGGGCGCTGTTGAAGAACACCACCCCGGAGGGCGTCACAACATACATTGAGGCCGATCTGCGCGACACCGACGCGATTTTGGCCGAGGCCGCCAAGACCCTGGATCTCAGCCGGCCGATCGCGCTGATGCTGATGGGGATCTTGGGCCACATCCAGGACTGGGAGGAAGTAAAGGCGATCGTACGGCGGCTGCTGGCAGCCCTGCCGTCCGGCAGCTTCCTCATCCATTACGACGGGACGTACGAGGTCCAGGGCGAGGCGCTGCGGCAGGCGCAGGAGGACTACGACGACACCGGCGCGGTCCCCTACGTCCTGCGCGAGCCCGCGCAGCTCGCCGAGCTGTACGAGGGCCTGGAACTGGTCGAGCCGGGCCAGGTGTCGTGCCTCAAGTGGCGGCCGGAGGCCGATGTATTCGGCGAGCCCGACGACGTCGACGTGTACGGGGCGGTCGGCCGCAAGCCCTGATCCCGAAGCCGGGCGTCGGGGGCGCCGCCCCGGGGTCACGGACGTCACGTCGCATCGGAACGCCGGAGCCGGTTGCTCCGGCGCATACGACATGCAGACCCGGCATCGATCGCGAAGGAATCGCGGCCCGTTCCAAGCACCCTCGCGAAGACAAGCGAAGGCGCGTCGCGGCCGGTTGATGATTTTCTTGGGGTGGGTGTCGATTTGGCGGCGGGTCGTTCGTAGTGGGGTGAGGGCGGGGAGCTGCCCGCCGGGTACGAGGGAGCAGCACGATGGCGCGGTACATGTTGTCGGTCCACAGCAGCGAGCGCGAGGTCCGCCCGCCGATGACCGAGGAGGAGATGCGGCAGTCCCACAAGCAGCTCGGGGTCATCGAAGAGGAGATGAAGTCGTCGGGGACGTGGGTGTTCTCCGCACGCCTGCACGACCCGGACACCGCCACCGTGGTGCGCGAGTCGGGAGGTGAGGTGTTGACCACCGACGGCCCGTTCGCGGAGTCGAAGGATCATCTTGGCGGCTTCTACATCATCGAGGCGGACGACCTTGACACCGCGCTCGGCTGGGCGGCGCGGGTGACCGCGTGCATCAAGGCGCCGATCGAGGTACGTCCGTTCGCGGATTGGGCCGCCTGACGTTGCCGGTCGTCGACGAGGCCGCGGTCGGCCGGGTCTTCCGCACGGAGTCCGGCCGATCGGTGGCCGCCCTGATCCGCTTCTTCGGCGACATCGACATCGCGGAGGACGCGGTGCAGGAGGCGTTCGCCGTCGCCCTGCGCAGGTGGCCACAGGAGGGCCTGCCGCCCAATCCGGGCGGCTGGATCACGACGACCGCCCGCACGCGCGCCATCGACCGGCTCCGCCGCCAGGCGCGGGAACGGGAACTGCTCGGTGAGGTGGCCGTGCTCTCCCCCGCCGACCACGATCCCGGCAGGCCCGCGGAGGTGGGACCCGTGCCAGATGACCGGCTGCGCCTCATCTTCACCTGCTGCCATCCGGCGCTGGCCACCGAGGCGCAGGTGGCGCTCACCCTCCGCCTCCTCGGCGGCCTGTCCACCACCGAGATCGCCCGATCCTTCCTGGTGGCCGAGCCGACCATGGCGCAGCGTCTCGTACGGGCCAAGCGCAAGATCAAGGCCGCCCGCATCCCCTACCGCGTACCGGACGACCACGAGCTGCCCGGCCGGCTCCGTCCCGTACTCGCCGTCGTGTACCTCATCTTTAACGCGGGACTGACCAACCCGGCCGAGCGGGATCCTGCCGGAGAGGATCTGTGCGGCGAGGCGATCAGGCTGGCCCGGGTCCTGGCGGCGCTCATGCCCGACGAGCCGGAGGTGGCCGGCCTGCTCGCGCTGCTGCTGTTGACCGAGTCTCGGCGCGCGACACGTCGAGGGCCCGGCGGATCCTTGGTGCTGCTCGCCGACCAGGACCGCTCTCGGTGGGACCGGACGCTGATCGACGAAGGGCAGGCGATCGTACGCGGGTGTCTGCGCCGCAACCGGCCCGGTCCGTATCAACTGCAGGCCGCCATTGGTGCCGTACACGCCGACGCCGCGACCTTTGAGCAGACCGACTGGCCGCAGATCGTCACGCTGTACGACCAGTTGCTCGCGGCCGCCCCGACATCGGTGGTGGCCCTCAACCGCGCCATCGCGATCGGCGAGGTGAAGGGCCCGGCCGCCGCACTTGCCCTGGTGAACGAGCTGAACCTGGACAACGCCCTGGAGAGGTACTACGCGTTCCACGCCACCCGAGCGGACCTGCTTCGGCGCCTGGGGCGCCACCGCGAGGCCACGGACGCCTATCAGCGCGCCGCCGCGCTGGCGCCCACCGATGCCGAACGGGACTTCCTCGCATCCGGCGGCCGATCCACACAGTGAGCCTCCCTGGCACGGCGGCGGGGATGGTCTCGGGGTTTTCCGGGAGGACGGCACGTCCGCCCTCACCCGGCAGCGCGTCAGCCACTGTGCGCGGTGGCCAGGCGGATCGCGAAGGCGATCAACAGCAGCCCGGTGACCTTCTCGATACGGGCCTTGACCGCCGGACGGCGCAGGAAGCGGCCCAGGCGGTCGACCGCGGCCACGTAGAGGCCGAACCAGCCGACATACAGCACGGCGAAGATCAGCGACAGCAGCAGCGCCTGCGCCCACGGTGCCGGGCCATGGGGGTCCAGGAACTGGGGCAGGAAGGTGACGAAGAACAGCGCGACCTTCGGGTTGAGCGCGTTGCTCAGAAAACCCTGCCGCAGGGCGACCGCGCGGCGCAGTTGGCGCCGCTCCGTCCGTCCATCGACGCCCATCCCGCGCGCGGTCTTCCCGCGTGCGGCGATGGCGGCGCGCAGCGTCTGCAGACCCATCCAGACAAGGTAAAGGCCACCGACGATCTTCATTGCGGTGAACGCGGTGGCCGAGGCGAGCAGAACCGCCGACAGCCCGGCGGTGGCGGCGGTGGCGTGCACCGTCAGGCCCAGCGCTCCGCCGAACATGGTCATCAGCCCGGCGGTCCGGCCGCCGGTCAGCGCGCTCTTGGTGATCAAGGCTTGGTCCGGCCCGGGGATCATGATCAGTATCAGTGCGGCGAGTGCAAAAGTCATCATGCGATCAGCATGTGGCGGCGCCGCGCCGAGGGCATCCGTGGTCACCACGGATTCACCACGGAGCCCGGGGTGCGTAGCCGGAGTACGGATGGGCCCGCGATCGACAATCATGCAGGTATGGCGTCGACAGGTCCAGAAGGAGTGTCCGAGCGCGAGGCCGAGGTGCTCACCGCGCTCGGCGCGCGACTGACGAACGCCCAGATCGCGGGGCGGCTGCACATCTCGATCCGCACTGTCGAGAGCCACGTCTCCTCGCTGCTGCGCAAGTACGGCGTCGCCGATCGCCGGGCGCTCGCGGACGTCGCCGCGCAGGTCCGTGTCCGTGAGGCCGCCCTCGTGCCGCTGGCCGGGCTGCCCGCGGTTCGTACGAGCTTCATCGGGCGCACCGATGAGGTCAACGCGGTCCGCATGGCGCTGAACAGGGCCCGGCTGGTGACGCTGCTGGGGCCGGGCGGGGTCGGCAAGACACGGCTCGCGGTGGCGGCCGCGTCCGGGTTCGACGGCGATGGCGCGTTCGTGGACCTGGTTCCGGTGGGCGACGGGTTCGTGGCGCGGGCGGTGGCCGCGGCGCTCGGCGTCACCGAGGGCACCCACCAGCCCTTGGAAGAGGCGATCACCGCGCGGCTCGCCGGTCTCGATGGGGGCCGGTCGCTGCTGGTCCTGGACAACTGCGAGCACCTGATCGACGAGGTGGCCCGTTTCGTGGCCCGGGTGCTGGACGGCTGTCCCGGCGTCATCGTGCTGGTCACCAGTCGCGAGCGGCTCGGTGTGCCCGGTGAGCGCACCCTGCCCGTGGCCCCGCTGGACCTCGCGTCCGCAGGACCGCTCTTCCTCGATCGCGCGCGGGCCGCCGACCCCGAGTTCGGCGCCGATCCGGCCGTGGTCGCGGAAGTGTGCATACGGCTGGACGGCATGCCGCTGGCGATCGAGCTGGCCGCGGCGCGCAGCGCGTCACTGGGGGCGACGGGCCTGCTGACGACGCTCGACGACGCGCTGCGGGTGCTCGCCGGTGTACGTGACACGGACGAACGGCACCGCTCCCTGCGTGCGGTGATCGGCTGGAGCCACGACCTGCTGGACGAGGAGGAGCGTGCGTTGTTCCGCCGACTGGCCGTGTTCGCCGGTCCGTTCGACCTGGCCGCCGCCGTGGCGGTGACCGACGCCTCCGCCGACGTGCTCGGCAGGCTGGTGGAGAAGTCCCTTGTCGTACACCTGCGGGGCGAGCCGAGCCGGTGGCGGCTGCTGGAGACGATTCGGGCGTACGCTGCCGAGCGGCTCGGCGCGGCGGGCGAGCTGGCAGACATCCGTGACCGGCATCTGAGTTGGGCGTGCGATGTGGCCGCTTGGCTCGAAAGCCGGCTGCCCGGCCGATCGCACGACGGATCGCACCACGGATCGCACGACGGATCGCACCACGGGTCGGGCGGCGGCTGGCGCGAGGACTTCGACGCTGTCGCCGACGATCTGCGGGCGGCACTGGCCGAACCCGCACCCGGCGCAGAACAGCACCGGTTGGCCCATACGCTCGGCCACATCACCTACGCCCGGCGGTTCCTGCTCGAGGCCCTCGATCACTACCAGCGGGCCGCCGTACTGGCCCCGAGTGCCGCCGACGCCGCCCGGGACCTGCGTACGGCCGCGGACTGCGCCCACGTCAGCACGACCTCCAACCTTCAGGTCTTCGAACTGCTGCTGGCTTCGGCCGAGCGGGCGGCGGAGGCCGGTGATGGCAATGCCCGGGCGATCGCGCTGGCGCGCGCGGTTCAGACGGCCGCCCGGTTTCCCGAGGCGTTCCCGGCCGAGGTCCCGGCCGACCGGCGTCGGAAGCTGTACGACGAGGCGCGTGCCGCCGGTGACCCGCATGATCCCGTCGTGGCGGCCCAGCTGGCCGCCGCGGCCGTCTGGAACGGCTTTCCGGCTGCCGCCGACCCCCTGCAGGCCGCTCGGGCCACCGCCGATCCGGTGATCATCAGCGCCGCGCTGCACGCCGCCAGCACCGCCGCCGTCAACACCGGCCGCCTGCGGGACGGGCACCGGCTCACCCGCGAACGTTTCGCCCTGCTGGCCGAGATGGACCGCGACGATCCGTACACGGCCACGGAGATCTGCAACACCTACGGAGCGGCCTGCGCCGACGCCATCGTCACGGGCGACCTCCCGACGGCCCTGGCCACCGCACGTCAGGTCTTGGATGACGACCTGCTCGGCGGCCACTCGTACCTCTCCGGGAGCCGTGTGATCCCGCCGCTGGTGCTCACCGGCGCCCTGGCAGAAGCCCTTCAGTACGCGACCCAGCTGTGGGAGGGCTGGCAACGGTCCGGACGACCCGCCGCCAGGTGGCTGTCGCCTGCCCTGTCGGCCGTGGCGCTCGCGTACGGGCTGCTCGGAGACCGTACGAGCCAGCAGACCTGGCGCAGCCGGGCCATCGAGGTCGCGGGAACCGGAACCGCGCGGGTCCACCTGGACGCGGTCGCCTTCGTTGACGCCAGGCTCGCGCTCCACATCGGCGATGTCGCCACCGACACGGCGGCCGCCATCGTCGAACGTACGATGACGCAGCTGAGCACGACGGCCCGGACGACCACAGACATCCCGGCGCCTGCCGAGCCGAGCATGCTGGGGGCGATGCGATATGGCCGGTATGCGGCTTATGCGTGGGCGGCCGGAGCCGAGTTGGCGGTGGCCGCCGGTCTGCCCGCGGCCGCCGATCATCTCGCGGCCGTCGCCGCGGCGTCCGATCAGAACGACTGGGCCGCCGCCTGTCTCGCCCGCGCCACCGGCCGGTTGCATGGGGACGAGGACGCGCTGGCGGCCTCGATCGCGGGCTGGGAGCGAATCGACGCCCGCTTCGAACGGGCCTGCACGCTGCTGCTGATACCGGACCGTGCCGGCGAAGGCCGCGCCGCCCTCGAGGATCTCGGCATCGCATGCGATAGCCGCTGGTGGACGACTCGTCCTTGATGACCTTTCTGTTTCGCACCGCCCGCTTCGAGAACCCAGCAGGCTCCAGGGGCGCATCAGGATGTGGTGGTCCGGAGGAACGCGGTGACCGTACGGCTGAATGCCGGGCGGGTGCTTCCCTGATCGGACGAGACGAGCGTCCAGCCGTGCCCGGATCCGGCGTCCAGCACCGTGAGGCGTTTGTCGGCCGATCCGGCAGCCGCGACGAGTCGGCGACTGTCGGATACCGATGCATACGGGTCGTCTTTGGCCACCGCGAACAGAACGGGTACGCGTAGCTTGGGGGCGGCGTCGTTCGCCGTTTCCGGGTAGGGCGATGCGGCCAGCCGCTGGGTGAGCTCGTCCGCCGACAGCGCCACGACCCCGCTCACCGCGGTTCGCGGCCGGGTTGCGGCTATCAGCGCCTCCGAGGCGCCCTGGGATGCACCCAGCAGCGCAACCTTGGCGGTGCCGTCAGTGCGCAGCCGGTCGATGGCCGCGCCGATGTCGCTCATCAGCCCGTTCCCGCTGGGGCCGGCCGGTGGGCAGTCGCTTTCTCCAGTGCAGCGATGGTCGAACAACAGCACGTGGAATCCTCGCTGCGAGAGGTAGGCGGCATAGTCCCACCAGCCGCACAGCCCTTGACTGCCCAGCTCGTGCACCAGAACGACGCCGTGCTTGCCGGTGCCGGCCTCCACCGCCGCCAATGCGACCCCGTCGGTTGCCCGCATGGTGAAGGTGCGCGCGGCGACGTGGGGCCCGCCGCACCGTGTCGTCACCGGAGTCAACGAGCTCGCGCTCACGGCCGTCGACGGCGCACCCGGTGTGCCGCCCGCCCCGCTGCGGTGGCCCGCCCCGCTGCGGTGACCCGCCTCGCTGCGGTGACCCGAGCATCCGGCGAGAAGGGCGATCATGCAGATAAGCGCTATGCCCCGCCGCATGCCGGCCGTCCTCCTTGGTCCCACGGCCCGGTACGGGGTCACGGCAAATGCCCACGGAGGAATGTGTTGATCGCGTCCTGGACGCGGACGGCCTGCGCTCCGGCCAGCAGGGCGGTTCCGTGGTCGTCGCCGGGAACCTTCAGCAGCCGGCCGCGGTGGCCGGGCTGCGAGCCGGCGAAGTCGCTGCTCGCGGGACCGCTGTCGTACGGGTCGTCGGTAGCGGTGATGTAGAGCGCCGGTACCCGCAGCCGGGTCGCGAAGGGTTCTATGTCGCCGTACTCGGCGGAGCCGGCCTCCGCCGACAGCGCCACCACACATGCGACCGGTGGACGGATCCTGGTAGCGGCGACCACAGACGCCTTCGCGCCCTTGGACGCGCCGACAAGGCAGACGTGTGCGTCACCCAGCTTGCGCAGGGCCGTCACCACCGCGGCGATCGCGTCGGCGGACCGCACGGTCCCTGGATAGTCGTAGAGGGCTACCCGGTAGCCCTGGGAGGCCAGCTTCCGCGCTTCCGGCAGCCATGCGCACAGCTGCTCGTCGCTCTGGTTGGACAACACCACGCCGCGGGCGCCGCCACCAAGGACGAGCGCGGTTGTCGCGCCCCGACGCACCACCCGCGCCTCACCGCGCGGCACGCACCCGTCGAGCGCACCCGCCGCTGCCGGGCTCACTGTCGAGCTCGGTGCCCGGCTCGCTGCCCGGCTCGTCGCCTGGGGCGCGGGAGAGCCGCCACCACAACCCACGACGAGCGCTGCGGTGACCGCCACTACTCCCGCCCCGAGGCAATGCCTAACACGCATGCCATCACCTTCCGGTGGCGTGCAGGTCGGCTGAGAATCCCAGGCGACCAGGCCGGACAATAACAGACGACAGATCGTGCCCCCGCCGTGGGTGACCCACGTCGCCCATGGCCGGTTGCCCTGGCCGGTCTCCCCGGCCCGAGCCGTACAACAGATTCGCCGATCCGGTGGCACACGTTTGCCGACTGGGCGCGCACCCAGGATTGGTGCCGGCTCAACGGCTCCTTATCGCTGGGGTGGGATGTTGTGGTTGATCCGGAAGGTGTTGACCGGGTCGTAGATCGCCTTCAGCTCCCTGAGCCGGGCGAAGTCCGCCGGGGTGTAGGCGGTGCCCACGGCGTCGACGGTGACGTCCTCGACTCCCATGAAGTTGAGGTAGCCCATGCCGGTTCCCCACGGGCGCATCGCCGTGTGCAGCGCATCGCGCGCAGAGTCGCCGGCGTCGGTCGAGGCGGCGAACAGTACGGAGGATGCGCCACGGCTGCCGACACAGTTGGGTACGGCCGGGCGGCGGGCCAACGCGCCGCCGAAGGCGCGCAGCTCGGCGGCGAATGACGCCCGCGCCGGCGGCCCTGCGTGCTTGAACAGCATCTCGGCCCCCGGCGCGTCCAATCTGCCGAGCAGGGTGTTCTTGTCGAAGGCGGCCACTGGGATGCCGGTCGGCTCGTGATGGATCGTGCCCATGTCCGCGTACGGCAGGACGCGGATCGTGTCGAGAACCGGCGAACCGAGGCGACGGAACGCATCGATCCACCGCAGGCCGTCCGCCAAACCCGCGCCGGAGTAGGCGAAGCGTATTTCGGTGATGTGCCGGCCGCGCAGGGGCTCCGGCGCCGTCTCGTCGTCGGGATACGACAACAGCAGCACCACCGAGGTGCCCATCTCCTCTGGAGTGGCGGCAACCCAATCCACATACCGGTGCAGTACGGCTTCGCAGGCCTCGGGACCGAAGTACAGGCCGCCACCCAACAGCTGCGAGACCGGAAACAGGTCGATCTCCATTTCGGTGACCACGGCCGGCATGTCGGGAAATGGGATCTCGACGAAATTCACGTCCTGCGGCCGGAGGCCGTGTGCATCGAGGGTCGCGCTGACCGCTAGCGTGCCGATGTTGTTGAGCGTGTTTACCGCGACCTTCTTACCCTTGAGATCGGCGACCGTGCGGATGCCCCGTGTCCTGTGTCGGTACCCGGACACTCTTTCGGCCCAGTTCTCGAGAGCGCGCTGGTAGCTATTGAGTGCAATAAGCGTATTCTCTCCAGCTGATCAAAGGCGGGCGGTGGGCTCCCGGCTTCGTGATCCGCTCACGCCGATTCCTGTGCCGGACCGTGCGGCCCTGGACGGAGCACGAACCAGGCGTACACGAGGGCGGCCGGCGCCACGCAGGCGAGCAGCATCAGCCCGATCGCATACGTGCCGGTCGCCTCAGGACGAAGGGCCCGGCTTCCCACGGTGAGATGGCGGAGGGCGACCCGGGCCGGCCGGCCTCCGGCCACGCCCAGCGATCCGCCCGTACGGCCGTAACGGGCATTACGGGTCGTCTTAACCCACTAGGCACCGAAGCACCTCGAACAATGACCAGGAGCCTTTCATGAAAGACGACCGTTTCTTGCCCACTGGTTGCCCCGTTGACCGGTAAGGGTTATCGAAGCAGCAACGCTGTTGGATATCCGTCTCGTGAAGGGAGACACCAACGATGACCCAGCGTAAACGGTTTTTCGCCCTCGCTGTCGTGGTGGGTTGCGCGGTGGCGGTCATTGCGTGGGGACGCGCGGCAACCGCCAGCAACGATGCGCACAATGTGCCCGTCACACTGCACGAGCAGCTCAGCGGCTACGAAGAAACTCCACTCGCGCTTTCCACGACCGGCACCGGCCGGTTCCGCGCGCAGATCAACGAGCGCCAGCAGCAGATCACTTACACGCTCAGTTACTCCGGTCTGGAAGGACCCGTCACCCAGGCGCACATTCATTTTGGGGCAAAGGCGCAAACCGGCGGAATCAGCGTCTTCTTGTGCACCAACCTCGGCAATGGCCCGGCGGGCACGCAGGCCTGCCCTCCTGCGCCGGCCACCATATCGGGGACCATCGGGGCGACCGATGTGATCGGTCCTACGGCACAAGGCATAGCGCCCGGTGAATTCGCCGAGCTCGTCCGCGCCATCCGTGCCGGCGCCTCGTACGTGAATGTGCACAGCACGCTGTACCCGGTTGGCGAGATCAGGGCTCAGTTCGGTCACTGAACGGATGATCGTGGTCAGTGGCAGCTGGGGCCACTGGCCACCGATCGTTCCTCACCAGCCGTACCGCCCATCGCTTAGCAGAGCGCATTCCGTCGTCAGCGGAGGCCGACGGCGATTCCAGCGGTTTGTACGTGGCGTCACATGTCCAAGACAACTATCGGCGACGCGGAGCCGGCGCTGGTGAGATCGTCCGGGTCGATGCCGTCGCCGTCAAGGTCGGGCCGACCGTAATCGGCGCGGACGCGCGCCGCCAGATTAGGTGAGTGCGGCGGCTACGAGCGGACGTAGAGGTCCCACACACCCTCGAACAACGTACAGCGGTAGCTGCTCCAACTATTGTCGGCCACGCCTTGATCGCCTGCCGAAACACATTCTGTTTGGGTTGGGAAGCTTCCGGCGAATTCATAGGGATCGGCGTGAGCGGTCGCCGATAGACCAAGGCTCAGGCCGGCGACGAGCGAACCAGCGGACAATAGTTTCGCGGCCGTACGCATCAGACCTCCAGAAATAGCGCTTTTCGCGCTGAGCGTACGTCCGGCCTGCTTCGTATCGGCTTCGTCATGGTCGCGGCCGGGGTGGTGCTCCTCAGCCCCGGGTCACCAGTCTTGATCTGAGACGTAGGGGCGCGACCACAGGGTCATGTGCAGGAGAACGGACTTGGTCCAGGCGTTGTGCATTTTCTCGACGTCGTCTTCGGAGTGGCCGTGGCCGCGCAGGAAGTCCTTGGTGCAGCCCGCGGAAGGCGATGACCTGCGCGTTCATTAGCCCGGCCGGCTCAGCCCGGCGGCTTCAGGTCGACGGCTTCAGGTCGACGGCTCAGGTCGACGGCTTCAGGTCGGTATCCGGCGAGCCGCCGGTCGTGTTCGAGGGCGTCCACCTCGGCCAGTGCGGTCGCCGGCCCGTCGACCATCGCGACCGCCACCGTACGGTTGAGCGCGACCACCGGTGACGGCCAAACCTTCAGCAGTTCGTCGTAGAGCACGAGGATCTGGGCCCAGTCGGTGACCTCGTACGTGGGTGCGGTGGCGTGCAGTGCCGCGATGGCGGCCTGCAGCGCGAACCGGCCGGGGCTGCCGCCGCGCGGCCGAGGTCAACAGACCCAGCGCCAGCGCCGCCGCCGAGGACAGCAGCAGCGTGCCGAACAACCGCCCGTACGTCGCCGCATCCGCCTGAGGCAACCGGTCAAGGGCACGCAGCACGCCGAGCATGAGTGCGTCGACGGCGGCCAGCAGCGGCAGCAGCACGGTCACCTTGCCCACTAGGTAGGGGCCGAGGCGGAGACCGGCCAGCCGCTCCCGGCGCAGGATCGCGAACTCGGCGCAGATCTGCAACAGCCCGTACGTCAGCCCGAAGAAGAACCCGCCGAAGGCGATCCAGAACAGGATCATCACGGTCGCATTCGGGCTCGGGTCCGTGACGTCGAAGGCGCCCGGCTGGAACAGCACCGCGAACATCAGCAGGACCATGACCGGCGAGCCGACGAGAATGGCGAGAGTGAGCCGGTTGCGGGTGAGAATGTCGAGGTTGCGCCGGGACATGACCAGCCTGCGCAATGGGCCCGGCCCTGGCAACCGCTGGCGGGTGACCCCCGGATGACGAGCCGCGAGGCGAGGGGCCGGCAGGAGATACCCCATCGGGCCGGCCGGCTTGAAACCGCTCGCTCAGCTCCCGCGGATCGCCCGCGGCCGCCAGGCGCTCGTAGATCTCCTCGATGCTACCGGTATCGAAGTACGCACACGCCCCCGCCGGCGTGCCGAAATAGGCAAGGTACCCGTCACGGGCCAAGAACGCGATCTTGTCGCAATACCGCACGTCAGGTGGGTTGTGGGTGGCCAGTACGACCGTCGTCCCGCCGTCGGCCAGCCGGCGCAGCAGTCGCATGAAATCCGCCGCGGTCGCCGGGTCGAGCCCCGAGGTCGGCTCGTCAAGGAAGAACACATCAGGTCGCGTGAGCAACTCGACCGCGATGCCGGCCCGCTGGCGCTGACCGCCCGACAACGACCCAACCCGGAGCGACGCCCTGTCCTTCAGGTCGAGCGCGGTCAGCACCTCTCGTACGGCCGCGTCGATCTCGTCGGCCGGGGTCCCCTTCGGCAGCCGCAACCGGGCCGCGTATCCCAACGTTCTCGCCAGCGGCAACTCGCGGTGGATGATGTCGTCCTGCGGGACGTAACCGAAATTGAGCGGCCGGTTGTAGCGCACGGTGCCCTCGGCCGCCGGTCGAATCCCGGCCAGGGTGTCGAGCAATGTGGTCTTGCCGGTGCCGCTGCCTCCGACGATCGCGACCCGCTCGCCCGGCTCGATGGTCAGCGATACGTCCTGGAGCGTGCGGCGTCCCGACCGGACCCGCCGGCTCACGCCGATGGCCTCGATGCGCAGGCCGTCTGCCGTGTCAGCGCGCTGCCGCACCTTGTCGGGCATCGCCATCACCTGACCAGCTGGGATTCGCGCTGCCTGAGGATCCGTGCCGTGCTCTCGTCGGTGGGCAGAAACGCTTCGAGGTGCAGCTCGGCAAGCGTGACATCGATGGCGGTCGCGAACGACGTCAGCGTGCTGATCAGGCGCAGCTCGCCCGCCGGCACTCGCAACCGCAGCGGTACGGCGAAGCCGAGGTGCTCGGCCGGTTTGTCCATGGCGGGCAAATAGCCCTCCAGCTCGGCGATGAACTCCTCCAGACCAGGATCCGGGCTCCGCCGCGCCTGGTTGCGCAGGCTGGCGGTGATGTGGCGGCCCCACTCGGCCATGTTCTCGACCCGGCGTGCCGCTCCCTGCGGGTGCAGGGCGAGGCGCAGCACGTTGATGGGTGGCTCCAGCAGTGCGGGTGCCGCACCCTCGGTGAGCACGGCGAACGCCGAGTTGGCGGCGACCAGCTCGCCGTACGGCTTGACGACGACCGCCGGGTATGGCCGGTGCCCGTCCAGGATGCGGTCCAGCGCCTCGCGGACCGGGCCGAGCTCGGGGGCGTCGAGGTCGGATTCGGCATAGACCGGTGCATAGCCCGCGGAAAGCAGGAGCTCATTCCGCTCGCGCAACGACAGGCCGAGCGATTCGGCGAGCCGTACCACCATGGACCGCCCCGGTCGGGAGCGTCCCTGTTCGAGAAAGCTCAGGTGGCGCTGGGTCGTGTCGGCCCTGATGGCCAGGTCGAGCTGGCTCCAGCGGCGGAGCGCCCGCCAGCGCCGCAGCTGGTGTGCGAACTGGTCGGGTTCCGCCAGTACCGTCATGACCCCATTACTACTCGATGTGTGGGGCGGCACGATTCCCCGCAGGGAATCGCAATGGCGCGGGGCATGAGCGCACACTGCAGCGCATGAGCAACGAACTCGATGTGAAAATGCTGGCCGAGCGCTATGTCGCCCAGTGGAACGAGCCCGATCCGGCGGCGCGCAGCAGGCTGATCCGTGAGCTGTGGGCGCAGGACGGAATCCAGGTTCTCCTCAACCCGCCGGAGGAGATCGGCCAGGCCGCCACGAACCTAGCGTTTCCGGTGCCGCCACTGGAGGTGCGCGGCCACGATGCCATGGACGCCCGGGTATCTCGCGCCCACGAGATGTTCGTCGCGGCGGGCGAGCACGTCTTCGAGGCCGACGGTGAGGTGTCCGTCCTGCTGCCCAACGTGATCGGCATCCGATGGTCAATGGTGTCGACGCGGAGCGGCAAGGCCGTCGGCGCCGGCCTGGACATTCTGGCCCTGGACGCCGACGGCAAGATCCGTACTGACCATCAGTTCATCGCGGCGAACTGACGGCGCCCCGCGTCTACCGCGGCTCCTCTAGGCGCGAGCGACCGGATCGGGACACAACGTAGAACTATTCAATCTCTAATTTGATGAGTTAATGTCATCGTATGCGGGTCGTGGTGACGCACTGGGTGCATGAGGACGTGACGGCCCGGTTGGCCGAGTTCTGCAGTCCGGTGACGCCGTCGCGCGGACAGGAGGTGTGGCCGCGCACCGAGGTGCTCGCCAGGGCGCGCCAGGCCGACGGCCTTGTGGTGTGCATGGCCGACCGGGTGGATGCCGAGCTGCTGGCGGCGTGCCCACGGTTGCGGGTGGTCAGCGGTGTGTTCAAGGGGCACGACACCATCGACCTGGAAGCGTGCGTGCGGCGCGGGGTGCAGGTGACCGTGCTGCCGGAGCTGCTGACGGCGCCCACGGCGGAGCTGGTGGTGGCGCTGACGCTGGCGCTACGCAGGCGCCTGGTGGAGGGCGACGCCTGGGTGCGCTCCGGGCGGCACGCCGGGTGGCGGCCTCGCTTGTACGGCAGCGGCCTGGCGGGGACCACCGTCGGCATCATCGGAATGGGCCGGGTCGGGCGGGCGGTGGCCACCCGACTCCTGGGCTTCGACGCCACGATCGTGTACCGCGACCCAGTCCCGCTGCCCGAGCCCGAGGCGCGCCGACTCGGCGCACGCCGGGTCTCGCTGCCCGAGCTGCTGGCCGGCAGCGACGTCGTGGTGCCGCTGGTGCCCTTGACCGAGGACACCCGGCACCTGCTCAACGCCGAGGCGCTGGGACGGATGCGGCCGGGGGCCTGCGTGGTCAACGCCGCGCGCGGCTCGATCGTCGATGAGCACGCCGTCGCCGAGGCGCTCCGGGACGGCCGGCTGGGCGGGTACGCGGCGGACGTGTTCGCGTTCGAAGACACCACCCCGGACACCCCGCCTGGCGAGGCTTCGATCGGGGTCCCGCCGGGGCTGCTGGCGCACCCCCGGACCGTGCTCACCCCGCATCTGGGCTCGGCGATCGACGACGTGCGCCGCGAGATGGGACTCGCCGCGGCCGAGCAGGTCCGCGACGCACTGGCAGGTAAATACCCCGAAGGCGCGATCACCCCGCCCCCGCGCCAGGCGGAGGGCACCGGGCGATGAACCTCAACCAGGTAACCGCCTACGTCGCGGTGCTCGACACCGGCGGGTTTCGCGCTGCGGCGGCGCGGCTCGGCGTCACCCAGGGCGCCGTGTCCCAGCACATCCGCCGCCTGGAGGTCGAGCTGGGAACCAGCCTGATCGAGCGCGCTTCCACCGGTTGTGTCCCCGCGCCGGCGAGCGCGGCGTTCGAGCGCTACGCCCGGGCCCTGCTCGAGCTCGCCGACCGGGCGGGCCGGCTGTTCAGCGATCCCGAGCTGGTCGTGGGCGCCGCCTCGAACATCGGTATCTACCTGCTCCAACCAGTGATCAAGTCGATCGGCCACGCGCACGCCGGGCGCTACCGCATCCGGCAGCGGATGGGCACCAACCGCGAGGTCCTCGACGAGTTGTGCGCCGGGGTCGTCGACGTCGCGCTCACCGAATGGTGGGACCAGCGGCCCGGGTTCGAGGCCACGCCATGGCGGGACGAACCCCTGGTCGTGATCGTGGGCCCCGGCCATCCGTGGGCGGACCGGGCCGGCGTGACCCTCGACGAGCTGGCCGGCGAGACGCTGCTCGGCGGTGAACCGGCCAGCGGCACCGGAACCCTGCTGCACAGCACGCTCGGCGCGGACGCCGCCCGGCTGCCGGCCGCGGTGAACCTAGGCAGCACCGCGGCGGTCAAGGCGGCCGTGCAGGCCGGGCTCGGCGTCTCTCTGGTGCTGGCCGCCGCCGCCGATGCCGAGGTGGCCACCGGGCGGCTGCACACCGTCGCACTGGACGGACCGACGCTGCGCAAGACCCTCTGGGTCAGCCACCGCCGCGCGCTGGTAGCTCCCGACCCGGCCGCCGCGTTCAGCCAGGCCCTGCTGGCCATCGACCCCCACGACATCGACCGCGACCAGCCAGCACGGGACCCGTGACCTGCGACCCCCGTACGACAGCGCGCGCCGCGCCGTGGCGGCGGGTGTTCTACGGGTGGTGGATGGTCGCCGCCCTCGCCGTCACCGAGCTGGTCTCGTGGGGGGTGCTCGTCTACGCCTTCTCGGTGTTCGTCGTGCCCATGCGCGCCGAGCTCGGGTGGTCGACGGCCCAGCTCAGCGGCGGGTACACCACAGGGGTGGCGGTCTCCGGCTTGGTCGCCGTCCCCGTCGGGCGCCGGCTGCAGCGCCACGGCGCCCGGGGCGTCATGACCGCCGGCAGCCTGCTCGGGGTCGCGGCGCTGCTGGCCTGGGCACACGCCCATTCCCTGGTCACCTTCTACGCGGCGTTCGTCCTGGCCGGGCTGGCCATGGCGGCCACCCTCTACGAACCGGCGTTCGCCGTCACCGCAACCTGGTTCATCCGGCAGCGTGCCCGCGCCGTGCTGGTGCTCACCATCGCCGGCGGCCTGTCCAGCACCGTGTTCGTCCCGCTGACCGGCGTCCTCGTCGGCGCGTACGGCTGGCGCACCAGCCTGGTCCTGCTCGCCGGGGCGCTGGGCCTGGTCACGGTTCCGCTGCACGCCGGGCTGCTGCGGCGCTGGCCTTCCGACGTGGGAGCACATCCCGACGGGCGGCCCGCCAACGTCGAGACGCCGGCGCTCCCGGACACCACCGGCGACGCGATCACCCGGCGCGCGTCTTTCCGTTGGTTCACCCTCGCCTTGACCAGCCATACCACCGGGAAGCTCGCCGTGACGGTCATCCTGGTCGCCTACCTCACCGACCGCGGCTACTCGCTGCCGCTAGCCACCGTCACCGCCGGCGCCGTCGGTGCCTTCCAAGTCCTCGGACGGCTGACCTGCACGGGGTTGCGGCCATGGATCCCCGCGCAGCGCACCGCGATCCTGCTGTTCGTCGGGCAGGCGGTCGCCCTCCCTGCCCCGTTGCTCACCACCGGCCACGCACCGGCGGCCACCGGCGCCATCGTCACGCTGGTCGTGTTCTTCGGCCTCGGGTACGGGCTGCCCGACCTGCTGCGCGGCACCCTGCTCGTGGACTACTACGGGCCGCGCCACTACCCCCGCATCAACGGGGCCATCGCCATCTTCGTGGTCGCCGCGCGCGCCACCGGCCCCCTCCTCGCCGGCCTCAGCGCCGCCGCCTTCGGCGGCCACTCCGCCACCCTGATCGCCGCGGCGGCCCTGATGTCGATCAGCGCCTACGCCCTACACCGTGCCCACCGTGCGTTCACGGCCGAAGCCGCCGCCGGCTGACCAGGGACTTTCAGCCGGGCAGGCGCTCATTGGACGTTGACCACCATGGCGGTGACGTTGCCGTCGGTTCGACGTCCCACTTCAGTTGTGACCAGTTCGTCCGCGGATTCTTGCGGTTTCGCCTGCGCCGCCAACACGGCCCTCATCTCGTCGGCGGACAGAGCTTTGTACAGACCGTCGGTGCAGAGTACGAGTCGGTCGCCTGGCTTGCCGGACACTCCTTGGTAGTCGACGTCGACCTCGGGACCGGAGCCGATCGCTCGGGTGAGTACGTACCGATGGGGATGGGTCTGGGCCTGTGCTCGGCTGATCTCTCCGGCGCGCAGGCGGTACAGCCGTGAGTCACCGGCGTGCAGGGCCACGGTGGCGGTGTCGCTGGTCAGCGCGAGGGCCACCACGGTCGTGCCCATCGTCGCCTCTTCGCGGTTGTCCTGCCGCCAGACGGCCTGATTGGCCTCGTGACAGGCTCTGAGGAGCCCGGCAAGGCTGCGGTCGGTGGCGAAGGCGGCGTCGAGCATGTCAAGGGCGAGCCTGCTGGCAACCTCCCCGTCTGCGAGACCGCCGAGGCCGTCCGCCACCGCGAACAGCCCGTCGCCGACGAGCACAGCGTCCTGGTTGAAGTCGCGTCCACCCCGGTGAGTCGCCGCCCCAGCGACGAAGGCATTCGTCGCGTCAGATCCCTTTGGTTCAGTGATCGGTTGAGGTGACGGAGGTGCTCGATCTAGCGCGAGGGCGGCCCGGGCTTCGGCCAAAGCATGCCGCTGGACGGCCGAGACCCGTACGATCTCGCGATCCCAGCGCTCAAGCCGGCTCGCGTCGGGTCGCGCAAGGAAGCTCGCGATGTCGTCGACGGCGATCCCGGCGCGGCGCAGCAAGGCAATGATTCGAGCCTGGTTCAGCTGGCCGGTCGAGTAGTAGCGATAGCCCGACCGGGCGTCGACGGCAGCCGGCACCAGCAGGCCGGCGGCAGCGTAGGAGCGAAGCCGCTTGGCGGATAGGCCGCACCGGGCGGAGAACTCGCCGATGCTCAGCAGTTCATCCACATCTTGAGCATGGGCCATTCCCGCGGGGCAGAGTCAACCGCCGGCGTGCGCTGACGAGGTAATTGTGGGG
>DATBKU010000171.1:0-6998 GCA_036555725.1 Streptosporangiaceae bacterium | reverse complement strand
TCGTCGAAGGGCGGTATGTCGATGGCGGCGAGGTAGTAGAGGCGTTCGCCGAGCCAGGTCAGCGCGGCGGCCAGCGTTTCCGCGTCGACCTGCCCGGCGGCGTCGTGCGCCGTGTGGTCGGTTTCGATGCGGGCCGCGGTGGTCGCGGTGAAGCCGGCCATCTGCGCCTGCCACAGTTCGGTCAGCCGGGGGTCGCTGCGCCAGTTTTCCACGATCGCGCGCAGCACCGGCGCCTGGTCGGCCCACAGCCGGGCGCCGTCGGCGATCGACTGCCGGACCGCGGCCGGCCGCTCGTCGCTATCACGGTGCTGCAGCCAGCTTTGCGAGGCGTCGTGGCCGCGCCCGATCGCCCTGGTCACCAGTTCGGCCAGTACCTCGTGTTTGCTGTCGAAGTAGAAGTAGAAGCTGCCCCGGGCGACGTTCGCCGCAGTCAGGATGTCGGCCACGGTGATTTCGTCGAAGCGCCGCTCGGCCAGCAGCCGCCCGGTGGCGGCCACGATCACGTCCTTGAGGGCACGGTGTGGCTGCGCTGCCCGGCTCCTTCGTGCCATGTGATGGACCATATCGTACAAAGCGTCTAGACATATCGTCTAGACACTATGTACAGTCACCGACATGAGATACCGGACTTTCGGGCGCAGCGGGCTGCGCGTCTCCGAACTCTTCCTGGGCACGATGACCTTCGGCGAGGACTGGGGCTGGGGCGCCGCGCTGGATGAGTGCCGTGCCATCTTTACCGCGTACGCGGAGGCCGGCGGGAACGTGATCGACACCGCCAACCGGTATACCGAGGGGGCCAGCGAGCGGATCGTCGGCGAGTTGCTCGGCGCGGACCGCGACCGCTTCGTGCTGTCCACGAAGTACACGGTGACGATGGACGGCGCCGACCCGAACGCCGGCGGCAACCACCGCAAGAGCCTGACCCGCTCGTTGGAGCAGAGCCTGACGAGGCTGCGTACGGACCGGATCGACGTGTTCTGGGTGCACATCTGGGATCCGCACACCCCGATCGAGGAGACCATGCGGGCCCTCGATGACGCGGTCCGAGCCGGGAAGGTGCTCTACGTCGGCATCTCCGACACGCCCGCCTGGGTGGTCTCCCGCGCCAACATGCTCGCCGACCTGCGCGGCTGGACGCCGTTCGTCGGCCTCCAAGTGCCCTACAGCCTGGTGCAGCGCGAGGTGGAACGCGACCTGCTGCCCATGGCGCAGACGCTCGGCCTGTCCGTCGCGGCCTGGTCGCCGCTCGCCGGCGGCGTCCTCACCGGGAAGTTCACCCGGACCCCAGTGACCCCATCAGCGAATCCGGGGCCGGGCCCCGGGGCCACCCGGGTAGACCCGGCCACCATCAGCGAACGTGACCTGCGCATCGCCCGCGAGCTCGATGCGGTCGCCGACCAGCTCGACGCCACCTCCTCCCAGGTCGCCATCGCCTGGACCCGGACGGCCCGGCCGTGGGTGCACCCGATCCTCGGCGCCCGCCGACCCGACCAGCTCACCGACAACCTGACCGCGGCCGACCTGCGGCTGCCCGAGGACGCGCTGCACCGGCTGACCGAGGCCAGCGAGATCGAGCTCGGCTTCCCGCACGACTTCATCGCCTCCACCCGTTCGTTCGTCTACGGGCCGGTCGGCGAAACAGCGCCGGCGTGAGGGTCTTCATCACCGGCGCCACCGGACTGATCGGCGCCGGGGTGGCCCGCGCGCTGCGCGCCCGCCGTCATCAGGTGGTCGGGTTGGCGCGATCGGCGGCCACCGCCGACCAACTCCGCCGCGCCGGCGTCGATCCGTACCTCGGCGCGCTCGCCGACCACGACCGCCTGCGCGCCGCAATCTCCAGTGCCGACGCCGTCATCCACGCCGCCTTCGCCCGTGACGCGCTCGAGGACCTCCCACGCGCCGCCGCCGAAGAACAAACAGCCGTACGCGCGATGCTGGCCACCGGCAAGCCACTGATCTACACCAGCGGACTGGGCGTACTCGGCGACACCGGCGACCAGATAGCCACCGAGCACACGCCTCCCAACACCCCGCCCCACATGATCTGGCGACGAGAACTCGAGCTGGCGACCCTCACCGCCAGACACGGCCTCGTCATCCGGCCGGCCCTCGTCTACGGCGACGCCGGCGGCGCGATCCTCACCGGACTCATCGAGTCCGCGCTCGCCCACCAAGCCGCCTGCTACCGGATCCCCGGCGACGCCGTGTGGCCGAACGTCCACGTCGACGACCTCGCCGAGGCCTACGCGCTCGCCCTGGAGGAGGCACCCGCAGCCACCCTCCTCAACCTCGTCGGTGGCGAGTCGACACCACGGGCAGTCGCCGAGGCGATCGGCCGGCTCATCGGCCGGCCGGACCGCACCGCAGGCCTCCCACCCGAACAGGCCCAAGCCATCGCACCGGTCACCGCGTGGATCGGAATGACCCAGCGGGTGAACGCCGACCGGGCGCGGCAGCTGCTCGGCTGGCGGCCGACCCGCCCCACCCTCGAGCACGACATCGAGTTCGGCTCCTATCGCCAACTGCTCCCCACCTAAGACTTCGGTCGCTCGCGTACTTCGCGGCAAGGGCCTCGGCTGCGTCGACCGCCGGTGTCGGCTATGGCACCTTGACAGGTTCGTCCAGGCGCGGAGCTTGGCGAGGCGGCGCCGGTAGGTGCGTTCCGGGATGCCGGATCGGGTTGCGAACCCGGCGACTGCGCTGCCCGTCTCAGGGCCTCGAGGTCTGCGACGGGACTTGGTCGATGTACTCCGAGCCCTTCTGCCAGATCCGCGGCTGTACGGTCGCCTCGGCGATGCCAGCGTGAGCTCCCGGACCTAGGCGCGTTGCCGCCTCTCGACCAGGCCGCCGGTGTTGGGTCGCTACCGGACCGCCGTCTGGGCGGCGTAGACGATGATGTTGTCCCGGTAACTGCGTTTCACCTGATCAAAGGAGCCGCCACAGGTGACCAGCCGGAGCCCGGCATGGTCGAGCGGGCCGTACACGCGCCGGGTCGGGAACCGGTCCTTGGAGACCCGCTCAATGGACTCGACCGTGAAGACCGCCACCTTGCCGTCCGCGCGGTCGACCTCGACGCGATCGCCGGGCCGCAGCCGTCCCAGGTCGTAGAAGACCGCGGGGCCGTTCGCGGAGTCGACATGGCCCAGGATCACGGCCGCGCCGCGCTCCCCCGGGGAGGGACCGCCGCCGTACCAGCCGGCTTGGCCGGGCCGGTCGGCCGGGGGCACCTGGACCGAGCCGTCGCGCTCAAGGCCCAAGCGTTCCAGCGGCGCGCGAACCCCGATCGCCGGGACCGTCACCAGGAGCGGGGCCGAGCGGGTCAGCACCGGTCCGCCGTGATCGACCGCCCGGGTGGTCGCCGCCCACGCGGGGGGCTGCGGCGGCCCGGCCGGACCGCGCAGCCCCAGGCCCATCGCCATCAGGCCGGCGGCAAGCAGCACAACCGACAGCACCCAAAGGCCGGCCTTTCCCAGCATTGTCCATTCACCCGCCCGGCGAGAATTAATTGCCACCGCACGGTCCCCGTTCGCGGAAACTCCGCCATTCCTGGGGGCTGCGGAAATCGCCTCAGCCCGCGGGCTCGTCGCCCTTCGGGCCGTGCCGTACAAACGCCCGGAGGCCGCCTCCCGGAGGAGACGGCCACCGATCAGCGCGTCAGGAGGCCGCGACATCGCGGCGACGGGCGGCCACGGCGCCGACGCCGACCGCCCCCAGCAGCAGAACGCCCCCGCCGGCCAGCAGGGCGGTGTCCGCGCCGCCGGCGCCGCCGCCGAAGCCCGTCTTGGCCCCGCCGCTCGGGGCGGCGTGCGTCTTGGGGCCCGCGTTGCCGGCCACCACGACGACCTGCCCCGTCGTCACCTGCACAGGCCGGCCGCCGCAGCGCACCAGCACGGTATAGGTGCCCGGGACGGTGTCCTTCTTGATGGTCGCCAGGCCCGCCCGGCCCTCGACCTCCTCGGCCCCGTTCAGCGGAACCGACCCGCCCTCGAAGGCCGGGGACTCGGCCGTGCCGTCGCCCCGGCACGCCTTGCCGACAACGGTGACCTGGTCACCGGGTCGTGCCTGACCCGGCTTCACGATCACAAATCCGGTGTCGGCCATCGCGGGCGCCGCGAGACCGATCGTCATGGCGCCGGTGACAATACCGAAGACCGCCGCTTTACCGAGTCGCATGTTTCCCCCATAGTGACACGGCGGGTTATTTCGGATCAGCCCTTGGCGCCGTGCCTTTATGCCTCCGTATGATGAGGCCGTCCCCTGGTTGGTTCGGAGCATCTTTCTTCCGGCGCCGTCGACGCGGGCGGCAGGAAGGCCCCGGGAAAGAGTCCGGGGGAAAGTTGTGTGAAAGCCGCCACACCGCCAGGCCCGAACCGGGCGCCTGCCGCCCCGTCAGCCTGGCGCGGGCGCCAGTCGCAGCTGCAGGCCGCCGTCCGGGACGGTGAACGATCGGGCTGAGACGCGTATGTCGTGTGTGGGGGGATGGAGGTGTACGGCGGGTAGGACGGTTGCGATCACGATGGCGGTCGCCATGAGTGCGAAGTCATTGCCCACGCATTTGTGGGGACCTCCACCGAAGGGGGCGTAGGCGAAGCGGTGCCGGTGGCTGGTGCTGTCGAAGCGCTCCGGCAGGAATCGGTCGGGCTCGGGCCAGTGCGTGGGGTTGCGGTGGAGGGTGTGTGGACAGATGTGCACGGTCGTTCCCGGCCTGAGGGTGTGGGCGCCGAGGCGCTGCACTCCGATGGTGCGTCGGGTGATGATCCAGACCGGGGGGAAGATCCGCATCGCCTCGGCCACCACCATGGCCGTGCGGGGGAGTACCGGCAGGTCGTCGATGGTGGCGGCCCGTCCGTTCAGGGCGGCGGTGGCCTCTTCGGCGATCCGCCTCGCCTCGTTTGGGTGTTTTGCGAGCAGGTACAGCGTGAACGTGATGGCCGCGGCCGTGCTCTGGTGGCCGGCCACGACGAGCGTCACCAGTTCATCCAGGATGCGGGTGCGGTCGGACTCGCGGGCCAGTAGTCGACCTAGCACCGTATCGGGTGCGGGTTCATCGAGCCGTAGCAGGTCGGCGGCCCGATTCCGAAGAGCCGCAGTCGCGTGGTCGAGGCGCCTGTTGGCGGGCGTCGGGAGCCAGGCCGGAAACACGACCGGAGCCTTGAGCATTCGCAGCAGCGTGGGTTCCGCGTGAGCGAACAGGTGTCCCAGCTCGACCGCCGACGGGGCGAGGGGCGGACCGACCAGCGCCTCAGCCAATAGGTCAAGGGAAGTCCGCGCGGCCGCCTCTGCCACATCGACCGTCTTTCCCGGCGGGACCGTCCACTCCTCGCGAAGCCGCTCGGCCGCCCGGCTCATGGCGCCTGCGAAGGGCCGTAGCGCCTCACCCTGCAGCAGGGGATACACCAGCCGGCGCCGGCGTTGGTGCTGATCCCCATCGATGCCGAACAGGCCGGATCTGAGCAGCCGACGGATCACCGCGAAGAAGCGCAGCCCCGTCTTTCCGAAGCGCTGCCCCGATGGGCTGGCCAGCACCTCGGCCACCAGATCGGGGTCATTGATCAGCACGTTCTGCCCGAAGAGGTCGAAAGGTGCCACAGCGCGGTAGCCGTCGCCGCTACCGGACAACATCCGATAGAAGGCAACCGGGTTCGCCCCGTACGCCTTGGCGTTGATCAAGCTGGCACGTGCCGTACCCAGCGCCACGCGGCCAATTTAAGGCTGCGCCCAGACCGTCGCAAGAACGTGCGGCGAATGGAGCGCCGTCGCCGTTGCCCGGCTTTGCCGCCACCGGCTGCGTGCTGATGGCCGGGCTGCTCACCGGCCTTGCGCTGTTCGGATGGCATCTCTTCCACACCATCGAGGCGCCGCCTGGGCGACGCGCAGCAGGACAGCGGCTTATGAAACAGGGCCTAGCGGCACCGCACGCTGGCCGAACGCGGGCTAGCGCTTCACGGCGGTGTAGGTCAGGTGGGTCACCCGGGACGATGCGTCCGTGCGGGCCTGGTCCAAGGCGAGGCGGGCGGGGTCCACGCGGTCGAACAGGCGGATGCCGGTGCCGAACAGCACGGGCGCGAGCGTAATCGAGAACTCCTCGATCAGGCCGCTGTCCAGGTACTGCTGGATCGTCTCGGCGCCGCCGGCGATGCGCACGTCGCGGTCACCGGCGGCCTCGCGGGCCTGGAGCAGCGCGCTGTCGATGCCGTCGTTGACGAAGTGGAAGGTGGTGCCGCCCGGCCGCTCCCACGGGTCACGCTTGGTGTGGGTGACGACGAACACCGGGGTGTGGAACGGCGCCTCCTCCGGCCATGCCAGCTCGCCACCGTCGAACATGCGCTTGCCCATGACGCTGGCGCCGGTGCGCTCGTACGTCGCCCGTGCGATGTCGTTGTCGAGTCCTTCTTCGCCGCCCTCGCCGAGCTTGAGGTTCTCCCGGAACCACCGCTGCGGGAACAGCCACGCCTGCAGCTCCGACCACTTCGTCATCCAGCGCTGGGCCCTCGGGTCGTGCTGACCTTCGGGCGAGAATACGTATGCGACGGGTACGTCCTCGGGCGCCATGAAGCCGTCCAGTGACATCGTCACACTGAAGAACACCTTCCCGGCCATCAGCGCACCGTCCCTTCCTGCCCGGTCTCCTGCTCGGTCATGGTCTCGCCGGCGGTCGCCGGCCCGCGGCCCGTGGACCGCTCCCGGGCGACCTCCGTGACGTAGGCCGCCAGGTTGCGCAGCGTCTGCTCGCCGCCCTCGATCGCGTGGTGCTTCTCCACGGCCTCGTCGCGGAGTTCCTTGGTGGGGAACACCGTGCGCATCACGAGCCGGGTCTGCTCGCCGGCCGGCTCGAAGGTCAGGACCGACTCGAAGGAGTTCGGGTCGTCGCGGGACTCGCCGTGCAGCAGCGCGATCCGCTCCGGCGGGACGATCTCCCGCCAGGTGATCCACTCCTGGTAGTCGGTCCCGTCCGGCCCGTGCATCACGAAGTCCCACTCTCCGCCGACGCGGAACTC
>DATBKU010000170.1:0-14698 GCA_036555725.1 Streptosporangiaceae bacterium | reverse complement strand
TGGCTAGATTCTGGAGTTCGAGACCATTTATGCGAGGCAACCACGCAACTTCCGTCGACCGTCGCCGCCGTGTCCGCGACCGACCGTTGACGCCCCGCCTACTGCCCTCTGATCACTTGCGACAATAAAGGATCTCGCCTGGAGCTTGTACGTCGGCTAAATTCGATGATTCGACTCAATTTGGAGTCGTGTCAAGACTCTTGGCCGAGAGTGGACGGGAACTACTTGATCTTTCGAGATGTAATGCCGAGAGAAATTGCCTGCGGATCCTGTGATCAAACGCCCCGTTCCAACGTTCTATCGTTCGGACGGAATGAGTCGTATGTTGTCGCCTGGCCAGACGGTGTGACGGTAACCGATGGAGGCCCGTGTTGGGTCTGGGTGGGAATCTGCGCAGATGAGGACTGCAGCATGGAGGACAGGAAGAGAAGAGGTCAACTTCCGAGAACAAGAGAGAGCTGCACGACCTGCTCTACAAGGAGCCGACCAAGATCAAGGTCGAGGGGATCAACCTGACGTACGAGGGACTGATCCCAAAGACCGCCTCCTGCGCGGTGGCGCAATCGGACCGTGCGGCGAATGGAGCGTCATTAAACCGTCTTGATCGATGGCTCTTCCGGCGGAGCGCTGGAACATCGCCCCAGCCAGCTACCTCGCCGGTCGGCTAAAGGTCCCCTGCACATCCCATACGCGCCGCCCGCAACACCGCAGCCATCGACCTTGCCGCCCAAGTCCCACTGCGGTCATCAGCCAACTCCTTGGCCTGCACATCAACACTGCCGCCCATTGGAGCCACGCTACGTAGCGATGATGTCGATGACGGCGATCGTCAGCAATGTACTGCGCGCATTGACCCTGGCATAATTCCACAGCCGGATGCCCGTCGTTCGTGCAACGACAAGATCGCGACGGAAGAGCAAACATCGAGCAAACAAAGATCAGAAATGCATCAAGTTGAGGCGGTCTAGATCGAGTAATTGCAGTTCATCGCTGTGATCTATTGGAGATGCCAGGAATCAGGATCGAATGATCTCTGGGATTAAAAGTCCGGAGCTCTGCCAATTGAGCTAGCCACCCGGCCACGCCGAGGATACCGGACCCTGCCGCCTGGTGCCGTTACGTGCCGCTTCGTGCGGGTCCGGCGCCGCCGCTGGCCTGGGCAGCGTCCGGCGCGTGCCGGGTGCTGACGGCCCGTGCCGGGACAGACGAGCAAACAGCGAGCAATCACGATTCTGCGGTTCCCTGCCCCACCGGCGCGTGTCGAGACCTCATCTGTATGCCGCCCGACATTCACCCACCCTGTGCCGGCCGCGGTGGAGCTGTGCCTTGCCGGCAAGGCGCAATCAGTGGAACAGGCCGCTGTATGCGTTGAGGGCGGGCTGACCGCCGAGATGGGCGAACAGGACGGTGGAGTCCTCGGGGATGTCGCCACGGCGGATCAGGTCGATGAGCCCGGCCATGGACTTCCCCTCATAGACCGTGTCGATGATCATGCCTTCGAGGCGGCCGGTTAGCCGGATGGCGTCCAACGTGGACTGGACGGGGATGCCGTACCGGTCGCCGGCCCAGCCCTCCAGGACGGTAACCTCGTCGTCGCGCAGGTCTCGTCCAAGCCCGATGAGCTCAGCCGTGTTGCGTGCGATCTTCTCCACCTGGGTGCGGGTCTCGTCCAGCTTGGCCGAGGCGTCGATGCCCAGCACACGGCGGGGCCGGTCCTGGCCCGCGAAACCGGCGATCATGCCGGCCTGGGTGCTGCCGGTGACGCTGCACACCACGATCGTGTCGAAGAAGACGTCTAGCCGGCGTTCCTGCTCTTGCACCTCGTGGGCCCAGTTGACGAAGCCGAGACCGCCCAGCCGGTGATCGGAGGCTCCGGCGGGGATCGGGTACGGCGTGCCACCGGCCGCCCTGACGTCCTCCAATGCCTGGTGCCAGCTGCTCTTGAAGCCGATGCCGAACTCGGCCTGCACCAGCCGCACTTCAGCGCCCATGATGCGCGACAGCAGGATGTTGCCGACCTTGTCGTTGACGGCGTCTGGCCAGTCCACCCAGCTTTCCTGGACCAGCACGGCCTTCAGCCCGGCCTTCGCGGCGACCGCGGCCACCTGCCGGGTGTGATTGGACTGCACGCCGCCGATACTGACCAGCGTGTCCGCTCCTTGGGCCAAGGCGTCGGGAATCAGGTACTCCAGCTTGCGGGTCTTGTTGCCGCCGAAGGCCAGCCCGCTGTTGCAATCTTCCCGCTTCGCCCAGATGCGAGCGCCGCCAAGGTGCTCGGTGAGCCGGTCCAAGGGGTGGATCGGGCTGGGACCGAACAACAAGGGGTAGCGCTCAAAACCATCAAGGTACATCCGCGGCTCCCCGACTCTGGTGACCGATATGCAACACCTAGCACACGCCACATTCCACGGCGAGCGGCGGACCTTCGGGCCCATTCACTGCACGTCCTCGCCCACGAAGACCTCATCCTGTTCAGCGCCGCACCTTTGCCGGCTCGCCCCTGCGACGGTTAGCTGACTCCGCGGCCCGGCTGATCAGAGCTCAGTTCGGCTGGGTCGCTTGCCTGCGGTACTGCCCTGGGGCCACGCCCGTGGTCCGTTTGAATGCCCGTGCGAAGGCGAACTCGGAGTCGTAGCCGATCTTCTGCGCGATCTGCCGGAGCGTTGATGTCTCATCGCGTAGCATCCGAGCCGCGAGAGTCATCCGCCAGGTCGCCAGGTAGGCCATCGGCGATTGGCCGGTCAGAGTTGCGAATCGGCGGGTGAGCGTCGCACGTGGGGTTCCGGCCTTGCCGGCGAGCGAGTCGAGGGTCCAACCCCATCCAGGATCGGCGTGGATGAGGGACAGCGCGGTCCCGACAACGGGATCGAAGAGAGCGCGCCCCCAGCCTGCGTCGTCGTGATGCTCGGCGAACCAGGTCCGCAGCAGATAGACAAACAGCAACTCGACCAGGGACGACATCACGGCCGGCGCACCAGGGTCGGTGCCATCGACTTCTGCGGCAATCAGCTCGACCGCGGCACCGAGACCGGTGCCTCGGGACTGAGCTGCGGTAATGACGACCACCTCGGGCAGGACGCTCGTCAACGGGTGACGCAGCCCCGGTGCGAGGCGATACCCGCCGCATATCCACACAGTCTGCGGGCCGTCGCCCTCGATAACGACTTCACAGGGCGTTGCCCCGTCATCGAGCGGCCGGCCGGCCACCTCGTTCATGGGGCGCACCGCCCGCCCGGGGACATCGGAAAGCTGATGCGCAGCACCCGACGGGATAAGGACGACGTCGCCACAGATGAGTTGGATGGGCTCGGCGCCATCCACGCTGAGCCAGCATGCTCCCGACGTGATGACGTGGAAGCTGGCCGCCACGCCGGCGGGAAATGAGACTCCCCACGGCGCATGAAACCGGCTCCGGGCGTACATCAAGGCGCCGCGCCGGGTCGTGGCGACCACGTCCGCCACGATGTCCGCGACCGGATCGCTGGCAGCAGTGCTCATACCATTCAGGATAGCGGTTGAGCGAAACAGATATGTTGATGGCTTGATCTGTCATGGAGCGGATCGAATAGCGTGCCTAGCGTTGTTGGCATGACATCTACTCCGCGCTCCGCGATCCCGCACACGATCGTCCGCCCATCGGCGTTCATCGAGAACCTCGTCTGCGGCCGCTGATCCTGCTGACCGCGGCGACCGACGCGGTCGGCTCGCCGTTCGCCGGTTGCCGGCAAAGCCGGTCGAGCGCGGGCGCGTCTACGCGGCCCCGCGCTGGTGCGCGATCCGCGGGCGGCCCAGGCCCGGCTTTGGCGCGGATGTCGAGCCGGTAGCCGACGACGGTCGCCCACTCCGACACCGAGTTCCTTGGCTAGCTAACTCTGGAGACTCTCGTGGTCCAATCCACGCCCGACCCACGCCGTTGGAAGGCGCTGGCGCTGCTATGCGGCAGCTTCTTCATGGTGATCCTCGATTCGGCGATCGTTGTCGTCGCCCTACCCTCGATCGAATCCGACCTCGGATTCGCCCCGCAGGACCTGCAATGGGTGCTCAGCGCCTATGCCTTGACGTTCGGCGGACTGCTACTTCTCGGCGGCAGATCCGCCGACCTGGTCGGCCGGCGCAGGATGTTCCTGGTAGGCCTGGGCGCGTTCACGTTGGCGTCGTTCTTGTGCGGCCTCGCGTGGTCACCCGCGGCACTGATCGCCGCCCGGGCATTTCAGGGCGTAGGCGCCGCGATCATGACGCCGACCGCGTTGTCCATCGTCACGACGACCTTCGACGAGGGCGCGGAACGGAACAAGGCGCTCGGCATCTGGGGCTCGATCGGCGGCGTCGGCGGGACGGCCGGTTGGCTGATCGGCGGCCCTCTCACGGACATCAGCTGGGAATGGATCTTCCTGATCAACGTGCCGGCCGGCCTGGTGATTCTCGGACTCGCGCCGCGGGTGCTCCGCGAGAGCCGAGCCACCGAGAAGGTCCGCGGCTTCGACCCGCTGGGCGCGCTGTCGGCCACCGCCGCGCTGACCATGCTGGTTTACGCGGTCGTGAAGGCGCCGGCGGTGGGCTGGGCAGACGCGCAGACGGTCGGCTTGCTGGCCGGTGCCGCGGTGCTGCTCGGCGTGTTCACACTGATCGAGTCTCGTGTGGCGGCACCATTGCTCCCGCTGCGAATCCTGCGATCCAGGACGCTGGTCGGCGCGAATGTCACGATGGTGCTCTTCTCTACGGTCGCCTTCGGGATGCCGTTCGTGCTCACCCTCTACGCCCAGCAGGTGCTCGGCTTCTCGGCGGTCAAGTTCGGTCTCACCTCGGTGGTGTTCCCGGTGACTGTGGCCGTCGCCGCCATCGTCGGCCAGGGCCTGGTACTCAAGATCGGCTTCCGCCTTGTCGCGGGCGGCGGGCTGGCGCTCCTGGGAGCCGGATGTCTCTACCTCACGCAGGTATCGGTGGGCGGCAGCTACTTCGGCGACATCTTCCCCGGGCTGCTCATCTCCGGGCTGGGCGTGGGATTCACCTTCGTGACGTGTTCGATCGCGGCTCTGGCCGGCATCGATGAGCGAGAGGCAGGTGTGGCGTCCGGGCTGAGCAACACCACCTTCCAGATCGGCGCCGCGATCGGGACGGCGATCGTCTCGACGGTGGCCGTCGCGCGCACGAATGAGATCATCGCCGACGGCGGCAGCACACGCCTCGCGCTCGTCGAGGGACACCAGGAAGGCTTTGCCGCCTGCGTCGTGCTCGCCGGCATCGGCATCCTGTCAGCGCTACTCCTCCTCGTCCGCCCAGCCGTTCCAGCACCCGCAGCTCAGACACACGAGAAAGTGACGGAACACGCGGCCGACTGACAAGGGCGTAACCAGCCATGATCACGTTCGCTCGCGGCTGCCGAACGGTCGTCAGCGAACGCGATCATGGCTAAGTGGTATGAGTGGTTTCGGCCGGATGCCGACGCCGATCGCAAGGGCGGCACCGGCCATGTGGCGGACGTGAAACCGTGAGGTCATGGACGAGTTCATGTCCATCGGGGCGGTCGTCGTCGGCCGGCACGCCTCCGGCGGGGAGGTCAAGCCGAGCAAGTTCGCCGGCGCCGCGGCATTCGCTCGATCGGCCGGGGACCGGCCGCCAGGTCGGCCCCGGCCCCAGCCTTCAGCGTCGCGGAGTGGCAGCCACATGGATCCAGGGCGGATCGGGTCTCGACGTTGCCGCGTAGTCCAGGCGGAGGGTCAATCGTGTACGGCCCTGGCAAGAGACGGGTGATCGCGCCGCGCCAGCACGCGCCGCATCACCGGTTCCTCTCATCGAGCGCCCGCCGTGGCCGGCTCCGACGTGGCCGGCTCCGACGTGCCCGATCCGGCGCTGACCGGCTCCGACGTGCCCGGCTCCGACGTGGCTGATCCGGCGCTGAGCGGCTGCGGGGCGACGGGTTGGGGGGCGACGGGTTGGGGGGCGAACAGGCCGGCCAGCCGCTCCAGTACGCCAGGAAGGATCCAGTAATACACCCAGGTGCCACGCCGCTCCGACGAGATCAGGCCGGTCTCGCGCAGCACCTTCAGATGGTGGGAGATCGTCGGCGCGGTTACCTCGAACGCCCCGGTCAGCTCGCACACGCACACCCCCGCACCGGGCTCCCGGCCGCCCTGGTGCGCGCCGATCAGCGCCAGCAGCCGCAGCCGCACCGGGTCGGCCAGCGCCTTGAACAGGCGCGCCAGCTCAGCCGCCGCCTCCTCGCTCACCGAGTCGCGAACCAGTGGCGAGCAGCACGGCTCCGGGTCGGCCATCGGCAGCGTCTGCTTTGACATGTCTCTAATTTGACAGATACCAAAGCAAAGAGGCAAACTCAGAGTCTGCTTAGACAGATATCGAATCAGCGGTGGGAACCCACCGCCTCGATGAGAGGGGTTCTGGGATGTCTCGCGTCCAGCTCGCACTGCGCGTCGCCGATCTGACGGCGTCGATCGAGTTCTACACCAAGCTGTTCGGCACCGAGCCCGCCAAGCTCCGCGACGGCTACGCCAACTTCGCCATCGCCGAGCCGCCGCTCAAGCTGGTGCTGATCGAGGGCCAGGCGGACGAGTCGACCCGTCTGGACCACCTCGGCGTGGAAGTCGAGGACTCCGGCCAGGTCACCGACGCCGCCCAGCGGCTCAAGGACTCCGGCCTCGTCACGCTGGAGGAGAACGACACCGCCTGCTGCTATGCCCTACAGGACAAGGTATGGGTGACCGGCCCCGGCAACGAGCCCTGGGAGGTGTACGTCGTCAAGGCCGACATCGACACCCTCGTCAAGGCCGACGACTCAGCCTGCTGTACCCCCAGCGACACGGCCGGCCGGGCAGTGCTGACGGTCTCGTCGCCGCGGCAGGCTGGGGGACGCTGACCGCCGCGGTGGTGAGCGCCGTCCCCAGAAGAATCAGGATGGTCCAGCATCCCGACACGTCTGGTCAAGGCCGGGCCTGCCCAAGGCCGCCGAGTCCGAGTGCCGGGGCTGCGGTGCCGGCGTCCATGCCTGTTTTCGGTGAGCAACGGCACCAGGTGAGCAGGACGGCGAACGCGGTGAATGACGCGAGCGACACGGCGATGACCCGTGCGGCGCACGGAAAGCTCCGTGCGATACTGGCCGGATCATTGTCGTGGTCGCTCTCGCTGTTAGCTTGGCCGGTCGCCACGCTTGTGCGAAATAAAGCAGGAGGTCCCGATGGGCAACTGGCAGCTTGACCCCTACCACACCCAGGTTGAGTTCTCCGCCAAGCACTTCGGCATGATGACGGTACGCGGTCACTTCGCCGAGGTCACCACCACCGCTGACATCGACCCCGAGCACCCGGAAACGTCGTCGGTGGAGGCGACGATCCAGGCCGCCAGTATCCGCACCAACAATGAGACGCGCGACAACGACCTGCGCTCGCCGAATTTCCTGGACACCGACAAATACCCGGTCATCACGTTCAAGAGCGGCGGTGTCCAAGCCGCCGGGCCTGACCAGTACACGCTGGCCGGGGACCTGACCATCAAGGGCGTCACCCACCCGGTGTCGCTGGCCGTGACCAAGTATGGGGAGCTCAACGACCCGGGCATGATGGGTCACCGGATCTCCTACGGCGCCCGTGGTCAGCTCAACCGGACCGATTTCGGCATCGGCACCGACATGGTGCTGGACGGCAAACTCGTGGTCAGCAACGAGATCCAGATCACCATCGAGGGCGAACTCGTCGAGCAGAGCCAAGCCGCCGACACCGCAAGCGGCTGACACCCCAGCAGGATGTGCTGCGGTTCGACTGGTTCGTACGTTTTGGGCCCATGCCCGGGTAATGATCACCATTCCGCCGGACGCTCCCGGGCCGCATGCTCGTCGACGAATCTCCTCGACCCGCGCCCGACCGCGGACCGCGCGAGGTATGGTCGGGCCGCTGCCGTCCAGTCGGGAATCGTTTGACCAATTCCCCATCCAGCCGCCGAGAACTCCGAACCACAGGTGCGGACGATCCGCAGATCATCCTATGAGTAGTGCCACCGCTTCGCCCTCGACATTCGCCCCAGGCGACGCGTCCAGCAACCCGCGTTCCGACCAGCCCACGCGGGATCAATCCCAGCTGTCCCGCACGCCGCCGGCGGGGCCGGGCAAACCGCGCGACCCGTTCTTCGACAACGCCAAGTTCCTGGCCATCGTGCTGGTCGTCGGCGGGCATGCGATCGAGTCGCTGCGCGACGTACGGGCCGCGCACGCCGCCTACCTGTTCGTGTACACCTTCCATATGCCGGTGTTCATCGTGATCACCGGCTACCTGTCGCGGAACTTCAGCTTCTCGGCGGGGAAGGCGCGCAAACTCATCTACGGCCTGGCCGTCCCGTACGTGATCTTCGAGGTGGCGTACTCGGTCTACCACTGGGCACTCGGTCACGCCGCGCTCAAGATCAGCCTGCTGGACCCGTACTACCTCACCTGGTTCTTGATGGCGCTGTTCGCCTGGCGGCTGTCCACTCCGGTATGGCAGCAGCTGCGCTGGCCGATCGGGGCCGCGGTGTTGATCTCGCTGCTGTCCGGGATGGAGCAGCTGCCGCCGGAGCTTGAGGGCAACCGAGCGCTCGGCCTGGCTCCGTTCTTTGTGCTCGGGCTGTTCCTCAAGCCGGAGCACTTCGAGTTGCTGCACCGCCGCGCCGCTCGCGTGCTGGGTGCCGTGACGGTGCTCGGCGCCTTCGCCTTCACCTACTTGATCGCCGACCGGCACATGCGCACCGAGTGGGTGTACTGGCGCAGCGGCAATGCCGCCTTGGGCGTGGACAACCTCACCGGCAGCGTGGTGCGGCTCGGACTGCTGGCCTGCGCGGCCGTGTTGGTGGCCGCGTTCCTCGCGCTGGTACCGGCGCGCCGCACCTGGTTCACCCACCTTGGCACTGCCACCTTGTACGCCTACCTCCTGCACGGGTTCGTCACCAAGGGCGTGGAGTACCTCGGCTGGTACGACATCCAGGCTCTGCACACCGTCGCCGGCGTCGCCGGCGTCGCCGCGGTCGGCGGGGTCCTGGCCACCTTGTTGTGCACCCCGCCGGTACGACGCGCTTTGCGCTGGGCCGTGGAACCCGGCGTGGGCTGGGCCTTTGCCCCGTCCACCCGTCCGGACGTCACGGCACAACGGCCGCGAGCCGACGCGGCCACCAAGGACCCGTCCGAGCCGGCCCCTCATCACCGCGGCACATAGCGCCTGGCTGTAAATACGCCCCGGTGCGGGGGGAACGCGCACGGGGCGGTGTCCGTCATCGTGGCCGGGCCGCTATCGCTGTACGGAGCGAGCGCGGAGGTGGGCGCGTTCGCCCTGGCGGCCGAACAGGATGAGTACCTCGACCGGGGTGGGGTCGGCGCTGTCGAACCAGTGAGGTACGCGGCAGTCGAACTCGGCCGCCTCGCCCTCGGTCAGCACCAGGTCCTGGTCGCCGAGGAGCAGGCGAAGGCGGCCGTTGAGCACGTACATCCATTCGTAGCCCTCGTGGGTCTTCTGCTCGGCGGTGCCGCGTCGGGCCGGGATGATCACCTTGTGCGCCTGCACGCCGCCGGTCCGGCGGGTCAGCGGAATGAACGTCATGTCGTTGCGCTGCACCGGGCGCAGGTGGATGCGCGGGTCACCGGTCGGCGGCGCGCCGATGAGTTCGTCGATCTGCACACCGTACGTCTGAGCGAGCGGCAGCAGGAGCTCCAGCGAGGGGCGGCGGCGACCGGCCTCCAGCCGCGACAGCGTGGACACCGAGATGCCTGTCTCGGCCGCCACGTCGGCGAGAGTCGTCTCGCGTTGCTTGCGGATCGCGCGTAGCCGGGACCCGACTGCGGCCAGCAGCTCGTCGGTGTTTGCCATTCCGGCAAGTTTAGTTGCCCCTCCTGCCGACGGAACCGAGGGTGGTTGCCATGACACAGAAGTTCGATGTCGCGGTGCTCGGCGGCGGTGCCGCCGGGCTGAGCGGCGCGGTGGTCTTGGGCCGGGCTCGGCGTTCGGTGGTCGTGGTCGACGCCGGGTCACCCCGCAACGCGCCGGCCGAGGCCGTGCATGGGTTCTTGTCCCGCGACGGAATCAGCCCGCTCGAGCTCGTCGAGATCGGGCGGGCAGAGGTCAAGCGCTACGGCGGGCTCGTGCTACCGGCGACGGCCGTCGTGGCGCGCCGCACCGACGACGGATTGGGCGGCGGGTTCGAGGTGAGCCTCGACGACGGCCAGTCCATCGCGGCCCGGCGGTTGCTGGTGACCACCGGCCTTGCCGACCAACTGCCCGACGTCACCGGGGTGGCCGAACGCTGGGGCCGCGATGTGGTGCACTGCCCGTACTGCCACGGATGGGAGGTGCGCGATCAGCCTGTCGGCGTGCTCGCCACCAACGCTGAGTGGGCGGTACACCAGGCACTGCTGTTCCGGCAGCTGACACCGGAAGTGATCTTCTTCCAGCACGCCGCCCCGGCACTGACCGACCAGCAGGCGGCCGAGCTGACTGCCTGGGGCATCGACGTGGTCACGGGGCCCGTGGAATCGCTGGAGGTGACCGATGACCGGATCACCGGCCTGCGGTTGGCCGACGGGACGGTCGTCGCGTGCTCGGTGGTGGTGGTCGCGCCGCGGCTCGTGGCCAACTCCGGGGTGCTCACGGGCCTCGGCCTCGAGCCGACCGCGCACCCGATGGGCATCGGCGAGTCGATCGCGGCCGACCCGACGGGGTTGACGGAGGTACCGGGGGTGTGGGTCGCCGGCAACGTCACCGACGTCATGGCGCAGGTGGTGAGCTCGGCGGCCGGCGCGGTCGCCGCGGCCGCCGCGATCAACGCCGACCTTATCGCCGAGGACACCCGGCTCACCGTCCGCGTGTTGTCGCAGGATTACTGGGAGGAGCGGTACGGGTCGGGGAAGCGGGTGTGGAGCGGCAACCCCAATCCGCAGCTGGTCGCCACCGCCGCCGACCTCCCGCCCGGCACGGCGCTGGACATCGGCTGCGGCGAGGGCGCGGACTCGATCTGGCTCGCCTCGCGCGGATGGAAGGTCACCGGGGTCGACGTGTCACAAGTCGCCCTGGACCGATCCGCCCGGCACGCCGCCGAGGCCGGCGTGGACGTCACCTGGCGGCAGGCCGACGTCACGGCGTGGGATCCCGCCCCGGCGCAGTTCGACCTGGTGACGGCGCAGTACGTGCACCTGCCCCGACCCGCGCGCGAAGCCCTGCACCGCCGGCTGGCCGCGGCGGTCCGCCCCGGCGGGACGCTCCTCATCGTCGGTCACCACCCGGCCGACCTGGAGCAGGCGATCCAGCGCCCGCGCCTCCCCCACCTGATGTTCACCGCCGAACAGATCGCCACCGTGCTGGACCCGTCCGCATGGGACATCACCGCCTCGGCGCCGGAGCGTTCGATCACTCAGGACGGGCAGAAGATCACGCTCACCGACGCGGTGCTGCGCGCGATACGACGCGCAACCGACCGAACGCCATGACCGAACGCTATGACGACGACCGCCATAGCGACGACTATGAAGCAAGCAACGAAAGGTCGAAGCGGTCGGGGTGCCGTTCGGGGTCAATCCGGGGCGGGCACCCGGTGCACGAGCCGATGGAGCTCGACCAGGGTACGGGCGTGCGAGCGCAGCCGCCACGGGTCAACCTCGTGAGTCATGGTGTTCCACGTCGGCCATCGCGCGCAGGGCGATCAGCGGGGTGACCAGCGCGCCAAGACCGATGGCGAACGCCACTTTGTAGACCACGAAGGCGGCCGGGCTCAGCTCGTCCAGGGGCAGCGCGAGGATCAGTCCGATCGTGGGAGGCCCGAGCACCAGCGCGGTGCCCGTCCCGAAGGCAAGTCCGCGGCGCAACCGGCGGGCCGGGACCCGGCCGAGCAGGGAACGTACGGCGCCCGGCGCGGTGATCGGGGTCAGCCGGCCGCTCCGCAGCTCCCACCACACCGAGGTGGTGCAAAGCAGGCAGGTGACCAGCGGCAGCGTGAACAGCGTGCCGATCGTGTCGGCGACGATGCTGGGCCCGCCGAGCAACGGCGCCGACCACACCGGGACGGTGTCCGCTCCGATGACGCTGACCAGGGCGATCCCCGCGTTCAGCACGAGGTTGACGCAGGCGGTCACCCCGATGGCGTTGACCAGGATCCAGCGGCGATTCGGGCCGGGCACGCCGCGGGCCGGTGATCGCATGTCGCGCACGAGCATGTCCCTCCCGGCCGGGTACGACGCCCCGGCACCGCGCTGCGCCGTACCAAGATCGGCGGGGCTGCCCGCTTCGTCATCGTTTCCGGCGGCTCTGTGGAGGCCATAGCCCGGCCGGACTGACCACAATGTATTACTCCGCTCTGCAGATCCGGCTCCGCACATCCCCGGGATCGCCCAACTGGTCTTACTTGGTGTCCACCCAATGGTGGACATGAATGGGGGGCTTCGTTCAGCCGGCGTGAAGTGATGGTCGCGGGCGCTGGGGCGGCGGTGGCGACGCTTGGGTTGGGAGGCCGGGCGCGCGTACGTCGGCACGGAATTTCAGGCGATCTTGGCTTGGATAGAGCGCGGTTCTAGTATCCGGCTCTAGAATGCTTCTGCTGGGCTCGCATGATCGTGTGGCACGCGTGCGGGGGAGCGGTCACCTCGGCGGAAGGAAGACCCATGCCCCTGTACGAGAAGACCCCCAGACGGCGCCGGCCGTCGCGGCAGACCCACCGCATCGCGTCCGTCGCCACGGTGCTCGCCACCGCCTTGGCGGCAGGCGCCTCGGCCGCGCCCACCGCCTCGGCGCATCGGGCGGCGGCCCAGCCCCGGGCGGCGGCCCTCGGCACCGGACCAGCGAAGATCACCGGCCCGATCCCATCCACGGCCAAGCCCGGCGACCCCTCGCACGACTACGTCTTCTACTCCACGCCCTACGACCTGAAGAGGGCCGGATACGAGGAGCAGGAGTTCTTCATCGAGGGCACCGCGACCCGCTACAACTCCAACCCGACGACCGACCAGCAAAAGCAGGCGGCCACGCCGATCGGCACGATGCCGTACAAGACCCGCATCGTCGTCCGGCGGCCGGTCAGGCCGGCCAGGTCCGCCGGCATCGCCGTGGTCGACTGGCAGAACGTCACCGCCGGGCACGACATCGACACCGAGTGGGGCACGAGCGGCGACTACTTCGTACGGCACGGCTGGACCTGGATCGGCGCGTCGGTTCAGCGCGTCGGGGTGAACGGCGCCACCTCAGGCGCCACGGCCGGGCTCGGCCTGACGAGCTGGAACCCGCGGCGCTACGGCTCGCTCGACCTGACCGACGGCGGCGCCGTCCTGGACGATTCGCAATCCTTTGACGTCTACAGCCAGATCGCCGAGCTGGCCAAGAGCGGGGACAAGCACAGCCCGCTGGCCGACCTGGACATCTCGCGGGTGTACGCCGGAGGCGCCTCGCAGTCGGCCCGCTTCCTCGGCGTCTACTACAACACCGTCCAGCCGCTCGAGCACGTCTACGACGGCTTCCTCATCGCGATCGGCGGCAGCTCGCTGCCACCGCGTGACGGCGTCGGCACCAAGGCGATCCGCGTCTACACCGAGAACGACGTCTACCGCGGCGCGCTCGCGGGCGGTCAGACCGTACCCGATACCGCTACCCTGCGGACCTGGCAGATCGCTGGGGCCTCGCACGTCCCGGCCTACGCCACCGGTACGGACCCCGGCGACTTCCGCGCGACTCTGGGCGGCATCCAGACCCGGGAGTTCGGCGCCACCGAGCCGCTCAGCTGCGTCAATCCAGGTCCGAGCCAGGTCTTGTCCTGGCCGGTGTTCCATGCCGCCTACGACGCGCTCGACAAGTGGGTGCGCAAGGACGTGGCGCCCCGCATGGCCCCGCCGCTGGCCATCGCCGATCCCAACCCGCCCGCAAAGATCGTCCGTGACGCGGACGGCATCGCCCTGGGCGGCATCCGGGTGCCCGATGTAGAGGTCCCGGTGGCCCTCAACGACGGCATCAACGCGCCGGCGAACACGGACAACCCGCTGAACGCCTTCTGCGTCCTGTACGGCACCCACCGCGACTTCACCCAGAGCCGGCTCGCCGCCCTGTACTACAGCTCCGCCGACTATCGGGGGCAAGTGGCCGACGTGGTGCGCCGGCTCGAGGGCCAGCACTTCGTCCTCCCCGAGGACGGCCACGTCTTCATCGAGGCCGCCCGCCACCAGCACATCTGACAACTCCCGCCCTCCCAGGCCGGCGTCCCGCCCCGTGAGGGCGGGACCCGTACCGACACGGAGTGGATCACGTCCCCGTCCCTTTACCCGGCCGCCCGGTCAGCCGGGGGTGAGCGGCGGTCGGCACCGGCTTGCCGAACATGGTGCAGATCACGGTGGTCTGGAGGGTGTTGGCGGTCGCGGCGATCGTCGGGTCGGAGCCGAACTCGGCCCAGGACTCCGTCGAGATGAGGAAGCGGCTGAAGCGCCTGAGGCGGCTGAGGCGCCTGAGGCGGTGTGAGCCGGCGCGGCGGCCCAAACGGCGGCCCAAGCGGCGGCCGGAGTAGCAGCGAGAGCGGCTGCGGGAGTGGCGGCACGAGTGGCGGCCCGAGTGGCGGCCGTGTCTCCTGGCTGATCGAGCGCGACGGCCAGGCCGGACACCGCCAGCAGGGCTGCCGGCACGATGAGGCGGCTCCGGTGTCGGCGGCGAGCGGGTCGGGCGTCCGTGAGGTCTGATGCTCTTGTCATACCGACCACCGTTCC
>DATBKU010000169.1:0-43773 GCA_036555725.1 Streptosporangiaceae bacterium | reverse complement strand
TCGTGCCCTCCCGGAACTGATGAAAAGACGCAAACGCCTTCGCGAAGGTCTCCTGCACCAGATCCTCCGCATCGGCCGGGTTACGCGTCATCCGCAACGCCGCCGAATACAGCTGATCGAGGAACGGCAGCACATCACGCTGGAATCGCTCCGTGCGCTGCTCCACGGTCTCTGCCGTGCCCGGTACCTGACCCACCCCCTTGGCGCCGGCGGCGCCCTCATCGCGGACACCGTCAAGGTCTGACGATATCCGTCCGCGCGACCGTACCCGGCCGGTGGGGGTGGGTCCACCAGCGCTCGGAAGGGTCAGCAGGGCATCTTTGCGAACCGCAGGAGCCCCGGTGAGGGCTGCGGGCATGGGCTGTCACCTCTTGTATTACGACGTTATGACGCTCTTCAACGCGCTAGTCGGCCGCAGGATTCCCGTGCGGCCGTTTTCTCGTTGGCCGGAGACGGTCTTCGGCGTGATCTTCGTAATCGCGGCTCTATCTGGGGTGATGCGGGGGCTCCAACGGGGAACGATGATTCGTACACGCCCAGAACAGGAGCCCTCCGTTGCTGCCGCTCCCGGCGAAAACGCCCCTCCCGTCGATCACCAGTCTGGGCTTTGACACCGGGGACGAGCCGCTTTCCACCTACTGGACGTTCTATTGGGCGGTGGCGGCGGCGCAGCTAACCCGCTGGCTGCCGCGGCGGCCGGCGCGAGTGCTCGATCTGTCCGGGCCGCGCGCCCGCTGCTCCGTGCAGGCGGCCACGGCCGGGCACACGGTCATCGAGTTGCGCGCCCGCGGCGACGGCGCCGCGCCGGGCCGGCCGCCGGCCGCCCCCGTCGCCCGGCGCATTCACCCCGTCGTCGCCGAGGCCGGGGCGCTCGGCTTCCTCGCCGACGACTCGCTCGATGCGGTCATCGCCGAGGACCGCGTGCTGTCGCGACAGCTGGTCACGGAGGCGACGGTGGCCGAGATCGCCCGAGTGCTCCGGCCCCGCGGCCGGCTGCTGCTCTGCGTTGACTCGCTCGTGCTGGGCATGGCGATCCTCGCCGAGCAGAAGTACTGGGCCCACCTGTCCGACGTGCCCCGCGCCGAGGTGGTCCTCGTGCCCTGGCCGAACGGCATCATCACCCGCTGCTTCTGGGTCGACGAGCTACGTGAGCTGCTGCTCGACGCGGGCCTCGAGGTCGAGTGGGTCCGGCCACGTACGGTGCTGTCCCCCTCCATCGTCGAGCACGTGCTGGCGGTCGCGCCCCGCGAGCTGTCGCGGCTGGTACGAACGGAGCTGACCACGCCGATCGGCGAGGAGTCCGTCGGCATTCACCTGGTCGCCAGCGCGATCAAGCGTATGTAGCCGAAGGTCAGTCGCGGCCGAAGGTCAGTCGCGGTCGAAGGCCTGTCGCGGTCGAAGGCCTGTCGCGGTCGAAGGTCAGTGCGGTCGAAAGGTTTGCTTGTTGCCGATGATCTGCAAAGGTTTGCGCTTTTCGAGTCAGCGATGGGCGCGGTCGTACTTGGACTGGCACGTGACGCAGCGGGCGGCCTCGGGCCGGGCGTCGAGGCGTCCCTCGGGGACCTGCTTGCCGCAGCCCACGCAGTCGCCGTACGTGCCTCCCGCGAGCCGCTCGATGGCGGCGGCCACCGCGTCGCGCTGCTGTTCCATCGCCTCGAGCGCGGCCTCGATGCGGTCGGCATCGGAGAGGTTGGTCCCCGCGTCGGCCGGATGGTTGTCGTACCCCAAGGCACCAGGGTCCGGGTGCTCGCCCTTCAAGATCGCGATAGAGCGGTCGAGGTCAGCGAGCATGCCCTCAAGACGTGTCTGAGCGGTCGCGGTGTCCACGGCGGTCCGCACCTCCCACCATCACGGTCAAAACAGGGTTGCGCCATATTCCCCGGAAATATCCCCATCTGGCAAAGGTTCTACGAGCGATGGCCCATTGTTTCTTACGTTGTTAACGGTGACTGATACCGGATAGGCCTCCATGCGGCCCGCCATCGCAGGTCGCAGCAGGCCACGGATCGTCTCCGGGTCGTTCGTATCGGGGTCCAGCCAAGCGGTCCACATCTCGGGCTCGACGATCATCGGCATCCGGTCGTGGATGCGGCCGACGTCGTCGGTCGCCGCGGTGGTGATCACCGTGCAGGTCCAGACCCATTCGTCCTCGGGGTTCTTCCACAGCTCGTACAGGCCCGCCATGGCCATCATGTCGCCGTCGCGCGGGTGGATGAAGAACGGCTGCTTCTTCGGCTTCTTCGGCTGCTCACCGGGGCTCTTGAGCTCGTACCACTCATAGAAGCCGTCGGCCGGCAGCAGGCACCGGCGCCGCGCGAACGCCCGGCGGAACGCCGGCTTCTCGTGCACCGTCTCGAGCCGGGCGTTGATCATCCGATTCCCGATCGACAGGTCCTTGGCCCACGACGGAACCAGCCCCCAGCGCAGCGTGCGCAGCGTACGGACGGCCTCGGCCTCCTCTCCCTCGGCCCCACTCCCTTTGGGCGCGCGCTTGATGACGGCGGGCACCTGCTTCGTAGGCGCCACGTTGTAGTCGGGCTCGAGCGCGTCCTCGGTGGCGTCGAGGTCGATCTGGAACTCGTCGAGCAGCTCCTGGCGCGCCTTGGTCGAGGCGTATCTACCGCACATAACTCGATGAGCCTATTCAGAACGGTGCGCCACGGCTATTGAGCCGTCAACTATCCGCGTCAACTACAGCAACTACAGGTACAGCAACTACTCGTACAGCAACTACTCGTACAGCAACTACTGGGCGGCCAGGGCGCTGCCACACACGGTGTCGCCGATCACAGCGTCGACGTGCCGCAGGACGGGGTCGGCCCCGGGCAGCGCCGGGACGTCGGCGAGCAAGGCCCGGGCCGGCGCGATTCGCAGGACGGGCGGCCCGGGTGGGGCGGCCGGCACGTCCGCCCAGTGCTCCAGCCCGGTCCGGCGCAGTACGGCCTTGACCTCGCCGTCCGACGCACCCGGACGGGCGATCCGTACGTTGTCCGCGACCGTCCCGTCCACGACCGGCGCGTACCGACCGCAGTGCCCGACGCTCCGCCGGACCGCGTCGCCGGTGAGCTCGCGCAGCTCCCACCCGCCGAGGGTGATCGAGCCGCGGTAGTCGAGGATCCGCAGCAGCACGGCGGCCCGCGTCGACATGCCCGCGCGATCGTCGCCGAGTATCGCCAGGCGGCGCCCGGCCGGCATGTGGATGTCGTTCAGACACACCGGCTCGGCGCCCGGCCAGCGCGTTGTCACCCTTCGCCAGACGACCCCAAGCCCCCGCCGTTGGCTCATGGGGCTCCCTCCTCGCCTGGCGGCTCGTCGCTCGGTCATAAGGCTCGCGCCTCGCGGCTCGGGACCAGCAGCCGGAGATCACGGCGAGCGGGACGGTGAGGAGCAGCGCGAGACCGACGGTGACCATGAGAGACAGGGCGATCGTGGTCAGCAGGAACAGAAGCCGGAAGACCGAATTGACGTCGAACCGAATGAACATGGCCGACCCCCCCGAGACGGCGGTTCCGCTGCCCGGCCCGATGAGCCCGGCGGCGTCGCCCTCCCCCGAAGGCGCGCTCCGGCGGGATCCCTGCGCCCCCCGCCCGCGAAACCGCGACGCCAACGTAACTCCGCGTCCGGACGGGCCGTGCCGCGATCTTCTCGCCCATTCCCAACCGTTGCCAGGAAGTTGCCGGCGATCTTGCCTGATACCGGGGCGATAACCTTGCGCCATGCCCACGCAGCACTGGCCGGCCCCAGTGGCCGCCGGACCGGTCGACGCCACCATCGCGCTGCCCGGATCGAAGTCGATGACCAACCGGGCGCTGGTCCTGGCCGCGCTGTCCGACGGGCCCACGGTCATCCGGCGGCCGCTGCGCAGCCGCGACACGTTGCTCATGGCGGCGGCGCTGCGCGCGCTGGGCACGCAGGTCGGCGGAGAAGGTTCGGGGACTGGCGACTGGACGGCCACGCCCGGCGCGCTGCGCGGCCCGGCGACCGCCGACTGCGGGCTGGCCGGCACCGTCATGCGGTTCATCCCCCCGGTCGCGGCGCTGGCCGACGGCGACGTGACGGTCGACGGCGATCCTCGGGCCAGGGAGCGGCCGATGCGCCCGCTGATCGCGGCGCTGCGCACGCTCGGCGTCGAGGTCGACGACGGCGGCCGCGGCGCGCTGCCGCTCGTTGTGCGGGGTCGCGGCGCGGTGAAGGGCGGCTCCGTCGTGATCGACGCGTCGGGCTCGTCCCAGCTGGTGTCCGGGCTGCTGCTGGCCGCCCCGCGCTTCGCGGAAGGCGTGGAGGTACGGCACGAGGGACCGCCGGTTCCGTCGGCCCCGCACCTGGCGATGACCGTCGACATGCTGCGCGCCCGGGGCGCCGCGGTGGACGACTCCGCGCCCGACGTATGGCGGGTGGCGCCGGGCCCGCTGCGCGGCGGCGAGTCGGTCATCGAGCCGGACCTGTCCAACGCCGCGCAGTTCCTCGGCGCCGCGCTGGTGACAGGCGGCCGGGTGACCGTACCGGACTGGCCCGCCGCGACCACCCAGCCGGGGGACGCGCTGCGCGGCCTGCTCGCCGCGATGGGCGCCGAAGTGTCGTACGAGCCCGGCGGCCTCACCATGCGGGGCGCCGGCACGTTCCCTGGCTCGTTCCGGGGAATCGACGCCGACCTGCACCAGGTCGGCGAGCTGACGCCGGTGCTGGCCGCGCTGGCCGCGCTGGCCGGCGGCCCGTCGCGGCTGACCGGGATCGCGCACCTGCGCGGGCACGAGACCGACCGGCTGGCGGCGCTCGCGGCCGAGTTGGGCGCGCTCGGCGGCGACGTCCGTGAGCTGCCCGACGGCCTGGAGATCCGGCCGCGGCCGCTGCAGGCGGGCGTCTTCCATACCTATGACGACCACCGCATGGTGATGGCGGGGGCGCTGCTCGGCCTCGTCGTGCCCGGCATCGAGATCGAGAACGTCGGCACTGTGGGCAAGACCCTTCCCGAGTTCACCGGACTGTGGGGGGAGATGCTGCGGTAAGGATGGCGCGTGACTGGAGCAGGCTGGACGAAGACGACGTCCGGGTGCGGCCCGGACGCGGGTCCCGTCCGCGCACCCGTCGCCGTCCCGCTCACGAGGACGCCGCCGCCGGCTTCGTGACCTCGGTCGACCGCGGCCGGTACCGCTGCCTGGTCGACGACCGCGTGGTGACCGCGATGCGCGCCCGCGAACTGGGCCGCAAGAGCGTTCTGGTGGGCGACCGGGTACGCCTCGTCGGCGACGTGTCGGGGCGGCCCGACACGCTCGCCCGGGTGGTTCGAGTGGAGCCCCGTACGTCCGTGCTGCGCCGTACCGCCGACGACACCGACCCGGTGGAGCGGGTCATCGTGGCCAACGCCGAGCAGCTGGTGATCGTGACGGCGCTGGCCGACCCCGAGCCGCGGCCGCGGATGATCGACCGGTGCCTGGTGGCCGCCTACGACGCCGACCTCGACCCCCTGCTCTGCCTCACCAAGGCCGACCTGGCCTCTCCCGACGCGCTGCTGGCGACGTACGAGCCGCTCGGCGTCCCGTACGTCATCACCCGCAAGGGCGGTCCCGGCTCCCGGAAAAAGGGCTCCCGGAAAAAGGCCGCCGAAATAGCGACCGGTGAGCTGGCGCCGCTGCTGACCGGGCGGATCAGCGTGCTCGTCGGCCACTCGGGCGTCGGCAAGTCGACGCTGGTCAACGCGCTGATCCCGGAGGCCGAGCGGGCCGTACGGCAGGTCAACCCGGTGACCGGACGCGGCCGCCACACCTCCTCGTCCGCGGTCGCGCTGGAGCTGCCCTCGGGCGGCTGGATCATCGACACGCCGGGGGTGCGCAGCTTCGGCCTCGCCCACGTCAAGCCGTCGACCCTGCTCGCGGCCTTTCCCGACCTGGAAGAGGGCGCGGCGGAGTGTCCGCGGGGGTGCACTCACCTCCAGCTCGACTGCGCCCTGGACGCCTGGGTCGCCGCCGGCCACGCCGACCCGGCCCGGCTCGACTCGTTCCGCCGCCTGCTGGCCGCGCGGGAAGGCCCGGACAGCGACGTGGCAAGGCCCGCTTAGGGCTTACTAACCAGGCCTAGGGGGCTCCGCCGGCATCGTCGCCGCCGAACCATCGTCCGGGGGCCGACCGTCCCCGCGCCGACCGGCCGGGGTACTGGACCGGCTGCTCACCCTGGTGGGCACCGGGGGGCCGGCCGACGTAGAGGTTGGCCTGCTGCGGGGAGCCGGCCCCGTTCGGCGGGTCCTCGCGCCGGCGCCTGATCCGTTCCAGCAACTCGGCGTCGTGGAGCATCTCGGCCTCGTTGGGCGACATCGCCACGATCGTCAGCAGCACCATGGCGATGACGCTGATCACAATGATGAGCGGCAGCAGGAAGTCAACGGCGGTCGCGCCCGTCGGCTGCGGCAGGTGCGGGTCGAGGCGGACACGCATCGCCGCCATCCCCGTGTAGTGCATGCCGGACACCGCCACGCCCATGATGAGCGTGGCGAGCGTCGTTGCCGCCGCCCCGCGCACACTGAGCGTGAACCAGAGTGCCGCGGTCGCCGCCACGACGGCGATCAATACCGAGAGCACGACCAGCCCGAGGTTGTAGCGGATGTGCGCGGTGGCGTGCATGGCCGCCATCCCCGTGTAATGCATGCTCGCCACGCCGCAGCCGGTCACCGCGCCGCCGACCAGCAGTGTGGACGGCCGGGTCTCGCCGAACCCCACGGTGAACAGCCCCACCCCCACCATGACGACGGCGATCACAGCGCTGAGCAGTGTGAGCGGCACGTCGTACCGGATCGTGGCCTTCGGAATGCTGAAGCCCAGCATCGCGATGAAGTGCATCACCCAGATTCCGGTACCACCGATCGACAGCGCGCCCAGGACCAGCCACAACCCGCGAGCCCGTCCGGTCGCCGCGCGCGCCCGGGCCGTCAGCAGCAGCCCGAGCAACGCCCCGGTACAGGACATGATGTAAGCAATTACCGGAGTCCAAAGGCCATACGAAAAATGATGCACTTCTGACATCTTGGCAATGCCCCCCTGTCAATCCCGCCCCTCCATCAAGCGGTCAATGTAGGGGCAAACCGCACATTTGCCAAGATCTGGTAAGACCGCTTTCGGTCACTTTTCCGCTGGTCGTACGGTCACAGCCGGGCCGACTATGAATGACCACCGCGTGTCAGGAGCCGTCCACAGAGAACGCAACTTTCTCTGTGAGATTCTCATTCTCGTGTTCCGGACGGGCCGGAGAGAGCGGTTTCTCCCGGTTAGGAAAGCGCGTCGATGAGCGCCAATGCGCGCGCCTCGATATCGTCGAGCACGTTCACATGCGCGGTGGCCAACTCCTCGACGCACTGCGTCATCGCCGTCGCCACCTCGCTGAACGCGGTCTCCTCCACCGCGCGCAACGCGGACTTCACGGTGGCCGTACGGGCGCCGAGCGCCGCCCATTCCAGCTCGAGCCGGGCCACGGCCTCGTCGTACTCACTGGACAGCGCGGTGGTCTCCGCGGCCATCTCGGCCGGGATAGGCCCGTACCCGCCGGTGGTGCGCCGCGCCCGGCCGGACACCGTGGACAGGCGGCTGGCCAGCGCGAGCCCCTCGTGTCCGAGCGGCAGGATCTCGTGGATCAGGTCGGTGACCGAGACCGCGAGCTCCTCCACCCGGGCCAGCATCGTCGTCTTCGCGGTGCCGACGGCCGCCGCCGTACGCTCCCGGACCTGGTCGGCGACGAGCCGTTGCTGCCGGGAGAGCAGCGGCACGACGTCGGCGTCGAGCCGATGGCCGAACTCCTCGTCCGAGCCGGTGGTGTCGCGCTCGTGCCACGTCGCCCAGACCCGATCGAGCCGCTGTTGCCCGGAGGCCGAGATCTCGCCGGCCACCTCGTCGATCGCCTCGGCGGCGCGCGCGTTCAGCCGGTCGACCCGGTCGTACAGCGCGTCCCGCTGAAACGGCGCGTTCAGCTCGGCGAGCAGCGCCTGCATGCGCTTGGAGACGTCGATGGCGTGCTCGGCCAGCCCGGCGAGCCGGTCGGCAAGCGCCTCGAGGGTGGTCGCGCGGCGCGGATCGGTCAGCTCGCCCACCCAGGCGGGAAACTCGTGCGGCATGGCCCCCATGCTTGCATCCTCGTGGACCAGGTGTCAGACGGTCCGCCCCAGGTACGGCAACACGCCGGTCATCAGGAACGGCGTGGACGAACCGGTCGTCCGTAGTAGCAGCGCAGAGCCGGAGGATCACAATAAGGCGCCCTCTTCGCTCGCCTGGTGAGCAAGCACTCTGTATGTGGACGTCGTGATCGCGGTAGCGTGTCGCCCCGTGGCAGGGTATACGGATGACCTGCGTCTTGCGCATGTGCTTGCGGACGCGGCCGACGACGTCACGACGCGTCGGTTCCGCGCGCTCGACTTGCGCGTCGACACCAAACCGGACCTGACGCCGGTCACCGACGCCGATCGATCCGTCGAAGAATCCATCCGCGGCACGCTCAAGCGCGCCCGTCCCCGCGACGCGGTCATCGGCGAGGAGTTCGGTAAGACCGGCCTCAGCGCGCGCTGCTGGGTGATCGACCCGATCGACGCCACAAAGAACTTCGTTCGCGGCGTACCGGTCTGGGCGACGTTGATCGCGCTCATGGAGTACGACGAGGTCGTCGTCGGCGTGGTCTCGGCGCCCTCGCTGGGGCGCCGCTGGTGGGCGGCGCGCGACGGCGGTGCGTGGACCGGTCGCAGCCTGGCCAAGGCCACCCGCTGCCAGGTCTCGGCGGTAACCGACCTGGCCGACGCGTCCCTGTCGTACTCGAGCCTCAGCGGCTGGGAGGAGCAGGGCCGGCTCGGCAACCTGCTGGAACTCACCCGCGCCGTCTGGCGGACCCGGGCGTTCGGCGACTTCTGGTCGCACGTGATGGTCGCCGAGGGCGTCGTCGACATCTCGACCGAGCCGGAGGTCTCCCTCTGGGACCTGGCCGCCCTGCAGGTGATCGTGGAGGAGGCCGGCGGACTGTTCACCGACCTCAACGGGGTGCCCGGACCTGACGGCGGCAGCGTCGTCTGCACCAACGGCGTGCTGCACAGCGAGGTGCTGCGCACCTTGGGCGGCGGTCAACTGGCCCTTCGCGTCTGAGGATTCGCGATATATCGTGGAACCTCGGCTAGATCGCGGCCGTTTCCCTAGTGTCCGAACCCGCGGTTGGAGGCGGTCACAGATGACGCGAACGACCAAATATGTGATCGGCGCCGTTGCGGCTGCCATCATCCTCTACTGGCTGCTGCCTGGATGGCTCTTCGCGCTGGCCGTGCTCGGCCTGATCGCGATCCCGGTGGTCGGCTACCTGATGCTCGACGAATCCCAGCGTCGCAGGCTGCGGGGTCAGACCCGCAAGCGGCTCGGCTGAGTCGAAGTACGGCAGTTATCGAGTGCGCGGTCCCACCGGGGGCCGCGCACCCGGTTCTATTGGCTGTCCGGGTCAGTCGCGCAACTCGGACCCGATGACGTGGAGCGCGGCCTCGGGCAGGTTCGCGTAGGTCGGGATGAGCCGGCGCATCCCCGTGATCCGGAAGACGCGGTCGACCCTGCCCTGGAGCCCGACGAAGGCGAACATGACGCCGCACCCGGCCGCGTGCTTCCGGGCGGCCACCGCGATGTTCACGCCAGTCGAGTCGCAGAAGGTCACCTCGGTCAGGTCGACGACGAGCGGCAGCGGCTCCTCGTCGATGAGCTCGAAGATCTGATCGCGCAGGCCGGGCGCCGTATGCATGTCGATCTCGCCGGCCAGGATCAGAACACGGTAATCGAGGTGACGAACCACCTGGGTCGTGAGGTCCTCGTCAACCACGCCCGGCCACTCCCGTCGCTCGACTTTGATAACGCCATAGCGTGACACGAACACGCACAGTTGCCAAGTCCGCAAAGGCAGCAAAGCGGACAATCGGCGCAGGGCTCACGCCGGCGCCGGGAGGTCGGGCTCGGCCTCCCACCCGGTCACGACGTCAGCGGCGGCATCTTCGGCGGTGTTTTCGATGCCGTCCTCGATGCTGTCGTCGATGGCGGCGTCGATGCCGTCGTCCATGGCGTCGTCGGTGCCGTCCCCGTTGACGTCTTCGGCGGAGTCGCGGGCTTCGGCCGGGACTCGGTCGGCGGCCCAGAGCACCAGCGTGCCCCACAGCCCGAAGAAGGCGAACGGCAGGACGCCGGCCGGCTCGGCGACCCACCCGATGAGGGCCGCGCCGGCCGCGATGGCGATCCCGAGCAATGCCGCACGCATACGACAACTGTCCGGTTCGCCGGCTCGGCTTGTCGAACGATTTTCCGTCCGTCATTCCGGCCGGGATGGGGCCCGCATCGGGCGCGGCCACTGCCAGACGAAGAAGATGATCCCCACCGCGAACATGGCGGCTCTCTCCGAGATCTCACGAGCAGTAACCGGAGATCTTCCCTGAGAGAAGGCGCTGTCACATGGCGATCACGATCATCCGCAATTCTGACCGTACGAACGTTTTGTCCGGAACGTGCGCTAATTGCCGTTAGCGTGACCCCTGCCGCTGCCGTTCGCCGCGCCGTTTCTGTTCGCGGAGTCGTTGCCGTTCGCGGAGTCGTTGCCGTTCGCCACGCCGTTCGTGCCGTTTCCGTTACCGGCGCGGGCGAGGTCGGACACCAGGTCGTCGATCACAACCTGGATCCGCGCGGCCTCGTCGCCGACCCGGTCGACCAGCCGGGCCATGCGGACGGCGTCGTGGCGGGGGCGCTCGCGATAGAACTCGGTAAAGCCCTGGATGACGTTGAGCCGCTGCCGCACGGCACGGCCCGCCTCGCCGACGCTGTGCCGGGTACGTTCCTCGGCCTGGCGGGCGTCGTCGATCTCATCGATCAGCGTGTTGACCGCCTGGGCGACCTGACCCGGCTCGGTGTCCTGCGCCGGCACCGGGACCCGCCGCGACAGGTCCCCGGCGACCGCCGCCTCGACCGTACGCTCGATCTCGGTCAGCGGCGCGGCGCCGGTCCGTACGACGCGGAAGCCGACGTAGGCCATGGCGGCCAGCGCGAGCCCTCCGATCAGCAGCACGACCTCGGTCAACCGGCCGACCATGGCGTCTACCGACTGGATGTCGGTCGCCACCATCAGGGTGGTGCCTTCGGACGGCTTGGTGACCAGCATCCGCCAGTGGCCGGAGCCGGTGCGGGCCGGGACGGTGAACGGGCGGCCCTCCCGTTGCCCCACGTCCGCCGGGACGACAGGCCCGGACCAGCCAGTCCACGAAGGTTCGCCGAACTCACGCGTGAACCCGCCGTCGGTGGCGGCCTGCTGCGCGATGACGCCGTGCGGCAGCGCCTGGGCCATGCTGCGGTAGAAGCCGTACCCGTACCCTCCTCTTCGCTCGGGATCCATCCCGCCATAGGGCACCGGCACGTATCTCGGCATCGACCCGAGCTGAGCGGATACGTCCTTCAGCTGGGCGTCGGCACGGTCGGTCACATACCCGCGCAGCAGGTCGGCGCCGGCGACGCCGAGGACGGCGAACCCCGCGGCCGCGATCGCCAGCAGTGCGATCACCGCCCTCGCCCGCTGCGGAACCCGGGTGACCGCCGTGGCAACCGCCCGTACGGCGCGGGTGCCTGCGAGCCACGTTCGAGTCCGTACCAGCCACGCCCGGAACGCCGCCGACCTTGACCGCCACCGCCGGGCGAGCCGCGAACCGGCATCGGCGTCCGCACCCGGGTCCGGGTCGTACCCGTACCCATCCGGTTCGGGGGCGGACGACTGGCGGCCCGGCACTAGCTCGACCACTTCGTGGCTGCCCTCGATGCCCACGGAGTCTCCCTCACACGGCGTTGCTCATAACGATCCGACAACGTCCATAATGACCCCTCACGTCCTTCTTAACCTGGCCGCTTGCCGCCCCGCGACCTCGTCCGGCCGCGGGTGAGCTGCCGGGGCGACCCCGCGCCGGGCTGAAAGCTTTCATCCATCGCCGCAGGTCGTGACCCGTACGCAGGCCTCGTCGTTGACGGTCTCCGACTGAAAAACGAACAATGACGCCGCTCCTGCCCACGTTGGAGAAGGTCCGGGCTGCGAAGGGATTCCCATGGACGTCGTACGTCGCCCCAAGTGGAGAGTGCGGGGCCGTCCGCCGATCGACCGGGCCCCGCTGCCCGCCGGGCGGGGCAAGAAGCGCGGCCAGGCGGCGCTCGCCGCGGTCGCCTCGATCGTGGCGGCTGCGGCCGCCGCGCTGGTGGCCGTGACCGTCTCCGCGACGCCGGCCGCGGCCGCGGGGACCGGCACCGGTTACCTGCACACCAGCGGCAACAAGATCGTCGACAGCACCGGCGCGACCGTCCGGCTGACCGGCCTGAACTGGTTCGGCATGGAGACCGACAACCACACCTTCCACGGGCTGTGGGCCGGCCGGAACGCGACCTGGCGCATGCAGATCGACCACATGGCGCAGCTCGGCTTCAACACGATCCGGGTGCCGTTCACCGGCGACTCGCTCCGTCCGGGCGCGCAGGCGACCAGCATCAATTCCGACAGCAACCCGGACCTGGTCGGCAACACGCCGCTACAGATCCTGGACAAGGTGGTCGACTACGCGGGCCAGAAGGGGATGCGCATCATCCTCGACCGGCACCGCCCGACGGCGGCCGGACAGACAGCGCTCTGGTACACATCGAGCGTTTCCGAGGCGAGCGAGATCTCCGACTGGCAGATGCTGGCCCAGCGGTACGCCAACAAGCCGACGGTCATCGGCGCCGACCTGTTCAACGAGCCGCACGCCGAGGGCACCGACCCGAACGGCACCGGCGCCTGCTGGGGCTGCGGCGACACCGCCCGCGACTGGCGGCTGGCGGCGCAGCGCATCGGCAACGCGGTGCTGCAGGCCAACTCCAACTGGCTGATCTTCGTCGAGGGCGTGAGCTGTCCGTCCGGCGGCACCCCGAACCAGTGGGACAACATTCCCGACGACCCGATGGAGTGCGACTGGTGGGGCGGCAACCTCGCGGCGGCCGCGCAGTTCCCCGTACAGCTGAGCGTGGCGAACCGGCTCGTCTACTCGGCGCACGACTACGGCATCTCGGTCTTCGACCGGCAGCCGTGGTTCAACGACTCGAACTTCCCGAACAACCTGCCGGCGGTCTGGGACCACTTTTGGGGCTACCTGTTCAAGAACAACACCGCCCCGATTCTCGTCGGTGAGTTCGGCAGCACACTGGCCAACCCGCTGGACACGCAGTGGCTGACCAAGCTGATGAGCTACATGGGCACCGGTACGAGCGGCATGTCGTTCACCTACTGGTCGTGGAACCCGGACTCCGGCGACACCGGCGGCATCGTCCAGGACGACTGGGTCACGGTGAACCAGAACAAGATGAACATCGTCGGGCCGTCCCTGATCCCGCCGGTGGGCAGCACGCCGACGACGACCCCACCCACGAACCCCAGTACGACGAACCCGCCCGGGGTCTCCTGCACCACGAGCTACGCCCTGACCAACACGTGGTCGGGCGGGTTCCAGGCGGCTCTGACGGTGACGAACTCAGGCACGTCGACCTGGAACAACTGGACGGTCACCTGGACCATGCCGTCCGGCGTGACCCTCGGCAGCGGCTGGAACGCCACCATCACCCCGAGCGGCACCACGTGGACGGCCAAGGCGCCGAGTTACGCCCCCAGCCTCGCGCCCAACGCGTCGGTGACGATCGGCTTCACGGCCAACGGCCCGTCCAGCCCGGGCGCGACGAACATTCGATGCTCGTGAGCTGACCACTCCATGCTCGTGAGCTGACCGGGCCACCCCCCGACGGCCATGCGGAGAGCGGCGGAGCGACACCTCCGCCGCTCTTCGCATACTCGCGCGCACCGCCGCGGTCCCGGTACGTTCGAGTCGGCAGTCGGGGGACACGCCTCGCCTCAGCCAGGAGGAACGATGTCGCTGCTCGCTCAGCTCGTCACCGCGATCAACACCGGCTCGGTCGAAGTGGTCGACCTGACCGCTCCGCTGTCGGAGAGCACGCCGATCCTGCGGCTGCCCGAGCCGTTCGCCAATACGGTCAACTTCTCGCTGCGCGAGCTCAGTCACTATGACGACCGCGGGCCGGCCTGGTACTGGAACGACATCGTCACCGGCGAGCACACCGGCACCCACTTCGACGCGCCGATCCATTGGGTCACCGGCCGCGACGGCGACGACGTGTCCCAGGTGGCGCCGCAGCGGCTCGTCGCCCCGGCGGCCGTGCTGGACGCCACGGCGCGGGCCGCCGGTGATTCCGACTTCCTCCTCGAGATCGAGCACGTCGAGGAGTGGACGAAGGCCAACGGCCCGCTGCCCGAGGGCGGCTGGCTGCTCTACCGGACGGGCTGGGACGTCCGGGCCAACGACCAGAACGACTTCCTCAACGCCGACGAGACCGGCTCGCACACGCCCGGCATCTCGCCCGAATGCGCACGCTGGCTCGCCGAGGAGACGCCCATCATCGGGATCGGCGTCGAGACGGTCGGCACCGACGCCGGCGGCGCGCACGGCTTCGACCCGCCGTTCCCGTGCCACTCGTTCATGCTCGGCGCGGGCAAGTACGGCCTCACCCAGCTGCGCAACCTGGACCGGCTGCCGACGCAGGGCGCCGTGCTGGTCGCATCGCCGCTGCCGATCGTCGGCGGGTCCGGCAGCCCCACCCGTGTCCTCGCCCTGGTGGAAAGGTGAGCGCTCGAACGGTGAACACGCCGATGGAGGCACGGTGAACGTCTCGGAGGCGGTCGGGGAGGCCCTCGCCCGGCTCGGTGTCGACACCGTCTTCGGCGTGGTCGGCAGCGGCAACTTCCACGTCACCAACGCGCTGGTGGCCAGGGGCGCCCGGTTCGTCGCCGCGCGGCACGAGGGCGGCGCCGCGACGATGGCCGACGCGTACGCGCGCGTCAGCGGCAAGGTCGGCGTGCTCTCCGTGCACCAGGGGCCCGGCCTGACCAACGCGCTCACCGGGATCACCGAGGCCGCCAAGAGCCGTACGCCGCTGCTGGTGCTGGCCGCGGACGTCGGCGCGGCGGCCGTACGGTCGAACTTCCGCATCGACCAGGCCGCCCTCGCCCGGGCCATTGGGGCCGTCCCGGCCCGGATCCACACCGCGCGGACAGCCGTGGCCGACGTGGCCGACGCCTACCGCACGGCGGTGGCCGAACGCCGGACCGTACTGCTCAGCCTGCCGCTCGACATCCAGGCCGCCGAGCAGCCGGGTCCGGTGACGGTCGCCGAACCGCTGCTGCCGCCCCGGCCCGTACCGCCGCCCCCGGCGATCGCGCAACTGGCCGACATGCTCGTCGCGGCCCGGCGCCCGGTGTTCCTGGCCGGGCGCGGGGCGCGGCTGTCGGATGCCCGCGAGCCGCTGCGCGCGCTGGCGGACCGGGTCGGCGCGCTGCTCGCCACCTCGGCGGTCGCCCGCGGGCTGTTCCGCGGCGACCCGTACGACCTCGACGTGAGCGGCGGATTCGCGTCGCCGATCGCGGCCGAGCTGATCCGCGGCGCCGACGTGCTGGTCGGCTGGGGCTGCGCGCTGAACATGTGGACGCTCCGGCACGGCAACCTCGTCGGCGACGACACGACGGTCGTCCAGGTGGACCTCGACAGCGACGCGCTGGGCGCGCACCAGCCGGTGGACCTCGGCCTGGTCGGCGACGTGGCGGACACGGCGCGGTCGGTGGAGGCCGTGCTCGTGCACCGCGGCCACGAGGCACCCGGCTACCGCTCCCCGGGACTGGCCGAACGGCTGGCCCGCGAGGTCCGCTGGCGCGATGTTCCGTTCGAGGACACGTCCGACGGCTCCAGCATCGACCCGCGTACGCTCTCCATCGCCATCGACGACCTGCTGCCCGCTGAACGTACGGTGGCCGTCGACTCCGGCAACTTCATGGGCTATCCGGCGATGTTCCTGAGCGTGCCCGACGTCGACGGCCTCGTCTTCACGCAGGCGTTCCAGTCGATCGGGCTCGGCCTGGCCACCGCCATCGGTGCGGCGGTCGCCCGGCCCGACCGGCTCACCGTGGCCGCGCTGGGCGACGGCGGCGCGCTGATGAGCATCAGCGAGCTGGAGACCGCCGTACGGCTGGGGCTCGGCATGCTGATCGTGGTCTACGACGACGAGGCGTATGGCGCCGAGGTGCACCATTTCGGGCCCGATGAGCACCCGCTGGACATCGTGACATTCCCGCCCGCCGACATCGCGGAGATCGGTCGCGGCTTCGGCTGCGCGGCCGTCACCGTACGAGACCCCAAGGACCTCGCCGCCGTCTCCGACTGGGTCGCGGGTCCGCGCGACCGGCCGCTCGTGGTGGACGCCAAGGTGACGACCGATCGGCCCTCGTGGTGGCTGGAGGAGGCGTTCCGCGGCCACTGAGCCCGCCCTTAGCCGCGTGGTTCACCGCTCGGTCAACTCTCTTCACCGATTGTTGTCTTCGCCGTCAGCGTGGTCTTCCATGGCCCTCAACCGCGTGCCCTGCACTGGAACATGTGGATGTGACACGCAGGGCCTTCCTGGCCACCGCCGGGTCGGCGCTCCTCCCTTTCAGCGGATCCAGCCCCGCCCTCTCCCCACCATCGAGCCCGCCGCCGTACGCCGGGTCCGCACGCCGGCTGGGCGATCCCTTCCGGCTCGGCGTCGCCTCCGGCGAGCCCACCTCCACCGGGGTGGTGCTGTGGACCCGGATCGCCCCGCGGCCGCTGGCCGAGGACGGGTACGGCGGCATGCCGCCGGGCGACGTCGACGTCGAGTGGCAGCTCGCCGACGACGAGCGGTTCCGGCAGGTGATCCGTAGCGGGCAGGCCGTCGCCCGGCGCGCCGATGGCGGTAGCGTGCACGTCGAGGTCGAGAGCCTGCAACCGGGCGGCGAGTACTTCTACCGGTTCCGCACGGCCGGGCAGGTGTCGCCGGTCGGGCGGACCCTTACCGCGCCGGCGCCCGGCTCGCTGTCGGCGCCGCTGACGTTCTGCGCCGTGTCGTGCGCGCACTACGAGCACGGCTACTTCACCGCGTACCGAAGGCTCACCGAGCAGGACCCCGATCTGGTGGTGCACCTGGGCGACTACATGTACGAGTACGCCCCCGGGCATTACCGAGCGGCCAGCGGCATGGTGCGCCGGCACACCGCGGGCAAGTGCCAGACCCTCACGGACTACCGGCGGCGGCACGCACAGTACAAGTCCGACGCCGACCTGCAGGCCGCGCACGCGGCGGCGCCATGGGTGGTGGCGTGGGACGACCACGAGATCGAGAACAACTGGGCGGGCGACCACCCGGGGTCGCCTGACGTGCCCGGCTTCGGGCAGCGGAAGCACGCGGCGATGCGGGCCTACTACGAGAACATGCCGCTGCGCGCGACGTCACGGCCAAAGAATGGAACGATCCATCTCTATCGGCGGCTCGCCTGGGGCGGGCTGGCCACCTTCCACGTGCTCGACACGCGGCAGTTCCGCGACGACCAGCCCTGCAACGACGGCATCCGGCCGGACTGCGACGTCCGGCTCGAACAGGGCCGGGTGCTCGCCGGTCCCGCACAGCTGCGCTGGCTGGACGCCGGGCTGCGGGCGTCGCGGGCGCGCTGGGACGTGCTCGCCCAGCAGATCTTCCTCGCCCAGCGCGACGTGCAGCTCGGCCCGGGCCGGGACGTGCTGCTCGACACCTGGGACGGCTACACGGCCGAGCGCGATCGGCTGCTCAGCGGCATCGTGACCGCGGGCACCCGCAACCCCGTCGTGCTGACCGGCGACATCCACACCGCGTACGCCAACACCCTGCTGACGAACTTCGACGACCCCTCCTCGCAGCGGGTCGGCGTCGAGCTGGTCGCCACGTCGATCGCCAGCGACGGCGACGGCTACCACGACCCGGCCGGCAATGCGGCGCTACGGGCCGAGAACCCGCACATCGCCTTCGTCGACCAGCGCCGCGGCTACGTCCTGTGCCGGGTCACGCCCGACGAACTTCGAGCCGACTTCCGAACGCTTCCGTACATCACCAGGAAGGGCGCACCCGCCACCACCGCGGCCGGCTTCACGATCCCCGACCGGGCCCGCTCCCTCGACATCTAATCCGGGCTGCCGCCGCCGCAAGCGACATCTACAGCGGAGCTGCGTGAGCACGACGGGCCTGCCCTATCGCGCCATGCTCACGCAGGAGCTGCCTGCTCAGGCCAACGCGTAGCCCGTAAGGCGGCCGTCGGGCAGGGTGATCAGGTCGCGGACGACTCCGCCGCGGGGACCGCTCGGCGACCCGGGCAGTACCGCGACGAGGCCCCGGAAGTCGTTCGCCCCGGGCGCGCCGACCAGCAGATCCCGCGCCTGCCCCGGCCCGAAGCGCGCGGTGCGCAGCGCCCACCCGAACTGCGCGCCGGAGCCGAGCGACGAGGTCAGCTCGACGTCTCCGGCGCCGGACAGCCCGCTCCCGGCGGTGCCGCGCAGCACCTGCACGGTGCCTCGGCCGGGCGCACCGACAGCGAGGTCGGCGACGCCGTCGCCGTTGAGATCCCCGGCGGCGAGCGCGGCACCGAAGTGGTCGAACCGGCCGGCCGCTCCGGTCACCTCGGGGCCCTTCCTCGACCACATGGGCGCGCGCTCGGTCAGTGCGGGCCCGTAGACCACCTGCACCGCACCCTCGCCGTAGTCCATCGAGGCGGGCAGCGAGTCGAGGTCCTCGCCCGGCACGCCGATCGCCAGGTCGTCGCGGCCGTCGGCGTTGAAGTCGCCGGCGGCGAGGGCGGTGCCGAACCGGTCGAACGTCTCCGGGTCGCCGCTGAGCGCCGGGCCCTGCTGCGAGATGCTCCGAGCGGTCTTCGCCTTCAGGTCGAGCACGGTCACCGAGCCCGAGGACCGCTCCCCGTCGCCGGGCACACCGACCGCGATCTCGGGCCGGCCGTCGCCGTCGAAGTCACCGGTCGCCAGCGCCGCGCCGAAGTCGTCGGTCTGCAGCGCGCGCTGCCTCACCCACCTGGTGGTCTCCGTGATCAGCCGGGCGCCGGCGAGCCCGCGGCCCCGCATCCCGAAGACGGCCACCCCGCCGCTGCCGGCCAGCCCGGGCGCACCGACGACGAGGTCGTCGTCTCCGTCGTGATCGAGATCCGCGGCGGTCAGCGCGGCCCCGAGGCGGTCCGTTCCGTACGAACGGCCGAGCGTCCGCACCGTGAGCATGGTCCCGGGGCGCAGCCCCTCGGGCGAGCCGAGGAAGACCTGCACCGCGCCATTGCCATCGGCGCCCGCCCGCTGCGGACCGAGGACCTCGTCGGGCACGCCGACGGCCAGGTCGCCGCAGCGATCCGCGTTGAAGTCGCCCGTGGCGACTGTCGCCCCGAACCCGTCGCCGGGCTCGGCGGCGTCGGGCACTCCCGGCGTCTCCTGGGACAGCCAGGTGACGTCGCTGTCCGGAATCGCCCGCCGCTCGGCGTACCGCACGCCCACCGCGCCCGAGCGGGGCTGTCCCGCGACGGTGGCGTACGGCGAGGCCATGGCGAGGTCGGTGAGCCCGTCGCCGTTGAAGTCCGACGGGTCGGTAGCGTGGCACTGCTCGGCGCCGACCCGGGTGACCAGAACCGGCAGCAGCCCGATGAGGGCCGCGAGCGGTATCGCATACAGGTGGCGGGGGATGCGCACATTCCGCAAGGGTGCCCGTCGCGAGGGACGTCCGGTGTCCTAGCAGATGGACAGCGAGTAAAGGTTGACTACACGTCGTTTGTCCGAATCAACCAGGGCCGGATGCATTGAGGCGGCCCGAGATTGACCCGCCTGTGGACATTGATCGGTCGGAAGGAAGAGAGTTGCCTAGGATCCATATATAACACCCCACCTGACGAGACGTACGAGAAGTGACGAGCGACGCGGCGGCGCACACCCCGCGACAAACGCCAGCGTCCGCGACCGAGGAGAAGGGCATGGCCACGAACTACCACGCCGAGCACGTCGGGAGCCTGCTGCGTACCCCTGAGTTGCTGGAAGCGCGTGCGGCTCGGCAGCGGGGGGAGATCAGCCCGGAGCAGCTCCGGGAGGCGCAGGACCAGGCCGCGCTCGCCGCGATCGAGGTGCAGCGGCAGGCCGGCATGCAGGTCTTCACCGACGGCGAGGTGCGCCGGGACACCTGGATGGCGGGGCTCCTCGAGTCGCTCGGCGGCGTGGTCGCGCAACCGGCATCGCCCAGGGTGAAGTGGCGCCGCAACGGGGACGAACCGACGGACGAGGAGACCGCGTTCGTCCTGGTGATAGCGCAGGAGAAGCTGTACCAGAAGGCCAACCACACCAGCGTCGAGGCGGCCTTCATGGCCCAGCACGCCCCCGGCCAATACAAGATCACCATGATGAGCTGCGCGCAGGGAACGATCATGTGGCAGCCGGGTATCAGTGAAGGCGTCTACCCGGCGCCCCAGGACATGATGGCCGATCTGGTGGCGCTGCAGACCAAGGAGATCGAGGGTCTGATCGACCAGGGCGTCACGTGGATCCAGCTCGACTCGCTCGCCTACAACAACGTCATCGACCCGGAGTTCCGGCGGCAGGTGGGGATGCCCTCGGAGCTGACGCCGGAGTCCATCCTCGACGCGGCGATCGCGATCGACACCCAGCTTGTCGCCGCCGCCAAGGCGAAGAACCCCGACGTGACCATCGGCATGCACTTCTGTCGCGGCAACAACCGCAGCGCCTGGATGGCGGAGGGCAGTTACGACATGGTCGCCGAGCGGCTGTTCGGCGAGGTCGGTGTCGACCGGTTCCTGCTGGAGTACGACACGGAGCGCGCCGGGGGTTTCGAGCCGCTGCGCTTCATGCGGGACGGCACCACCGTCGTCCTCGGCCTCGTCTCGTCCAAGCTCCCTACTCTCGAATCGCCCGACGACCTGCGCAGACGCGTCGACGAGGCGGCCAAGTACGTGCCGCTGGAGAACCTCGCGATCACCCCGCAGTGCGGCTTCGCGTCTACCGCCGCCGGCAACCTGCTCACCGTCGACGAAGAACGCCGCAAGCTGGAGCTCGTCGTCAACACCGCCGAACTCATCTGGGGGTGAGCATGACCACCGATTTCCACGCCGAACACGTCGGCAGCCTGCTGCGCCCGCCTGAGCTGCTGGCGGCCCGTGCGGCTCACCAACGCGGGGACCTCGACGCCATGCGGCTGCGCGAGCTGGAAGACCAGGCCGCGCTCGCCGCCATCGAGGTGCAGAACCAGGCGGGCATGGAGGTCTTCACCGACGGCGAGATGCGCCGGGCCACCTGGATGGCCGGGCTCCTGGAGTCGATCGGCGGCGTGACCCCCGTGACACTGCCGCCCGCCAAGTGGTACCGGGCCGAAGGTGAGCCACCGCGCGCGGAGACCGACTTCGACATGGTGGCCGCGAACGCCAAGCTGACCCAGAAGGCCGGCCACACCAGCGTCGAGGCGGCCTTTCTCGCGAAGCACGCGCCCGGGCAGTTCAAGATCACGATGATGAGCTCGTCGATGGGCCCGATCCTGTGGCGGCCGGGGGTGAGCGACGGTGTGTACGCGACCCCCGTGGAGCTCGTGAACGATCTGATGGCACTGCAGATCAAGGAGATCGAGGGCCTGATCGACCAGGGCGTCACCTGGGTCCAGCTCGACTCGCTGGGCTACAACTTCGTGATCGACGAGCAGTTCCGCGCGGGGGTCGGCATGGGCGACGTGCCGCCGCAGGAGATCTTCGAGGGGACCCTTGCCGTCGACAAGCAGCTGGTGCGCGCGGCCAAGCAGAAGTATCCGGACGTCACCGTCGGCATGCACTTCTGCCGCGGCAACAACCGCAGCGCGTGGATGTCGGAGGGCGGCTACGACGGGGTGGCCGAGCGGCTGTTCGGCGAGGTCGGCGTCGACCGCTTCCTGCTTGAGTACGACACGGAGCGCGCGGGCGGCTTCGAGCCGCTGCGGTTCGTCCCGGACGGCACCACGGTCGTGCTCGGGCTGGTCTCGTCCAAGACGCCGCGGCTGGAGTCGCCGGACGAGCTGCGCCGCCGGGTCGACGAGGCGGCCAAGTACGTCCCGCTGGAGAACCTCGCGCTCAGCCCGCAGTGCGGCTTCGCCTCCACCGCCGCCGGCAACCTGCTCACCGTCGACGACGAACGCCGCAAGCTGGAGCTCGTCGTCACCACCGCCGAGCGCATCTGGGGGTAGGGCGATGCGGCTCCACGTGCATGAATGGGGTACCGGCGACCGTACTGCGGTGCTGGTGCACGGCATCACCTCCGACTCCGGATCGTGGTGGCAGGTCGGCCCGGAGCTGGCCGGCCTCGGGTACCACGTCCTCGCACCGCACCTGCGCGGGCACGGCCACAGCCCGCGCGGGCCGTACTCGCTGGCGGCCTGGGCCGACGACCTCGTCGAATCGGTGCCGGCCGAGCCCGACCTGGCCATCGGCCATTCGCTCGGCGGCCTCGTGATCGGCGCCGCCGTCGATCGGTTGCGGCCGCACAGGGTTGTGTATGAGGACCCGGCGTGGACGCCGCCGATCGGCGAGCGCGAGCAGCGGGCCGCCGAGTTCCGGGCGCACGCCGACTGGACTCTCGATGACATACGAGCCGCGTACCCGCGCTGGGATTCGGGGGCGCACGAGGCGAAGCTGGCGGCGGTGAAACGCTGGGATCCCGCGACGACAGAGTTCATCGTCACCGACTTCGACGTGTTCGACCCCGCGCCGCCGACGGTGCCCGCGCTGCTCATGCTGGCCGACCCGAGCACGCTGGTCGCGCCCGACCGGGCGGCCGAGCTGGAGAAGATGGGCTTCGAGGTACGCGTGGTGCCGGGCGCCGGGCACGTCATCCACAACGACGACTTCGCCGGCTTCCGTACGGCCCTGGACGGCTGGCTCTGAGGCGACCCGGTCAGACCTGGGCCTGCCCTCGTAGAGAAGGGGGCCCGGTCCCCCGGCGGACGCCGCCGGCGGACCGGGCTGTGGAGATCGGTCAAGTGGAGAGCGGTCAGGTCGTGAAGGTGACCCGCCCGGAGCCGGCCTCGTAAACCGCGTACCCGTCGCGTACGCCCACGAAGTCGGCCGTGCCCTTCACCCGTACATGGCCGGCCGGGACCTGCACCTCGGCCCGGACGTTCACCGGGACGTCGACCGTCAGCGCGAGATGCGAGCCGGTCCTTGTTCGTACGAGGCGCCAGCTGACGCCGACGTCGCCGCGCTGGGTGGGCACGCTGCCGGACGCCGACGTCAGGCCGGATGCGGGCGGCCGGACCGATACCCGCGCGGCGCCCGGCGCGGTGACCGACACCCCGAGCAGGGTTCGCAGGATGTCGGCGAGCGACGTGGCGCCCCAGCCGTGGGACAGGCTGTCGCCGGTGTCCGGCGCCTCCCAGGACTCCCAGGTGAACGTGCCGCCGGCGGCGAGGATCTTGGCCCAGCCGAGGCTATCGGCGTCGGTGAGCCGGCGGACGAACTGGTCGGGACGATCGGCGAGCGCGAGCATCAGCCAGTGCGCGGTCATCGGGCCCATCTGCATGCCGAGCCCGGCGACGTAGTCGGTCACGGCGGTCCGGCCGTCCGCGGGCACGATGCCGTACGCGACCGAGTAGGCGTTCGCGATCTGCGAGGCGTGCGTGCTCTGCGATCCGTCGGCCTTGAGACCGTCGATGTAGATCCCGTCCGGGCGGCGCAGCCGCGCGTTGATGGCGCTGGTGAGCGTCTGCGCGTCCTGTCGCGGCGCGGCGGCCTCGTCCGCCTTGCCCAGCGTCTGCGCCGCCTCGGCGGTCGCGTTCAGCACGTCGACGGCCAGGATGTTGACCGTGGTACGGACGGTCGTGTCGGTGTCGTAGCCGTACCGGTTCGGCCAGTCGATGATGCCGAACAGGTACGCTCCGGAGCCGCCGGCGAGGTTGGTGACCAGACCGGTCGCCGGGTCGATGTACTGCCGTACGTAGTCGGCGACCGCCTTCATCACCGGATAGGCCGTGGCCAGCGTGCCGGCGTCGCCGGACTGGAGGTAGTACTGCCGGACCCAGCCGGGGAACATCTCGGTGTAGTCCGGGATGTCGCGCTTGCCGTCGCCGTTCGGATAGACCGCGTTGAGCCGCCCGTCCGGCCAGTACCGGTGCTGCGAGGCGATGAACTCGCGGATCGCCTTGCGGGTGAGCCGCCGCTCGCCGTACCCGGCCATGGTGCCCAGCGACACGTCGACGGTGTCGCCGAGGAACTGGCCCTTCTCGCGGGTCGGCGTGTCGAGGAACTGCTCCTGCGAGTCGTACAGCGCCGACCGCATCATCAGGTCGAAGGCCGCGTCCACGCCGTGATCGGAGGTACGCAACCGCGCTGTGCCAAAGACATCGTCCTCGACGGACGTGTGCTGCACGACCGCGCTGATGTCGGCGGCGGACACCCCCGGCCCGGTCGACCCGGCGGGCGCGTCGACCTGGAGGTACCGGAAGCCCTCGTAAGTGAACGCGCGGAACGTCTGGTCACCGGCCCGCTCGGTGTAGCGGTACGACAGGTCGGTGTCCTGGTTGTCGTCCGGGGAGTTGGAGACGCTCCCGTCGGGGTTCAGCAGGTAGCCGGCCGTCATCGGCACCACGGTGCCCGCCTCGCCGGCGCGGAACCGTACGACCGGGACGGCCGGGATGATCACGCCGAAATCGGCGACGACCGAGCCGGACGGCAGGGTCGTCACCTTGACCGGGTGCACGGTGCGGTGGCTCAGGTCGGACTCCTGGGCCTGCAGGTGGGTGAATATCCCGGCCGGGTGGGTGCCGACGACCTGCGGCGCCGCCCAGGCTGTATTGGAAGCAGCGGCGTCGAAGCCGGGCTTGTCCCAGCCGATCGGCTCGGCGGTGCCGTCGATGTATTCGACCCAGTCGCGGCCGTCGCCGTTGCGGCGCGGCGCGGTCTGCCACGGGCCGCGCGCGACCTGCCAGGATCCGTCGGTGACCACGACCTGGCTGGACCCGTCGGCGTGGTCGACGACGACGCGCGCCAGCAGTCCCGGCTGAGCCGACGGCCGCCCCTGACCCGGGCCGTAGTAGTGGACGATCGCCCCGACGGCGGCCGGCTTCCCGGCCCGCAGCACCCGCGTGACGTCGACGGCCTTGTAGTAACCGTCGTCGGCGTAGTTAAAGGCGGCACCCCGGTCGACGACCTGGCCGTTCACGTGCACCTCGTACTGCTGGCTCGCCGCGATGTAGACGCGGGCCCGCACGACGCGGCTGTTGCCGACCGTGAACTCCTTACGGGCGAGCGTGTAGTCGTCGGGCTCGGCGGTGGTACGGCGGATCCAGCTCGCCTGCCAGTCGGCGTCGGCCAGGCCGGTGTCGAACGCGGCCGTCCGCGCCCACGGCGACACCTTGCCCGTCTTGTCCCAGGTACGGACGGTCCAGCCGTAGCTCGCGCCGTGCGCCAGGGCCGGGCCGCCGTACGGCACGTACGACTGCTTGGCCGAGGTCACCTTGCCGCTGTCCCAGACCGTCTTGCCGCCCGCGGAGACCTTGAGCTGGTAGGCGGTCTGCAGCTCGCCGGGGTCGACGTCGCGCGGCCGCCAGCCGAACGCCGGGGCGCCCTCCACCGCCAGCGGTCTGGTCTGGTCGCCGACGGTCAGGCCGGCCGGGGCCTGCGGCGCGTGCCCGGCCGTTTGCGCCGAGACGGCCTGCGCCGGGACGGCGGGGGCCACCGCCAGCACGCACGCGGCGGCCGCCACGAGGAATCCGGATCTCTTCATTCGTCTGCCCTTCATCACTGGGGTGGGAGGGGTCAAGCAGGGGTTGCGTGAGCCGCGGCCGCCGGGGCCGTGAAGTGCCAATGGCCGGAGCCGACGGCGTAGACGCGCATGGCCCCGCCCCGCGGCACCGGCGGCGAGGTGCCCGGCGCGGCCGACGCCACTCCGGTGATCACGAGAAGCATCGAGGCGGTCCGTGAGATGACGGCGGTGATCCGGCGCCCGCGGAACTTCGTGGCGGTCCGCATTCGTTCTTCCTCCCCGGGGTTATTTGCTGTCACGAGCGGCCCCGATTCGGTGCCCACCGGCCGGTGAGGCTGGCGCGTGGCGGCGCGCCGCCGGCCGGTGGGCATTTCCTCTGTCGTCGGTGTAAGCGTTTTCCAGTCTGTCGTTGATCGATGGACCGTGCCGGTGGACGTCGGCGCCCTACCGCAAGAAGGCGGCCGCGACGCCGGCGTCGACGGGAATGTGCAGTCCGGTGGTGTGGGTGAGATCGCCGCCGGTCAGCGCGAACACGGCGGCCGCGACATGCTCGGGCAGCACCTCGCGCTTGAGCAGGGTGCGCTGGGCGTAGAACTCACCGAGCTTCTCCTCCGGTACGCCGTAGACCGCGGCGCGCTGGGCACCCCAGCCACCGGCGAAGATGCCAGAGCCGCGCACGACGGCGTCGGGGTTGACGCCATTGACCCGGATGCCGTGCGCACCGAGCTCGGCGGCCAGCAGCCGCACCTGGTGCGCCTGGTCGGCCTTGGCCGCGCCGTACGCCACGTTGTTCGGCCCGGCGAAGACGGCGTTCTTGGACGCGATGTAGACGATGTCGCCGCCCAGGCCCTGCTCGATCATGATGCGGGCGGCCTCCCGCGAGACGAGGAACGAGCCGCGGGCCATGACGTCGTGCTGCAGGTCCCAGTCGGCCGCCGTCGTCTCCACCAGCGGCTTGGACACCGACAGCCCGGCGTTGTTGACGATCAGATCGACCCCGCCGTACGCCAGCACCGCGACTCGCAGCGCCGCCGCGATCTGGGCCTCGTCGGTGACGTCGACGGCGACCGCGACCGCCACATCGGAGAGACGGAGCGCCTTGTGCCGGTCGGCGATCTCCGTGGCGACCTTCTCCGCGCCCGCGACGTCGCGGTCGGCGACGACGACGCAGGCGCCCTCGGCGGCCAGCCGGCGCGCGGTGGCGGCGCCGATGCCCGAGCCGCCGCCCGTCACCACGGCCACCCGCGTGGCCAGCGGCTTGGGCTTCGGCAGGCGGCGCAGCTTGGCCTCTTCCAACTCCCAGTACTCGATGCGGAACTTCTCCGCCTCGTCGATCGGGGCGTAGGTCGAAAGACTTTCCGCACCACGCATCACGTTGATCGCGTTGACGTAAAACTCGCCGGCCACCCGGGCCGTCTGCTTGTTGGCGCCGAAGCTGAACATGCCGACGCCGGGCACCAGCACGATCGCCGGGTCGGCCCCGCGCATCGGCGGCGCATCGGGGGTGGCGTGCCGCCGGTAGTACGCCGCGTACTCCTCCCGATAGGCCTCGTGCAGCTCGCGCAGCCGGGCCCGCACGGCGTCGAGCGGCGCGTCCGGCGGCAGATCCAGCACCATCGGCCGGACCTTCGTACGGAGGAAGTGGTCGGGGCACGACGTGCCGAGGGCGGCCAGCCGCGGGTGCTCGGCGCGGGCGACGAAGTCGAGCACCACGTCCGTGTCGGTGTAGTGCCCCACCTGCGGTCGATCGGTGGAGGCCAGCCCGCGCAGCAGCGGAAACAAGTCGGCAGCCCTGGCGTGCCGCTCCGACTCCGGCAGGGTCTCGTACGTCACGGGTCCGAACGGGTCGGGCCTGCCATGCTCGGCGATGAACCGCCCCGCCGTACGAATGATCTCCAGCGAGTTGGCCCGGCACTCCTCGCTGGTCGCACCCCACGCGGTGATGCCGTGACCGCCGAGAATCACCCCGATGGCCTGCGGACTGTCGGCGGCGATGGCGCTTATATCCAAGCCGAGCTGGAAGCCGGGCCGCCGCCAGGGCACCCACGCCACCCGGTCGCCGAAGATCCGCCGCGTCAGCTCTTCGCCGTCGGCCGCCGCGGCGATCGCGATGCCCGAGTCGGGGTGCAGGTGGTCGACGTGCGGCGCGTCGACCAGGCCATGCATGGCGGTGTCGATGCTCGGCGCCGCCCCGCCCCTGCCGTGCAGGCAGTAGTCGAACGCGGCCACCATCTCGTCCTCACGCTCCACGCCCGGGTAGACGTCGACGAGCGCGCGCAGCCGTTCGAGCCGGAGCACCGCCAGCCCGGACTCGGTGAGCGTGCCGAGGTCGCCGCCGGAGCCCTTCACCCACATGAGCTCCACATCGCGGGCGGTCACCGGGTCGCGGGCCGTGCCCTTGGCCGACGCGTTGCCCCCCGCGTAGTTGGTGTTGCGGGGGTCCGCGCCCAGGGTGTGGGCGCGGGCGAGCAGTTGCTCCACCTCGGGTGGCGAGGCCATCGAACTACTCTCCTAGCTTGAAGTCGATCACTCGTATCGGCGACGGGGTGGTGCCGGTGGACTTCTGCTGGTACATGAACGACAGCACGCCCGCGGTGGCCAACCGGGAGTCGTCCACGTCGACCTCGCCGAAGGCGTTCAAGCCGCCTGGACCCACTGGAGGGTCGAACAGCACCTTCCAGTCGGTCCAGCCGCTCGCCTTGCTCGCCGCCACGATCCGGCCGTACGGCATGATCACGTAGGCGTTGTCGTGGCGATCGAGGACGATCCGCGACCGGCCGACGGCGTTCAACGGCTCCGGGATCTGCGTCTTGTGCCAGCCGCCCTTATGGTCGCGGAACAGGTGGTAGGCCCGGCCGTACGCCGTGCGGTCGGCCTGGTAGCTCGTCACGCAGGGCTTGGACTCCTCCGGTACGTAGCTGATGATCACGTGCGGCTGACCGTGGGCGTCGATCGCCTGGCTCTCCTGGTTCATCAGGCCGCGGTCAACGCCGAGCGGGTCGACCACCAGGCCGGGCGAGTCGATGGAGACCAGCTGACCGCCGGTCGTGCCGACCTGCTCGCCCGCGTTGTTCCGCCACGTACGGCCCTGGTCGTCGCTGTAGACGTAGCCGGTGTCGTGGTTGTCGAGGCCGCCCGGCGCGCACAGCACGGCCTGGTTGCCCTCGCGCCAGGTGAACGCGGCGTAGAGACGGCCGTTGCGGCCGTAGGTGATGCCGTGCAGGTACATGTTGCGGGTCGGGCTGACGACGCCGTTGGCAGGGTTCGTATACGTGCCGGTGGCGCCCGACCACTTGCCGAGCCGCGTCCACGTGCCGGCGGAGTACTCGGCCAGTTCGTTGGTGCCGTTGCCGGAGCCGCCCGTACGGTAGCTGAACTGCAGCCTGCGGTCCGGTGTGACGACGAACTGCGGGTAGCTGATGCCACCCAGGTCGATGCCGTCGAGAGTGTGCTGGATCGGACCGAACCGGCTGACCTCCCACGGCCCGGGGCGCGTCGCGAGGCCGGGCTCGGACTTCGTGTAGTAGATCGGCGTGTTGTGCGTGTCCATGGCGATGTGCAGCCGCCCATCGCGCGGCGAGACCGCCATCGAGATGACGTTGTGCGAATCGTCGGTGGACAGCCGGTGCGGGAGGGTGATCATCTCCCAGCGGCCCGCCGGCACCTGCCGCCGGGCGATGACGGCGTACCGGTCGGAGCGGTACCACGCCGCGTACTGGTAACGCCCGTACGCGAAGATCCCGCTCTGCTGGAACGGGTTGTTGTTCACGAGACCGTCGTACGAAACGAAGTAGATCGCCGAGGAGTCGAGCAACGTGTCCCGCAGCACGGTCGCCGTCGGTTCGACTCTCTTGGCGTCGGCCGTCGCCGTTCCCTGGGCGAGGCCCAGCAACATGATCAAAGCCGCCACGATCGCGGGCGTCCGGCGGGCGGTTGCCATGGTCAAGCTCCCCATCCCGCCTGCTGGCCGCCGACGCGATCGGCCGCGATCTTCTCGAAGTAGCCGGACCGGTGGTACGCGGCGACCGGGTCGGGGTCGAGCCCCATCTCGGCGCGCAGGTCGGCGAGCAGTTGCCGTACGTCGGTGTTGTAGGCGTCCATGAACACCGCGTTCGCGCCGAGGACGTCGCCCGCGTCCTGCGCCTTGCGCAGCGCCTCGGCGTCGACGAGCAGCGCCTTCGCCGTGGCCTCCTGCACGTTCAGCACGGAACGGATCTGGCCGGGGATCTTCGGCTCGATGTTGTGGCACTGGTCGAGCATGAACGCCACCCTGGTTCCACTGTCGGCCGCCGGCTCGTAGCCGCCGCCCTGCACGACCTCGTGCATGATCCGGAACAGCTGGAACGGGTCGGCGGCCCCGACCATGAGGTCGTCGTCGGCGTAGAACCGGGAGTTGAAGTCGAACCCGCCGAGCTTCCCCTCGCGCAGCAGGAACGCCACGATGAACTCGATGTTGGTGCCCGGCGCGTGGTGACCGGTGTCGACGACCACCTGCGCCTTGGGGCCGAGCTTGACGCAGTGCGCGTACGACGTGCCCCAGTCCGGCACGTCCATCGTGTAGAAAGCCGGCTCGAACAGCTTGTACTCCAGCAGGAACCGCTGGTCGTCGCCGAGCCGTTCGTACACCGCCGCGAGGGCCTCGGCGAGCCGGTCCTGGCGGGCCCGGATGTCGTCCTGCCCCGGGTAGTTGGTGCCGTCGGAGAACCACAGCTTCAGGTCCTTCGACCCGGCGGCGTCCATGATGTCGACGCACTCCAGCAGGTGGTTCAGCGCCTTCCGGCGTACGGCCGGGTCGGGGTTGGTGACGCTGCCCAGCATGTAGTCGTCGTCCTGGAAGACGTTGGAGTTGATCGCGCCGATCCGTACGCCGCGTTCGATGGCGTACGCGGCCAGCCCGGCGTAGTCGTCGACCTTGTCCCACGGGATGTGCAGGGCCACGCTCGGCGCCACCCCGGTAAAGCGGTGCACCTGCGCGGCGTCGTCGATCTTTTCCTGCGGGGTACGCGGCACACCCCGCTGCGCGAAGACCTTGAAGCGGGTGCCGGAGTTGCCGTACGCCCAGGAGGGGGTCTCGATGTGCTGATGTCGCAAGGCCGCCTTGACCTGCGCCGCGTTTGTCGTGAGGTCTGTCGTCATGAGATTCCCCGAGTTCGTCGAGCTGATTCGCCGATCTTGATCGTCAATCTAGGTGGAAGATTTCGGTGAGGGGCGACATGCCTTCGTCGGGGCGCCGTCCGTCGAGGTCTTCGAAGAACGGCGCCATGTCGGCCTGCCAGCGGGCGTTGACGTCAGTGCGGGCCATGCCGTCGAGCGCCGCCTGGAAGTCGTTCGTCTCCAGGTAGCCGACGAGCAGCCCGTCGTCGCGCAGGAAGAGCGAGTAGTTATGCCAGCCGGACTCGTGCAGGGCGGCGAGCATGTCCGGCCAGACGGCCTGATGCCGCTCGCGGTACTCCGCGAGCCGATCCGGCCGCACCTTGAGCAGGAAACACACTCGCCGCACTGCGCCTTCCTCTCTGCGTCTATCTGCCTGGCTAATCGCCGGCTAGAAGTTGAAGTTGTCGATGTTGTCCTTGTTGAACACGGTGGGCGGGCCGAGCAGCACCTCGCCGTTCTTGCCGATCGTCTTCTCGCCGAGCTTGCCGGCCTTGAACTTCTCGCCCGCGGCGCCGCTGATCTGGCCGGAGGAGATCGCGGCCGCCGCGTACGCCCCGAGGTAACCGAGGTCGGCCGGGTTCCACAGCTCGAACGCGTCGACCGTGCCGTCCTTGACGAACTTGCGCATCTGGTTCGGCGTGCCGAGCCCGGTCAGCTTGACCTTGCCCTTGTACTTCGAGCTGGACAGGTACCGGGCCGCGGCGGCGATGCCGACGGTGGTCGGCGAGATGATGCCCTTGAGGTTCGGATACGACTTGAGCAACCCCTGGGTCTCGGTGAACGACTTCTGGTCGTCGTCGTTGCCGTATGCGACCTTGACGAGCTTCATGCCGGAGTACTGCGGCTTGGTCAGCTCGTCCTTCATGAACTTGATCCAGGTGTTCTGGTTGGTGGCGTTCGGGGTCGCCGACAGGATCGCGATCTCACCCTTGTTGCCGATCTGCTTGGCGATCTGCTGGACCTCCGTACGGCCCAGATCCTCGGCGCTGGCCTGGTTGATGAACAGGTTGCGCGCGTCCGGCGCGGCGTCGGAGTCGTACGTCACGACCTTGACGCCCTGGCCCATCGCCTGCTTCAGCGACGGGGCGACCGCGTTGGGGTCGTTGGCCGAGATGACGATCGCGTCCTGCTGCTGCTGCATCAGCGTGTTGATATAGGACACCTGCGAGGACGCGGACGCGTCAGACGGGCCGACCTCCTTGCCCGTGCCGCCGAGCTCCTTCACCGCGTCGGTGCCGCCCTTGTCGGCGATGGTGAAGTACGGGTTGTTGATCTGCTTGGGCAGGAAGGCGATCTTCAGACCCTTCTTGATCGGGGCGTTGGGGTTCGCCTTGGCGCCGGACGACGCCGGGGCGCCGCTCGCCTTCACGTCGCTCTTGGTGGTGCCGCCGCAGCCGGCGACCAGCAGGGCCACCGATGCCAGCGCCGCGGTCAGCGCGACCGTGATCGTATGGCCGGTTGGATGACCGCGTCGGCCGCGTTTTCCAAACAGCACCCCGAGGGAAAGGAGGCTTATCACGCGTAAATCCCTTCTGTGCAGGTCATTGGGTCGGATTCGCGGACGAGACGGCCGGCGTTGCCTGGATGGCCGGCGTCCGTCCGGAACGGGCCCGCCGGATCGCTCCGGCGAGATTGGGTGCGAGGACCGAAATGATCAGCAGCACCCCGGTGACGAAATTGAGCACCTCGTTGGACACATCGGCGAGGATCAGCGCGTTGCGCAGAATGCCGAACAGCAGCACTCCGGCGAGCACGCCGGGAAGGGTCCCCCGACCCCCGAAGATCGAGACGCCGCCGAGCAGTACGGCGGCCACCACGGCCAGCTCCAGGCCCTGCCCGTTGTCGGCGCGGGCGCTGGCGAACCGGAGCGTGTAGACGATGCCGGCCAGCGCGGAGAACACCCCCGAGGCCACGAACAGCCAGAACTTGATCCGCTTGACCCGTACGCCGGCGAACCGGGCGGCCTCCTCGTTGTAGCCGAGGGCGTAGATGGCCCGGCCGACCGGGCTGGCGTGCAGCAGCACGCCGACGATCACCGCCAGCACGGCGACCAGCAGCGTCGAGTACGGAATGGGCGTGCCGGCGATCGTCTCCGTGGCCCACCCGGTATAGCGGGGCGGGAAGTCGGCGATCGCCTTGTCGCCGATGATCACGTACGCGAGCCCGCGGTAGAGCGCGAGGGTGCCGATCGTGACCGCCAGCGACGGCAGCCCCACCTTGGTGACGAGGAATCCGTTCAGCGCCCCGCAGACCGCACCCACGCACAGCGCGACCACGAAGGTCTGCTCGATCGGCCACCCGGCGTTCCAGAGATACCCGATCACGGCGCAGCTCAGCCCGAGCGTCGACGCGACGGACAGGTCGATCTCCGCGGCGATGATGACGAGGGTGAGCGTGATCGCCATGATCGCGATCTCGGTGACGTCGATGAGAATGAACGACAGGTTCGAGGAGTCCGAAAAGCCGTCGACCGTCAGCGACGCGACCACCCAGGACACCACGACCAGCCCGAAGATGGCGCCCTCCCAGGACGCCAGCCGATGACGCAGTGCGGCGACGCTCATTGGTCACTCGCCCTTCTCGCTCACTCCGCGCACCGCTCGTTCCTCGCTGGCCGCTTCGCTCGCCCGGCGGGTTCGCTTGATGTTCATGTGTCGCTCACCTCTTTCGCGCCTTCGGTGCTCGGGCGCGGAACACCGCGTTCGGGCTGACCTCTGGCCGCCCTTCGACGGCTGGCGAATCTCCGGCGCCGCAACGTCGCGTTGACGCGCAGCGCGAGGACACGGTCGAGGACGATGGCGGCGAGCAGCAGCAGGCCGTTGATGGCGTTCTGGGCCAGCGAGTCGACCCGCAGCACGGCGAGCGCGCTGCTGATCGAGCTGAGCAGTACGGCGCCGAGGGCGGCGCCGTACACCGTGCCGCTGCCCCCGAAGATCGCCACGCCGCCGACCACGACCGCGGCGATCACGTCGAGCTCCTTGCCGGTGGCGACGGTGGCGTCGACGGTGCCGAAGCGGGCGGCCCACATGACGCCGGCCAGTCCGGCGATGGCGCCGTTGACGATGAACGCGGCGAAGATGCGGCGGCGGACCGGAATGCCCGCCAGCACCGCGGCCTCGGGGTGCGAGCCGATCGCGTACAGCTCGCGGCCCTGCCGCAGGTTGGCCAGCACCCAGCCGACCACGACGAGCACGACCGCCGACACGATGACCAGCACCGGGATGCCGGCGATCTGCTTCGTGCCCAGCGAGAGGAAACCCGCCGGCATGTCGGCCGCGTTGACCTGCCGGCCCTTGGCGATGGCGTAGTCGACGCCGCGGTAGACGTACAGCGTGCCGAGGGTGGCGACCAGCGCGGGAACCTTCGCGTACGCGACGAGCAGGCCGTTGACCGCGCCGCAGACCGCGCCGATCGCGAGGCAGACCAGCACCACGACCGCGACCGGCAGGCCGTGGTGGTCGGCGAGGAGCACGCCGCTGCCGAAGGCCGTGAGCCCGGTGATCGAGCTGACCGACAGGTCGACGTTGCGGGTGACGATGACGATCGCCTGCCCGACCGCGAGCAGCGTGATGATCGAGGCGTTGAGCAGGATGTCGCGGATGCTCTGCGCGGACAGGAAGCTGGGGTTGGCCGCGCCCGTCGCCCCGAACAGGATGGCGATGGCGACGACGAGGCCGAGTTCGCGGAACCGGGTCAGCCGGTCCAGCAGCCGGCGCGCCGGGGGCTTGCCGCCTGTTGGCACGGCCTCGGGCCCCGGTGTGGTCGCAGGCGCCGCCTCCAGAGTCGAGGGGTCGCCTACGCCGTGCCCCCCGCCCGGATGTACCGGCGTCCTGTGCTCGCTCATGCGGTACTTCCCGGACTTCCCTGCGCGTTTCCGGCTGCGTTTCCGGCTGCGTTTCCGGCTGCGTTTCCGGCTGGGTCCCCGGCTGGGTTTCCCGCCGCGGTCTTGCCGTTCCGGCCGGTGGCGGCGGCCATGACCTTCTCCTCGGTGGCATCGGAGGCCGGGATCTCGGCGACCAGACGGCCCTCGTGCATGACGAGGATTCGGTCGGCCATGCCCAGCACCTCCGGCAGTTCGGAGGAGATCATCAGGACGGCCAGGCCCTCGGCCGCCAGCTCGGACAGCAGGCGGTGCACCTCGGCCTTGGTGCCGACGTCGATGCCGCGGGTGGGCTCGTCGACGATCAGTACGGACGGCTCGGTGGCCAGCCATTTGGCCAGCACGACCTTCTGCTGGTTGCCGCCGGAGAGCACGCCGACCGCGTCGGCCAGCCGGGCGAACTTGAGCCGCAGCCGCAGCGCCCAGTCCTTGGCGCGGTCGCGCTCCAGCCGCCGCGACACAAGCGGGCCGCGGCGCATCGAGCGCAGCTGGGTCAGCCCGATGTTGCGCTCGATGGACAGCTCCATGACCAGGCCCTGCAGTCGGCGGTCCTCTGGGACCAGTGCGATGCCCGCCGACATGGCCGCAGTCGGGCTGGCCGCCGGAAGGGGCCGGCCCGCCACCGTGACGCGGCCGCCGTCCCAGCGGTCCACGCCGAAGATGGCCCGCGCCACCTCGCTGCGGCCGGCGCCGACGAGCCCGGCGAGCGCCACGATCTCGCCGCGCCGGACCTCGAACGACACGTCGGTGAAGACGCCCTCCCTGGTGAGCCGCGACACCTCGAAGGCCACCTCGCCGACCCGTACGTCCTGCTTGGGGTACATGACGTCCAGCTCGCGGCCGACCATACGGTGCACCAGGTCGTCGGCGGTCAGCTCGGCTACTTTCTCAGTCGCGATCAACCGTCCGTCCCGCAGCGTGGTGACGGTCTGGCAGAGCTCGAAGATCTCCTCCAGCCGGTGCGAGATGAACAGGATCGCGCAGCCGTGGTCGCGCAGCGTCCGCGTCACCGTGAACAGCCGGGCCACCTCCTGGCCGGTCAGCGCGGCGGTCGGCTCGTCCATGATCAGTACGCGGGCGTTCCTGGACAGCGCCTTGGCGATCTCCACGACCTGCTGGTCGGCGATCGACAGCCCACGGGCCGGCTGCTGCGGGTCCATCGCGATCCCGAGCCGGCGGAACAGGTCGGCGGTCTCGGCGTGCATCGCGCGCCGGTCGATCCGCCCCACCCGGCCGCGCGGCTGCCGGCCCATGAAGATGTTCTCCGCGACCGACAGGTCCGGGAACAGCATCGGCTCCTGGTAGATCACCGCCACGCCCGCCTGCTGGGCGTCGGCCGGGCCGTGGAAGACGACCGGCTCGCCGTCGAGCAGCACCTCGCCCGAGTCCGGCCGGTGTACGCCCGCGAAGGTCTTGACCACGGTGGACTTGCCGGCGCCGTTCTCGCCCGCCAGCCCGTGCACCTCGCCGCCGTACAGTTCGAGCGTCACGTCCTGCAGGGCCCGCACGGCGCCGAACGACTTGCTCACGACGACCAGTGCCAACGTCGGCGTAGACGTCGGCGTCGTCGACTCCGGCGGATCGCTCACGCGGCACCCTCCTCGCCTGGGTGTCGTGTCGTACGTGGTCTGGGGGTCTGGGGTCTCGTGTCGTACGTGTGAGTCGTACGTGTGAAAAACGTTTTAAGCTGACGTTGCGCAGGACGCTAGATGTGATCCGGCCCACCCGTCAAGGCCCGTTCCCAACGAATCTGGTTTAGCTTGGCAGCGAGCGCGATACCGACGAGGCACGGGGCTCGCCGCACCGCCGACCTGGGGGTTGACACGTTTTAACGGTCCAGCCAAAGTAAGCCCAGCACATTACCGAGCCAGGGGAACCGATGAGCAACGGGAGCAGAGCGGCCAGTTCGGCTGCGGCCCGCCGCCCCGCTCGCCCCGCCCGCGGCCGCCCCGGCACGGTCGGCATCAAGCAGGTCGCCCAGCAAGCGGGCGTCTCGCCCGGCACGGTCTCCAACGTGCTGAACCGCCCGGAGCGGGTCGCCGCCACCACCCGGGCCCGGGTCGAGCAGGCGATCCGCGATCTGGGCTTCGTACGCAACGGCTCGGCGTCCACCCTGCGCGCGGGCCAGGGCAGCACCATCGGGCTCATGGTCCTCGACCTCGGCAACCCGTTCTTCACCGAGGTGGCGCGCGGGGTCGAGGACGAGTGCAGCGAGCGCGGCTACGCCGTCATCCTCTCCAGCTCCGCGGCCTCGCCGGAGCGCGAGGAACGCAACATGCTGATGCTGGCCGAGCAGCGGGTCCGCGGGGTGCTGATCACGCCGGTCGACGACACGACGGCACGACTCGACCGGCTGCGCGACCGCGGCGTGGAGGCCGTCATGCTCGACCACATCGCCACCCGGCCGCACCAGTGCGCGGTGGCCGTCGACGACGTGGCCGGCGGCGACATGGCCGTCACGCATCTGCTGGACCGCGGGGCCCGGAGCATCGCGTACGTCACCGGCCCGCTGTCGATCCGGCAGTGCGCCGACCGCCGGACGGGGGCGCGGCGGGCACTGCGGGCGCCGCGAGCGGCGGCGAAGGACCTCGACGAGGCGGCGTTCCGCGACGTGATCATGCCCACGATGACGCCGCGCGACGGCCAGCGGGCGGCCGAACGGCTGATCGCCGATGGCCCGCTGCCCGACGCCATCTTCTGCGCCAACGACCTGCTCGCCATGGGCGTGCTGCGGGCCCTGCTGCAGGGCGGTGTCAACGTGCCCGGCGACGTGGCCCTGATCGGGTACGACGACATCGAGTTCGTGTCGGCCGCGGCCGTACCGCTGACCTCCATCCGGCAGCCGATGTACCAGCTGGGCCGGATCGCCACCGAGATGCTCCTCGACGAGTGCGACAACCCGGCCGAGCACACGCACCAGCAGGTGATGTTCCAGCCTGAACTGGTCGTACGGGACTCGACCCGGTGAGCCCGGCGGCCACCACCCGAGCGAGCGAGACAATGAGCATTGCGGCGGTCGACCTGGGGGCGGCCAGCGGGCGGGTGATGACGGCGACCGTGGCGCCGGACCGCCTCGACCTGACCGAGGTGCGGCGCTTCCCCAACGGCCCGGTTCGCGTGGCCGGCACCCTGCACTGGGACATCTTGGGGCTGTACGGAAACATCCTCGACGGCCTGCGTGAGGCCGGCCCTATCTCGTCGATCGGCGTCGACTCGTGGGGGGTCGACTACGGGCTGCTGGACTCGTCCGGGGCCCTGGTCGGCAACCCGGTGCACTACCGCGACGGCCGTACGGACGGGGTCATGGACTCGGTGGTCGCGAAGGTCGGCGCCGAGACCCTCTACGACATCGCGGGTCTGCAGTTCCTGCCGTTCAACACGATCTACCAGCTGCTGGCCACGCGCGACCTCGGCCGGGCCGAGACGATGCTGCTCATCCCGGACCTGATCGCGTACTGGCTGACCGGCTCGGTCGGCGCCGAGCTGACCAACGCCTCCACCACCGGGCTGCTCGACGTGCGCACCCGTACGTGGGCCGGCGGACTGGCAGAGCGACTCGGCATCCGCCCCGGCCTGCTGCCGCCGCTGCGCGAGCCCGGCGACGTCATCGGCCCGCTGCTTCCGGAGGTGGCGGACGAGACCGGCCTCGCCGCCGAAACCCCGGTCGTCGCGGTCGGCTCGCACGACACGGCGTCCGCGGTGGCCGCCGTCCCGGCCGGCACCGACCGCTTCGCGTACATCTCCTGCGGCACCTGGTCGCTGGTCGGCATGGAGCTACCCGCGCCCGTGCTGACCGCCGCCGGCAGGGCGGCGAACTTCACCAACGAGGCCGGCCTGGACGGCACCGTCCGCTACCTGCGCAACGTGATGGGCCTGTGGCTGCTCCAGGAGTCCCTCCGCAGCTGGGGCTCGCCCTCGCTCCCCGACCTGCTCCCCGACCTGCTCCGCGCCGCCGAACAGGTGCCGCCGTTCCGGTCGCTGGTGAACCCGGACGCTCCCGAGTTCCTGCCGCCGGGCGACATGCCCGCCCGCATCGCCGCGAGCTGCGCCGCCACCGGCCAGCCCGTCCCAGAGACGCACCCCGAGTACGTACGGTGCATCCTCGACAGCCTGGCGCTCGGCCACCGGGCCGCCGTCCGCACCGCCGCCGAGCTGTCGGGCCGCGACGTCGAGGTCGTCCACCTCGTCGGCGGCGGCTCCCGCAACGAGCTGCTCTGCCGGCTCACCGCCGACGCCTGCGGCCTGCCGGTGGTCGCCGGTCCCGTCGAGGCGACCGCCCTCGGCAACATCCTGGTGCAGGCCCGTGCCCACGGCGTCGTCCGCGACCTCCCCGCCATGCGCGCCCTCGTCGCCCGCACCCAACCCCTTCGCCGGTATGACCCCACCGGCAACGAATCAGCCTGGACGGCCGCCGCCACCCGCCTCGCCCTCCCCTAGCACGACCTGTCGGCGAAGCTGTGACCGGTCGAGACTGATCCTGGCCGGTTCCGTGAGTCAGGGGGCCGGGCGGACGAGGCCGGTTTCGTAGGCGACGATGACGAGCTGGGCGCGGTCGCGGGCGTTGAGCTTCATGAGCAGGCGGCTGACGTGGGTCTTGGCGGTGGCGAGACTGACGGGGAGGGTGGCGGCGATCTCGCTGTTGGACAGGCCCCGGGCGATGAGGGTCAGCACCTCGCGTTCCCGGTCGGTGATGTCGCCCAGTTCCGTGCTGGGACGCATGCCGGGCTCGGGGCGGCGCGCGAACTCGGCGATGAGCCGGCGTGTGATGCCCGGGGCCAGCAACGCGTCGCCGCCCGCGACGACCCGGATCGCGGCCAGCAGGTCGGCCGGCGGGGTGTCCTTGAGCAGAAACCCGCTGGCGCCCGCCCGTAGCGCCGCGTAGACGTACTCGTCGAGGTCGAAGGTCGTGAGGATCAGCACCCGGACGTCGGGCGTCTCCGGCTCGCCGACGATCCGCCGTGTGGCCTCGATGCCGTCCATGCCGGGCATCCTGACGTCCATGAGCACGACGTCGGGCCGCTCCTCCCGGGCCAGCTCAACCGCCTCGGCCCCGGTCCCCGCCTCGCCCACGGCCTGCAGGTCGGGGGCGGTGTCCACGAGCACGCGGAAACTCCCCCGCACCAGGGCCTGGTCGTCGGCCACGAGCACCCGCGTCACTGCACCTCCCGCGCAGCCTTGCCGCGCTTTAGCCGCTTGCTTCCCTCGCCGCTCGCTTCCTCGCCGCTCGCTTCCCTCGCCGCTTGCTTCCCTCGCAGAACTCGCTCCGCTCGCATCCTCGCTGTGCTCATTTGCTCGCTGGCGCTCGCGGGGTCGCTCCTCAGTCCAGCGCGCGCCGCGCGGCCGCGACGTGCTCACCCGGCGTCCCCCACGGGCAACCGGACGGCGACCTCGAAGCCGCGGCCGGCCAGCCGCCCGGCGTGGAACTCTCCGCCGTACAGTCCGGCCCGCTCGCGCATGCCGACGATGCCGTGCCCGGTGGGCTCGGGTCCGCCCTCGGTGCGGCCGCGGCCGTCGTCGGTGACCTTGATGTGGACTCCGTCGTCCTCGTAGGTCACCAGGACCCTGCCGGTCTGCGCCGCCGAGTGCTTGACGACGTTGGTGAGCGCTTCCTGGATGATCCGGTAGGCGGCGAGGTCGATCCCGGCGGGCAGCGATCGGCGCCGTCCGCGCACCTCCAGGTCGACCCGTACGCCCGCGTCCTTCGTACGGGCGATGAGACCGCCGAGGTCGCCGAGGCCTGGCGCCGGGCCGAACTCGGGATCCAGCCGCGTTCCCCCGTCGTCGCGCAACAGCCCGAGCAGCCGCCGCGTCTCCTGTAGCGCGTCGCGGCTGGCCTGCTCGATCGACGACAGCACGCGCGTGGCCTCCTCGGGACGGGCCGCCAGGACGTAGTTGGCCACCCCCGCCTGGACCGCGATGAGGCTCATGCTGTGCGCGACGACGTCGTGCAGCTCACGGGCGATGCGCAGCCGTTCCTCCGCCACCTGCGCCCTGGCCCGCTCCTCCGCGCGCCGCTCCGCCTGGTCGTGCAGCGCCGCCGCGTACGCGCGTTGCTGGCCGACGGCGTACCCGACCGCCCACGCGGCGGCGATGAAACTATTCACGATCAGCACCTGGGTGTTGGCCGGCGAGCCGGCCGCGGTGCTCCCGAAGTAGATGGCGCCCGCGTTCGTGGCCAGGACGAGGAGGAGTACGGCAAGCGAGCGGAGCCGGGGGAGCCCGAGCGCGACCGTATAGATGGCGGCCGCCTGCGGGATGATTCCGACGATCCCCCCGCCGCCGTACGCCATGAGGCAGGCCCCGGCCTGGACGACCACGAGTGCGGGCAGCGGCCACAGCCGGCGGGCGGCGGCCGCGAACACCGTGCCCACCACCAGTGCCGACTCGAAGTCGGATCGAGGCCCGAGGGCGCCCAGCGCCGCGACGGCGTATGGCACGGCGAGCACCACGTCGATGACGACCCAGTGCCAACGGCGCAGCCGCTTGGTCAGCGGCGGACGGAGCTCGTCGGGCATGCCCCGACGATAAGGCCCGCACGTCGGCGCCTACATCCGCCTGCAGGCGGTCATCCTCGAGATGGACGGCGGTGGCCGCGCGCCCTGTCTTGTACGGCCCGGGCGGTACGGCAGAGTCGAGACTCGGGCCCGACGCGGCGGGGCCGGGGTGTCGGGGACCGTGACAGTCATGATCGAGATACGTGATCTGACGAAACGGTACGGGGCGACGGTCGCCGTCGACCACCTGAGCTTCGAGGTACGGCCAGGGCGGGTCACCGGGTTCCTCGGGCCGAACGGGGCCGGAAAGTCCACGACCATGCGGCTCATCCTCGGCCTCGACGCGCCCGACGACGGCGCCGCCCTCGTCGGGGGCCGTCCGTACGGCCGGTTGACCCGCCCGCTGCACCACGTGGGCGCGCTGCTGGAGGCGAGCGCCGTGCACGGTGGCCGCAGCGCCTACCACCACCTGCTGTGGGTCGCCCGCAGCAACGGCATCGGCCGGGCCCGCGTCCACGAGATGCTGGACAAGGTCGGCCTGACCGGCGTCGCGGGCAAGCGGGCCGGCGGCTTCTCGCTCGGCATGCGCCAGCGGCTCGGCCTGGCGGCGGCGCTGCTCGGCGACCCGGAGATCCTGATGCTCGACGAGCCGGTCAACGGGCTCGACCCGGAGGGCATCCGCTGGATGCGCGAGCTGCTGCGGTCGCTGGCCGCGCAGGGCCGTACGGTCCTGGTCTCCAGCCACCTGATGAGCGAGATGGCGCTCACCGCCGACCATCTGATCGTCATCGGGCGCGGCCGGCTGATCTCCGACACCAGCGCCGCGGACTTCGTACGGCTGACCGCGCGGGGTGACGTACTGGTGCGGTCGGCACGGGACGACCGGCTCGCCGCGCTGCTGACCGAGCGGGACGCCACAGTGGTCGCCGAGCCGGCGGGCGGCCTCGCCGTCACCGGCCTGGACCAGCGGGAGATCGGGGACCTCGCGGTCGGGCACGGCATCGCCATCTATGAACTGACCGCCAGGGACGCCTCGCTCGAGGATGTCTTCATGGAGGTCACCGGAGATCACATCGACTATCGCGCCGAGGAGACGCTGTGACCAAGCAGGCACCGCTGACCGACCGGGCCGTCGTGACCAGGCCGGCCGCTACGACCGGGCAGGCCACTTTGACCGGGCAGGCCACTTTGACCGGGCAGGCCACCGATGTGCTGGCCGCCGAATGGATCAAGCTCAGGTCGGTTCGCTCGACGTACTGGACCGTGTTCGTCACGGCCGGGCTTACCATCGCCATCGCGGTCCTGACGGCCAGGAACGTCGTGGCCAACTGGCCGAAGTTGTCCCCGTCCGACCGGGCGCACTTCGACCCGATGGCGGCGAACCTCGCCGGGCTGTTCCTCACCCAGGTCGGATTCGGCGTGCTCGGTGTGCTGGCGATCGGTTCCGAGTACGCGACCGGGCAGATCCGTACGACGTTCACGGCCGTACCGCGGCGGCTGCGGGTGCTCGCCGCCAAGGCGATCGTCGTCGGCGCGCTCGCATTCGTCGTCGGGGAGCTGGCGGTGTGGGGCGCGTTCGCCGGCGCGCAGCCGATCATGGCGAGGCGGCACCTCGACCTGGCGGTCTCCGATCCCGGCGTGCCGCGAGCGCTGCTCTGCGCCGGACTGTTCGTGTGCCTGGTGGCGCTAACCGGGCTCGGCGTCGGCGCGATCATCCGGCACACGGCCGGCTCGGTCGCCCTGCTGTTCGGCCTGGTCTTCGTCGCCCCGCTGGTCGTGCGCGCGTTGCCGTCGCCGTGGGACACCCGGATCGAGCCGTACCTGCTGCCCAACCTCGGCCAGCAGATGTACGCCTTGCGGCCGGGCACGCTGTCACCTGGCGTGGCGTCACTCGTCTGCGCGGCGTACGCGGCCGTGGCGCTCGGCCTGGCGGCGGTGCTGATCGCCCGCCGCGACGCCTGACACGGCGCTCGCCCGGTCTCTTCTTAGTGGCCGTGCTTTAGCGGCCGTGCTTTAGCGGCCGTGCTTTAGTGGTCGTGCTTCGCGACGTTGTAGATCTCGCCGCCGAGCTTGCCGCGCAGCTGCTGGAGCAGCTGCGGGCTCGCCCCGACGATCCATCGGTTCCCGATGAGGAGCGCGCCGTAGCTCTGGGCCAGTTCGAGGTACGCCCGTTGCCCCTGGGACGTGGTGAAGGTGGTCATGAAGAACCGGCCGGACGGCGTCGTGCAGTACCCCTGCCGCAGCTCCGCCGCGTTGGTCTGGACCTTGGGCTTGCACCCTGCCTTGGCACCGAGCTGCTCAACGGAGAGCGGCGAACCGGCCCGGATCCCAGGAATCTGACCGGACGACGACGCATGTCCGTGGGGCGACTGGGTGGCGACAGCCACGCAGCGCACGAGGAGAGCCGTGGCGCCGAAGACGAGAATGAACACGGCGGTGATGCGAACGATGCTCGCGGTCGCCGGCGTGGACGCCGTTGGCTGCTGTTGCTGCTGCCCAATTTGTGTCATCGCAGGACAACTACGCACGGAAGTGCGCCTCGGTTCGACCCGGAGCCAACCCGTGGAGCGCGGCGGCGCGACGGCGCGGCGGCCCGCTGCCGGGCC
>DATBKU010000168.1:0-2737 GCA_036555725.1 Streptosporangiaceae bacterium | reverse complement strand
GCGCCGGTCCGCCCATACGCCGAAGAGCAGAGTGAACGCTAGAAACGGCAGGAATTCCGCGAACCGCAACACCCCTAGCTGTGCCGTGCTGATATCGAGGGTGAGCACCGCCGCCAACGGCAGCGCGATCAGCGTGACCTGACTGCCGAGCAGGGAGAGCGTTTCACCGATCCAGAACGCGGTGAAATCCCGATTCCGCCATAGGGAGACCGGCCGTCCGTGTGCGCGGACGGACTCGGTGGCCGGGTCGGACCCGTCCGCCAATGCTGCTCCTGACATAGACCTGGCACCCGGTTGCCCGGCCACTCAATCAACCGCCGGCTTCATGACGGATTCAGCCGGCGCCGCCCCAAGGGGCAACAGAAAAGCGATCGCCTTCGGGCGGCTCCGGGTGTCGATCCGGGCGTACGTCGTTCGTGTTAGCGGTGACAGGCAGGCCAGCACACGAGGAGAAACTCCGATGAGCCGGATCATTGTGATCAACAACCTGACGCTCGACGGCGTGATGCAGGCGCCCGCGCGGCCCGACGAGGATGTGCGCGGCGGCTTCGCACATGGCGGCTGGGCGGTCCCCTACGGCGACGAGGTCATGGCCAAGGCCATGGGAGCGCGGATGGCGAACCCCGGGCCGTTGCTGCTGGGCCGCCGTACCTACGAGGACTTCTTCAGCGTCTGGCCGCACCGAACGGACAACCCGTACACCGAGGTGCTCAATAACACCCAGAAGTACGTGGTGTCGACGACGCTGACCGAGCCGTTGCCGTGGCAGAACTCGACGCTGCTGACCGGCGACGTCGCGACCTCGGTGGCCGAGCTCAAGCGGCGGTCGGCCGACGACATCGGGGTGCTCGGCAGCGGACGGCTGGTCCAGTCGCTCATAGCGCACGATCTCGTCGACGAGTACGTCCTGCTCATCTATCCGCTGGTGCTGGGCACTGGGCGTCGCATGTTCCCGGACGACGCCAAGCTCGAACTCCGGCTCGCCGACTCCATCACCACGACCACCGGCGTGGTGATCGCGACGTACCGCCCGGCCACCTCGGACCCTCGCTAAGCCCGCGCGTTAGCGCGTCGGTTCGCGGTGCTCTTCGGCGAGGGCGGCGAGCCGGGCGCGGATCTGGTCGACGTTGATCTCCTCGGCCTGCTGGACGCCCAGGTCGGTGAGGAGATCGAGAGCCGGCTGCAATGTTCGCGAGCCTGCCGGTGCCGGCCGAGGCCGCTGTGCGCGGCGGCCAGCCCGTACAGGGCCCGCGCCTGGTCGGACAGCTGCCGCAGATCGCGGGCCAGGCCGAGGGCGGCCTGGTGATGGGCGATGGCGTCCGAGGGGTGACCGGTGACCCGGCGCGTGTAGCCGAGGCTGTGCAGCGCGATGAGCTCGCCCTGCCGGTCGCCAAGGTCGCGCGCGATGCGCAGCGCCCGCTCGAAACAGTCGGCGGCCCGGTCCGCCAGGCCCCGCGAACGCAGGTGGTAGCCGAGGCCGACCAGGACGCTGAGCTCGCTGATGGCGTAGCCCTCGTCGAGGGGGCGATGCGCAGGGCCAGTTCGAAACACTCGACGGCCTGCTCCGCCCGGCCCTGCGAATGGTTGTGGTAGCCGAGGCCGCGCAGCGCGTCGAGCTCGCCGAGCCGGTGGCCGATATCGCGGGCGATGTGCAGGGCCTGTTCGAAACAGTCCGCGGTTTGCTTCGGGCGGCTTTGAAACCGGTGGGCCATGCCGAGCCCGCACAGCGCGTCGAGCTCACCCAGCTGGTGGCCGAGGCCGCGCGCGGTGTCGAGGGCGAGCGAGAGCAGCTCGACAGCTGCGTGTAACGGCCGTGGAAATGCAGGTATCGGCGCAGGGTGGCCGACAGCCGCAGGGTGTGATCGGGCGACCCGTGTACGGCGGCGTACGTGGCGGCGGCGAGCAGGTTGGCCAGCTCGGTCGCGAGCCAGGCCGCCGCGTCCGGCTGGCCGGCGAAGACCGGGACGGGAGTCGCCGGCCGCCGGGGCCTGGGCAGGTAGTTGGCCTCGTGCGGGTGGACCTCGTCCGTGGCGAGCCTCGTGGTGAAGGCGTAGTAGTCGAGCAGACGGGTCAGGGCGGCGCGGCGGTCGGCCTCGCGCTCCTCCTCCGTGGCGGCGCGGGCGGCATGCGCGCGCAGCAGGTCGTGGAAGCGGTACCGGCCCGGGGCCGGCTCCGCCAGCAGATGTGCGTGCGCCAGGTCCTCGAGGAGCCGGCCCGCGTCGGCCGCACTTGTATCGGCGAGCGCGGCGGCCGCGAACGCTATTCGAGCGCGTCGGCCGGATCGACCGGCGGCACCCCCTCGGTGAACCCGTGCAGGTCGATGAACAACTGCCCGTCGGGGAACCGGCCGGCCAGCCGGTGCGCGGCGTGCACGGCCAGCGCGGTCTTGCCCACCCCGGCCATCCCGTCGATCGCCACGATCACCACGGCCGCCGGGAGGCTCGCGCCGTCAGCGACCGAGAGGAGCCGGTCCAGCTCGGCGCCTCGGCCGGTGAACGTCGATAGGTCGCCGGGGAGCTGCCGCGGCACCGCCACCTCATCGTCCCAGCCGGGCCGAGGCGGCGGCGGAGGCGAGTCGATGGCCAGCTCGGGGTCGCCCCGCAGGATGGCCAGATGGAGCTGCCGCAGCTGGTCGCCCGGGTCGATGCCGAGCTCGTCGGCCAGTCGCTGTTTGACCTGCTCGTAAGCGGTCAACGCGTCGGCCGTACGGCCATTGCGGTGCAGGGCGAGCATCAGC
>DATBKU010000167.1:0-25610 GCA_036555725.1 Streptosporangiaceae bacterium | reverse complement strand
CGCGGTTGAGGACGGCGGCAAGGGCGTCGACGGCTTGGTCGATACGGGGTTCGGAGAGTCGGCCGTAGCCGAGAAGGAGACCACGTTCGGGACTGGGCGAGAGGTGGAGGGGTGAGAGGGCTCGCAGGCCGATCCGGTGGCGCCCGGCGGTTCTTGCGATGGCCACGTCGTCGAGTCGGTCGGGTAGCCGGAGGAGCACCTGCATCCCGGCGGCCTTACCCATGATCTGGGGTCGAGGCAGCTTGGTCGACAACGCTTGGACGAGGCGGTCGCGGCGTCGCCGGTAGATGTGGCGGGCGCGTACGACGTGGCGTTCGTACGCGCCGCTGGTGATCAGGTGGGCAAGGGCGAGCTGATCGACGATCGGGGAGCCGGAGTCGGTGACACCCTTGAGATCGCGTACGTCGTCGATGAGGTCGGTCGGCAGGCTGATCCATCCCAGCCGTACGCCCGGGGCGAGGGTCTTGGAGGCGGTACCGACGTGGGCCACATGGCCCGGATCGAGGCCTTGGACGGCCCCCACAGCGTTGCGGTCGTAGCGAAACTCGGCGTCGTAGTCGTCCTCAATGACGAGCGCTCCTCGGTTCGCGGCCCAGCCGATGAGCGCGCCCCGGCGTTCGGGGGCCAGCACTACGCCGGTCGGGAATTGGTGGGCTGGGGCGACTACCACGGCGCTGGCGTCGAGCGCGTACAAGTCGGTTGTTCGCAGGCCGTCGGCGTCGACGAGGCATCCGACCGGTTCCAGGCCCGCCGCGCGTGTCGTCGTGCGCAGGTCCGAGTGGGAAGGAGTCTCCATGGCGATCGTCGTCGCGCCGCGATCGGCGAGGACATGGCACAGCAGGTGCAGGGCCTGGGTGAAGCCTTGGGTGATGACGATACGGCCGGGGTCCACTCGTACGCCGCGAGCGCGCCCGAGGTAGGCGGCCACGGCGATCCGGCACATCGCCCGGGCCGTCGAGGCCGGCCGGCCGGTGTATTACACACGGGACTACGCGCCGGTCGAACTGCCGCCGGACGACCCGGGGCACAAGACCGAGCTGCATCCCAGGCTGGAGATTAAAGGGCCCATTGTTGTCAAGGGGCCGGGCAAGCACGGTGGCTTTTCCGGAGTCGTGCTGTCTTCGCCGCCCGGTCCGCACGACGGCCCCGGCAGCGGAGGGCTGAGCGAGCTGGGTGGCCTGCTTCGCAGGGACGGTGTGCGATCGGTCATCGTGGTCGGTATCGCCGCGGACGTGTGCGTCGCCGCCACCGCACGCGACGCCCGCCGGCTGGGGTATGCGGTCACCCTTCCGTTGGATGCGACGGCTTTCGTGCACGCCCATCCGGACGGAGACGAAGAGGCGATGGCGCAGCTCCGAGCCGTCGGAATCACCGTCGTCGACTGACGCCCGTCCGGCTCCGCTGACCGCGCGACTCTGCCGAGGGCGGGATGTTCGCTTTGCCTCGGGGATCGTCTGCAGCGTGGGCGGTAGCAGGTCGACAGGTCTGGCCTGGGGAAGCCAAGCGTGCTGGTCACCGCTGCATCCTGGGATCGTGCGTAGGGTCGGCGTACATGGGCGGGCAGCCGTCATCGATGGCTTCGGGCCGCAGTTCATAGTGCCAGGGTTCGTTGCGGTAGATCTGGCACAGGCCGTACCCGGCGCCGTGTTTGGACAGCCACGCCGTGGCGTCGGAATGCCCGATATCGACCGCGTCCCCCGACACGTGAGCAGACGTGTTCGGGGTGGATACCCATCGAGCGGCTGCCTTTTCTGAGCCGTATTTCGTAATCGCCGCCCGGAGTAGGTGTTCTTGGTATTCCGGGGAGCGCCAACCACTATTGACGAAGAACTTGACCCCATTGTGCGCGGCGTCGTTTGCAGCGTGGCGGAGGGCGCCGAGCAGATCGGGGTCGAGGTTGGCCACGGCCGGGATTTCGTCGTCGAAGACCGTCACGCCGTCAGGAACGGCGCCATCTGCCTCGCCAAGTGCACGATGGCGGTGGCCATGACGAATGTCCCTGGGTGGTGCAGCCGAGGGGGGTGAGACGGCCGGGGAAAGTGATGCGGCCGGTGATGCGGCCGGGGAGGACGAGGACGGTCGCGACTGATATACGAGGACACCGACAAGCCCCGCGCTGATGACGACAAGGACAGCGAGGATGGTCGGTCGGGTACGGCGGGCCGCCGTTTGTGCTGGCTCCCTGTAGGTCATGCCTTCAGTCAAGGCAGCGTGGTGTCGTCAGCTCGTATGTGGTTTTCGATATGCCGGCGATATGCTCCGGCCGGTAGCTTCCAGAGTGTGCGTGTGTGTTGATTGTCGAGGACGAGCCCTTTCTGGCAGAAGCCATCCGCGATGGCCTGCGCGTGGAGGCGATCGCCGCCGATATCGCCGGGGACGGCGACTCTGCTCTGGAACCGCTCACATCGACGGCTACGACCTCGCGGTCCTCGACCGCGACATCCCCGGCCGCTGGTGGCGCGCTACGGCCACAGCGTCGTCGGACCGATCTCGCTCGGCCCCGGTACCGGGACGCTGAGCCGCCCGCGAGTTTCTGATGCACCCCAAACCAAGAGTCAGCTATCCCGGAACGGACGCTGTCCAAACTCGAGGGATCGCTGGCGTGCTTTCATCGTGTCAAGGTCGACCTGGGGTCATGACCTGGCCGACCGAGTCGCCGACGGTGCCCCTAAGCGGTGCGCCGACCCCAGGACTGCAGGAGCGTGAATGTGGTGCCCCACCGGCCGGGCTCCGTCAGCTCGGCCTCCGCCGCCTTGCGCAGCCGCTGCAGTTCGTTCGCGTCCACGAACGAGAGCAACCGCGGCTCGAGGCCCGTGCTGAGCTGGAGCGGAAGGCGCAGGTAGGGATGTCCCGGCGGGAGCGCCAGCACCTCGGCCCGCACGTTGCCGTCGATGCCGAAACCACCAAGGAACTCGAGGTGCTTGCGCCCGGCCTCCGCGTCGCCCCAGCGTGCGAACGCCTCGTAAATGAGTGCGATCAGGTGCTCGCACGCCGGCGCCGGGGGATTGAAGTGCCAGGATCCCCAATCGGGGTCCTCCAGCACGACCGCGCCGCCGGAGCGGAGTAGCCGGAGGTAGGTTTCCATCTGCTGGTGGTCACGACTCAGCGGGGTGAGCACGAACCTCACGTGCACCAGATCGAACGAGGCGGGCTCCAGGGTGGTGGCGAACAGATCGTCGTTGCTGAGCACCACATTGCTCAGGCCCTCATCGGCCACGAACCGTGCGGCCGCTGCGAGCATGGCATCGTCGATGTCCGTGCCCATCACCGCGCCCTCGGGTCCGACCCACTCGCTGAGCAGCCGCAGCCACCCCAACACGCCACACCCGATGTCGACGGCTCGGGCCCCGCGACCGTCGCCGATCTCCGCCAGGAGCCGGCGACCACTGGGCTCCCACACCCGCGACTGGAGCTGCAGCCGTTCCAGCTCGGAGGTCTGACCAGCCAGCAGGTACGTCGATGCACTCATAACCTCTCCTCCCGCATTGCTTTCGGAATCGACCCCAATGTCGCGATGGTCTGGGACCACAACAAGTGCAAGATACGAACCCGGGTGCCTGCCGGCATCGAAACGATGGGCGTCGGCCCGGATGCCACTGGTCGGGACGGCCGACGAGGTTCAGGATCCGAACTAGTGCCGGTCACCCGCGGATGACAGGCTGGGCAGGTGCGGACCTACATGCAATATTGTCCGATCGCTAGGGCCTCGGAGCTCCTGGCCGAGCGCTGGTCCATCATCATCCTGCGCAACATCCTCATCGGCTGCCGCACCTTCAACGAGATCGCCGACGGCGCCCCGGGTCTGTCTCGCGGTCTGCTCTCCAAACGGCTGCGGGAACTGCAGCGTGCCGGGGTGATCGAGATCCGTCCCAAGCCCGACGGTCCCGGGTCGACTTACGAGCCCACCCAGGCGGGTCGGGAGCTGTCCGAGGTCATGGCGGCTCTCCAACACTGGGGATCGAAATGGGCGCAGCTCACACCCGAGCACGCCCATCCGGGCGTCGTCCTGTGGGGATGGGTGACCTTCTGCCTGGATCGCGCCCGCCTGCCCGGCCGCCGGGTGCTCATCCGCTTCGACTACCCCACGCTGTCCGCGTCCGGCCGCCGCGGCTGGCTGCTCATCGAACACGGCGACGCCGAGCTCTGTGAGAAATACCCAGGCGGCGAGGAAGAATTGACCGTCGTGGTCAACGATCCCGTGGCATTCGCTCGCTGGCACCTCGGACAGATCGAATGGGGCGAGGCCGTGTGCTCAGGGGCGATCGAGGTACGAGGCTCCCGAGCACTAGCCCGCGCCCTCCCCACCTGGAACAGCCGTGCCGGACCCGACCAACGCCCATTCACCCCGACCCCCGAGAACAATCCCGCCTGACAAGCAGCAAATCCGCAGAGCTGGACGACATCTCCAGAGTTTCTCCCAGCCCTTCGGCAGCCCGGCTGCGGCGCGTGATCGAAGACACCTCCCTTGCGTCGGCTCCTGAAACCGGCGGGTTCCGCCTCCCGTCGGCCCTCGCCGCCCAGCTACCGTCCGGCGAGCTTGGCGACGACCGGAGCGAACGTGTCGGCGAAGTCGGCGCCGAAGACGACGTAGGAGAAGCCGATCTCTTCCCGTCGCCGCTGGATTTCCTCGGCGGCGGCCGCCGGGTCATCGGGGAGTATGGCCAGCGAGTCCGCCGCACGAAGCGCAGCAGGGTCGGTGTCGGGAGGGGCCATGAACGGCGCGACCCTGTCGCCGATCACCGCCACGTGGAGCGCGAGTTCGACGTCCCGGATGGCGCGGAAGTCGCGTGCCAGCCGCGCGACTTCGACCCGAGGCTCATCCGGCATCTGTGCGAAGGTGACCGTGTCTGCGACCTCGGCCGCCAGCGCCCGGGCCTTCGGACCGCGTACGGCCATCGCCACCGGCGTGTGACGGTCGGGGCCGTCGAGATCTCGCAGCGCCCTGACGGTCTCCTGTACCTGGGCCAGCCGCTCGTTCGGCGGGACGACGGGCAGTCCCTTTTGGCGGAGCTCGTCCTCGATTCCCGGCCTGCCGGTACCGATGCCCAGTTCGAAGCGACCGTCGGTGAGCTCCGACAGCGAGTGCGCCTCCCACGCCGTCATCCAGGCCGGGCGTAGCGGGGAGGAATACACCCAGGTGCCCACGCGCAGGTCGGTAAGGGCCGCGGCGGTGGCCAGCGTGGGGCCGGGCGCCGGTTGCAGGCGGGGGAAATCCGGCATCAGCAGCGTCGAGTAGCCGCTGTCGGCAATGCGGCGCACCCGGGCCAGCCACGTCGGCAGGTCAGTTCTGAGCGGGGCAACGACCCCGAATCGAAACGGTCTCGTCATGTCTGGATTCCTCTCTGCGGTCGGCGAGATCACCTACCTTCCCACTCCTGGGGAAGGTCCATGATCATCTCATTCGGTACATCCAGAGATATCGACCACGGATCCACCCGCAACTCATCGGTGCGGCCGAGATCGTGTACACCCTCCTGCGACGCCCTGAACTCGGCATTACCGAGCAGTCTTGCCATCCGTGGCGGCAACCTCTGACCAGCTGGATCCCGTCAAAAGGTTGACGCAAGACAGAAGAAAGTGCCTGCGCCGGGTCATTATGCCACTGTTGTGAATGACGGCGTTGTTTGGCCTTTGACAATTTGGGTGGCCTGCAGGCGCGGTGGGATCTTGAGCCAGGACGTACGAAGGAGAAGGCAAGAGAATTCGATCCGCAACGCGGAATCAAGTTGGAGCGCTGCAAGGTAAACCGTCATTGCGGATGGTCTCACAGCGCGATGTGATATCTGCGTGAGCAGTTCATGCCAGCGAGGGCCATCACGGCCATTGCCTCGCGATCGAGCGCTTCTTCCTTGAGCAACCGCAACGCGACCGCCTCCGCGACAATCTCGCATTCGCCAGACAGTGGGAAAGTTCATTCAGTGGGTGACTGGCCGTTGATATGCCGGATTCGCTAACTTGGCGAGCATTGTCTAACGGAGGAGCTGAGTCATGTCCGATGCGCGCGCGACGGCCAAGGCCGAATTCGAGAGGTTCGACGGCGACCATGACGGAGTGCTCACCGCGGGCGAGGTCAGGCAGGCGAACCGGGTGCTCGGCGTCCACGCGGTCACCGACCAGGAGATCGACGCCTTCATCGCGTCGGCCGACCGCGATGGTGACGGTCGCATCACCCTGGAGGAGTTCCTCGGTCTCATCGGTGGCGGCCGCCACGAGGCGCGCTAGCCAACGCCGAGGATCTCCCCGCAGATGTGAAGGGCCCTCTGTGCCATGTCGAGTCATCGCGCTTGCGACATCGCTCGGGATGAGCAGCAGCACCCGACGACCGCCCACCATTGCTGCTGGAGCACGCCGAGGTGGCCCGGCCCCCTTGCCGAGCCCGACGGCTCCGCTGCCTCGACCGCCGGTCGCTGACCTCGGCCGTCGCTATCATGACCCCACGGTGTGGGTTGCGAGGGGGCGATGGGAATGGCCGTCTTGATCCGCACCCGCGACGTGCCCGCCAAGCTCCGTCTCGACGCTTGGAAGAGCGTGGTCTGCGACACTCTCGGCCCGCTAGACATGAGGGCCGATCCGGACGTCCCGCTCCGCGGCGAGATCGGGGCCGGGCGGCTGGGCCCGGTCGTCGTCGGTACGGTGCGCACCGCCACGCCGCATAGTGTCCACCGGACCGCCGGTCTGATCCGCAACGACGGCCGCGAGCTGTACCGCGTCGTGCTGATCATGTCCGGTAGCGTTCTGCTGCGGCAGGGCGACCGCACCGCACGGCTCCGTCGCGGCGAATTCGCGATCTATGACTTCAATCGGCCCTATGAGCTGCGATATGAGGCGGCGGTACGGCTCGCGGTGTTCGGCTTCCCGCACGAGATGCTGGCGCTGCCCGCAGATCCGGTCGCGCAACTCGCCGCGGTCCCGATCGTCACCGACGAGGGCACTGGCGCGATTGCCGCACCCCTGCTCCGCCGGGTGGCGTTGGACCTGGAGACCTATCAGCCGGCCAGCGCGTCCCGGCTCTCCTCGGTGGTCATGAACGTGGTCACCGCGACCGTCGCGGAGCGGGTCGAGCTGACCGGGTCGCTGCCGGTCGAGGAGCGGCAACGAACGCTGCTGTTGCGCATCCACGAATTCGTCGAGCAACACCTGGGCGAGATCGACCTCGGCCCCGCCGTCGTCGCCGCCGCGCACCACATCTCCGTACGCCACCTGCACCGCCTTTTCGAGAGGCAGCACACGACGGTGGCCGCGTGGATACGGCACCGCCGCCTCGAACGGTGCCGGGCCGACCTGGCCGACCCCGCCCTGGTCGCCCTGCCGGTGAGCGCTGTCGCCTGCCGGTGGGGTCTGCCGGACTCGGCCCAGTTCAGCCGCATGTTCCGGCGCACGTATGGGGCGTCGCCCGCCGAGTACCGCCGTACCTGCCTGATGCCGCAGGGCTGAGTTCCCCGGCACGGAAAGTCAACTGGCGCGGCGCTCAGGCGCAAGACCGGGCGGGCCCGGATTCGCAGACTGAGGGCGTACGGATCTCCAGGAAGGATCAAGGCGATGACCACCATGTTCGTGAACCTCCCCGTCAAGGACCTTGACCGATCGCAAGCGTTCTTCTCCGACCTCGGCTTCCCGTTCTTCGGCATGACCGACGACATGGCCTCGATCATCATCAGCGAGCAGACCCAGGTCATGCTGCTGACCGAGCCGACGTTCACCGCGTACGCGAGAAACGACCTCGCCGATCCGAATGCGGCCACCCAGGTGATCTTGGTCCTCGGCTTGGATAACCCGCAGCAGGTAGACGAGCTGGTCGACAAGGCTCTCGCGGCGGGTGCCACCGCCATCGGCGAGCCGACCGACGACGGACAGCGCTACCAGCGCGGCTTCGCCGACCCCGACGGCCACCACTGGTCGGCGCTGTGCCTGCTCCAGTCCGCGTGACGCGTCGGCCGGACATGAGCGACCCGGTGACGGGCACGGTGACCTCGGCCGACGGCACTACCATCGCGTACGACCGGTACGGCGCCGGGGCTCCCCTCGTCCTCGTCCACGGCGCGTTCACCGACAAGACCCACCCGACGATGTCCGAGGTGGCGCGGGCGCTGGCGCCGTGGTTCACGGTGGTCAACTACGACCGTCGTGGCCGTGGGGAGAGCGGAGACACTCAGCCCTATGCCGTCGAACGCGAGATCGAGGACCTGACCGCGCTCATCGATGCGGCGGGCGGATCGGCGATGGTGTTCGGCGGGTCGTCCGGCGCGGGGCTGGCCCTGACCGCCGCCGCGCGAACCCCGGCCATCTCCCGGCTGGCCGTCTGGGAGCCGCCGTACCACGTCGACGACAGCGCACCCCACCTGCCGGACGACTTCGGAACACGGCTGGCCGGCCTGGTCGAACAGAGCCGGCCAGGGGACGCGGTGGAGCTGTTCATGGTCGAGGCCGCCGAGGTACCGGTGGCGGCTGTCGCCGCGATGCGCGCCGAGCCGTCCTGGCCTGCCATGGAGGCGGTCGCCCACACGTTGGCGTACGAAGCGGCGGTCATGGGGCCGGGCAACGCATTGCCCGGCCGGCGGCTCGCCGCCATCGCCCAGCCGACCCTCGTGCTTACCGGCGCCAAGAGCCCGCAGTGGATGGCCAACGCGAGCCGGGCGGTCGCCGGGAAGATCCCCGGCGCCCGGCATCGGGTCCTGGAGGATCAGGCGCACAACGTGGCCGCCAAGGCTCTCGTACCGGAACTGCTGGAGTTCTTCACCACCACCTGATGCCTGAGGGAGGGGCGGTTACGGACATGTGCCGGGGCTCGAGGGCGAGGAGACGCTCGATGAGCTCAATGGCTGGCGGCCGGCCTGACGCCTATGGTGATGCGTAAGAAACCTCGGCGGAGGAAGCGATGTTCGACACCGCTATTGCCGGTAGCCTGCCGAAGCCCGCCTGGCTCGCGGAGCCGAACCGCCTGTGGGCGCCTTGGCGGCTCAGCGGCGCCGAGCTCGAGGGCGCCAAGCGGGACGCTACGCTGCTCGCTCTCAAGCTGCAGGAGGATTGCGGCATCGACGTCGTGACCGACGGCGAGCAGTCGCGGCGCCACTTCGTGCACGGCTTTGTCGAGTTCGTCGACGGCGTGGACTTCGCCCACAAGGTGGAGATCGGCATCCGCGCCGACCGCTACAAGGCGGTGGTACCGCAGGTCACGGGCGAACTTCGTCTCAGGGGCCGCGTGCATGCGACCGAAGCGCGACTCGCGCGCGCCCACACCAGGCGCAGGCTCAAGATCACCCTCCCCGGCCCGATGACCATCGTCGACACCGTGGCGGACGCCCATTACGGCGACCGGGCGAAGATGGCGATGGCGTTCGCCGGCCTGCTGAACGCCGAGGCGCGCGCGCTCGCGGCCGACGGCGTCGACGTGATCCAGTTCGACGAACCGGCCTTCAACGTCTACATGGGGGCGGTCAAGGACTGGGGCATCGAGGCGCTGCACCGCGCGATCGAGGGGGTCGGCTGCACCACCGCGGTCCACATCTGCTACGGATATGGCATCAAGGCCAATATCGACTGGAAGGCGACGCTCGGCGGCGAATGGCGCCAATACGAGGAGATCTTTCCAGCGCTGGCGCGGAGCCGCATCGGTCAGGTCTCGGTCGAGTGCCGCAATTCGCGCGTGCCGATGAGCCTGCTGAGGCTCCTCGACGGCAAGGACGTTCAGGTCGGCGTGATCGATGTCGCGACCGACGAGGTGGAAACGCCCGAGCAGGTGGCGGCCGTGATCGGCGAAGCGATGAAATACGTGCCACGCGAAAGGATCATCGCCGGCACCAATTGCGGCATGGCGCCGATGCGCTGGGACGTCGCCTACGGCAAGCTCACCGCGCTTGCACAGGGCGCGGCACTCGCACGTAAGAGGTTCGGCTAAGGATTTCTGAGCGACTTCGTTCACAGACTTAGAACTGGTCTTGGCGATCTCCGGCTCCGTACCTTGGTCGCCTCATCTGCGGACGTTCAACGTACTGGACTAGGCGGTCCATTTGGCGTTATCGTGATTGGACCGTTTAGTCCAGTCTGGGAGGCGTCGCCCTCCTCGTCTCCGACCGCGCGTCCTGGATCACCGGCGAGACTCGCGATCGATGACGCCATGCGAAAGGAGATCTGAAACCAATGGCCGAGTTTCCCATCCCCGATGAGGGGATCCTGCTGACCCACTTCATGGTCTCAGCCGACATCGAGCGCTCCCGGCGCTTCTACACCGACGTGCTGGGCGGCGAGATCGTCCTCGAAGGGCCGCCCGCGATCGTGGCGCTCGCCAACGGCTGGGTCATCATCAATACCGGCGGCGGCCCGACCGACGACAAGCCGACCGTAACGCTCGAGACGCCTTCCGACCTCGACCGCGTATCAAGCTTCCTCAACATCCGCGTCGCCGACATCCAGGCGGTCTACCGGGAGTGGCGCGACCGCGGCGCGACCTTCCTCACCGAACCGATCGACCGCGGCCCCGAGATCCGCTGCTACCTGCGCGATCCCGACGGACACCTCATCGAGGTCGGCCAGTCGAGGAGGGCGCCATGAAGTACGTGCTGCAGGTCTTCTTCAACGGCGCTCAGGGGCGGCTCCAGAAGCTGCCCGAGGCCGAGCGAGAAGCCATCGTCGGAGAATACGTGGCCTTCTTCCAGACCCCCGAGGTCAAGGACGGCAACCAGCTACAGCCGCCGGCGACCGCCACCACCGTGCGCGTCCACGACGGCGAGCTCGTGCGGTCTGCCGGCTCGTACTCCGGCGCGGGCGAGCCGCTCGGCGGCTACTACCTCGTCGAGGCCGGCGACATCGACGCCGCGGTGGCGCTCGCCGCACGCATCCCCGCCGTCCGCATGGGCGGCGCCGTGGAGATAAGACCGGTCATCGCACGGTAGATCGAGTTGACCAGCCCGCGGTGACGCTTCGCGGCCCATCGACGCGGGTTCTCGATGCGAGACAGTGACGCGATGAAGATACGTTCCGGCCGACGGCTGTTGTCGCGCCTTTCCTTTCCGGCCTAGGCGGACCTTCACCGACATCTGTCACCGCGCACCGCGTACGGCCCGGTCCCGGGCCGGCTATCCGCCGTAGCGGTAGGAGTGTCGTGCCAACCGTCGGGTTCGTACGGTCGGTGCGGCGAGTGATCACGTTGTTCAGGGGTCGCATCACTGTTGGGTCCCCGGCGGGTGACGGGATGAACGTCCGCGTTTCGTAAGGTGCCCGGATGGCCGATGACGCAGGTCGCGGCGGTGTGATGGGGCCATGAACATGTCCCTTTGGCCGGCGGTCCGTCGGGTTCGGCCACCGTCTTTTCGGGGGCGGCTGCACGACGCGCGGACCGCGACCGTGCTCGGGCGGCTGCTCGGCATCGCTTTCGCCATCTGCTTCCTGACCGGTTTGATCAGTCACTATCTCCAGCACCCGCCGGGCTGGCTGGTCGACGCTCTGCCGGCCCGTCCGGTGTGGGGTTATCGGCTGACGCAGGGGCTGCACGTCGCGACCGGCGTTGCCGCGATCCCGCTGCTGCTGGCCAAGCTGTGGACGGTATATCCCAGGCTGTTCGCTTGGCCGCCGATGAGGTCGATGGCGCACGGGTTGGAGCGGGCCGCCGTCGCGGTGCTGGTCGCCGGGGCTGTGTTTGAGCCGGCGACGGGACTGTTGAACAGCGTCCAGTGGTACCCGTGGCCGTTCCCGTTCATCCAGGTCCATTGGGCCGTGGCATGGCTGGTGATCGGGGCGTTGCTCCTGCACGTCGCGGCCAAGGGTCCGCAGATCGCCGCCCACTGGCGCCGCCGGTCGCCCGGAACCGAGGCCCTCCCAGCCGAGGACCTGCCAGATAGGCGGGCACTGCTGGTCGGCGTCGGCGTTGCGGTCGGAGCCGTCACGGTCACGACCGTGGGCCAGTCGGTCACCCCCCTCGGCCGCGTGGCACTGCTCGCGCCTCGCTCCCCGCAGCACGGCCCGCAGGGGCTCCCGATCAACCGCACCGCCGCCGCCGCGGGCATGTCCGGGTTCACCGGGCAGGGCTGGCGGCTGGCGCTCGCCGGTCCGAGGCCGTACGAGCTGTCCCTGGACGAGCTGAGGGCACTGCCGCAGTACGACGCGGAGCTGCCGATCTCATGTGTGGAGGGCTGGAGCAAGTCCGCTCGCTGGACCGGCGTCCGGGTCCGTGACCTGCTGGACCGGCTGGACGCTCCCCGGCGTTCGGGGCTGAGGGTGATCTCGATGGAGCGGCAGGGTTCCTACCGCGTCACCGAGATGAGTCATACCTACGCCGATGACCCGCTCACCCTGCTCGCCCTGAGGCTGAACGGCGAGGTCCTTTCACTCGATCATGGCTTCCCGGCTCGGATCATCGCACCGAATCGCCCCGGCGTCCTGCAGACGAAGTGGGTCAGCCGCCTGGAGGTGCTGTGATGCCTCCGGGTCTGACTGCGGCGGCGCGCTGGACGGCGGGTGCGCTGGGCGTGGCCCTCATGGCTTTCGGCACTTATGTGCTGCTGACCGACGCCCACATCCACGACCCCCAGGACGTCGTGCTCTGGCTGGCGGGCGCGATTGCGGTGCACGATGGTGTCCTCGCCCCGCTGGTGCTCGCCGTTGGCCTGGCGCTCGGGGTGGTCGTGCGACCGGCTCCCAGCCGCTGGATCGTCCGGGGCGCCCTCATGGTGGCGGGCTGTCTCACGCTGGTGGCGCTCCCCAACTTGTTGCCCCCCGGTCGCCCCACCAACATCACAGTCCTGCCGCTCGACTATCTGACCAACTGGCTGCTGCTCCTGGCGATCATCATCGTCTTCACCGCCACCGTCCTGGCGGTACTGAACCGCCGGCCCCGCCGGCCTCGGTCAGCCAAGACGGCGACGAGATGTCCCTCCGCCGATCGCCCAACGCCGCCGGCACCCTGACGCCAACGGCCGCGCCGCAGCGCAGGCGCGGCGTCAGCGGCGGCGGCGTCAGCGGCGGCGGAGAGCCGTGAAGGGTCGGTCGCCGGCGGTCCACTCCTCCGTCACCGACCAGCCCGCAGCCCGCGCGTAGGTCCGCAGCGCCGCCGGTCCGACTCGTGCCCAGGCGAACGTCCGGCCGAGGCGGCCCCGGCCATCGTCGACCCTGACCCGTACCCGCTCGTCCACCTCTGCCCCGGCCGCCTCCACCAGGACGAGTCCATCGGCGTGGACCAGCCCGCCGACCCGTTGCAATAGGGCCCGGGGGTCGCCGCCGATGCCGATGTTGCCGTCGATGAGCAGCGCGGTGCGCCAGCGTCCCGCACAGGGGAGCGGGTCGAAGATCGAGCGGCAGAGCGCCAGACCACCCGAGGCGATCGTGCGTGCCACGGCCGCCGGGCTGACGTCCACACCCAGTACGGGCTGGCCGCCGGCCGCCAGGGCCGCCGCGAGCCGGCCGGGCCCGCAGCCGATGTCCAGCACCGGTCCCGCGCAGCGGGCGAGCACCGAACGGTCCGCGGCGTCCACACCCGCGCACCAGCGTTCCACGTCCAGCGGCAGCAGCCGCCCGTCCGGCCGCCGTAGGAACAGCGGCCCACGACCTGTGCGCAGCGCGATGGTGTACGGGTCGGCCTCCCAGGCCGTGTCGTCCCCTGGTTCGGTACCGGCCGTGGCCGCGACCACGTCACCACATCCCGGCCACTTCACCACATCCCGGCCACGTCACCACATCCCGGCGTCGTGGGCGGTGTCCACGTCGCGCAGCATGGCAGGTCACCGACGGACAGCCCGGTTGCGGCGAGCCGCTCGCGCTGTGCCGCCCCGGTCGCCGGCGTCGACCACGATGGCCCGCCACCCGGCGGGAATCCGCCCCGGCACCCAGGGCAGCGCTGCGGCGGCCTCGTCGAGGCAGGGCAACACGAGATCGGCAACCGGAACACCTGGGTTCGGTGGAGTCGATCATGTTAATTACGCTAGGGCCACGGGCCCCGCCGGTGGCGGCTACGCGTGCTTACGAAACGCGGACACCGCGATCCGGCCGGGAGCCGGACCAACCATTGCGTGCGAGGCTGACGGGGTGCAGTACCGAACCTCTGCCGGGCCGTACGGACCCGCCGCCGAGCCGCGGGGCCGGATCCTGGTGGTGGACGATGATCCAACGCTCGCCGAGGTCGTCGCCGGGTATATCGACACGGGCGCAGTACAGGCCGGTTCGCGCCCTACGCCGACGAATCCGACATCGACCGGCTGGTCGAGGGCGTGACGGCCATCGCTGCCTCCCGTACGGCCCGCGTACGCAGCAACGACACCACGATCACTACCATGGCTCCGCAGCCGTACCCGATCCGCGTCGCGGCAGACCCAGGTAGCCCCAGCCCGATCAGCGCCCACATCACATAACCGGCCGCGCCGACGGCGAGCCACTCCGCCCGGCCGTCGAGCGCGACGAGGGCGATCACGAGCAGGCCGTACCACGGCAGGGCTGGCGAGGTGACCAGCAGGAGGACGCCGGCCATCATCAGCGCGCCGCGCCACGGCCGGTCGGGGTCGGCGGTCCGCCAGACGAGCACGGCTGTGACCGCGAGCACGGCGACCGCGCCCGCCTCGGCCCACGCCCGCGGTACGACCAACCCGATCAGCGCGAACCGGGAGCCGGAGTCGTACCCCTCCTCCTTGAGGTAGCCCGGTAGATAGCCGAGCACGTCGCCGCCCACCGCGAGCACGTGCGGCAGGTAGACCACCGCGATCGCTCCGGCCGCCGCGCACGCGACCGCGGCAGGCCGGCGCCGCGACACCGCGGGAGCGACGACCACCGGGAACAGCTTCGCGGCGATCGCCAGGCCCAGGACGGCGCCGCCGGCCAGCGCCCGGAACCGGGATCGCGCCCGGGCGAGGACGAGCAGGGCCAGTATGGTCAGGACCGCGGCCACGACGTCGACGTGCGCGTTGTTCCCGGCCTCCAGCGCGACCAGCGGGCACCATGCCCACCACACCGCGAGCCGCGGATCCCGGCCGAGCCGGCTCAGTCCGGACACCAGCACCAGGCCCGTCGCGACCGCGACGGCGGCCGCCGCGCCCTGGATCGGCGTCGTCCGCGCCTCGGGCGGCGACATCACGTGCACGGCGGCGAAGTAGCCCTCGGCGACCGGCGGATAGATCGTGTGCACGGTCGGCCGGTTGATCAGCGTGCAACCAGGGACGAGGTCGCGGCCGGGCGTCACGCACCAGGACCGGCTGGTCCGCTCCCAGAGGAAGCCGGGGTCGCGCAGGTGAGCCAGCTGGGGCGCGGCCGGTACGTACCGGTAGGGGTCGATCCCGGCGGACTGCACACGGCCGTCCCAGACGTACCGATAGGCGTCGGTGCTGGTACGCGGCGGCGCGGAGAGGGCGGCGAGCTGCAGGCAGACCCCGCCCAGCAGGATCAGCGGTACGGCACGGCGTACCGGCAGGGCCCGCACCAGCCAGGCGCCGACGGCGAAGACGAGCCACGCGGCGGCCTGGACGGCGGCCTGGTCAGCGGACGACAGCGCCTCCCGATGCACGGCCGACCACACCAGCGCGCACAGGGCGATCGCCGCGGCGCACGCCCCACCGGTCTTCACGGCATTGCTCCCGGTCACAACCCCACCGTCGCACGCGGTCGCGGTCTGGCCGCGGCGCGCGGGCCGTCCGTTCCGCGATCCGTAAGAACTCGGCCGCTCTGCCAGTCGGCGGTGGTGGGCGAACACCTACGGCTGCAGCGGCGGCTCCCGCGCCACGGGCGGATAGGCGGCCAGCCGGGTGACGGCGGTCGTCGTGAAGCCCGGCGACGTCGGTGGGATAGGTCACCGGATCGACGTCTGCTTCAGCAGCTCGGGGCCTGGCTCGCTCTCGGACAACACCGCCAAGCAAACGGAGATCTTGGTGTTGCGGCATCAGCCGGCGGCGCTGCGTCGTCAGGTCGCGCATCCTCGGCCGAGGTGGACTGATCGGGCGGTGATCGCAGCGCTGGCGCGGTTGCTGCCCCGCTCTGGGCGGGTCGGTTTGTTTGTCACGCCCGGCCCGGTGCTTCGCCGGCCCGCCGCTAATGTGACCACGATCAAGTTGGAGATCACGGGCCTGCGGGCCGCGTGCTGGATGTGACGGCGGTTGGTGGCGACCGGCGCATCGGTTCCGCCATCGCGAGCAATGACATACCGCCGGCGATTCCGAGCATCGTGACCACACCGCGCGGCCAGAAGATGTGGCTGTCGAGGAACGAGACGCTCGAGGCGAGGAGCAGCAAACCGCCGGGCAGCGCCGCAAGCCCGGCGCGCAACGTGCTGGCGGCGGCGATGGCAAGGCTGGCGGCGAGGAAGGACCATGCGCCAAGGTGGCCGAGCCGGTCTCCGATGTGGAAGACGGCGGCGGTGGCACTGGTCCATCGTCCTTCCGCGTGGACGAGGGCGCCGGCGGCGATGCCGTCCACGGCGTCGAGACCGGTGTAGTACACGGCGAAGCTTGCCGCCGCCACCCGGCCCGTCCGACGCAGCCACACCGGGGCATCGGCGAGCAGAACCCACTGGGCCGCGCCCAGCAACGGGAACACAGGGAGCAGGAGCACATGCAGCGTGCTCCACCACTGGGCCGTGCCGGCGCCCAGATGCGCCGGGTGGACGCATCCCATCCCGGCCAAGATCACCGCCGGCGACGCGATCAAGGCCGTACGCGCGGCGCGTGACCGATCCATGGGCAGACGCTACCGGCTACCACAATGCCGCCATGGCCCGTGTTCTTACGGAACGGTTACGTGTCGCTACGCGGCCCAGCCGAACCGGGGCGCATCCGGGTGACCGAGCTGCGCGGCTCGGACTACTTCGGACCCGGCGCCAGCGATCAGGCCTACCTCGGCGAGCGGTTTGTGCCGGGCGTGCTGGCCGGCAAGCGGGTGATGTTCCCGCGGGACCCCGACCTCCCGCACGCCTGGACGTACCTGCTCGACGTGGCCCGCGCCCTGGCGGTCGCGGGCACGGACGAGCGGGCCTGGGGCCGGGCCTGGCACATCCCCAACCGGACCCGCGCTGTCCGCCAAGGCCTTCGGCGCGCGGCTGGCCACCCTGGCCGGCGCGCCCACACCCCGGATCAGCCAGGTGTCCCGCCCGATTATGTACGCCGGCGGTCTCGTATCACCGATGCTGCGCGAGCTGCGCGAGACGAGCCACCAATGGGACCGGCCGTTCATCCTCGACTCCTCGGACTTCGAAACCACATTCGGCGTCTCCCCCACCCCGCTGGACGACGCGATCAAGGCCTCCATCGTCTACTGGAAGGCCCGCTGACTCCGGCCTGCCGCTCACCTCCGGCATTCGCCGTGGTGGCGGATAGGCGGGGCCTGAGATCGCCTTGACAGACCCGCCTCGCTGGCATTGGGTGACCGTCGGCCGGCCTTACGGAGTTGTGACGCCGGCCGCGCGGGGCGGCCGGACGCGCGGCGGGCGCTCTACCGTCGCAGGATGAGAGTACTGGTGACCGGTGGGACCGGGTTCATTGGGTCGCACGTCGTCGAGGCGCTATGGGTGCGTGGCGACGAGCCTGTGGTGATGGACGCGCTGTTGTCCTCCGCGCACGTGTCCTCCGCTCACGAGAACAGGCACGAGAACACGCACGCAGCACGGCCGTATCAGGGCGATGTGGAGTGCATCCGCGCTGACGTACGGGATCGAGCGGCCGTGGAGCAGGCGCTGCGCGGAGTCGACGCGGTGTGCCATCAGGCGGCGATGGTCGGGCTGGGTAAGGACTTCGCGGACGCACCCGACTACGTCGGTTGTAATGATCTCGGCACGGCGGTGCTGCTTGCCGCCATGGCCGGGTCCGGGGTGCGCGATCTCGTTCTGGCCGGATCGATGGTGGTGTACGGGGAGGGGCGCTACGACTGCGACCGGCATGGGACGATCCGGCCCGGCCCGAGAACGACGGTGGATCTGGACGCGGGGCGATACGAACCGCGCTGCCCACAATGTGGGGGAGAGCTGCGATCAGGTCTGGTGGACGAGGACGCGCCGATGGATCCGCGGAACGTATACGCGGCGACGAAGCTGATGCAAGAACACCTCGCCGGGGCTTGGGCACGAGCGACCGGTGGCCGTGTGGTGGCATTGCGCTATCACAATGTCTACGGGCCGGGCCTGCCGCGGCACACCCCGTACGCCGGAGTCGCCGCGCTCTTCTGCTCTGCGCTGGAACGCGGCGAGGCGCCGCGCGTTTTCGAGGACGGACGGCAGCGCCGCGACTTCGTGCACGTACGGGACATCGCGGCGGCCAACGTCACGGCGCTCGAGGCGGTCGGGGGCCGGTCGCCGGGCGGGCTGAGCGCGTTCAACGCCGGCAGCGGCACCGTCCATACGGTCGGGGAGATGGCTGCCCGCCTGGCCGAGGTGTACGGCGGGCCCACCCCCGTGGTCACGGGCGAGTATCGGCTGGGCGATGTGCGGCATATCGTGGCGTCCTCGCGGCGCCTGTCCACCGAGCTGGGCTGGCACGCAGAGATCGCCTTCGACGTGGGGATCGCCGAGCTCGTCCGCAGCCCGGTCCGCGCCTGAGACCGGGACGGCCCGGCAGGCCGGCCCGATAGTCCAGATCAGGCGGTGGGGAGCGTCACCTCGAAGCGGCAGCCGCCGCTGACGTTGCGAACGGTCGCGTGGCCGTCGTGTGCCTCGACGATCCCGCGGACGATGGCCAGGCCGAGCCCGCCGCCCGGCTCGGTGCGAGCCTGGCTGCCGCGCCAGCCGGTGTCGAAAACCCGGCCGATGTCCTCGTCCGGGATCCCGCCGCACCCATCGGTGACCGATAGCACGGCCGTGGTCTCGACGCGCTCGGCGGCCACCGCGACCGTGCCGTCGGCCGGAGTGCTGCGGATCGCGTTGACCAGCAGATTGCCCAGCACTCGGGTCATTTCCTTGCCGTCCACTTCCAGCGGTACGTCATCGACCCCGACATCGACCAGCCGCACGCCGAGCCTGCGGGCGAGCGGGTCGGCGCCGGCGATGGCGTCGGCTACCAAGTCGTAGGCGGAGATCCGACCTCGGGCGAGGCTCAGCGTCCCGGCATGAATGCGGGAAAGCTCGAATAGGTCGCCGACCATCGTGTTGAGCCGGTCCACCTGGGTGCGCATCTGCCGCAGGTAGCGCTGCGGGTCCGGGGCCACCCCGTCCTCCAGCGCCTCGGACATGGCGCACAGCCCGGCCAGCGGGGTCCGCAGGTCGTGGGAGATCCAGGCGACCAGCTCGCGGCGGGAGTTCTCCAGTGCGCGCTCGCGAGCGCGCGAATCGGCGAGCCTGGCGCTGGTCGCGGCGAGCTCACGGCTGAGCTCCGCCAGCTCGGCGGTGGCGGTGCCGCCGGGCGGGGCGAAACTGCCGGCGTCCCCGAAAGAGCGCGCGGCCATGGTGAGAGCCCGGCTGCGCGCGACCACCCAGCGTCCCAGTAGCAGGGCGAGGGCCACCGATACCACGGCGGCCACTGCGACGACCATGGTGACGACCCACACGTCGTGGGAGGACAGGAACATGGCCCAGGCGACCGTGAGCGTCCCGGCGAGCATCGCGGTCACCGTCACGACCGCGACGACGGCCAGCGACACCGCGACGGACCTGCGCCGCAGCACCCACAGCGCCGCCGCGCCCGCCAGGCCTGCGCACCCGGCGCCGGCGAACGCGTACCCGGCGATCAGCAGAATCTCCTTCATCGCGGCGGGTGTTTCTCCTCGGCGGCCGGCACGGCATGGCCGTGGGGGTTGTCGAAGCGGTATCCGACGCCCCAAACGGTCTGGATGTACCTGGGCCGGACCGGGTCGTCCTCGATCTTGCTCCGGAGCCGCCGTACGTGCACCGTCACCGTCGACAGGTCGCCGAAATCCCAGGCCCAGACCTCGTGCATCAGCTCCTCACGGGAGCAGGCCCGGCCGGGATGACGCAGGAAGTAGGCGAGGAGGTCGAATTCGCGCAGCGTCAAGACCAGCTCGGCGCCGTCCTTGGTCGCGCGCCGGGCAGTGCGGTCGACGGTCAGGCCGCCGACGCTCAACAGCGGCTGCGGGTCCGTCGCCGGCGGCCCGACGCGGCTGCGGCGCAGCACGGATCCGACGCGCAACACCAGTTCCCGCGGGCTGAACGGCTTGGTCACGTAATCGTCCGCGCCCAACTGCAGGCCGAGGATGCGATCGTCCTCGTCGGCGCGCGCCGTCAGCATGATCACGGGGACCGGGCTGTCGCCACGCAGGGCCCGGCAGACGTCGAGGCCGCTCATTCCAGGCAGCATCAGATCGAGCACGATGAGATCGGGCGCCCGGTCCGCGGCGCAGCGCAGCGCCGACGGCCCGTCGACCGCCTGCTCCACGACATAACCGGCCCGGTCAAGATAGCCGGTGACGACCTCGGCGACCGTCGGATCATCGTCCACGACCAGGATCCGGCCACGAAGATCGGCAAGTGGGTTGCTGGGGCCCGGCATGCCCTCAGCGTCGCATGCCACCAGCCGATCAACCGGGCCGCTGGACCTCGATGTCCGCGTTTCGTAAGCACCTTGAGCCCGCGATATCCGGTTCGGCGTCGGTAGCTTGACGGCGTGCTCGACTTCACCGAACCAGACGTGACCGATCCTGGCATCGTCCGCGCATCGTTTCCGGTCGCCGACGTCGTGCTGCCCTGTCTGGACGAGGCGGGCGCGTTGCCCTGGGTGCTCGGACGGATCCCCGCCGGGTGGCGGTCCATCGTGGTCGACAACGGTTCCGTCGATGGCTCCGCGGAGATCGCCCAGGCGCATGGTGCGCGGGTCGTGACCGAGCTCCGGCGGGGGTTCGGCGCGGCGTGCCACGCGGGCCTGCTGGCGGCGGAGGCCGACTACGTCTGCTTCTGCGACTGTGACGCCTCCCTCGACCCCGCTCTGCTACCCGAGTTCGTCCGATCGGTCGCGGCGGGCGAGACCGACCTGCTGCTCGGTCGCCGCCGCCCACGTGAGCGGGGCGCCTGGCCGCTGCACGCCCGCGCCGGCAACAAGGCACTGTCGGTAATGGTGCGCCGCCGGACGGGGTTGCGGCTGCACGACCTCGGCCCGATGCGGGCCGCCCGCCGCGAAGCCCTGCTGGGCCTGCCGCTGACCGACCGACGCAGCGGCTACCCGCTGCAGATGGTCGTCCGCGCAGCCGACGCGGGCTGGCGCATCACCGAACGGGACGTTCCGTACCTCCCCAGAACCGGCCGATCCAAGGTCACCGGCACCTGGCGGGGCACCTGGCAGGCCGTCCACGACATGCGCGCTGTCCTCAAGGAACGCCAAGCCGAAGGACCAAGGGAAGACCAGGCGACTCCCGGGGGAGTGCGGTGACGACGCTGCTGGTGATCGCCAAGGAGCCGGTACCCGGGCGGGTGAAGACGAGGCTGACGCCCCCGTACTCGCCCGCCCAGGCGGCGCGGCTTGCGGCGGCTGCGCTGTCCGACACGCTGCAGGCGGTGCTGCGCTGCCCGGCCCGGCGGCGGGTGCTGGTGCTGGACGGCCGACCCGGGCGTTGGCTGCCGCCGGGGATCGAGGTCGTCCCGCAGTCCGGAGGCGGCCTGGACGAACGCCTCGCGGCGGCATTCGCGCTGTCTTCCGGGCCCGCGGTCCTGGTCGGCATGGACACCCCTCAGCTCGACCCTGGTCTTCTCGCGCCCGCGCTCGGGCCGGGCGCGTGGCGAGACCACGACGCGTGGCTCGGCCCCGCCATGGACGGCGGGTTCTGGGCCCTCGGGCTGGTGCGACCCGATCCGGCGCTCATCCGCGGCGTGCCGATGTCGACACCATGGACCGGGGCGGCCCAACGCGAACGACTCATCTCCGCCGGGCTGACGGTCGGCGACCTGCCGGTGCTACGCGACGCCGACACCGCCGCCGACGCCCACCTCGTGGCCGCCGCGGCCCCCGGCAGTCGGTTCGCCGCAGCGCTCGCCGAGCTATCCGCGGCTCCATCCGCTCCGCCATCGTATTCCGGTCCCGATGCGGCCGCCGCGGGCATGCGATGACCGCTGTCGCAGCCGGAGTCAGTGCTGGACGTTCGAGCCGACGCACCCGTAATCGCTGAGGTCGGAGGAAGGTTCGGAACGGTCCGGTTCGGCCGGGTACCGGTCCAACCCGTTGGGCTGGCCTGCTGGTACGTGGCGGCGGGAGGCGCTGATGGGTCCCTACGAAAGTGGGTAGGGAGGGGACCTGTGGCCGAGCACTACGGGCTGACCGAGGGCGAGTACGAGCCGCACTTCGCCGCGTCTGAAGTGGTCCGCGTACTCACCGGCCGGCCGCCGTTGTCCGCCGTCAACGCCGTCGGCACCCGGCACGCGGCCGACCGCGGCTAACCGCAGTGATGGGCGGTGCTTCGAGCCGGCCGCGCGGGGGCGATGCGGCCGCGCGCTCGATCAGCTCATCGGCGTCCGCGCGAGGGCCGATGCTCAGCTCAGGCGGGCTTGCAGGAGGCAGAATTCGTTGCCTTCGGGGTCGGCCAGGACGTGCCAGGGCTCTTCGCCAGTCTGGCCGATGTCGGCCGGGCGCGCCCCGAGCTTCAGGAGGCGTTCGAGTTCGGCTTCCTGATCGCGGTCGGTGGCGTTGACGTCGAAATGCAGCGGCAGCTTGCCCGCCTTGGGCTCGGTAGTGGGGTTGAAGACCAGAGTCGGCTGCAATCCGCCGAACCCTTCCTGCGGTCCGATCTCCACCGCGCCGTTGTCGGTGTCGAGCACGATGAAGCCCAGCACCTCGCACCAGAAAGCCGCCAGCCGTTGCGGATCCCGGCAATCGATTACCAGTTCGGAAATGCGACAAGCCATGATCGGCACCCTACGGGGCATCAACCGCACGCAGCCAATCCGTAAACGGCCCAGGGCCGCGACGCAGTGGGCACCCGGGGAACGGCAGGCCAACCGCGGCTCGATCGCCTAGGGGTCCTTGAGCTCGGCGATGGCTTGGTCCCCCGCCTGCTGTACCTGCTCCGCGGTCAGATCGGCCATCGCCGTCCGCAACGCCATCTCCGCGGCGTCGGCCGCGGCCCGGGCCGTGATGGCGTGCTCTTGCGCACGCTCCAGCTCACCGATACCGATGCAGTCGAAGGCCACCTGCGCGTCGTGCCCCGCCATCTTCAGCTGCCGGGCCGCCTCATCCAGACTCATCTGTCGCCTCCTCATCAGATGCCCCTCTTACCCACCATCACGACGGGCAATCGCCGCGCCCGCGCGGCCTGACCGGCACGTAGGGTTCCGTGCCATGGGGAGGGATGGGGGGTCGGGGTTGCTGCGCAGCAATCCGGCGTTCCGTGCGCTGTTCGGCGCTCGCGTCATCTCCTTCACCGGCGACTCGCTCGGCCTGGTCGCCCTCATGCTCTACGTCGCCGACACGACCGGGCAGGCGATCGCGGTGTCGCTGCTGCTGCTGGTCGGCGACTTCGTCCCTTCGCTGCTCGCGCCGATCACCGGCGCGGTCAGCGACAAGTTCGACCTCCGCCGAGTCATGATCATCTGTGAGCTGGTCCAGGGCGCGATCATGACGCTCATCGCGCTCGCCCTGCCGATGCCGCTGCCGGTGCTGCTAACGCTGGTTGCGGCACGGGCCATCACCGGACAGGTGTTCCAGCCCGCTTCCCGCACGGCGATACCCGCGCTGGTGCACGACCGCGACCTGGAGTCCGCTAATTCCACCCTCGGCCTGGGCACAAACGGCGCCGAGGCGGTTGGCCCGTTGATCGCGGCGGCGTTGTTCCCGCTGCTCGGGGTGCGCGGGGTGCTCCTTGTCGACGCCGCCACGTTCTTCGTCTCGGCGGCCTTGCTCATCGTCGTACGGCCGGCTTCGTCCGCCCCGCGGCAGCGGTCGTCTCTGCTCGCCGACGCGCGCTCCGGGCTCGGCTACATCTGGTCGGCGCCAGCGGTACGAGTGATCGCGCTGGGGTTCTTTGCCGTCGTGGCGTTCAACGGGATCGACGACGTCGCCCTCGTGCTGCTGGCCAAGGACGACTTCGGCGCCGGCGACTCGGCGGTCGGGCTGTTGCTGGCCGCGGTCGGCATCGGGCTGCTGCTCGGTTACCTGCTGCTGGCGCGGTACGGCGCGCGGGTGTCGATGGTGGCGCTGCTGTCCCTGGGCTTCGCGGTCAGCAGCCTCGGCAACCTCCTCACCGGCCTGGCCTGGGCGGTCGCCGCCGCGTTCACGGTTCAGACCGTCCGCGGCATCGGCATCGCGGCGATGGACGTGGCCGCCAACACGTTGCTGCAGCGGCTAGTGCCTGCCGGGATGCTGGGCCGGGTCTTCGGCAACTTGTACGGCGCGATCGGCGTGGCCGCCGGACTGTCCTACATCGGCGGCGGCCTGCTGCTCGACGCCACCTCCGCGCCGACCACCTTCCTCATCGCCGGAGCCGGCGGCACCCTGGCCACCCTCGCCGTCGCCCGCACCCTCCCCCGCACGATGCCCTGGCCGTAAGGAGAGATCAGGAGGTCCGAGGGTCAGGACCGGTTCCGCTCGGCCAGTTCCTGCAGGAATCGCGGCATTCGACCGGCGCCGAAGTCGTAGGAGCGCACCCACTGCGGCGTGATCGCGATTCGCGCCATCCGGTCGTACATCCCGCGGACCTGCTGCTCGAACTCGGCCGCCGCTTCGGCGTCCATAGTTTGTCTGGCAGCGACGAGGTATTCCTTCACCACGAATCACGCGGGGTGTTCGGTCCCTTCCGGTGTAGGCGAGGTGGGCGGCCGAGGTGGACGCTGATTGTGTGGTTTGCGCTGGGGTGTAGCAGGGGCTGGTAGCCGGCGGCGAGTACGGCGACGGTTGACTGTGGAGTGAGGAGGTCGACCGTAGTGTCGGGGTCGGCTTGGGTAGGCGGGAGGTATCCGCTGAACGTCCAGGGGAGCACCGCCCCACCGAGCACGAGGGCAGGTCCGCCGCCGTAGCGGACCATCGCGCCGTCCGGTAGCTCCGCGATCCGTGCCGGGCGGGTGCGTTTGCGCCGGGAACGTGGATCGACGCGTTCAAGGTGCAGGCGGGCGTCCATGTCGACTGCCTTGGGCCGCTCGGGCAACCGCCGGGCTGTCTGCCACGCGTGTGCGTACGCCAGGTAATCGGCCCGCCGGCAATATCCACAAGGCCGGTGCCCGGCGGCGAGCGCGGTGGCTTCGTCGAGGAAGAACAAAGCTGTCCACCGGCCCGGCGGCATCGGGTCGCGCCGTCTGCCTCGCCACTCCAGCACACAGCAGATCCACGCTTTCGAGCGCCATCTGGCCGTTCTCAGGGCCCGGTCCCGTCCATGAAGACAGCCGCGATTGCCCATGAGCAGGCCCCGCGCAGGGTGCGAGACGACCTCACCAGTGGGAAGCACTCGATTCTGCAACGGACGCTGCGCGGCGGAAGACCGGCCAGCGGCGGAACGTCCCGCCGCATCGGCTTCGGCGCCATCGTGGTTCATCGCACCTCGCACTGCCTACGACGCATCGCCGCCCACGCTACGGCGCCGACGATTCGACCAACGACGAACACTTCCGTTCGACGAGCCACGACGACCGCCGGTGCCTTGCCCTTACCTTCCGGACTGGTAGAGCTGCGTGATCTCGTCTGCGGACAGGGCGCGGTCGTACAGGTGGACCTGGTCGATGGTTCCCGGCCAGAAGTCGACCTGGTTGCCGCCGAACTTGGCGCGGCCGATCACGGTGTGGCCGGTGGACG
>DATBKU010000166.1:0-2642 GCA_036555725.1 Streptosporangiaceae bacterium | reverse complement strand
CACGCGGGCGATGCACGAGGGCGAGCCGACCGCCGACGAGATTGCGATCGCCCGGGTGATCGGCGACGTCTGGCTGTCCAACCTGGTGGCCTGGGTGACCCGGCGGGCGTCGGCCGACGACGTGAGCCGCCAGCTCGAGCTGGCCGCCCGCCTGCTGCTCCGCTAGTTCACCTTGGCGATGACGTCGTCGGCGAAGGCGCGCAGCCTGGCGAGCTTGGCGGCCAGCGGCTCGCGGTCCGGGCCGGTCTGGTAGGGCCAGCGGAAGCCGACGATCGCGTCGGTCACCCCCTGCTCCTCCAGCCGCCGCACCCCGTCGGGGCGGTAGGCGTCCATGGAGATCACGTGCACCTCGAACGGCCGGCCGACGGTGCCCTCGCGCCGCCGGAACTCACCCAGCCGGGCGAGCAGGCGCGGCAGCTCCGCGGCATCTCCGCCGCCATGCAGCCACCCGTCCCCGGCCCGGGCGGCGCGGCGGAGGGCGGCATCGGAGTGGCCGCCGATGAGAACGGGGATGGGCTCGCTCGGCACCGGGGCCATCTTGACCGGCCCGAAATCGAAGATCTGCCCGTGGTACTCGAAGTACCCGCCCGCCGACAGCCCGCGGATGATCGCGAGCTCCTCGTCCATCCGCCGCCCGCGGCCCGCCCAGGGCACGCCGAGCACCTCGTAGTCCTCGCGCCACGGGCTGGTGCCGACCCCCAGCACGAGCCGGTTGCCGGTGAGCACCGCGGTCGACGTCGCCTGCTTGGCCACCAGCACCGGGCTGCGCACCGGCAGCTTCACGACGAACGTGACAAAACGAAGACGCGTGGTGACCGCCCCGAGCGCCGGTATGAGCGAGAAGGGCTCGATGAAGGGCTTGTCCTCCAGGAACCCGCGGCTGCCATCGGGGGTGAACGGGTACCGGCTGCTGGCGTGCCGTGGGTAGCAGATGCTGTCGGGCACCACCATCGAGTCGTACCCGGCCTCCTCGGCGGCCCGGGCGAGCGGCGCGTAGAACGACGGGTCGGTCATCGATTCGGCGTAGGAAAAGCGCACGGGGCCTCCGATCCAGCACCGGAAAACTAGAACGGGTTCTTGCAGAAAGTCAACCGGCTGGCGAGGCTGGTGCCATGGACCTTGCCGCGCTCGAGGAGATCCGCCGGCTGAAGTACCGCTACCTCCGCTGCGTCGACCTGAAGCTGTGGGACGAGATAGCCGACGTGTTCACGCCCGGCGCCACGGTGGACTACGGCACGCTGGCCCTCGGCCAGCCGGTCAGGCTCACCGGCCGGGATGCGATCGTCACCTTCCTGCGTGACCGGCTCGGGCCCGACATCATCACCGTGCACTTCGCGGGCCAGCCTGAGATCGATATCGACGGCGCGGCGGCCACCGGCACCTGGAGCTTCGAGGACACCGTGATCGCCACCGGGTACCGCGTCCTGATCAAGGGCGCGGCGTTCTATGAGGACCGTTACGCGCGGGGCGAGGACGGCCGGTGGCGGATCTCGCACACCGGCTACGTCCGCACCTACGAGGTCATGATGTCGCTGGACGATGTGCCGAGCCTGAAGTTCACCGCGAATCGCTGGGCCGCCCCGCAGGGAGCAGAGCCGGGAGCACGGCCGGGCGCGTGATGCCCGCCTCGTTGACGGGTTTCTAGAACTCGTTCTACCCTGGCTCAGGTCCGTCCTCCAGGGGTTGCCGTGCTCACTCAGTCGTTCGCGGACGCCGTGGCCGAAGCCGAGAAGATCATCGCCAGCGCTCCCCATGTCCGGACCGAGGCGGACCTGGCCGAGGGGTACGACTACCTGGCCGGGAACATCAGGGCGTCGCTGCAGCTCGCCTGGGCCTATCAGCGCGACTTCCCCTACTTCGTCTCCTCGGCCGGCCCGTACACCAAGCTGGGCCTCGACAACCCGGATGCACTGTATTTCCATTCATATCTGCGCGACGACACCGAGTACGTCGTCACCGGCCGCCGCGGCACCACCACCGACCTGAGCTTCCAGGTGCTCGACGGCGACTACTCCCCGGTCGAGGTGCCGGGCAGCCTGACCGCGTTCGACGACCGGGCGATCGAGATCGGCGGCGACGGGGCGTTCGAGCTGCGGTTCGGCCCCGGCCGGCCCGGGCGCAACTACGTCCCGCTCGGCCCCGGCGCGGCGATGCTGCTCGTCCGCGAGGTGTACAGCGACTGGGATGCCGAGCGGCGCGGCACCATCGGCATCCACCGCACCGACCGCGCCGGCTGCGCGCCGCCCCCGGCCGGCACCGCCGCGATGGCCAAGCGCTACCGGGTGGCCGGCAAGATCCTGCTGTCCCGGCTGCGGACCTTCCTCGCCTTCCCCGAGTGGTTCTACCTGAAGCTGCCGGTCAACACGATGACGCCGCCGCGCCCGACGCCCGGTGGCCTCGCCTCCCAGTTCTCCTCGGCCGGACACTACGACCTCGGCGACGACCAGGCGATGATCGTGACCGTCCCGGCGGCCGGCCGCCGCGTCGCGCCCTATCAGGGCATCCAGCTCGGCAGCATGTGGTACGTCTCGCTGGACTACATCAACCACCAGACCAGCCTCACCGCCGACCAGGCGCGCGCCGACCCGGACGGCCGGCTGCGGTTCGTGATCAGCGAGCGCGACCCGGGCGTCGCCAACTGG
>DATBKU010000165.1:0-102345 GCA_036555725.1 Streptosporangiaceae bacterium | reverse complement strand
CGCCGAGCTGAGTCTCGCCGAGGGCGACACGATGCTGCTCTACACCGACGGCGTGACCGAGGCGCGGAGCCCGGCAGGCGACTTCTACACCGACGCCCGGCTCACCGAGGCGTTGCATCGCGCCGCGGGCCTGTCGGCGGCGGGCCTGGTGACATCGATCGAACGGGACGTCGACGCGTTCACCCACGACCGCCGGCGCGACGACCTGGCGCTGCTCGCGCTGCGCGTCATCCGCGACCCTGCGCTGCAGGCCACGGGGTAGGCGCCCTACCCGGCGGTCCGAGCGTCAGAGTAGTTGGCCACGAGGATGACGCCCGAGATGACACCGTCCACGAGCAGCACGGAGGAGTCCATCCGCAGCCGTACCGGGCGGCCGGTCATTCCCGGAACCGTTCGTTCTCGCCGAGAGATATGCGGCGAGTCCCAACCGCGCCTCGGTCTCCGCGATCCGCTGCCGGGCCCTGCTGCCTCTTGCTTGCCTGTCCACTATTGATGGGCTCTCGGTACCACGATGGCGCCCTTGGGCAGGCGCGTCGAAACCGCCGGCCACTCTGAGCCCTCTTCATCTACCACCAGAATGCCCTGCCGCGCACGCAATACCAAGCGCGGGTACGTCCCGGCCTGGCCGGCCCCTGACCTAGGTATCAGGGCCCGCCTCGGCCTTGGGCATCGTCGGGCCCTCGGGACGTACGACTAAAGAGTGAGACGAAGACCATTCGCGCAGGCGATCTCAAATACATGAGTACTGCACAGAATTGAATTATGGTCCAGATCGCCCCACAACTCCCCAGCGGTGAGACAACGGCGAGCCGGCGTGGCCCCGTGCCGATACGCCTGGCGGGCACGTCGTGGCACCCGTTGTCGGTGTGGCGCGAACTGCTGCTGGTCGCCCTGTTCTACGCCGCGTACACGGTGACCCGGCTGATCGTCAGCCCGACCAGCGCCGGCGCCGCGTTCGCGCACGCCGGTGACATTCTGTCACTGGAACGGGCCATGGGCATCGACGTCGAGCTCGGGCTGAACCAGGCATTGGTGGGCGTGCCGTGGCTGGCGCGGGTGGCCAACTTCTTCTACGCGACGGCGCATTTCGTGGTGACGCTGAGCGTGCTGATCTGGCTGTATCGCCGCCGGCCGGCGCACTACCGCAGGCTGCGTACGGCGCTGATGGCGGCGACCGCGATCGCGCTGACCGGGTTCTGGTTCTATCCGCTGGCTCCGCCGCGGCTGATCGGCCACGGCTTCGTCGACCCGGTCACGGCGTTGCACAGTTTCGGGCTCTATTCGGGGCACGGGTCCGGCGAGCTCACCAACCAGTTCGCGGCGATGCCGTCCATGCACGCGGGCTGGGCCCTGTGGTGCGGGTTCGTGCTGATCCGGCTGGGTCGGCGGCCCTGGGTGCGATTGTTCGGGGCGGTCTATCCTGTCGTCACCGTGCTGGTCATCCTGTCGACGGCCAACCATTACGTGGTCGACGCGATCGCCGGATTCGTGATCGTCACGGTGACGCTGACCGCCTCATGGCTCACTTATCGCCACCTCCTCCTCAAGAAGGAGAGTGAGCTCATCCGCGAGGCGGGTCACAAATTGACGACCCCGGCATGTATTGGAGATATGCCGAGGGTCCGCGTCTGAGAGCATACCGATCATGTCCAGGTCTACTGTCGCCCCGATCGACACGATCGGCGTACCCGGCGGCAGGCGTGATCTGGACCGCGACTCGGCGGTACGGCCCCGGCTGTGGCGTGAGATCCTGCTCATCGCGGTCTGCTACGGCGCCTACTCGGTCGTCCGTAACCTGGTCCCGACCAGGCACAACGCGGCGCTGAGCCGGGCCTACGACCTGCTCCACGCCGAGCGGGTGCTGCACATCGACGTCGAGCTGTCGCTCAACCACCTGTTCACCAAGGTCACGTGGCTGGGCGTCGCGGCGAACTACTACTACGCCACGCTGCACTTCGTCGTCACGCTCGGCGTGCTCGGCTGGCTGTACGCGCGGCACCCTGGCCGGTATCGGACGTACCGGTGGCTGATGTTCGGCACGACGGTGTCCGCGCTGGCCGGCTTCTGGTTCTATCCGCTGGCTCCGCCGCGCATGCTGCCCGGGTACATCGACACGGTGCTGGCCTTCCACACCTGGGGGCTGTACGACTCGTCGCCGATCGCCACGGTGTCGAACCAGTACGCCGCCATGCCGTCCCTGCACACGGCGTGGTCGCTGTGGTCCGCACTGGCGATCGTGCAGATCGCCCGGCACCGCTGGATCAAGGTGCTGGCCGTCTGCTACCCGGTGTGCACGGTGATCGTCATCCTGGGCACGGCCAACCACTTCATCCTCGACGCGGTCGGCGGTGTGATCACCCTGGCCTGCGGCTATGTGGTCTCCCTCGGCCTGGCCAGGGCGTCCGCCACGACCCGCGGCCTGCTGCGCACCGCCGTGCTCCGTACCTGATCCCGCCACGGCGCCGATCAGTCGCGGTCTTCGCCGGGGGCGATGGGATAGCCCTTGTACGGGTGGACCGCGGCGAGGTTGTCGTGCGCGGGGTGCGCGCGCCCGGCGGGGCCGGCGGCGAAGGCGCGCAGCACGGTCTCGGTTACCGTCTCCGCGAACGGCTTGGCCTTGTTCGGAACGTCGTGGCCGCACTTCTTCCCGCGCAGCGCGCACACCCACCGCATGGTGCCCGCCGCGAACACACCGGCCCCGCTGGGCACGGTGTAGTACGCGGTGTCCGCGTACGAGCTGCTGTAGTTGCAGGTCAGCGGCGAGTGCGCGAGCACCTCGATGGGCCGGGGCGTCGGCACGACCGGGTTCACCCGGTCGTACTCGGGCCCGACCATGCCGGGGAAGCGTTCCCCCTTGCGCACCCCGGTGCCGGCGAACAGCCAGCTCTTCGGCTCGTAGATCACGTACGGCGCGTCAACGGGGTTGCATTCGTAGTAGACGCCGGTCAGGTCGCTCTCCGGACGCGGGTTCGGGCCGAACCGCCAGTCGACGGTGATCTCGAGCGGGTTGCTGGGCGCGATCGGGTCGCTGAGGTCCTTGTAGCAGACGACCAGGCGGTCCTGGCCCAGCTTGGTCGGCTCGAACCGGATATGCCGGTTGACCTCGTTGGCGCCGAGGAAGGCGATGTTGACGCCACGGTCGCGGGCCTCGGTCGTACGGTCGCGCATGGCACTGGACCAGTACTCGTCGTGGCCGAGCACGGCCAGCGCACGAGCGCCCCGCAGCAGGTTGGGGTCGCGGTGCAGGTCGTTGTCCGTCGCGTACGCCAGCGGCAGGCCGAGCTTTTCGGCCAGCGCGATCGCGGGCTGCTCGTAGGCGAGGAACTTCACCGCCCCGTTCTTGTCGTACGGCCGGTCGAAGCTGACCGCGCGCGACCGGCTGCCGAAGCCGTACGGCCCGTTGTAGAGGCTGTAGCCGCCCCACAGGTTGTACGCCTGCCAGGTCGTCGTCCCGTTCAGGATGACGATCTTCCCGGTCGTGTCGGCGGACCGCACGGTGATCGGCACGTACCGCTGCGCGCCCGAGTCGGCGTCGAGGCGGAGCAGATAGGAGCCTTCGGGCCAGCCATCGGTCGAGATGGTCAGTGATGGCTTCCACGGCGCGGTGACGGTGTTGGTCTTGGCGGCGAGGTTCGGCGCCGCCTGCACCGTGCCGGGCAGCCGTACCGAGGTCCAGAGCAGCCGTGCCTTCGCGCCGCCGTACCACCCCATGCGGAAGGCCTGCACCGTGTAGTGCGTGCTCGTCGTCGACACGAACAGCCGGAACGACTCCCCCGGCAGCACGCTCACGTGGTCGGCGTATCCCTCGATCGCGTGCTCCGCGCCCACCTTCCGTACGCGCCAGTCCTTGGTTCCGGGCCGGTCGTTCTCGGCGACCGGGCGCGATGCGGGCGCGACGACCGCGCTGGACGGCTTCGCGGCGGCGTGCCCGGGCGCCTGAGATCCGGTGAGCGCCCCGAACAGCGCGGCCAGCAGAGCGAGGAGCGGGATCCCCCGGAGTTTGGCCACGGTGTCGCATTGTGGCGCATGTGCGATCACATCGGGAGTTCGTTCACCGCACGGAGCCGGATTGGTCGGCCGGCGTTCACGGTGCGGCCGAGCCGTAGAAGACGCGCTCCACGACGGCGCGGGCGCGGCGGGCACGGCGGCGGTAGTCCTCCAGGAGGTCGCCCGTGCCGGCGTAGCCGAGCATCCGGCTCACCGCGGACCGCTCGCGGTGGTGATCGCTGGGCAGGATGTCGGAGGCGCGCCCACGGACGAGCATGACCGCGCCGCGGATGCGGGTGGCGAGGCGCCACGCGTCGGCGAGGGCCGTCGCGTCGGCGGGCGCCAGCAGGTCGGCCTCGGCCGCGGCGTCGAGCGCGGCGAGGGTACGCGTCGTGCGCAGGCCCGGGAGATCATGGGCGTGCCGCAGCTGGAGGAGCTGGGCAACCCACTCCACATCGGACAGCCCGCCGGGGCCTAGCTTGGTGTGCAGCCGGCGGTCGATGCCATGTGGCAGCCGCTCGGATTCCATGCGCGCCTTGAGCCGCCGGATCTCGCGTACCGCCGCCTCGTCGATGCCGCCCTCGGGCCAGCGCACCGGATCGATGATCTCCCGGAAGCGCGCGCCGAGCTCGGCGTCGCCGATGAGCGGGTCGGCGCGCAGCAGGGCCTGGCTCTCCCACGGCGAAGACCAGCGACGGTAGTACGCCGCGTATGAGGCGAGCGTGCGGATCAGCGGGCCCTGCCGCCCCTCCGGGCGCAGGTTGGGGTCGATCACGAGCGGCGGGTCGGGCGCGGGTCGCGTGAGCAGCCGGCGCATCTCCTCGGCCACGGCGTGCGCCGCGCCGGCGGCCTCGGTCTCGTCGGCGCCGGGCAGTGGCTCGTGGACGAACATCACGTCGGCGTCGCTGCCGTAGCCGAGCTCGTGCCCGCCGAACCGCCCCATCGCGACCACATTGACCCGGGTCGGCAGCGGCGACCGGCGTTCCATCTCGATCTTGTTGACGGCGACCCAGAGCGCCGCCTCGATGGTGGCCGTCGCGATGTCGGTGAGCGCCTCCCCCACCGTACGCACGTCGGCGAGCCCGGACAGGTCGGCGACGGCGACGCGGAACAGCTCCATGCGGCGCACGCCGCGCAGCGCGGCGACGGCGTTCTCGGCCGGCTCAGCTGACCGGTACGGCGCCTTGGCCGATGATCCGTCCGGCGTGGTGGCCCCGGCGCCCGTATCACTATCGGCCCGGCGCTGTACGGTCGCCAGCGCCTCGCCGCGCAGCGCGTCGTACGGCCGCGGGGTGAGGTCGGCGGTGCTGGCCAGGATGGCGACCGCGTCCGGGGCGCGCAGCAGCAGGTCGGTGGCGTAGCGGCTGGTGGCGAGCAGGCGGGCCATCCGCTCGGCCACGGTGACGTCGTCGCGCAGCAGCCGCAGGTACCACGGCGTGGTGCCCAGCGCCTCGCTGACCTGCCGGAAGCCGAGCAGCCCCGCGTCGGGGTCGGGGGCGTCGGCGAACCAGCCCAGCATCACCGGCAGCAGCGTGCGCTGGATGGCGGCGCGGCGGCTCACCCCGCTGGTCAGCGCCTCGATGTGGCGCAGCGCCCCGGCCGGATCGGCGTAGCCGAGCGCCTCCAGCCGGGCCTTGGCCGCGCTGGGGGTGAGCCGTGCCTCCTCGCCCGGCAGCCGGGCCACGGCCTGCAGCAGCGGGCGGTAGAAGAGCTTCTCGTGAATGCGACGTACCTCGCGGGCGTTGCGCCGCCACATCTTCGTGAACTCGCCGACCGGATCGGCCCACAACGCCCGCGTGCCGGGTCCCGGACGTACCGAGGCCGGGTGCCGGGCGGCCGCCAGCGCCCGGCCGAGCCGCCGCAGCCCCTCGTCGTCGGCGGGGACGAGGTGCGTTCGGCGCAGCCGGTGCAGCTGCACGAGATGCTCGACGCGGCGCAAGAACCGGTAGGCGGACATGAGCGCCGCGGCGTCGCCCCGGCCGACGTAGCCGCCGGCGGACAGCTCACCGAGGGCGGTCAGCGTCGCCGGGCTGCGCAGGCTCTCGTCGCTGCGGCCGTGGACGAGCTGCAGCAGCTGCACGGCGAACTCGACGTCGCGCAACCCGCCGGGGCCGAGTTTCAGCTCCCGTTCGGCCTCGTCGGCGACGCGGCGCAGGTGCTCTTCGACGCGGCGGCGCATCGCCTGGACGTCTTCGACGAAGCCCTCCCCGTCGGCGGCACGCCAGACCATGGGGCCGACGGTGTCGATGTACGCCTGGCCAAGCGTCATGTCGCCGGCCACCGGGCGGGCCTTGAGCAGGGCCTGGAACTCCCAGGTCTTGGCCCAGCGCCGGTAGTACGCCTCGTGGCTGGCCAGGGTGCGGACGAGCGGCCCGGCCTTGCCCTCGGGGCGCAGCGCGGCGTCGACCTGCCACAACGCGCCCTCGGGGGTGCTGGCCGAGCAGGCCCGCAGCAGGCCGGAGGCGAGCCGGGTGGCGGTGCGGAGCGCGGCGTCCTCCGGCCGGCCCTCGACGGGCTCGGCGACGAAGATCACGTCGACGTCGCTCACGTAGTTGAGCTCACCGCCGCCGCACTTGCCCATGCCGATGACGGCCAGCCGGCAGCAGTCGTGATCGGGGACGTCGCGGCGGGCGATGGCGAGGCCGGCCTCCAGCGCCGCGGCGGCCAGGTCGGCGAGCTCGGCCGCCACCTCCTCGACGGCGGCGGCGCCGGTCAGGTCGCGTCCGGCCAGGTGCAGGAGCTGCCGCTTGTACTCGACCCGCAGCGCCACCAGCGCCTCGGTGTCGTCCGCGACGGGCGGGTCGGCGCCTGGGTCGGCGCCGACGGCCGTCAGCAGGTCGCGGCGCAGGGTCACGGCGTCCGGCCGGTGCAGCGCCTGCGATCCCGACAGCACCCGCCAGTGCTCGGGGTGCCGGGCCAGATGGTCGCCGAGCGCCGAGCTGACGCCCAGGACCGCGAGCAGCCGGCTGCGCGCGCCGTCGTCCTCGTCGAGGGCGGTCAGCAGGGCCGCCGGATCGGTGGCCCGTTCCAGGAGAGTCAGCAGCCCGGTCAGGGCGAGGTCGGGGTGTGCCGTGCCGCCGAGCGCCTCGATCAGGGTGTCGCCGATGTCGGCTTTGGTCTCGGCCAACAGCCGCTCGGCCCGCGTGGCGTCGGTGAAACCCAACCGCGCCAGCCGGCCGGCGAGAGACGGCCGGCGGCCCTGTTTCCGCGGCAGCTCCCACGGCTCGCCAACGCCCACGTCCATACCGTAGTGGGTCTGGCAAGAAGTCCAAGGGGCGTGTAAACCCCGCGTGATCTTGCGGCGTCCTCATAGGTAGAACGTGGACACCCATGGGACCCGCCAGACCCGGAGCGGAGGCGCCCCGGCACTCCCCCAGCACGTCGGGGCGTCTCCGTTCCGGATGTCATACGTGCGGATTCGCACCCGGTCCGCGTCTTACAGCCGTGGCGAACCGCGATCACCCGGAAGACCTTGTACTGCGGTCTCCCGGGTGATCGTTTCAGTTGCGGTCAGACGCCGACGGGCTCGGCGACCGGCTCGCCGCTCGCCCTGCTGTCGCTCGCCTTGCCGCCGCTCGCCGGAGCCGCGACCGGGCCGCCGCGCAGCGGCACCTCGCGGATGAACCAGGCGACCGCGAACGCGACCACACTGAAGACCGCCGCCCAGAGGAAGACCGAGTGCACGCCGCTCGTGACCGCGTGCATGAAGGCGTCGCGGATGTTGTCCGGCAGCCGCTTCAGCATCGCCGGCGTGAGCTGGGTGCCGCCCGCCGACAGCTGCTCGCCCTTGGCGCCGAGCCGCGCGGCCAGGTCGCTCGTCAGGTGGTTGCTGTAGATCGCGCCGAGCAGGGAGACGCCCAGCGAGCCGCCGATCGTGCGGAACAGCGTGGCCGCGCCGCTGGCCGCGCCCATGTCCTTCATCTCCACGCTGTTCTGCGCGATCAGCATGGTGTTCTGCATCAGGAAGCCCATCCCGACGCCGAGCACGACCATGAACAGCGATGTGGTCAGCTCGGTCGAGCCGACGGTGAGCTGGGCCAGCAGGAACATCCCGACGGCCATGGCGGCGCCGCCGAGGATCGGGAACACGCGGTACCGTCCGGTCCGGGTGACGAGCTGCCCGACGACGATCGTCGTGACCAGCATGCCGGCCATCAGCGGGAGCAGCAGCAGGCCGCTGTTGGTGGCGGAGGCGCCCTGGACGAGCTGCTGGTACTGCGGCAGGAACGTCACGGCGCCGAAGAGCGCGAAGCCCACCAGGAAGCCGAGCGCCGACACCAGCGCGAAGTTGGCGTTGCGGAACAGCCGCATCGGCAGGATCGGCTCGGTGGCCCGCAGCTCCCACAGGATGAAGGCGACCAGCGACACGGCCGAGACGATCCCGAGACCGATGATCGTCGACGAACCCCATGCGTACTCCGTACCGCCCCACGTGGCGACCAGGATGAGGGTGGAGATGGCCGCGGTGAGCAGCACGACACCCAGGTAGTCGATGCGATGACTGGTCCGCCGCTTCTCCAGGTGCATGGTCAGCGCGGTCACGACCAGGGCCAGCCCGCCCAGCGGCAGGTTGATGTAGAAGGCCCAACGCCAGTTCAGGTGGTCGGTCACGAACCCGCCGAGCAGCGGCCCGCCGATCATCGCCAGCGGCATCACAGCGGCCATCAAGCCTTGGTACCGGCCGCGCTCACGCGGCGGCACCAGGTCTCCGATGATCGCCATCGCGCCCACCAGAAGGCCGCCGGCGCCCAGGCCCTGCAGGCCCCGGAAGGCGATGAGCTCGTTCATGCTCTGTGACATGCCGGCCAGCGCGGACCCAATGAGGAAGATCGCGATCGCCGACATGAACATGCCTTTGCGGCCGTACAGGTCGCCGAGCTTGCCCCAGACGGGGGTGGCGACGGCCGTCGCAAGGGTGTAGGCGGTCACGACCCAGGCCAAATGGGTCAGCCCGCCGAGCTCACCGACGATCGTGGGCATCGCCGTGCCGACCACCATGTTGTCGAGCATGGCGAGCAACATGGCGATCATCAGCCCGCTCATAACTGTATAAATCTCGCGCACGCTTCTCGGCTGCCCCGCGGGCGGCGCGGTTTTCGTCGACTCGATCCCCGTCATCGGTAGCCTCTCCCTCAGAGAGCCCTGGTCGCTTACTTGTCGACCGGCTAGTTTTCTTACTTGTCGTACGGTAAGCTACTAACTAGCCGGCCGTCAAGTTAATTCCGAGGAAGCAGGACGATCATGAGCGGGCAACGCAGCGATACCCGCGAGAAGATCCAGCAGCTCGCGCTCGAGCTGTTCTCTGAGCAGGGCTACGACCAGACCTCGCTCCGCGAGATCGCCGAGCGTCTTGGCGTGACCAAGGCGGCGCTGTACTACCACTTCAAGAGCAAGGAAGACATCGTCGCCAGCCTCTTCCAGGACGTCAACGATGAGGTCGACAACGTCATCAAGTGGGCGGAGGGGCAACCGTCCACGCCGGCGACCCGGCAGGAGCTCATCCGGCGCTACGCGGCGATGACCCGCGGCCGGGGCAGCGCGCTGTTCCGGTTTCTCCAGGAGAACCGGGCGGCCGTGCACGAGCTCAAGACCGCGGACGAGATGCGTGAGCGGTACCTGCGGCTCGCGCAGCTGGTCTCCGACCCCGAGGCGCCGTTGACCGACCAGTTCCGCGCCAGGCTGGCGTTCTTCGCGCTGAACGGGGGCGCCTTCGTGCTACGCGACTACGACATAACCTCCGAAGAGCGCGACGACATCGCGCTCCAGGTCGCCCTGGAGCTGGTCGCCGGCTCCGGCTGAACGACGTTACAGGACGGCGATGTAGCGGCGGCGCTCGTACTCGGTGACCTGCCGCCGGTAGTCCTCCCACTCCGCCCACTTGTTGCGCAGGAAGAAGTCGAAGACGTGCTCGCCGAGGATGTCGGGAACCAGCTCGCTGCGCTCCATGGCCCGGATGGCCTCGTCGAGGCTCTGCGGCAGCGGCTGGATGCCGAGGGCGCGACGCTCCGCGGACGTCAGCGCCCACACGTCGTCCTCAGCCCCCGGCGGCAGCTCGTACCCCTCTTCGATGCCCTTGAGCCCGGCGCCGAGGATGGCGGCGAAGGCCAGGTACGGGTTGCAGGCGCTGTCGAGCGACCGGAACTCGATGCGGGTCGCGTGCCCCTTCTGCGGCTTGTACATCGGCACCCGTACCAGCGCCGATCTGTTGTTGTGGCCCCAGCAGATGTACGACGGCGCCTCGCCCCCGGCTCCGGCGGAGGCCCCGACGCCGCCCCACAGCCGCTTGTAGGAGTTGACCCACTGGTTGCAGACCGCGGTGATCTCGCTCGCGTGCCGCAGCACCCCGCCGATGAACGCGCGGCCGACCTTGGACAGCTGGAACTCGGCGCCCGGCTCGTAGAAGGCGTTGCGGTCGCCCTCGAACAACGACATGTGCGTGTGCATGCCGGAGCCGGGATGGTCGGTGAACGGCTTGGGCATGAACGAGGCGTACACGCCCTGCTCCAGCGCCACCTCCTTCATGACCAGGCGGAAGGTCATGATGTTGTCGGCGGTGGTGAGGGCGTCGGCGTAGCGCAGGTCGATCTCCTGCTGGCCGGGCGCCCCTTCGTGGTGGCTGAACTCGACCGAGATGCCCATCGACTCCAGCATCATGATCGCGTTGCGCCGGAAGTCGTGCGCCGTGCTGTGCGGGGTGTGGTCGAAGTAGCCGCCCGAGTCGACCGGCTCCGGCTCGCTGCCGTCCTCCGGACGCTGTCTGAGCAGGAAGAACTCGATCTCGGGATGGGTGTAGAAGGTGAACCCGAGGTCGGCGGCGCGGGCCAGCGCGCGCTTCAGCACGAACCGCGGGTCGGCGAAGCTCGGCGTGCCGTCCGGCATGAGGATGTCGCAGAACATGCGGGCGACGCCGGGCGACTCGGAACGCCATGGAAGCACCTGAAAGGTGGCGGGGTCGGGCTTGGCGAGCATGTCCGCCTCGTACACGCGGGCGAACCCCTCGATCGCCGAACCATCGAAGCCGATGCCCTCGGCGAAGGCGCCCTCGAGCTCGGCGGGCGCGACCGCGACTGACTTGAGGAACCCGAGCACGTCGGTGAACCACAGCCGGATGAAACGGATGTCACGCTCCTCGAGCGTCCGGAGCACGAACTCCTGCTGGCGGTCCAAGATCCATCCCCTTTGATGCCGTGCGTGGCAGATCCCGTCTGCCCTTGAGTCTGCATCGACCTTATTTCTGCCACGTTACAGAGACATTTACGCTGCTTCGCCACCCCTGAGCACCTGTTTTGACTCACCACTAGGCTCATTGGGGTGACGACGATCCTGGTGCCGTATCACCTCGACGAGCAACTCACTCATCTCGACCTGCCCGCCGACCGGACCGTGCGCACCCCGCTGCCGGACGGTGATGCCTGGTCGCGGATGGCGGCGCTGTACGACTCCGTCGCCGACGCCGTACGGGAGGCCGTACGCGACGGGAGCACGCCCACGGTGGCGTCCGGGGACTGCACGACGTCGCTCGGCACGATGGCGGGCCTGCAGCGGGCGGGGATCGACCCCGGCATCGTTTGGTTCGACGCTCACGGCGACGTGCAGACCCTGGAGACGACCACGTCGGGCTATCTGGGTGGCATGCCGCTGCGGCTGCTCGTCGGGTACGGACGCCGGCTCATCGCCGACCGGCTGGGGCTGCGCGACGTGCCCGAGGAGCGCGTCGTGCTGGTCGACGCCCGCGACCTCGACCCGCCCGAGGTGGAGTACCTCGAGACGGCCGCGATCCGCCGTACACCGGTGGCCGGCCTCACGGCGGACGCACTGCCGGACGGCCCGCTCTACCTGCACCTCGACGTCGACGTGGTGGACCCGGACGAGTTGCCCGGGCTGCTGATCCCGGCGCCGGACGGGCCCTCGTTCGCCGCCGTGATCGAGGCCGTACGCCGGGTGCTGGCGACCGGTCGCGTGGTCGCGTTCGGCCTGGCCTGCACCTGGCGTCCCGAGCACAACCACGCCGACCGCTTCCGCCCGCTCTTCCCCTAGGTTTCGGGCGGGGGCCCGGCCGGGGCGGAAAACCGTTCGTCAATTGCCGGACCCATCGTCGACCATGGGCGGCATGACGACCGCCGCCCGCGCCCCGGCCGAGGAGACCATCCCCCCACCGACTCGGCTGCCGGCCTTCCTGCACCGGCGAGTGGGCGGCTTCCCCCGGGCGTTCTGGGTGCTGTGGGCGGGCACGCTGATCAATCGGCTCGGCACGATGGTCGAGCCGTTCCTCGGGCTCTACCTCACCACTGTGCGCGGCATGTCGCTGGCGCAGACCGGGCTGGTCCTCGCGGTGCTGGGCGTCGGGTCGGTCTTCGCCCAGCTCATGGGCGGCTGGCTGGCCGACAGGATCGGCCGCCGCGCCACTCTGGCCGGGAGCATGCTGACCAACGGCCTGGCTCTGCTGGCCCTCGGCTACGCCGACGGGCTCGCCGCGATCGTGATCGCCACACTGGTGCTCGGGTTGACGCTCGACATGTACCGGCCGGCCTCTAGCGCGTTGGTCGCCGACCTGGTCCCGCCGAGCGATCGGCCCCGGGCGTATGGCCTGATCTACTGGGTGGTCAACCTCGGGTTCGCCGTCGCCATGGTGCTGGGCGGCACGCTGGCCCGGGCCGGGTTCGCCTGGCTGTTCTGGGTCGACGCGCTCACGTGCGCCGCGTTCGCCGCGCTCGTCTGGCGCGCGGTCCCCGAGACTCGCGTACGGCGGCGGTCGGCGGCCCGGGTGGCCCGCGGCTTCGCCGACGTGCTGCGCGACCGGGTCATGGTCGCCTACACGCTGCTGCAGCTTGCCTTCACGTTCGTCCTGATGCAGTCCCTCACCACCCTTCCGCTCGCGATGAACGCCGACGGGCTGGCTCCACACGACTTCGGCCTCGTCGCCGGGCTCAACGGCATCGTGATCATCAGCGTGCAGCCGTGGGTGAGCCCCTGGGCGGCGCGCCGAGACTACAGCGTGGTGATCGCCGCCGGTTTCCTCATCGTGGGCACCGGCTACGGGCTCACCAGTCTCGCCGGCCCGCTGTGGACCTACGCCGGCACGGTGTTCGTCTGGACGCTCGGCGAGATCCTCGTCGCCTCCGTGGGGCAGGCCGTCGTCGCCGACCTGGCCCCGGCTCATCTTCGCGGGCGCTACAGCGGGTTGTGGGGCATCGCCTGGTCGGGCGGCTTCCTGCTCGCGCCGCTGATCGGTACGCGGCTGCTCGCCGTCGGCGCACCCGTCCTGTGGCTGACCTGCGCCGCGTTGTGCACCGCCGCCGCCGGTGGCCAGCTCCTGCTGCGACCCGCCATCAGGCGCCGCCGCGCCGCGGCCCTCGTGACCTGACCCCGCTGGCGGAAACGGGTCTCGCGGGCTTTGCCTGGATGCCGAGATTTTGACCTCCCGGCACCGCTCGGCGATCGAACCACGACGGACGACTCGTTAGCGTGGGCCTCCAAAGCGGCTCCCCCCAAGCCGGAAAACGGTGGCCGAGGCGGCCGCCTGGGTGATCGACGGCATCGCCGTACGGGCCGGCGAGTTCGCGGCAGTCGCGCGGAGCCTGCCGGCCGACCTCACGAGCCTTGGCACCGACCCGGCGGACGCGCTGCCGGCCGAAGAGGTCGCCGCCGCGTTCGTCCGCGCACCGGGGGCGCACCTCGAGTGGCTGCTGGAGTCCGGCCGCTACGCGGGCCGTACGGAGCCCGTCGCGACGGTGCCGCACGCGCGCCAACCCGGGGCCGTCCCGGGCCCGGTTCCACCGGCGGCCGCCGAGCGCTGACGCACGCGTTCGTTATTTTCGTCACAATGACGAGAATTGATCTGCCCGGGAACGGCGGCCGCGCCTAGGGTGGGAGACGTGGCACAGTTGCGCATCGCCCTCGCTCAGGTCAACCCGACGGTCGGCGACCTCACCGGCAATGCCGACCTCGTCGTGGAGTGGTCGAAGCGCGCCGCGGACGCCGGCGCGCACCTCGTGGCCTTTCCCGAGATGTTCCTGACCGGCTACCCGGTCGAGGACCTCGTCCTGCGCAAGTCGTTCATCGACGCGTCCATGGACCAGCTCGACACGACCGCCCGCCGGCTGGCCGACGCGGGCCTCGGCCGGCTGCCGGTGATCGTCGGCTTCCTCAACCGGCGCAGCGACGTCGCCGCCCGCCTCGGGCAGCCCGCCTGGATGCCGCTGAACGCGGCGGCCTGGCTCTACGAGGGCAGGGCGATCGTCAAGTCGGCCAAGCACCACCTGCCGAACTACGGCGTGTTCGACGAGTTCCGCTACTTCGTGCGCGGCGACCGGCTGCCGGTCGTACGGCTGCACGGCGTCGACGTGGCGACCGCCATCTGCGAAGACCTCTGGCAGGACGGCGGGCCGGTGAGCGTGACCCGCGACGCCCGCGCCGGGCTGCTGGTCGTCATCAACGGGTCGCCGTACGAGCGGAGCAAGGACGACGTACGCCTCGACCTGTGCGCCGGGCGGGCCCGCGAGGCCGGCTGCGCGCTCGCGTACGTCAACATGGTCGGCGGTCAGGACGAGCTGGTCTTCGACGGCGACTCCCTCATCGTCGACGAGTCGGGCGAGCTGATCGCCCGGGGGCCGCAGTTCACCGAGGACCTGCTCGTCGTCGATCTCGACCTGCCGCCCGCCGACCTGGCGCTCGGCGCCGGCGAGACCCCCGTCGACGCGCACGACGGCACCACGATCACGGTGGACCGCCGGGTGCTGTCGCCCGCACCGCTGCCCGCGTACGAGCCGATCCCACCACGGCGCGCGGACCAGCTGGACGACTGCGCCGAGGTGTACGCGGCGCTGGTGCTCGGCGTCCGCGACTACGTGCGCAAGAACGACTTCCAGTCCGTGATCCTCGGGCTGTCCGGCGGCATCGACTCGGCGCTCACGGCCACGATCGCGGCCGACGCCATCGGGCCCGAGAACGTCCATGTCGTGCTGCTGCCCTCGCGGTACTCCTCGGAGCACTCGGTCTCCGACGCCGAGGATCTCGTCGCCCGGCAGGGCCTCCACGCCCGGACGGTCCCGATCCGCGACATCGTGACGGCGTTCGAGAAGGAGATCGACCTGCACGGCCTGGCCGCCGAGAACCTACAGGCCCGCATCCGCGCCAACATCTGGATGGGGCTGTCGAACGAGCACGGCCACCTCGTCCTCACGGGCGGCAACAAGAGCGAGCTCGCCACCGGGTACTCGACCCTGTACGGCGACTCCGCCGGCGGCTTCGGTCCGATCAAGGACGTACCGAAGACGCTCGTGTGGGAGCTGGCCCGCTGGCGCAACGCCCAGTCGCCGGACCGGCCGCCGATCCCGCAGCACATCATCGACAAGCCGCCGTCCGCCGAACTCAGCCCGGGGCAGCTCGACACCGACTCGCTGCCGGAATATGAGGTGCTCGACGCGGTGCTCGACGACTACGTCGAAAAGGACATGGGCCGGGAGGCGCTGATCGCCGCCGGGCACGACGCGGGACTGGTCGAGCGGGTGATCATGCTGGTCGACAAGGCCGAGTACAAGCGCCGCCAATACCCCCCGGGCCCGAAGATCACGCCCAAGAACTTCGGCCGCGACCGCCGGCTCCCCATCACGAGCCGCTGGCGCGAGTCCGCCCCGTCGCCGTCCCAGAGGGTCTAGACCGGGCTATACGCGGTGCAGGTCTTCGCCGGGCCAGGACGCGCTGCGAATGGTGGCGTCGGGGTCGAACCCGGGGACGGCCTGCTCGCACCACACGACCTTGCCGGTGGCCGTCCGACGGGTGCCCCAGCGATGGGACAGCCGGCTGACGACCTGCAGCCCGCGGCCGCTCTCCTCGTCGTCGGTCGCGTGCCGCAGCCTCGGCAGCGCGGCGGAGTGGTCGTGCACCTCGCAGATCAGGGTGCGCTCGTACAGCAGGCGCAGCTCGATCGGGGCGGAGGACGTCTCGTCCTTGGCGTACCGCAGCGCGTTGGTGATCAGCTCGGACGCGAGCAGCTCGGTGGTGTACGACAGCTCGGCGAGGTCCCACTCCTCCAGCGCGCTGCTGACCAGCCCGCGCGCCCGGCGGACGGCGGCCGGCTCGGACGGCAGCTGCCACGACACGTACTGCTCCTTGGGCAGCCGGCGCAGCCGGGCCAGCAGCACGGCGATGTCGTCGCGGTGCTCGTCGGAGTAGACGCTGTCGAGCGTGGCCTTGGCCAGGTCGGCCATGGGCGTATTGGCGGCCTCGGCGTCGAAGAGCCCGCGCAGCGCCGCGAGGCCGTCGTCGATGTCGCGGCCGCGGTTTTCGACCAGGCCGTCGGTGTAGAGCAGGAAGAGGCTGCCGTCGGGGATGGTGAACTCGCGGCTTTCGATGGTGCCGCCGCCCTCGACGCCGAGCGGAGGTGCGGGCGGCACCTCGAGCAGCTCGCTCGTGCCGTCGGGCTGGACGAGCAGCGGCGGCAGGTGCCCGGCCGAGGCGATCTCGCAGGTGCCGGTCGTCGCGTCGTACACCGCGTACACGCAGGTCGCGAAGTGCGGCTCCTGCTCGCCGAGCTCGATCATCAGCTCGTGCATCACCTGCAGGGCCTCGGCCGGCGGGATCTCCAGCCCGGCGAGCGTGTGCAGGGCAGTCCGCAGCCGCCCCATGGTGACGGCCGCGCGCACACCGTGCCCGGCCACGTCGCCGACGATGAGCGCCACTCGCGCCCCCGGCAGCGCGATCGAGTCGTACCAGTCGCCGCCGACCTCGATGAGCTTGCTGCCGGGCAGGTAGCGGTGCTTGACCTCGACCGAGGTCGGTGCGGACAGGCGGTGCGGCAGCAGGCTGCGCTGCAGGGCGAGCGCGGTGGCCCGCTCGCGGCTGAACCGCCGGGCGTTGTCGATGACGATGGCGGCGCGGGCGGCGAACTCCATGCCGATCTCGACGTCGTACGGATCGAACCGGCGGAAGCCGGGCGCCCGGGTGCTGACGATGAGGCCGAGGAGGGTGCCCCGCGCGATGAGCGGCAGCACCACCATCGAGGCGTCGGTCAGCAGCCGCTTGACCGGATTGCGGCGCCAGCTCTTCGCGATCTTGGCCGCCGCCTTGACGTCGATGAGGGGCAGCAGCACGGGGGCGGCGGTGTCGAGGCACTGCACGTACGGAGTGCCCTGCGGATAGACGAGCACCTCGCCCGTGGGGAAGGTCGATGACCACAATGGGTCACCATCGTCTGTCGCGACCGCGAGCCGGCGCAGGGCGGCCGAGCCGTCGGTCGCCTCGCCGTGAACCTCGTCGGCGGCGACGAGGCTCTCCAGGACGACGAGCGCGGCCGCGTTGCAGAAGTGCGGGACGAGCACGTCCATCAGCCCGCGCGCCACCTGGTCGAGGTCGAGGCTGGCCCCGAACCGGGTCAGCGGGTCGTCGAGCAGGGCGCGCCGCATCATGCCGGGGTCGAGGAAGCGCTCGCTGGACGGCAGCGCCACCCGGATGTGGACCAGGCCCGCGAGCTTGTCCTCGGCCGCCAGCATCGGCTGCACGGTGACGATCGCATCGATGGCCGTCTCGGTCCTGACCTCGACAGACTCATCGTTGCCGACCGGGTCGCCGGTGCGCATGACCTGGAGCATCGCGGTCCGCTCCTGCTCGGAGCCGACGGCGTCGAGCAGCGTGTCGAGCTGGCCACCGGGGTCGGCGACGAGATCGCTCAGCTTCAGTGACAGCACTTCCTCGGGCGCACGCCCCAGCACGCCATGCGCGTTCTGACCGCACTGCACCACAGTGCCCGAGGCGTCGATACCAAGAACGAGCGTGCGCGTGGGTGCATCAGCGGTCGGCGTATCACCCTTACGCGCCATGACGGATCTCACCTGTCGCGCTCCCTGACGGCCTGAACTCGTACCGCTCCCGTTCGTTAAGTATGCGGTATCGGAGGGGCCCTTGAGGTAGAAGATCAGCTATACGAATTCACGACTATGAGTCGCGTAACCCCGGCGAGGTGAGACGCATGGCCGCACGATCGGATCAGGTGATCGTCGTCGGCGCCGGACCCACCGGATTGGCGCTGGCCGGCGAGCTGGCGCTGGCCGGCGTTCCGTGCCGGGTTTTCGAGCGTCGCACGGCCCGGACCAGGGATTCCAGGGCGATCTGCCTGCACGCACGGAGCATGGAGATGCTGGCGCTGCGCGGCCGGGCCGGCGTCTTTGTCGATGCGGGTTTGCCAGTACGGTCCTTTCCGCTGGGGCTGCGAGGGTCGGCCATCGACTTGCGACGGCTCGACTCCGACTTTCCTTACATTCTGGACATTCCCCAGAACAAGATCGAGGAATTGCTCGAACAACGAGCCGTTGAACTCGGCGCGGAGATCGTCCGGTCGTCCACGGTGGTCGGCGTCGAGCAGGCCGACGACGAGGTGCTGGTGACCGTCGAGGGGCCGGACGGCAGCCGCGTCGAGCGGGCGGCGTACGCGGTGGGGTGCGACGGGCTGCGCAGCGCGGTCCGCGAGGCGCTGGACGTGCCGTTCCCGGGGTTCAACAATCCCGGCTCCGTGGCCCTGGCGGACGTACATCTCGACGGGCTGCCGATGGACGACGCGTACGGCGACCTGTCGGACGCCGGGATGCTGCTCGTCTTCCCGTTCCAGGACGGCTCGTGCCGGGTGGTGCTGTACGACTACTCGCGCGCCGACGCGCCCACGAGCGAACCGGTCGGCCTCGACGAGGTGGGCGAGAGCCTCGCACGCGTCACCGGGCGGTCCGACCTCGTACCGCGGGACATGTACTGGTCGAGCCGCTACCGCAGCGAGAGCCGCCAGGCGCCGGCCTACCGGGCGGGCCGGGTGTTCCTCGCGGGCGACGCCGCCCACACCCACTCCCCCGCCGGCGCGCAGGGTCTGAACACCGGGTTCCAGGACGCCTTCAACCTGGGCTGGAAGCTCGCCGCCGCGATCAAGGGCCGGGCGCCGGACTGGCTGCTCGACACCTATCACGCCGAAAGGCACCCGGTCGGCCGCGACGTGCTGACCCTGACCGGCCGCCAGTTCCGGCTCAACACCGCGCGGACGTGGCAGCACCGGGTGCTGCGCTGGGTGGCCTACCGGCTGATCGTGCCGCTGCCGCCGGCACAGGACTGGCTGGGCCGCAACTACTCCGGGACGGCCGTGTCATACCGAGGCTCCGACACGAGGCACACCCATCCGCTCGAGGGCGCCCGGCTGCCGTCCGTCACGCTCACCCTGCCCGGCGGCTCCCGGACCCGGCTGTACGACCTGTTCGCCGACGGCCACTTCGTCCTCCTGGACCGCGACTTTCACGCGGAGCGCTACGGCGGGCTGCCGGAGCACGTGCGGACGATCCCGTACCTGCGGTGCGACCGGCCGCGCTGGCCGGCGGCCGCGCTGATCCGCCCGGACGGCTACGTCGCGTGGGCGCACGACGAGGACGACCCCGCCCTGCGCGCGCCGATGGTCCGCCAGGCCGTGCAGGCCTGGTGCTCGCCCGCCGCGTCCCGGCTGAACAGCTAGGTCGAGGGCGCCGGGGACGGGCTCGGCATGCCGGGTGAGCGCTGCGGCAGCAGCGGCCGGCAGACCTTGAACGCCTTGGCGAACTTCGGGTCGGCGGTCCGCTCGCCCGGCCGGAAGGCGTTCGAGACCGTCACGCCGTGCTGCTTCATACAGCTCTGGAAGGCCTTGACCGCGGACCGGTCGAACCCGCCGCCGAACCGGCCGCCCGGGGCGAGCGACGCGCACGCCTGCAAGGCCTGGCGCTGCTGGTCCGAGAGCGAGGGGAAGCCGCTCGGGCGACCGCTCGGACGGCCGCTCGGCCGGGCACTGGGCGCGCCGCTGAACCGCCGGCCGTTCTGCTCGCCGGGCCTGCGGGTCGGCAGCGTGACGCCGTGCTGCTGCAGGCACTGCCGAAACGCGCCCTGCGGGTTGGCCGAGCCGCTCTTGGACGGCGCCGCGGCCGTACCGCCGCCCCCGCCGCAGGCCGCCGTCGTTAGCAGCAGGGCGAACAGCAGCCCGCCCGCGTTGACGGTCTTGCCGAGCGATCTCGCCATATTGATCAAGATCGTGTCTCCTCGTTCGCTGGTCGGGCCCTCCCCGCCGTGATCCGTTGAGGCTGGCGATCCCGGGAGGATCACGGCGGAGGGGGTCCGCCCGAACAGTCGAGCGTTCCGGGATGCCAGCCGCCTGAGCGCCACCTTGGAGTTGGCTGGGAGTCTCCCCGGTCCGGATGAAGGCTCCGGATCAGGGCTCCGGATCAGGGCTCCGGATCAGGACTCGACCGGGCGCAGCAGGATGCGGAACGTGGCGCCCTTGCCGGGGGCCGTCTCCAGCTCCACCAGGCCGCCGTGCGCGTGGACGAGCGCGGCCACGATGGACAGGCCGAGCCCGCTGCCGCCGTGGGCGCGGCTGCGCGACTGGTCGGCCCGGTAGAAGCGCTCGAAGACCCGTTCCGCCTGTTCCTCGGGCAGGCCCGGGCCGTCGTCGGCGACCTCGAGCACCGCGCCGCGCGGCGTCAGGCCGACGAGAACCTGGAACGGTGAGCCGTCCGGGGTGTGGGTGAGGGCGTTGCTCACCAGGTTGGCGATCACCTGCCGCAGCCGTACCTCGTCGGCGATCACGCACACCGGGCCGTCCGCGCCGTCCAGCCGCACCAGGTCGATCTCGCGGTCGGGGGCGATGGCCCGGGCGTCGATGACGGCGTCGGCGGCCAGGCTGAGCAGGTCGACGCGGCGGAACTCCAGCGGCCGCTGCTGATCCATGTGGGCGAGCAGCAGCAGGTCGTCGACGAGCAGGCCCATCCGGGCCGCGGCGTCCTCGATGCGGCGCAGCAGCCGGGCCGCCTCGGCGTCGGTCCCGCCCTCCTGCCGGTACAGCTCGGCGAACCCCCTGATCGACGTCAGCGGCGTCCGCAACTCGTGACCGGCGTCGGCGACGAACGTGCGCATTCGGTCCTCGGACGTACGGGCCGCGGCCTCCGAGGTCGCCCGGGCGTGGAAGGCCGACTCGATCTGGCTGAGCATGCCGTTGAGCGAGCGGCCCAGCCGGGCCACCTCGCCGGGCGCGTCGTGATCGGGCACGCGGCGGGACAGGTCGCCGGCCGCGATCGCCTCCGCGGTGTCCTCGATCTCCACCAGCGGCCGCAGGCTCGCGCGTACGAGCAGATAACCGGCGACGCCGAGGCAGATGAGCACCACGGCCCCGACGGCGGCGTCGATCATCGTCAGCCGGGACACGGTGCTGTCCACGTCGCCGAGGCTCACCGCCACCACGCGGGTCTCCCCGTCCGCCGTCGGCACGGCGACCATCCGCCAGTCGGAGGCCGCGTCGACGGCGTGCACCGTGAACGGCCGCCCGCCGCGCCGCGTCACCTCCGCGGTCGTCAGCGACGGCAGCTTCGGGCTGGCCCCGGTGACCGTTTCGGACAGTTGCCGGACGACGTGCCCGTTCGCGTCGAGGACGACGGCATAGATGAAGCTGGGCAGCTCCCGGAACCGCTGCTGGACACCGGGCGGCAGGCGTGGCTCGGGCGGCGGCTGCCCGCCGCGCGGCCGGCTGATCAAAGTGAGTTGCTGATCGACCCGGTCGAGCAGGTAGCCGCGCAGCAGCCGCGTGCCGACGAACCCCGTGAGCACGAGCGCGACGGCGACGAGCAGCAGCGTCCCGGCGACCAGCCGCACCCACAGCGGCGCCCGGGACGCCCTCGTCCGCAGCGCACGCAGTCGCAGGGCCCGGCGCACGGATCAGGCCCGGGGTGCGCGCAGCATGTAGCCGACGCCGCGCAGGGTGTGGATGAGCCGGGGCTCGGTCTTGTCGACCTTGCGGCGCAGGTACGACACGTACGACTCGACGACGTTGCTGTCGCCGCCGAAGTCGTACTCCCACACGTGATCGAGGATCTGCGCCTTCGACATCACCCGCCCCACGTTGGACATGAGGAAGTGCAGCAGCCGGAACTCGGTCGGCGACAGGTGCACCGCCTGCCCGGCCCGCCACACCTCGTGGCTGTCCTCGTCCATCTCCAGGTCGGCGACCTGCAGCCGGCCGGGCGGGGCCACGTCGCCGCGGGTCCGGCGCAGTACGGCGCGGATCCTGGCCAGCACCTCCTCGAGGCTGAACGGCTTGGTCACGTAGTCGTCGCCGCCCAGCGTCAGGCCGGTGATCTTGTCGTTGGTGGCGTCGCGGGCGGTGAGGAACAACACCGGCAGCGGCCGGGCGGCCGCCCGCAGCCGTCTGATCACGTCGAAGCCGTCCATATCGGGAAGCATCACGTCGAGCACGACGAGATCGGGCCGGGACCGTTCGGCGATCTGCACCGCCTCCCGGCCGTCGGCCGCGGTCAGCACCTCGAAGCCGGCGAACCGCAGGCTCGCCGACAGCAGCTCGCGGATGTTCGGCTCGTCGTCGACCACGAGCAGCCGAGCCTCGGCGTTCATCGGTCGCTCACCTTCCTCGTGCGCTACCCGGACGGCCTCGTTCCTCGGCCGGCCGCTCCGCTCACTCGGTCGGGTTCGCTCCGGGTTCATCGGTCGCTCACCCTCATCGGTCAGCTCCGCCTGTATGTCATTCAGTTTCCCCCACCTCCCCCGTCGAACGGGCCGCGGCCCGCCGGCACGCCGCCCTCGTTGACGCTGGTCGCGGCGACCGTGCCGTCCTTGCCGGGCGTACCCTGCACGATCACGGTCGATCCGGGCGCGAGGTCCTTGACCGTGGCGTTCTTGGATACCTGAATCCTCGTCGAGCCGTCGGTCTTGACCTGCACCACCCCGCCTGTGCTGGTCTGCACGTAGATCGTCTTGCCGTCGACGAGCTTGACCGTGCCGAAGGTGACGTTGCCGAGCCCGGCGCCGCCGCCCTGCCGCCGTTGGCCGCCCTGCCCGGGGTTTTGGGCCCCCTGCCCGGCGTTTTGACCGTTCTGGCCGGCCTGGCCGGCCTGGCCGCCGAAGCGGGATGCGAGGGCCTGCCGGATGGCGTCGGCGCTCGCCGCGGCCGGTTTGGGCCCCCACTGCTTCTGGGCCTGCACGCCGCCGAGGAAGCCGACGACCACCAACACCCCGGCGCCCAGATACATGGTCGGCCCCGGCCGTACCCGCCGCGGCGGCCGGGCCGCGAGTTCCGTGGCGAGATCGCCGTCGAACGGCGAGGTGTCCAGCAGATCGTCCGGCGTGACGGCCCCGTCGCCTGCGGTACGGCCGTCCTGCGTCTTGCGGTGTTCGGTGCCCACCGTGGTCTCCTCGTCCTCCGTACGTCTTCCGGGCTTACTCATGGCGCAGCGCCTCGATGGGCCGCAGCTTGGCCGCGCGGTTGGCGGGATAGCTCCCGAAGAACAGGCCGATCGCGATCGAGACCCCGAGGGCGAGCAGGATCGACGACGGCACGATCACCGGCTTGACCCCGACCACCTGGAACTGGCTGCCGATCACCCCGGCCAGTACGCCGAGGATCCCGCCGACCAGGCTGAGCACGGTCGCCTCCGCCATGAACTGGCCGAGGATCGCGCCCTTCGGCGCGCCGATGGCCTTGCGGATGCCGATCTCCCGGGTCCGCTCGGTCACCGTGACCAGCATGATGTTGGTGATGCCGATGCCGCCCACCAGCAGGCTGATCGCGGCCACGGCGCCCAGCAGCACCGTGAAGGTCTTGCTCGACGCGCTCACGGCCGACTGCAGGCTGGCCTGGTTGATGATGCTGAAGTCGGCGGGGTTGGCGGCGGAGATCTCGTGCCGCTGGTCGAGGATCGACGTCGCCTCGCTCTGCGCCGCGTCCACCACCTTGGCGCTCTTGGCCTGAACGACGATCTGGTTGAGCCCCCCGCTGAAGCCGCTGAGGCTCTGCTGTACGGCGGGCAGCGGCGCGATGGCCACGTCGTCCGGGTCCTGGAAACCGGCGCCGCCCTGTGTCTCGAGCACTCCGATCACCGTGAAGGGCACGCCGCTGATGCCGATCTTCCGGCCCACCGGGTTCACGGTGCCGAACAGGTCCTCGACCGCCGTCTGACCGATCACCACGACCTTGCGGGCGTTCGTCACGTCGTCGTTGGTGAAGTACGAACCCTGCGCCACCACCCGGTTGGCCGCCTCGAAGTACGTCGGGTAGGTGCCGACGACCTGCTGGATCGTGTGGCTGGACCCCTCGTACGTGGCGGCCTGGGCCTGCGCGTTCACCACGGGGGAGGCGCTCTGGATCGACGGGGCGTTCGCCTGGTCGGCGAGCGCGCGGGCGTCCTCGATCGTGAGGTCGTGTGCCTGGGTGCGCGGCGCGGTGTTCTGCAGCTGGCCAGTGGCTCCATTGGCTCCATTGGCGCCACCGCCTTGGCCGCCCTGGTTGCCGCCGCCCCCCGGACCGCCGCCTCCGCCGAACAACCGGGCGAGGCCGCCCGCGCGGCCCGACGTGGACTTGGTGATCGTCAGCGAGTTCGAGCCGAGCCGTTCGATGTTCTGCTGGATCTGTTGCGACGAGCCGTTCCCGACCGCCACCAGCAGGATCACGGCGCCGACGCCGATCAAGATGCCGAGCGTGGTCAGCGCGCTGCGCAGCTTGTTCGCCGACAGCCCGCGCAGCGCGAACCGCAGGATCTCCCGGAAGGTCATTTGGCGACCTCCAGGGCGGACACCCGGCGCCGGTCCTCGACCACTTGGCCGTCGACGAGCCGGACCACCCGCCCGGCGTGCGCGGCCACGTCGTCCTCGTGGGTGATCACCACGATCGTGCGGCCGCTGCCGCTCAGCCGGTCGAGCACGGCCAGGACGTCCCTGGTCGACTTGCTGTCCAGGTTGCCGGTCGGCTCGTCGGCGAGGACGAGGGACGGCGCCGTGACCAGGGCACGGGCGACCGCTACACGCTGCTGCTGGCCGCCGGACAGCTCGTTCGGCTCGTGGTCCACCCGGTCGGCCAGCCCGACCTGGGCGAGCGCGGCCAGCGCGCGGCGGCGCCGGTCGGCACTCTTGATCCCGCCGTACGCGAGCGGCAGCTCGACGTTGCCGAGCGCGCTCATCCGCGAGATGAGGTTGAACGACTGGAAGATGAACCCGATCTTCCGATTGCGCAGGATCGACAGCTGTCGTTCGTCCAGCGACCCGGCGTCAGTGCCGTCGAGCAGGTACCGCCCGCCGGTGGGCACGTCGAGGCAGCCCAGGATGTTCATCAGCGTGGACTTGCCGGACCCGGACGCGCCCATGATCGCGACGTAGTCGCCGGGCTCGACCCGCATCGACACCCCGCGCAGCGCGTGTACGGCCGTCTCGCCCGCGCCGTAGACTTTGGACACCTGCCGTACGTCGAGGACGGCCGGCGGTGCGCTCGCGGTATTTCCCGCGCAAGCCTCGGCGCGCTCTGGGCGCGCCTGCGGCGCGCTCATCGGCGTCCCCCGCGACCGCCGCCGAGACCGCCGGGGAAACCGCCGGCCGGGAAGCCGTTGCCGGTCCCGGTCGACGACGTGGACAGCACGACCCGGTCACCGGGGTTGAGCCCGGACTTGATCTCGGTGCCCTGGTCGCCCTGGATGCCGACCTGCACGGTCTTGACGACCTGCTTGCCGTTCCGCATGACCGTCACGGTGCTCTGCCCGCCCGCCGTGCGGACGGCGGCCGTAGGGACGTACAGCACGTTGTCGGCCTTGGAGACGATGACCTGCACGGTGGCGGTCTGACCGATCCTGACCCCGGCGGGCCGGCTGGTCAGCGACACGGTGGCGCCGTACTGCACCACGTTGTTGTTCGTCGTCGGCGCCACGTCGATCGACATCACCTTGCCCGCGGCGGTTACCCCGCTGAGCGCGGCGAACGACACCGTCGCCTGCTGGCCGATCTTGAGCTTGGTCGTGTCCGCCTCGGTGAACTCGCCCTTGACCTGCAGCTTGCCCACGTCGGCCAGCTCGATGAAGCCGCTGCCGGACGAGCCGGATGAACTCGACGAGCCAGACGACCCGGACGACCCGGACGCAGAGCCGCCGCCCGCGGACCCGCCGCCGCCCGCGCCCCCGGAGCCGCTCGCGGACCCGTTGCCGGACGAGGACGACGAGGAACTCGACGACGAGCTCGCCGATCCGCCGGACGAGCCGCCGACCGTACCGTTGACCGCGGTGACCGTCCCGGAGAACGGGGCCTTCAGCACGGTGCCGTCGAGGGCCCGTTGGGCGTCGTTGTATGAGTTCTTCGCCGAGACATACGACGAGTAGCCGGACGCGGTCGAGGTGTTGTCGTCCGCCGCGTCGAGGGCGGCCTTGGCGGCGTCGAGGTTCTCCTTGGCCTCAATGTCGTCGAGCTCGGCGAGTACCTGGCCCTTCTTGACCTTGTCGCCCGACTCGACGTTGATCTTCTCCACGGTGCCGGACGTACCGAAGTTGACCTCCTCGGTCTTGGCGCTCTCGACCGAGCCGGACGCCGACACCGACGACAGCAGCGTGCCGCGGCCGACCGCGGCCGTCTGCGTGGCGGCGCTGGCGCTGGTGCCGTCGTCGGCGATCGAGAAGTACGCGTAGCCGGCCCCGCCGACGAGCAAGACGCCGAGTGTCCCGTTCACCACGAGGGTTCTGCGCTTGGGTAGGGATGTCACCCGACCAAAGCTGCTGGCCGCGGCTTGAGCGAAGCTGATCCCATCCTGAAAGTTTCCTGGGAACCTGACTCCCAGGAAACTTTCAGGCTGGACTCAGCCGCCCTGGGGGCGGTAGCGGTCGTGGGTGCCGCGTTCCTCATCTTCGGCGGTTCGGACGGGACCTCGCGCATCTCGTACGCCGCCGTGAGACAGGGTTCGGTGACGGCCACGGCCGGGGCCGCCGGAACGGTGCAGAGCGCCGACACCCGGGAGGCGGGCTGCTCGGGCAGTCGGCGACGGTGATCGTCACGACGGCCGAGGCCGCCGACGCGCTGTACGTGCCCACCTCGGCGGTCCGCCCGGGCCCGGACGGCACGTACACCATCCAGGTCAAGGACGGCTCCGGCACGCGGACCCGTGCCGTACCTCGGCGGCGTAGTAGCACTTGAACAGGACGCTCCCAACTCGCGACGCCCGGCGCGGATCGGCAGAGGTCATGGAACTTGGAGGGGCCGCGCCCGCCCCCGATACAAGCGGGCGCGGAGTCTCGGTGGCGAAGTGCTCCGCTGTATCAGATGTGTGCCGGCGGTGTTCGGTTCGGTGATCGTTACCGGACGAGTAGCCGCCTCTCAGGTTTCTCCAAGGATCGAGGCGCAGCGTGGTGCGCCATGGGACCCCACCCGGTCGTCCAGGCGCGCGACGTCGTGAAAACGTACGGCGCGGGCGAGACCGCGGTGCGGGCGCTGCGCGGCGTGTCGCTGACCGTGCGGAAGGGCGAGTACGTCGCGATCATGGGTGCGTCCGGCTCGGGCAAGTCGACGTTCATGCACATCCTCGGCTGCCTGGACGTGCCGACCGCGGGCAGCTACCTGCTCGATGGAATCGACGTGTCCGGCCTCGACGAGGGCGGACTCGCGCTGATCCGCAATCGCCGGATCGGCTTCGTCTTCCAGACGTTCAACCTGATCCCGCGCATGACCGCGCTGGAGAACGTGGAGCTGCCGCTGGCGTACGGCGGTATCGCCCCCGCGCCGCGCCGGGCCAGGGCGGTGTCCGCACTTGAGCTGGTGGGCCTCGCGGACCGGACGCACCACGAGCCGAGCGAGCTGTCCGGCGGCCAGCAGCAGCGGGCCGCGATCGCGCGCGCCTTGGTGACCGCCCCGGCCCTGCTGCTCGCCGACGAGCCGACCGGCAACCTCGACAGCCGCTCCACTAGCGACCTGCTCGACGTCTTCGACCGGCTGCACGTCGCCGGGCGCACAATCGTGCTGATCACGCACGAGGACGACGTGGCCGCCCGCGCCGACCGTGTCGTACGGCTGGTGGACGGTCAGATCGCCGAGGTTTCCGCGAATCGCTAGAAATCGCCGATGAGTTTTGCGCCGATCGCCGGTCCACCCTTGCGAGACCAAGTTTCGCGAGGAGGCGATCGCAATGGGGTCGAAGGAGATGTGTGAGGCGCTGTTCGTCAGCTTCATGCCCAGCGACGTCACTCCCGACGGCCGAGCCGTGGCCGACGCGGTCCGCTGGGCCGTCGACCAGTACCACGGCATCCGCGGCTGCGCGGCGGAGATGGCCGCGGCCTACGGCAACGACCCGGACAGCGCGGTGGCCCGGATGCGCTGGGCCCGCGGCGTCGTGGCGTCCCTGAGCACGCTCACCGCGGCGTGACGCCACGGAGCACGGTGTCGACGACCTTCTCGGCGAAGTCGTCGGGCATCGGCCCGGCGCCGTACGCCTTGACCCGGTGCACGATGGCGCCGGTGATGATCCACATCACCAGCTCGATGTCGGTGTCCGGGCGCAGTTCCCCCTTCTCGATGCCGCCGCGCAGCACGCTCCGCATGACCTCGCGCCGCGGCTCGACGACGTCGCGCATGAACCGGCGGTGCAGCTCCGGGTGCTTGTCGCCGTCGCCGAACACGCTCCAGTAGACGCCGACGCGCCGCCGGTCGCCCTTCTCCACCCCGGTCACCTTGGCCAGCGAGATCAGGTCGTCGCGCACCGACGCGCCGCCCAGTTCGGGCTGCGGCTCCTTCAACGAGGCCAGCGCGTCGATGATGAGCGCCTCCTTGTTGGGCCAGCGCCGGTAGATGGTGGTCTTGCCGACGCAGGCGCGCGCGGCCACCGCCTCGATGGTGACGCCGGCCACGCCGCCCTCCTCGACGAGGAGGGCGAGCGTGGCGTCGATGATGGCTTTGTCGGCCCGTTCGCTGCGCGGCCGCCCGGGCGGACGCGTCGTGACGGCGGTATCGGCCATCGTTTCGGTCATGTGCGTCGTCTCGGTCATGTGTGGATCACCTGCGGCTCACCGTTTCACACCTGAGCGGGCTCCCGCTCGGGGACCGGCGTGGTCTCTTCGGGCGCGGCCGAACGGCGCCCCGGCATCCATCTGAACACCATCATCGCGCCGATGAACGCGATCACCGCGGATGCCCCGGCCGCCGTGTGGACAGCGTGCACGAACGCCACGTGCGCGGGGTCGACCAGGCTCTGCCCGGCAGCCCCCATCCGCGAGGCCACCGCCATGGTGCCCTCGATGGACTCGCCGGCGAGGTGCCGCGGGCCCGGGGGCAGCGCGTTGAGCCGGTCCGCCAGGTCGCCGCGGTAGACGGAGGCGACGACCGAGCCGAGCACGGCCACGCCCATCGCCACCGCGACCTGCCGCGCGGTGTTGTTGATCGCCGACCCGGCGCCCGCCTTCTCCCTGGGCAGCGCGGACATCACCGACTCGGTCGCGGGCGGCATGACGTTGGCCATGCCGATGCCCTGCACGAGCAGGATGGCGCCGACCACCCACAGCGGGCTCGACTCGTTGATGAACTGGTACCCCACCAGGGCCAGCGTGACGAGGAGCAGACCGGCCGTACAGACCGCCCTGGCGCCGAAGCGGTTCACCATCGCGGCGCTGCGCGGTGCGAAGAACAGCTGGGCCGCCGCGAACGGCAGCACCATCGCCCCGGACTCCAGCGGCGTCAGCCCGCGTACGGACTGCAGGTAGAAGCTCATGAAGAAGAACACGCCGGCCGCGGCGAAGAAACAGAACGTGATCGCCGCCACCGCCGCCGAAAGCCGCGGATCGCGGAACAGCCGTACGTCGAAGGCGGGATGGTCGGTGCGGGCCTCGTGCCAGGCGAACAGCGCGAGCACCGCCAGCCCGGCGACGATCGGGCCGAGCACGCCGGGCTCCACCCACGACCCCCTGTCACCGCCCTGGATGATGCCGTACGACAGCGCGACCAGGCCGACGATGGACAGCAGCACGCCGAGCGGGTCGAGGCCGCCGGGGTTGGGGTTGCGCGACTCCGGCACCAGGACCAGCATCGCGATCAGCCCGCCGATGATGACCGGCACGTTGATCAGGAAGACCGAGCCCCACCAGAAGTGGGCGAGCAGCAGGCCGCCGGTGACCGGCCCGATCGCGACGCCGAGGCCGACCGCGCCGGCCCAGATGCCGATGGCCCGGCCGCGTTCGCGCGGCTCGAAGACGTTGGTGATGATCGACAGCGTCTGCGGCATGACTGCCGCGCCGCCGAGGCCCATGAGCGCACGGGCGAAGATCAGCTGGGTGGGCGACTGGGCGTACGCCGACGCCAGCGACCCGAGGCCGAACAGGACCATGCCGACCATGAGGAAACGCTTGCGGCCCCAGCGGTCGCCGATCACACCGAAGGTGAACAGCAGCCCGGCGAAGACCAGAGTGTAGGAGTTGATCGACCACTCGAGCTCGCTCTGCGTGGCGCCCAGCCCGTGCTGTGGGTCGGCGATCGTTTTCAGCGCCACGTTGAGGACTGTGTTGTCCAGCACAACGACGAGCAAGCTGATGACCATGACGCCGAGGATGTACCAACGGCGTCGCTGAATGGATTGGGGATCCATGAGCTCCCTTGGCAGTTGACGAGGGCAAACTATCGATACGGACTCGTATCGCAACCGAGGAGCGACCCAGCCTATTCCGACGATACGAAACAGATTCGTATCGTTATCACGGGAATCCGGAGGGCTACCGGAACCGTTGACTCCGTGGAATCATCGATCACGTCCGGGGACGCCACGACGGCGCCTCGAGACTGGAGGTTTTCGATGTCTGTATCTCAGGCTGCGTCCACTGCTGCGCCCACCCAGTCGACCGCGTTGTACGGCGGCAAGGCGGGGCGCCGGGTCACCGTACGCGACATCGCCACCGCCAAGGAGCGCGGCGAGCGATGGCCGATGCTCACCGCGTACGACGCCATGACCGCGCGGGTCTTCGATGAGGCCGGCATCCCGGTGCTGCTCGTCGGCGACTCGGCCGCGATGGTCGTGTACGGCTACGACTCCACCATCCCGGTCACCGTCGACGATCTGATCCCGCTGACGGCCGCGGTCGTACGGGGCAGCTCGCGAGCCCTCGTCGTCGCGGACCTGCCGTTCGGGTCGTACCAGATCGGCGTCACCGAGGCGCTGCACACCGCGAGCCGCTTCCTGAAGGAGGCGGGCGCGCACGCCGTCAAGCTCGAGGGCGGCAAGCGGGTGCTCCCCCAGGTCGAGGCGCTGGTCGCGGCCGGCATCCCGGTCATGGGGCACCTCGGGCTCACGCCGCAGTCGGTGAACGCCTTCGGCGGCTACCGGGTGCAGGGCCGGGGCGAGGCCGGCGAGCAGCTCATGGCCGACGCCAAGGCCCTGGAGGCGGCGGGCGCGTTCTCCGTCGTGCTCGAGTGCGTACCCGACGAGCTGGCCGCCCGAGTGACCGCCTCGCTGTCCATCCCGACGATCGGCATCGGCGCCGGCGTCGACTGCGACGCCCAGGTGCTGGTGTGGCAGGACATGGCCGGGCTCACGCCGCGAACGGCGAAGTTCGTCAAGAAGTACGCCGACGTCGCGGGCGTGCTGTCAGAGGCCGCCACGTCCTTCGCCGACGAGGTCGTCGCGGGCGCTTTCCCGACCCCCGAGCACTCCTACCACTGACGCCGCCACCCCTGCCGTGATCAGGCACCGCTTACCTGATCACGGCAGGGGTTCCGGCGGGCCGAGCTGGCCGGCCAGGACGTCCCGCGCCGCGGCGAGCGACGGCCCGTACCACTCCAGGTGCCGGCCGCTCACCAGCGCCACCGGTATGTGGGGGAAGGCCTCTGGCCCGTCGTCGGCGGCGAAGGCGTACGGCTCGTCGGGCAGCACGACGAGGTCCGGCGCGCGGCGGCGGATCTCCTCGACGGTCGTCTTCGGGTAGCGCTCGGCGGCCCCGTCGAAGGCGTTGGCGATGCCCAGCCGCCGCAGCACGTCGCCGGCGAACGTATCCCGCCCCAGCACCATCCACGGCCGCCGCCAGATCGGCACCACGGCCGTACGGGCGGGCGGGACGGGCTCGGGCGCCCAGGCCGTACGGGCGGCGCGCAGCCACCCGGGCTCGCCGTCCAGCCCGCAGACGGTCAGCAGCCTGGCCAGACCGGCAAGGGCCTCAGGGACCGTGCGGACGACCGTCACCCAGACCGGCACGCCGGCCGCCCGCAGCGCGTCGAGGTCGGGCTCGCGGTTCTCCTCGACGTTGGCGACGACCAGGTCCGGGCGGAGCTCGATGATCAGGTCGACGTCGGGGTTCTTGGTGCCACGTACACGGGTCACCTGCAGGCCTGGCGGATGCGTGCACCAGTCGGTGGCCCCGGTCAGCAGCCCGGGCGCGGAGACCGCGATCGCCTCGGTCAGCGAGGGGACGAGCGACACGACCCGGTCCACGCGCCGCGGCAGCCGCACCGGCCGGCCGAGATCGTCGACGGCGGTCATGAGCCGGGTCACACGTCGGTGACCCGGAGGCCGGCGTGCGCCTTGTAGCGGCGGTTGATCGAGATCAGATTCGCGGTGAGCGCCTCGATCTGGCCGGCATTGCGCAGCCGGCCGCCGTAGACGCCGCGCATGCCGGGGATCCGATGGGCGAGGGCCTGCACCACGTCGGTCGCCTCGCGGTCGTCGCCGAGCACGAGCACGTCGAGGTCCATCTCGTCGACCTCGGGGTCGAGCAGCAGCACCGACGAGACGTGATGGAACGCGGCGACGACCCGGCTCTCGGGCAGCACGGCGGCCGCCTGCTGCGCGGCGCTGCCCTCCTCGACCGGCAACGGGAAGGCGCCCCGCTTGTCGAACCCCATCGGGTTGACGCAGTCGATGACGATCTTGCCGGCCAGCTCCGCGCGCAGCGACTCCAGCGTGGCCCGGTGGCCTTCCCACGGCACCGCGATGACGACGACGCCCGCATCGCACGCGCCGGCGTTCTCCGCACCGCGCACGAGCCCGCCGCCGCAGTCGGCGGCGGCCTGCTGGGCCCGCTCGAGGCGGCGGGAGCCGATGATCACGTGATGTCCGGCCAGGCCGAACCTCCTGGCCAGGCCCTTTCCCTGGTCACCTGTGCCGCCCAAGATGCCGATGGAAAGCCCGCTCACGTCGGGCAGATCGTACGGGGACCGCTGCTGAGTCATATACCGATCTTCGCAGGCTCCGGCGGGCCTCCGAACGGCGACGCCCGGATCTCACCCCGGCAACAGTCGTGCGGATTTAACCCCCGGAACACCTGTCACGACCGGTAACGCGATTGAATACTCAGTGTGCGAGATAACGGACGGTCGCCGACCGATCGCATCGACGCGTTCTGCGACGCCGTCCCGCGCGACCAGGCGCGGGCGGAGCGGCACGGGCCGCTGACGCTGTTCGTGCGGGCGGGCCCCGGCTGGCCGTACTACGCCCGGCCGACCAGGGGGTCCGGGGCCGTCTCCGCGGACATCTCGGCCGACGACATCGGCGCCGTACGGGACCGGCAGCGCGCGCTCGGCGCCCCGGAGTCGTTCGAGTGGATTGACGAGGTCACGCCCACCATGCGCGCGGCGTGCGAGAAGGCCGGGCTGCGGGTGACCGCGCATCCGCTGATGGTCCTCGTCCCCGGCGAACGGCCGCCCCGCGACCCCGCCGTGGACGTACGGCTGATCGCCGCCGACGCACCCGATCTCGCGCGCATGCAGGCCGTGCAGATGATCGCGTTCGGCACGCCGACCATGGCACCCGGCGCGGGCGACGCCGCCGACCGCGACGCGATGGTCCCCGCCGTCGAGGCGGCGGCGCTCAACCTCGTCCGCGACCGCATGCGGAGCGGGCGCATGGTGCTCGCCGCCGCGTTCGACACCGGCTTCGAGGGGCCCGTGGCCGCGGGCGGCTGTCAGATCCTGCTCCCCGTCGCCGAGATCGTCGGTCTCGGCACGCTCCCGGCCGTACGGCGGCGGGGGCTGGGCACGGCGGTGACGGCGATCCTGGCCGAGGCGGCGCTGGCCCGCCGGGCTGAGACGGTGTTCCTGTCCGCGGCCGACGATGACGTCGCCCGGATGTACGGGCGGCTCGGGTTCGTCCGCGTGGGCACATCGGCGGTGGCCAGTCCGGCTTCCTGACCGTCGGCGCACAGCGGTATCAGCCGCCGGCGTCCGGACCGCCGGACGTACGGCACCATGGAACGCGTGAACGCCGAGCAGGTTGCGATGCTGCGCGAGGTGCTGTCGTCGACCGGCTGGCTCGATCGCACACGCGACTTCGCCCGCCGGATCCGCGTCTCGACGCGTGACCAGGGCGGGCTGATGCTGGTCGGCACGCCGGACGACGAGCCCTGGCACCTGGCCGCGCACCTCGACGAAGAGAGCCGGTGGGGCGACATCCCGGAGCTGTCGCCGACGCTGGTGCGCTGGGCGCCGCCCGCCGACGCGCCCCCGCACCTGCGGGTGGGCCTCGACCGGCTGGCCGCGGCCCGGCGCGGTGAGACGCTCGTCGTGGTGAGCGAGGAGGCGGCGCCGGTGCCGCTCCTGGAGCGGGTGAACGACGCCCGGCGGACCGGTGCCACGATCCTCTCGGTCGACACCGGGGACCGTGAGCTGGCAGGCCTCGCTCACGACACGCTGGTCGTCCCGGCGCGGGAGCGGCTCGTCACCTTCGACGGCGCCCAGCACCTGGTCAGCGCCGCCGCCGGGGAGCCGCTGGCGCGGCGGGCCGGGCTGCGCGACCGGCTGGCCCGGCTACTCGACACGATCAGCGGTCCCCGCCCCGACTGACTCCTCTGCCTGACTGTTTGGTTGAGCCGCCTCATGGGCCGCTCTAGCCCGACATGCACAATGCAAGTATGAGCTGGACGCGTTATGTCGCCATCGGCGACTCCTTTACCGAGGGGCTCGGCGATCCGGATCCGGGCCACCCCGGCGGTTGGCGAGGCTGGGCCGATCGAGTGGCCGAGGCGCTCGCGCCGCATTCCGATGGCTTCACCTATGCCAACCTGGCGGTCCGCGGGCGCCTGCTCGGCCAGATCGTCGACGAGCAACTTCCGGAAGCGGTGGCCCTCGGGCCCGACCTGGTGTCGGTGTCCGGCGGGGGCAACGACCTGCTCCGGCCCGGCGGCGACCCGGACGCCCTCGGCGGCGTGCTGGACGACGCTGTCGGGCGGCTGCGGGCCAGCGGCGCCGACGTGATCCTGTTCACCGGGATGGACCCGATCGACACCCCGGTGATCCGGCGGCTGCGCGGGCGGGTGGCGGCCTTCAACGAGCACATCCGTACGATCGCCGATCGGCACGCCGCGTTCATCGTCGACCAGTGGACGATGCCGATCCTGCGCGACTGGCGCATGTGGTGCCCGGACCGGCTGCACATGTCGCCGGCCGGTCACCGCCGCGTGGCGCTGGCCGTGCTCGAGGCGCTCGGCCAGCCCGTCGTCGACGCCACCTGGCGCGCGCCGCTGCCTCCGCTTCCCGAGCTCAGCCGCGGCGCCCGGGTGCTGCGCGAGACGCGGTGGGCCCGTACCTACTTCGCGCCCTGGGTGGTGCGACGGCTGCGCGGGGTGTCGTCCGGCGATCACATAACCGCCAAGCGCCCGGGCCTCGCCCCGATGCGGTTCTTGTGATCACGCGCTGGGCAGTCGTCCGCCGGTTTCTGGGAACTACACTCCACGTATATGACGACGCAACTCCGGCCCGGCCGCATCTCTCCGCAACGTAAGGTTCCGGCGCACATCAAGCGACCGGAATACGTGGGGAAGCCGCGTCCCCAGACCGGTGAGCCCGACGTCAAGACTCCGGAGATCATCGAGCGGATGCGCGTCGCGGGCAAGATCGCCGCCCAGGCGCTGGAGGAGGTCGGCCGGCACATCCGGCCCGGCGTCACGACCGACGAGCTCGACCGGATCGGGCACGAGTTCCTCATCGCGCGCGACGCCTATCCCTCGACGCTCGGGTACCGCGGCTTTCCCAAGTCGCTGTGCACGTCGCTCAACGAGGTCATCTGCCACGGCATCCCGGACGACACGGTGCTGCGTGACGGCGACATCATCAACATCGACATCACCGCCTTCATCGACGGCGTGCACGGCGACACCGACGCGACTTTCCTCGTCGGCGACGTCGATGAGGAGTCGCGGCTGCTCATCGAGCGCACCCGCGAGACGATGATGCGCGGCATCCGGGCGGTCCGGCCCGGGCGCGCGATCAACGTGATCGGGCGGGTCATCGAGTCGTACGCGAAGCGGTTCGGCTACGGGGTCGTCCGCGACTTCACCGGGCACGGAATCGGCACGACGTTCCACTCCGGGCTGATCATCCCGCACTACGACGACCCGGACGCCGGTCTGATCATGGAGCCGGGCATGACGTTCACGATCGAGCCGATGCTGACCCTGGGCACGATCGCGTACGACATCTGGGACGACGGCTGGACCGTGGTCACGAAGGACCGCAAGCGCAGCGCCCAGTTCGAGCACACACTCCTCGTGACCGAGGACGGCCACGAGATCCTCACCCTGCCCTGATGCCGGACAAGCTGCGAACGTACCGGCAGAAGCGGGACGCCGCGAAGACGCCCGAGCCGGTGCCCGCCGACGACGATGGTCTGCCGTCCGGCAACGACGACACGTTCGTCATCCAGGAACACCACGCCCGGTCGCTGCACTGGGACCTGCGGCTCGAACGCGCCGGCGTGCTCGTCTCCTGGGCGGTGCCCAAGGGCATCCCGCGCGACCCGAAGACCAACCACCTCGCCGTGCACACCGAGGACCACCCGCTGGAGTACGCCGCGTTCGAGGGCCGGATCCCGCAGGGCGAGTACGGCGCCGGCTCGATGACGATCTGGGATCGCGGCACCTACGAGACGGAGAAGTGGAACGACCGCGAGGTCATGATCGTCCTGCACGGTTCGCAGGTGTCGGGCCGGTACGTGCTGTTCCGGACCGACGGCAAGAACTGGATGATCCACCGGATGGATCCGCCGGCCGATCCGGACGCCGAGCCGCTGCCGAAGGCGCTGCGGGCGATGCTGCCGACGGAGCGGGCGCGGCTCCCCCGCGACGAGGACTCCTACGGCTTCGAGTTCGCATGGGGCGGCCGCCGGCTGCTGGCGTACATCGAGGGTGGCCGCACGCGGTTCACCGACGCCACGGGGCGGGAGGTCGGCTCACCGGCGGGCCTCGCCGGGCCGCTGGGGCGGGCCCTGGGCGCCCGGCCCGTGCTGCTCGACGGTGAGGTCGCGAACCTGGAGGGCCGCGAGCTCTACCTGATCTTCGACCTGCTGCATCTCGACGGCCACGCCCTGCTCAACGCGCCGTACGAGGACCGGCGCCGCCGGCTCGACGAGCTGCAGCTGTCCGGCCCGCGCTGGCAGACCACGCCGTGGTTCCCCGGCGATGGCGCGGCGGTCCGGACGGCCGCCAAGGGGCAGGGCCTGCCGGGCGTCCTGGCGAAGCGGCTCGATGCGCCGTACCGGCCCGGCGAGCAGGACGACGCCTGGCGCTACATCCCAGTCTGACGGCCTGAGCTGGGCCGCATCGGCGCGCCACCAGTTGAAATCGCCATGATCGCGTTAAAGTCCGCTCGTGTCGACATGTCGGGTGGGCGCCTCATGATGGGGCACACGCACGCCCTCAGCGGCGCGGCGGCCTGGCTGGCCGCGATGCCGCTGCTCGGCGACCGCGCGCTGCTGGGCGACCACGCGCTGCACCTGTCCCCGGCCCAGGTCGCGGCCGGCACCATCGTCTGCGCGGGCGCGGCGCTGCTGCCGGACATCGACCACCACGACGGCTTGATCGCCAACACGTTCGGGCCGATCACCCGGTTGCTATGCCGGGTCGTCGGCGCGCTCACCGGCGGGCACCGGCACGCCACGCACTCGCTGGCCTTCGCCGCCGCGGCCGGGCTGGGCGCGGGCTGGGTGGCCGGGCACGCCCATGGGCCGGTCTGGTGGGGCGTGCTGTTCCTGCTGATCGGGCTGGGGCTGCGCGGCATCGGCATCAAGATCCCCGAGAGCGAGCACTTCTCCGCCCTGCTCAACGCCGGCATCGCGGCGGCCCTCACGTACATCATGCGCGACCTCGATATGCGCTTCGCCGGCTATGCCGTGGCCATCGGCTGTCTCGCGCACATGCTGGCCGACTGCCTGACCCCGGACGGCTGCCCGGTGTTCTGGCCGGCGCAGTGGCGGGTGGAACTGCCGCTCATCTCCCGTACCGACGGCGTGATCGAGCGCTGGGTCCTGGCGCCGCTGCTCACCCTGGGCGTAGTCATCCTGGCCGTACGGTCGGCGCTCGGCATCGAGGCCACCCACTGGCTGCGGTCCTGAGCCGTTACCATCTCGCATGGTGAAAGGGTCGATCTCCCCCCTGCGACTACCGGTCGACGCGGTACGGCTGGCGGGCCGGTTCGTCCTGCCGCTGACGCTGCTGTTCGCGGCCGGGCAGCTGGTGCGGCACCTGCTGATCGTGGCCGGCATCGAGGTCTCACACGGCCGCTACCAGGGCGTACGAGACGTCATCGCGGCGCTGACCGTCGTCCTCATGGTGCTTACCGCGATGGCCGTGACGGTCGCCATGCTCTTCGTGGTCCGCCCCGGCCTCACCGCCGTACGGGGCCCGGCGACCGCGAGCGAGGAACGGTACATCGAGGTGCTGGGCCGCGCGCTGCTGCCGTTCACGATCATCTACTTCTCGTGGAACCTCTTCTACACCGACGTCGGCGCGCTGCTGCGGGCCGACTTCGTCCGCAACTACCAGGTGGGCGGCGGTGACCTGTTCGCCTACAGCCTGTCCGTCGCGCTCGGCGTGGCGGCGGTGACCTGGGTCGTACGGGTGCTGCTCGAGCGCCGGTACGAGAAGACGAGCGGGCACGTCGTCGGCGTGCTGACCGCGGTGTTCGAGGCCTGCTTCAGCTTCTTCGCCATCTTCTCGCTGTCGCGCCTGGCCAAGCAGGGCGCGGGCTGGTTCGCCGACCGCTCGGTCTGGACCGACGTCAAGGACGTCTTCGCCCCGCTGCCGGACGTGCCACTGGGCGCGGCCAAGGACGCGCTGCTGCTGCCGCTGCTCTGGCTGATCATCGCCGCCGTGGTGTACGGGGCCGACCTCGCCACCCATCGGGCGATCGTCGAGGGCACCCGGCTGGAGCCGCTCGCCGGACGCGTCACCGGGCTGCGCGAGAGCCGGGTCCGCGCGATCAAGTTCGTCACCGCCGAGCCGCGCGACAAGTACGTCCCGTTGTTCGCCGGGCTGCGGCTGATCTGGCGGGCGGGCATCCCGGTGTTCGCCGTCTTCGCCTTCTGCTACGTGGGGATCGGATACGTCGCGCAGGCGGTGTGGCTGGACGTCACCGAGGTCATCGGCCCGCACGGCCCGTACTTCTGGTCGGCGATGATCGAGTCGGTCGACTTCCTCCGCGACCTGATCCAGGGCGTCCTGCAGATCGCCCTGCTGGCGGCCGCCGTCGACCTCATGGTTGCCCGGCTAGGAGCGCCCGGCATTGTGGGCGCCGGATCAGCGAGCGGCGGCCAGGCACAGCCTGGCAAGGCGGAGGAAGGAGTCAGCCCGGGTTTGGCTGCCGACTGACGACAACGCAGCCAGGCGAAGCCTGGGCGTCGCGAGCCCGGCAGCTCCCGTCGCCGGGCGCTCTGGGTCAGCGCGCCAGCTGGAGAACCGGGTCGGACGTCCGGGGATGCTGTTTGGTCTCCGACCCCAGCTTCGTGAACCACGGCACCCGCACCTGCAGCCCGACCCGACCCGCCACCGCCTCCGGCAGATCGCCCTCGATGACGCGCTCGACCGGCGCGCCCACCTGGTACGGCTGGGTTCCTTGCGGTCGGCCGCCCGGCCATACCGCGCCGGTCCGGGGGTCGCGGAAGGCGAACTCGAATTTCACGCGGGGGTCGTTCACACCCGTGGCCGCGGCCGCGGCGGCCGTCAGGGCCTGCATCCGTAGGGTCAACGTGACGTGCGTGATCCTGTGCGGCAGGAAGACCCGGCGCTCCTGCCGTCCGGTGCCCAGCCACCAGCGGAAGCCCTGATAGTCGGCGGGTTGGCCGTGGCTCGCCGCCGTGATCCGTTCGGGCGGGTAGAAGGGGCGGGCCTGGTCGTGCGCCACGTGCATGCGCAGCGCCAGCGTCGCGGCGACCGTCAACACGGTCGCGGCGACGAGGGCGATGCGGCGGAGCGGGCCGCCCGGCCTCAGCACGGCGGCGTCCAGCATTGCTTCTCCAGCTGGTAGCGGCGCGGCGCGGCGGCCACCAGGGCGGCGGCGCGGCCCCGGCCGAGCTGGAGGTCGACGCGGGCCTGCGGGCGGAACCAGTCCTCGGCCTGCCGGTCGCCCTGCCATTCCATGCGCCCGAGCGACAGCCACAGCTGTGCCCCGGCCAGGCGGACCGCCGGGACCTCGAAGATCAACGCCAGCCGCCGGGGTTCGAGCGGCGGGATGCCGGTGAGGATCGACGCGGCGCTCGCGCGGGCGTCCAGGGTTCCGGCGCCCACCGGGTCGATGGCCGGGATCTGCACGGCATCGCTCACGAGGGTGCGGGTGCCGTCGGCGGCCCGCAGGTAGGCGCCGGCCAGCTCGATCACCTTGCGGTGCGCGGTGACGGTCGCGGTGACGATGACGAACACCCCGTCCGTACCGAGTTCGGCGGGCTTGCCCCCGTCGGCCTCCCCCATGATCGTGCGAGCCACGTCGACCTTCTCGACCCGTACGTCGAAGTCAACGGTGCGGACCCGCTGGTGCATCAGGCCATGCGACGCGATCGGCCGGAACCGCTGCTCGTACGACGGGTACGCGGCCCGGACGGCCACCGCGCCGACCAGCAGCGCCGCGCTCCCCACAATCGCCCCGGCCCGGCGCACCCACGGCTTACGGGGCCACCTCATCGGTCGCGGGCTCACCGGACGTCCCGGTGGGTCACCGGCACGGTCACGCGGGCCGCGATCACCGGCCGGTCGTCCCGTGTGTCGTCGGTCTTGTTCGCGATGAGCTTCGTCTGCCAGGTGACCGGCATGTCGAAGAACACCGGGGCACGGTGCTCGAAGGCCGGAAGCGACACCGTGACCCGACCCGGATCCGTGCCGGCCCAGTCGTACCAGGCCACGATGAGCCGCACCGGCGTGCGCGGCGGGACCTCTTCCGACTTCCACGCGCCGCGGTCGACCCGGTCGATGTGCTTCAGGGGATCGACCCGGCCGGTCGGGAACGTGACGGTCACCAGTTGGCGGAACGGGTCGGCCGCGAATTCGGACGGGTCGAGGGTGTCGTCACTCTCATTGACCACGCGGAACTCGACTGTGAGCCAGCGCTTGGTGGGGTCGGAGATCAGGTCGCGGCGCCTGCCGACGTAGGCGCGCACCACCCGTGTGCGGTACAGCCCCTGGTCGATGACCTGCCCGGGCGTCACCTGCGGCGGCTCCGGGGCACGGGCGGGCCGGAACCCGCCCAGCGCGGCGGTCAATCCGGCCGCGGCGCCGACCGCGATGGGCGCGGCCAGCCACCGGACCCATCTGCTCGAGCGCCGGGACACGCCGCTGATCGTAAGGTCCCCGCGGGATCACCACCACCCGAAATGCGAACCTTGTGACGCTCTCACACGAGGACACCCGGGTTGAGGATGCCGGCCGGGTCGATCGCCGCCTTGGCGCCGCGCAGCGCGGCCGCGAACGGGTCGGGACGCTGCCGGTCGTACCACGGCCGGTGGTCGCGGCCGACGGCGTGATGATGGGTGATCGTGCCGCCGGCGGCCAGGATCGCCGCCGAGGCGACGGCCTTGATCTCCGCCCACTGCGCGAGTTCGTCGCCGCGCCGGACCGGGCTGAGCACGGTGAAGTACGGTGCGGGCCCGTCCGGGTAAACGAAGGCGAACCGGCAGGTGCAGATCCCCGGCGCGACGTCCCGTACCGCCGCGGACACCGTCTCGTGCAGCTCAGGGAAGCGATCCCAGGTCACCGCCGTCTCCAGGGTGTCCGCGACCACGCCCATCGCCGGATAGGAGTTGCGCAGGTACGGCATGCGCAGGAACGACGACCGCCAGGCGCCGGCCCGGCCCTCGCGCGGCCCGCGCGGCGGGTCGGCGTCGCCGCCGTGCGTACGTACGAGCGCGAGCGCGCGCTCCATCCACGGTTCGACGGGGTGATCGGCGGACTCGAAGGCCAGCACGAGCAGGCTGTGCTCGCCGTCGCCGCCGGAGGTGAGCCGGGCCTCGGTGGCGTCGATCAGCCGGCAGTTCGACGGGTAGAGGCCGGCCTGCGCGATCGCCCGTACGGCCGTGGCGCCGGCCTCGAACGAGCCGAACCGGGCCGACGCGGTCAGCCGGTGCGCCGGACGCCGGTGCACCCGTACCCAGGCCTCGGTGATCACGCCGAGCGTGCCCTCGGAGCCGAGCAGCATCCGGTCCGGCGATACTCCCGCTCCCGAGCCGGGCAGCCGGCGCGACTCCCAGATACCGCGCGGCGTGATGGCGCGTACCGACTCGACGAGATCGTCGATGTGGGTGGTGAGCGTGGCGAAGTGACCGCCGGCCCGGGTGGCGATCCAGCCGCCGAGCGTGGACAGCTCGTACGACTGCGGGAAATGCCGCAGCGTGTGGCCCTGCTTGGCCAGTTGGTGGTTCAGCACCGGCCCGGCCGCGCCGGCCTGGATCCGGGCGGCCCGGGACTGGGGGTCGACGTCGAGCACGCGGTCCAGCCGGGACAGGTCGAGGCTGATCGCCGGGCCGAGGTCGCGTGGCTCCACACCGCCGACCACGCTGGTGCCGCCGCCGTACGGAATCACGGCCGCACCGGCGTCCTCGGCCCACGCCAGCACCCGCTCGACGTCGTGCTCGCTCTCGGGATGGGCGACGATGTCGGGTGGGTTGTCGAAGCGGCCGCGGAACGCCCTGATCAGGTCGCGGTAGGCCTGCCCATAGGTGTGCGTGACGCGCTCGTACGCCTCGGTCGTGCACAGGCCGGCCAGGTCGTCCGGGGGCCGCAGGCGCGGTTCGGGCAGCCGTACCGCGTCGAGCGGCACCGGCTCCTCCAGCCCACCGTCCAGCGTGAGGCCGGTGAGGCCGACCATGAGCTCGGCCATCGCGGATGCCTCGTCCGGCCCGGGCTCCTCGTCCGCGTACCCCCAGGCCCAGTGACTGCGCCGCCGTTTCATGAGCGAAGGCCGTGTCATGCGCAAAGTGTGTCACCGCCGGAAGATCCCGCGATCGGGGGTCAGCCCGCGGCGCGCAGCACCAACTGGTGGTGTTTGTAGTCCAGCTGTACGGCACCGAACCGGCGCAGCTCGTCGGAGCCGAGCAGTCCGCCGACCTGGCCCACCCCGAAGTCGCCGCCGAGGTCGATCACGGGCAGGCTGCGTCCGTGCAGCCGCTGGCCGCCGACGGTCCAGCGGTTGACGGTGACCAGCGGCACGACCGCGGAGCCCGTGACGCCGCGCAGGTGCGCGGTGTTGCCCGTCTTCGGCAGGTGCAGCCGCCGGGCGAGCGTACGGCTGACCGTCGAGGAAGACGCGCCGGTGTCGAGGACGAAGTTGTACGGCCCCCGGCCGTTGACCTTCACCGGGACGAGCACCATCGTCTCGCCCTGAGTGGTGATCACCTTGATGGGCACCGAGACCTCGCCCGGCTTGGTCTTGGGCGCCTTGCTCTTGGTGCCCTTGCCCTTGGACCTGGTCGACTCGGTGGACGGGGCGGCACCCGGCTGGGTGTCCACCTGACAGTCCGCCGCCGTCATCGCGAGCACGGCGAGCACAGCAAGCACGGTCGCCGGCAGGGCGCCCGCCCGCCGTCCCCTCAAAACTGATCACCGCCTGGGACAGATCATCGTCAAATCAGGACATTCCCGGCGCTTGGTCGTACTAACGAAGACGCTCGATGATAGGGCCGAACGTCTTCAGGTACGGGCCGTGGATCGTGATGTAGGTGAATCCATACCGTTCCCGGTTGGCGCGCAGCTGCTCGGCGATCTGCTCCTCGGTGCCGATGAGCAGGAACGGCGTCTCCAGCGCCTCGTCCACGGTGAAAGTGGGCAGCCGCTCGGCCACGAGCTTTTCGGCCACGCCGCGCCGGTCGTTGGTCACCACGACGGTCTGCACGAGCACATTGGACTCGATCTTCGCGGCCCGCTCCCCCGCGTGCTCGCGGACGAACCGCACCCGGTCGTCCGCCTCGGCCGCCGTGCCCAGGCGGAACGTGCCGGGCGGCTGTCCCTTCATCTGATAGACGCCGGCGAACCCGACGATGTCGGCGTGCCGCGCCGCGAGCCGCAGCACGGTGTCGCCGGTGCCGCCGATGAGCAGCGGCGGGCCGGAGCCCCCGAAGCCGGTCTGCTGTACGGGCTTGAGCTCGGGCAGGTCGAAGTGGTCGCGGAGAGCCGCGCGCTCCTCGTAGTCCGGGCCCGCGAAGAGCCTGCCGAGCTCCTCGATGGTCTCCTCGAGGCGGCGTACGCGGGCGGCGAACGGCTCCCACTCGATGGCCGCCGCGTCGTACTCCCACTTCATGTGGCCGGCGCCCAGGCCCAACTCCAGCCTGCCGTCGGTGAGCAGGTCGGCGGTCGCCACCTCACGGGCCAGCAGGTGCGGGTTCCAGAAGCCGATGTTGAGGACGAGCGTGCCGACCCGCAGCCGCTCGGTCGCCGCCGCCGCGGCCACCATTTCGGTGAAGGGCGCCGCCGAGCCCAGGTGATCCGTCGCGAGGAAGACGTCGTAGCCGTAGCCCTCGGCCGTCCGGCAGAACTCGGTGAAGCTCTGCCGGGACCGGAGCCCGAAGTTGTTGAAGCCGAACCGAAACTCTGTCATAACGATCACGCTGCCCCGAGATCACTGTCGAGTCCAGGCTCGTACGCGAGCAGCGGATTCCGCTGAGCGCGGACGCGGCGTCGGCCGCAGACCTTGGACGCCGGGGTCAGTGCAGCGGGGCGGCCGGACCGTCCGGGCGGACGTTGCGGGCGTCGACCATCGCGCGGACGATCTCGCGGACCTCGTCGTCCGGCAGCCGCCGATAGCCATCGGCCGTGACGCCGGCGACAACCGGGTAGATGTCGCGGGTCAGGTCGGGCCCGCCGGTGGCCGAGTCGTCGTCGGCGGCGTCGTACAGGGCCTGCACGCAGACTTCGGCCGCCTCGCGCAGCGGCAGGCCCGGCCGGTACAGCTTCTTCAGCGCACCGCGCGCGTACGGCGAGCCCGAGCCCTCGGCGTGGAAGGCGGTCGCCTCCCAGGGCCCGCCGGTCACGTCGAAGGTGAAGATGCGGCCCACGCCCTTGTCGGTGTCGTAGCCGGCCAGCAGCGTCACCACGACGAGCCCCTGCATGGCCATCGGCAGGTTCTCGCGCAACACGGTGCCGAGCCGCCGGGCCTTGCCGTCCAGCGACAGCGTCGAGCGCTCCATCTTCTCGTAGTGCTCCAGCTCGGTCTGGAACAGCCGCACTATCTCCAGGGCTATGCCAACGGACCCGGCGTAGGCGATCGCCGAGTACTCGTCGGCGGGCAGAACCTTCTCCAGGTCGCGCTGGGCGATCACATTCCCAGCGGTCGCCCGCCGGTCGCCGGCCATCATGACGCCGTCGGCGTAGGTGAGCGCGAGCACGGTGGTGCCGTGCGGGATGTCCAGCGGCTGCGCCGGGACGCGGTTGACCGGCAGCAACTCGGGGGCGTGCCCCTTCAGCAGATCGATGAACGACGCCGAGCCGACGTCGCGGAACGCGGCGGGCAGCCCCTGAGACGTGTCGAAGGCGGCGTTGGGGTCGGTCACGTCGCTCCCTCCGGAGTGATGAAGCCGGTTTCGTACGCGAGGATGACGGCCTGCGTGCGGTCGCGGGCCTGCAGCTTGGACAGCACGTTGCCGACGTGCGTCTTCACGGTCGTGGGGCTGAGGAACAGCTCGGCGGCGATCTCGGCGTTCGACCTGCCCTTGGCGATCAGCCGCAGCACGTCCACCTCGCGCTCGGTGAGATCCGTCTGCCAGCGCGGGGCCGGGCCGCGCGGCAGGGCGCCATGGGTGGCCGCGAGCGTCCGGATGGCGGCGGGGAACAGCAGCGACTCGCCGTGCGCGACCATGCGGATGGCATGCACGATCTCCTCCGGCCGGGCCCGCTTGAGCAGGAAGCCGCTGGCCCCGGCGCGCAGCGCGTCGTACACGTACTCGTCGTTCTCGAACGTGGTGACCACGAGGATCTTCGGCGGCCGGCTCATCGCGCCGAGCACCTGCTCGGTGGCCTCGATGCCGTTCAGCGCGGGCATCCGCACGTCCATCAGCACCACGTCGGGGCGGACGCGGGCGATCTCCTGGATCGCGGTGACGCCGTCGTTCGCCTCGCCGACGACGGTGAGGCCGGGCTCGGCGTTGATGATGGCGGACAGACCGGCGCGGATGAGCCGCTCGTCGTCGACGAGCACCACGCCGATCTGCTGCTGATCGCTCACGATGCCGACCGTAGCGGGATATGTACGTGTACGCGCCACAGGCCGTCCTCGGGCCCGGCGGTGACGGCGCCGCGCAGCACCGTGACCCGTTCGCGGACGCCGTGCAGCCCGCGGCCACCGCCCGGCCTGGCCGGGCCGGGCGGGTGCCCGAGCGGGTTGGTCAACTCCAGCTCCAACCGGTCGGTCCGGACCGCCAGCCGCAGCTTGATCGGCACGACGCCGGCGTGCTTGAGGGCGTTGGTGAGGCCCTCCTGCACGATGCGGTAGGCCTCCCGGGACACGGCCGCCGGCACCTGCTCGGTGCCGCCCTCGACGTCGCAGGCCACCTCCGTCCCGGCCATTCGCGTCTTGTCCAGCAGCCGATCGAGGTCCTTCAACGTGGGCTGCGGCGCGGTGGCGGGCCGGTCGTCGCGCAGCAGCCCGAGCACATGGTCGAGGTCTTCGAGCGCGCCGCGGGCGGACTCCTCGATCGCGGTCAGCGCCCGCTCGGCGAAGTCTCGGTCGCCGTGGAGCACTCGGCCGGCCGCGCCCGCCTGGACGGTGATGATGCTGAGCGCGTGACCCACCGAGTCGTGCAGCTCGCGGGCGAGGCGGTTGCGCTCGGCCAGCGTCTGGGCCCGCTGCTCCAGCTCGGCCAGCCGGTCGGCCCGTGACGGGCCGAGCAGCGGCAGGGCCAGCCGGGTGGCCACCGCGACGGCCCCGGCGACGATGTAGATCAACACGACGATCATGACGAACCCGGCGGCCGGCAGCCATGCGACCGACCAGCCCCGGCCGAGCCCGAAGTGCCGCTGCAGCTCGCCGGCGCGGAAAGGCACCGTGAGCAGCCAGCCGGCCGCGGTCGGCAGCAGGACGGCGGCCAGACTGAACGCGCCGCCGCCCAGCAGATGCCCGGCGAACCAGGCGGACGTGCGCAGCCGATCCGACCAGGCACGGCAGGCCCCAATGACATCCGGGGCGCCGAGCAGTTCCTTCGCGGCCGCGCCCTCCATCGCCCGGACCGGCCGCAGCAGGCCGGCCAGCCCGATCGCGGAGAACAAGACGAAGAACATGACCCCGACGCGGGTCGGCGAGTTGAGCGGGAGGGCTCCGACGAGCTCGGTGACGAACATGGTGCCGATGAGGAACGGGGTCAGCAGCGCGCCGCCCAGAACGACGTAGACCCAGCCCCGCCATGTCGACTTGGCGATGAGCGGGCGCAGCGCCTTCGGCGCCCTCGGCATTCTCGGCACGGTTCGATCCTGGCAGATCGGATCTGAAGGTGACTCCCCCAAGCGGATGAGCCGCCTCATTCGCGATTGGCGCGTTTGTCCAGGGCGGCGAGATAGGCGTTGTACTCGGAGAGCTCGTCGTCGCCCTTGCCTTCCGCCGCCGCCCGGTCGGCCGAGCGGTCGGTGCGGCGGGCCAGCCGCTGGTCTTCGGCGAACCACTGGAACAGGATGGCGAGCAGCACGATGAACGTCGGGATCTCGCCGAACGCCCACGCGATCGAGCCGCCCGTGTGCAGGTCGGACACGAGCGACGCGCCCCAGTCGCGGTGCAGTGCGTTGTACCAGCCGGGGGCGAGCGGCTGGCCGGCGTTCATCAGCGCGATGCCGAAGAAGGCGTGGAACGGCATCGTGACGAACAGCACGAGCAGCCGCCCGACGTACGGCAGCCGCCGCGGCGCCGGGTCTACCCCGATCAGCACCCAGTAGAACAGCGACCCGGCCGCCAGGAAGTGCAGCAGCATCGCGATGTGCCCGAGATGGCTGCGCATGAGCCCGCCGAACAGCGGCGTGAAGTACAGCGCGTACGTGCTTGCCACGAAGATGACGGCGGCGACCAGCGGGTGGGCGACGACACGGGTGACGCGGCTGTGCAGCACGATCGTCAGCCATTCCCGGACCCCGCGGTCGCCCTTGACCGCCGCCGGTTTCAGCGCCCGCAGGGCCAGCGTGATCGGCGCACCGAGCACGAGGAAGATCGGGCTGAGCATCGACAGCGTCATGTGCTGGGCCATGTGCACGCTGAACAGCACCGGCGCGTACCGGCCCACTCCGCTGAGCGTGACCACCACGATGGAGATCAGCCCGACGAACCACGCCACCGTGCGGCCGATCGGCCACGCGTCCCCGCGCCTGCGTAGCCGCAGGACTCCCGCGACGTACAGCATGGCCAGCGCGGCGACGAACACCACCCAGAACAGGTCGAAGATCCAGAGACTGGACAGCCGCCCCACCGTGATCGGCGGCGGCAGGTCATAGCCGAGGAGGGACCGTACGTCCGTCTCGGCGGTCGCCGGGGCGGGCGGGGCCGTACGGGCGAGGGCCACCGCGACCCCCATCGTGCCCGCCATGATCGCGGCCTCCACCGTGGCCAGCCGGGCGAACGCGCGCGGCCTGCCCGCCGCCACGGCGGGCAGCGTCTGCGTGCGGTGCAGCCACCCGGCCCAGCCGAGCACGCAGAACGCGGCGATCTTGATGAGGACGAGCCGGCCGTAGTTGGTGGTCAGCAGCTCCGTGAGGTGGGGCAGCCGGGAGACGGCGTTGGCCGCGCCCGTGAACCCGACGATGACGTAGCACCACAGCGCCATCCGGCTGAACCGGTCGGCCGCCACGGCGAGGCGCCCCTTGCGGCGCAGCGCGTGCCAGGCGAGCACGGTGAGCCCGCCCACCCAGGGCACCACCGCCGTCACGTGCAGGGCCAGCCCGACGACCGCGACAGCGTGGTTCGGCGAGGAGGCCGAGTGGCCGGTGAGCGGGGGCGGCAGCAGCGCGACCGTCGCCATGGCCAGCAGGCCGAGCGCGCCGGACGCCGAGAAGGTGGTCCGGGCCAGCAGCGCGATCATGATGGCGATCAGGACGACGAGCATCAGCGCGAGCCCCTGCGGCAGCTGCCCGACGTAGCTGCTCAGCTCGCTGCCCGCCACGACCTGGCCGACCGGCTCGCCGAGGATGTCGGAGACCGTGAAGACGAGCGAACCGCCCGCCGCCGCGGCCCACGCCGTCGCCAGCCAGGACGCGGCCCGCAGGTACTCCCCCGCCGCGTCGGTCAGCCGGCCGTCGTCGGAGGGCAACAGGACGGCGGCGGCCAGCAGCGCGCCGACGGTGAACGCCGCGCTGACGTCCATCGCCAGGCGGGTGACCGGCAGCCCCCATCGGGTGACGGCGCCCGCGTCGCCGAGCCCCGGGACCACCTGTTCGGTGACCGCGCCGCCGGCCACCAGCGCCACCAGGAGCGCGGCGATCGCGGCGGCCGGCACTGCGATCGCGGCGATCACCGCGGTCCGATACGAGATCCGGGGCGCCTTGGGCGCCCTGGACGCCTTGGCGGAGGTGCTAGTCACCGGAGGACCTGGTTTCCTTCCCGCGCCGCAGGACGACAATGCCGCCCCCGATGCCGAGGACGAGCAGCAGGCCGCCCCCGGCCATCAGCCACTTCCGGCCCCCGTCCGAGGTTTCCGCGGCCGTCTGCCGCTGCTCGCTCCGCGCTTGGGTCTTGGGGCTCGGCGGCGCCTGCTTCGACCCGGCCTCGGTGCCCTCGATCCCGCCGGCACTCGCGCCGGCGACCCTCACCGACACCGTGCCCGCGACCCGATGCCCGTCGGCGGCGACCACGCGGTAGGCGATCGTGTACCTCCCCGCCGGCTGCCTGCCGGAGACCCGCTGCGTGACGGTGTGGCCCCGTACCCGCGCCGAGCCGCTCTGGAACTGCGTGCCGGCCGCGTTGTGCACCGTCACCCGCGCGAGCGACACGGCTCCGCTGAAGACCAGGGTCACCTTGCCCACCTGGCGGACCGTGCTGCCCTCGGCCGGGGTGCTCTTCTCGAGCTCGGTGTGGGCCGCGGCGGGCGCGGCGGACAGGGCTCCGAATACGACGATCATCGCCGCCGCGAAGCCGAGCCGGGTGGTGGCTGGTGTCATGGTGCAGGGGTCAGGTTGGGGCCAGCGGATGTCTCAACGATAGTGACCTTCGAGCATAACCAGCGCCGACCCCCGCAAACTGGCTGTTGCGCAACGCCTGCTCAGCCGACGGTCAGGAGGTGCGCCCGGCCGTGTGCGGAGAACTCGGCGCGGAGGACGGCCGTCCGTGCCGGGGTCAGCCGTTCGTAGGCGAGGTCGCGTCCCGGCCGCCACCACACCGCGTCGGCGCAGTCCCAGCGCTCCCGCCGCAGCGGGCGCTTGTCGACCTTGCTCGTCGACGTCAGCGGCATGGCCGGAACGAGCCGGACGAACCTGGGCGCCCATTTCGTCCCGAGGTCGGGCTGTGCGGCGAGGAACCCGGCGAACGCGGCCGGGTCGAAGTCCCCGTTCAGCTCCAGGGCCGCCATCACCTGGTCTCCCGTACGCGGGTCGGGCACCGGGTAGACCGCGCCCATCACCACGGGTGCCCACCGGGCCAGGATGCGCTCGACGGGCGCCGCCGCGAAGTTCTCGCCGTCGACGCGCAGCCAGTCGGTGCCGCGCCCGGCGAAGTAGAAGAACCCCTTCTCGTCGCGGTACCCGAGGTCGCCGCTCCAGTACCGGCCGCCGCGCAGCCGCTGCGCCTCCGCCTCGGGGTTGTTGTAGTAGCCCTCGAACGCCGCCGCGACGTTGAGCCCGACGATCTCGCCGATCGCCGCGTCGGCGTTGCGCAGCCCGCCGTGCTCGTCGAACCGGGCCCGGGCGCACTCGGCGCCCGTCTCGGGGTCGAGGATGGCGACCTCCATCCCGGGCGGCGGCAGCCCGAGCGCGTCCGGCGGGGTGTCGGGCGTCTTCGACATCGAGATCGCACCCTCGCTGGAGCCGTACCCCTCGATGACCCGGCAGCCGAACCGCTCGCCGAACCTCGCCATGTCCTGGGCGGACGCCTCGGTGCCGAACACGGCCTGGAGCGTGTTGTCGCTGTCGTCCGGCCGCCGCGGCGTGGTCAGGACGTACGCGAGCGCCCGCCCGACGTAGTTGAAGTACGTGACGCCGTAGCGCCGCACGTCGGGCAGGAAGCCGGAGGCGGAGAACCGGCGGCGCAGCGTGATCGTCGCGCCCGCGTGCACGGCCATGGCGAGGTTGGCCATGATCGAGTTCCCGTGGAACAGCGGCATCGCGATGTAGGTCACCGCGTCGCGGGTGATGCCGAACCGCGGCCCGTGCCCGGCGATCGCGGTCAGCCTGCCCTGACTGCAGGCCACCGCCTTCGGCGCCCCGGTCGAGCCGGACGTGAACAGCAGCAGCAGCCGGTCCAGGGGCCGCACATCGGCCGGCACCCGGTGCAGGCTCCTTTGCAGCGCCTGCTGGTATCCCGGGTCGTCGACCCGCAGGACGCCGGCCGCGTCGACTCCGGTATCAAGGCCGTCGAGCAGCCCTGCGTGCCAGGCGTCGGTGACGATCAGGTCGCAGTCCGTGTGGCGAATGTCGGCCGCCAGCTCGGCGCCGCGCCGGGTCGGGTTGACGCCCACGACAGTGGACCCGGTCAGTGCCGCCGCCCCGATCCAGAAGACGTACTCCGGCACGTTCTCCAGCAGCACCCCAACGTGCGCCGGCCGCGCATAATCCCCGATCCCGTTGTCCGCAATGAGCGCGGCGCGTGCCTTCGCGGCGCGTACGACGTCGGCCCAGGTGTACGACTCGTCCTCGAACAGCAGGCCGAGATGCTCGTCATCGGCGCGGTCGAGGAGAAGCTCCGCGAAGGTCTCCATCGCGACCGATGCTCGCACCAAGCGTACGCTTGGTCAACGATTGACCCCGACGCACGCCAGCGCCCGCCGGTACGCCTCGCACTGCCGCCGCTCGTCGCCCAGCTGGCCGAGCAGCTCGGCCAGATCGGTCCAGGCTTGGGCGGCCTGCCGGGAGACGTCCATCTCCTCGAGGTAGCCGGCGGCGCGCGCCAGCACCTCGATGGCCTCCTCTCGGCGGTCCAGCCGCAGGTACGCCTCGCCGAGGGCGTTCAGCGCGCCGCCCATCGCGTAGCGGGGCGCCTCGCCGAGCATGTCGATGGCCTCCGTGGCCAGCGCCAGCGCCTCTTGGGGGTGGTCGAGCGCGATCTCGGCCTTGGCCAGGTCGGACAGGCACATGGCCAGGTCGATCTCGCTCGCCGAGCTCTCCGACATCTCGCCCTTTGCCTGGGTGAGCAGGTCGCGGACGCGTTCGGCGTTCTCGGGACCGGCGCGCAGCAGGAGCACGGCGTACTGGCCGCGCAGCCGGCTGAGGTTCCGCTCGTCGGCGTCCTCCCCAAGCAGCGCGAGCGCCCGCTCGGTCAGCGCGATGCCCTCGTGGTAGCCGCCACGCATCTCCGCGACCCCGGCGGCCTGCCAATAGGCGGCCATCCGGGCCCGGACGGTGCCGACGTCCTCGGCGCCTTGAATGAGCCGTTCCGCGAGCTGGCTGGCGCGAACCAGGTCGCCCCGCTCGATATACGAACCGAGAACGGTGACTCCCAACTCGATCCGGATCTCTGACCGGTCATCCCCGGCGGCGGCGAGTGTTCGCAGCCCTGCCTCGCCCGCCTCAATACTCGCAGTAAAGTCGCCGCGTTCCCGAAGGCATCTGGTGAGTGCCATGTGCAGCCGAGCCCAATGTTCGCGGTCCCACTCGGGTGATGACTCGGCGATCAGGTCGCGCAATTCCTTAATAGCCGCCTCTAGCTCACCAACAGACTCCTGAGCCAATGCGTGCCCCCAGCGAGCCCGGCGTTCCAGTTCGGCAAGCACATTTACGTCGGGACTGGCCAGCACCTCCGCGAACCGTCTCCGCGCCTCCGGTGCCTCGCCGTTCTGCAACGCGATCTCGGCGTAGTTGAGGATCATGCGCAGATTGTTCACGGCTTCCTCACTAACCCCACTGACAAGATATACGGTTGAGCAACCGAGCTTGCGCGCCAGCAACTCCAAGACGTCGGTTGCCGGCACCCGCTTGTCACTCTCGATAAGCGAGATGTAGCTGTCTGAGAGTTCGGGAAAGGCGAGCTGGGCCTGGCTCATCCCCTTACGGATGCGCCATGTCCTTATTCTCTGGCCCAGAGAATCTTGACCGTTCATGCTAACCCGCTTTTACTCATTTACCGACGGAGGTTGACCAGGAGGGGTTACCGCATGTCTCGTTTCAAGAGGGCGATCGCCCTCGCCGTTCTCATCCTTACCAGCATTCTCATCACTCTCAGCAGCGGCACCATCGCGAGTTCCGCAACCGCATCTGTCCCGACGACTGCCCACTACCGGTGCTGCTAGACGGCCGCGCGGACAAGTCATCATCCTTCCACAGAGAGCCAGATCTGGCACCAGACCGCGCACCAAGGTGGACGAGCACTCGACACCTGAACAGTGACACAGCGTGTTCGAATGAATCGCGTTGTGACAACGAGACTCAATAGGGCGGGCCGAAAACCAACCTAGTTATTGATCACCTAACGAAGCGCCCGTTCGGTAAGACAAGGGAGTACTAAGAGTCCCTCAGCGCCCCGCGGGCAGACCCGCCCGCGGGGCGCTGTTGTTCGCGACCCGTACCTTCATGACGGCGGACTCGCCGCCATCGCCCGACTCGCCGCTGGCTTAACCCCCAGCGGCGCAGCTTGACCGGTTCACACACACCCGGCACCACGCGCATATACGGCACATAGCGAACGAGCATTATTTGCGGGCGCACCGTAATTAGGGACCCGCGACTCTTTTTCGTAGCGCGAAATTCCATGACGCAGCGGGTGGCGACGCGTTCCGGTTGATCAGCGTCCTGGCCCGGGGCGGAGATTACAAATGGGCGATGGCGGTCAGGATGGCCGCGATTTGCAGGGCGACGAGGCTGCGCAGGGGAAGCAAGGTGACCGCCACGCCGTTCGCCGCACGGGCGAACCGTTCCTCGGTGGCGCTGAGTTCGGCTCGTACCACCGGACGGTGATTTCCCGCCTCGCATTCGACGCGTAGCAGGCGGCGCAGCATGGCGGCCGCCCGCAGCGGCGTGCGCCACGCCGTGAGCCTGGTGCTCGCCAGCTCGGACGCCGTTATCGGCCGCGACGCGTCGCTCGAGTCGGCGGCCTCCTCCCACCGGTGAACGTAGGTGCGGCCGATCGCCAAGGTGTCGGCCACGGCGGCGGGGAAGACCTCCGGCGAACTGCAGGTCTCCGGCGTCACCCGGCGCAGTGCCTCCCCCATCTCGTCGACCTCGCGTCTCAGATCGGCGGCCAGGTCCCGCATCGTCCCCGCATACGACTCGCCCTCCGAATCGGCCGGATGGATGTCGTGCCACATGGGCGCCTCGGTGATCAGGGTAAAGGTGCCGTGCCGCTGCGCGTAGTGCGCGCTCGAGGCCCCGTGGGCGCGCGGCCCGGTCTTGCGGCCGTTGTGCGTGAACAGCTCGGGCGACGGCGGCATGACGAAGACGGCCGGGCCGGCGACCGGCCAGCCGACGGCCTCGGACGGGTCCAGTTCCAGCGGCACGTCGAAGTCGCGGACGATCTGCAAGAGATCGTCGGCCAGGCCCGGGATTTTCCGGCTGAGCACGAAGTACGCACCGCCGAAGTCCGCGTTGTGCAACATGCATTGAAAACGCGGCCGCAATCCGTCGATCACACGCATCATGGCCTGTGTTTCAGAAAGCGTGCGGTCGAAGTAGGCGCTCTCGTCGAGAACCGGGAAGGTCCATTCCGGTTGGTTGCGCAGGGCGGGCCGGTAGAAATGGCGGTGGTAGTGGTCGACGGTGAATGGCCCGGCGTACCAGCCCTCGTTGAGGCGGGCGCCGTCCGGGTCCATGCAGGGAATCAGGTTCCACGTGTAACCGAGCCCGTCGCGCAGAGCCGCGTCCTCGACGAACAATTGAGCGAGGTGCAGCAGGGTCAGGAAGCCTACTGGCTCGTTGGGGTGCGGGCCGCCGACCAGCAGCGCATGCTGCGGGCCGGTGCCGGTGGACAGCATCAGCAGCGGCTCGCCCAGCCGCGAGGTGCCGATCCGGTGCAGGCGGAACAAGCGCGGATGCGTGCGCGCCAAGTCGCGAAAGGTGCCGACCAACTCGTCCACCGACGGGATCCGAGCGATCTCGGGTATGCGGTCAATGACCGATGTGGCATCGCCGAGCATTCCCCTCCCCCTTTACCAGACGCGCAACGATCAGTGGTCTCCATCGATACTCCACTGAGTATGAGAGGTTGCGAAGGGCACGAGAGGGTTACTCATCGGACCGGAACCGGCCCGAAATAGGCCTGGCACATCGACCAGTTAGATGAACTTCCAACGCCTGAAAGGATCCGAGTTCAGCCGGCCCGCAGGGCCAGGAAGAAGTCGACCCGATCCTCCAGGGTCGCGAGGTCGCGTCCGGTCAGCTCCTCGATGCGCCCTATTCGGTAGCGCAAGGTGTTCACGTGCACGTGCAGCCGCGCGGCGCATCTGCTCCACGACCCGGAGCAGTCGAGGAACGCCTCCAACGTGGAGATCAGGTCGGAGTGGTGCTCGGCGTCGTAGTCGTACAGCGGCCGCAGCAGCCGGTCGCGGAACGAGCGGCGTACGGAATCGGGCACCGCCGCCAGCAGCAGGACGTGCGTGTGGATGTCGTCACTCGTCACCACGTTGACCCGCCCGGGCCGCAGGGTGGCGAGATCTCGCGTGTGCCCTGCCTCGTCGACCGCGCCGCGCAGCCCGCCCGGCCCGCGCGCCGGGGCGCTCACGCCCACGGTGAGCCGCCCGCGGGACAGTCCCGGCCCCAGCAGCCGCGCCGCCTCCCGCAACCGGCCGACGAGCCGCTCGGCGCCGTCGGCGCCCACCGGCAGCAGCGTTACCGCCGTGGTGCCGACCGGCGCGGCGACGAAACCGTCGGCCAGCTCCTCCAGCACCGCGCAACCCACGTCGGCCGGCTGGGCCACCTCGCTGACCGCCGCCGCCACCGCGACGTACGGCTCGGCCGCCGGCAGCCCGCAGCTGCGCAGCTGGGCGGCGACCTGTCCCGGCTCGGCGTCCCCGGCCGTGGCGAGCAGGTCGGCCAGCAGGCGCCGCTCGACCCGGCGCCCCTCCGCCACCCTGACCCGGTCGAGCGCGGCCAGCGCGGCCAGCTCGTAGACCGACTCCGCGCCGCCTTCGGGAAGGTCGGCGAGGTCGCCCTCGACGGCGAGAAACCAGGACGTGACGCGATGCCCGCCGGACTCATCGACAGGCAGCACGGTATAGCTCCCGGCGACGCGCGGCAGCCGTTCGGCGCCGAGAAACGCCGCGGCCAGCTCCTGCCCACGCCCGTCCGGCAGCGCGGCCCCCGCCACAGTGCGGCCGGTCGGCGACAGCACCCAGCAGGCGCAGCCGAGGTCCGCGCGAGTCGCGGCGAGCACCGCGTCGAGCCCACCGCCGGCGGCGACCGCCGAGATCAGTTGCCGGTGCCGGCCGAGCGCGCCGGCCCGGTCCGCGGTCCGCTCGGCCGCCAGCCGGCGGACGACCAGTTCGGTCACGGCACCGAAGGAGATCTCCGCCGGAACCTCGAGCAGCGGCAGGCCACGGACCCGGCAGGCGTCGACCAGATCGGCCGGGATCGAGCCGTACCGTGCGTCGCCCGCGCCGAGCGCGGTCACCCCGGCTGTCGCGAGCACGTCGACGAACCGGCGCGAGTCCGCGGGCCCGGTCCGCCACATGAGCCCGGTCAGCACGAGCTCGCTGCCCGTGAGGTAGCGCCCGGGATCGGGCAGATCCGTCGTGTAAACCCAGCGGATCGGGCGGTCCAGCGCCTCGGCGCCGGTGAGCAGCGTCAACGGCAGCTCGCCGGCGTCCAGAAGGTCACGTAGCCGCACGCCATTCAGGCTATCCCGTTCGTTTGTAGGAATCTCCAAACGAACCGTCCGCGACACCCGGACGGTTCATGGCATTCCCCGCTAGGAGTGCCCCGCCACCCCTGCTCTACTGGATGGATGACTGGGGGCATCTCGTGGCTCAACACGCTGTCGGCCGACGACGCCGAACGCGAGTTGCACACGTGCTGCGCCGCCACCGCATGGGTACGGCGCATCGCCACGGCCCGTCCGTACGCCGACGCCGACGCGCTCGTCCGTACGTCCGACGCCGCGTTCGCCGGGCTCGGCGAGGCGGACATCGAGGAGGCCCTGCGTGCACACCCCCGGATCGGTGACCGGCTGTATTTCCCCGGCCAGCCGACCCCGCCGACCTCCTCGGGCGGCCTCGACCGCGAGTCGTCGTGGTCGCGCTCGGAGCAGGCCGGGGTCATCGACGCGGACTCCGACGTCACCCACTCCCTGCACGAGGGCAACGTCGCGTACGAAGAGCGGTTCGGCCACGTGTTCCTGATCTGCGCCACCGGGTTGTCGGCCGGGCAGATGCTCGCCGCCCTCCGCGAACGCCTGCGCAACGACGACGCCACCGAGCGGGCGACCGTCCGCGAGGAGCTGCGGAAGATCGCAAACCTGCGCCTGGCCAAGCTCCTGGAGCGCCCATGATCACTGACAAGGAGCGCCCGTGAGCCTCTCCACGCACGTGCTCGACACGACGCAGGGCCGCCCGGCCGCGCACATGCCCGTCCGCCTCGACCGGTACGCAGGTGACACCTGGATGCCGCTCGCCGAGGCCGCCACCGACGGCGACGGACGCCTGCGCGACCTGCCGGCCGGCGAGCCCGGGACGTACCGGCTGCGCTTCGGCACCGGCCCATACTTCGTGGCCCACGGCGTCGAGACGTTCTACCCGGAGGTCAGCGTCGTCTTCACGATGACCGACGGGGACGCGCACTATCACGTGCCGCTGCTGGTCAGTCCGTACGGCTACTCGACCTACCGGGGGTCATAGATGGGGATCACGCTCGGGCCGAACCAGTACGGCAAGGCGGAGACCCGTGTCGTCCACATCCAGCGGAACGGGGACCGGCACGACATTCGCGACCTCAACGTCAGCGTCGCGCTCTCCGGCGACATGGAGGCCGTGCACCTGACCGGTGACAACGCCGCCGTGCTGCCGACCGACACGCAGAAGAACACCGTGTACGCCTTCGCCCGCAAGCACGGCATCGCCTCCCCCGAGGAGTTCGCGCTGCTGCTGGCCCGGCACTTCGTCGACTCGCAGGCGGCGATCGGCCGTGCCCGCGTCGGCGTCGAGGAGTACGCGTGGGACCGCGTCCCGGTGACGGGTCACTCGTTCGTCCGGCGCGGTCAGGAGGTCCGCACGGCTCGGGTCACGCACGCCGCGACAGGCACGCATGTCGTCACCGGGCTGCGCGACATGACCGTGCTCAACTCGACCGGCTCGGAGTTCTGGGGCTACGCCAAGGACGAGTACACGACGCTGCCGGAGACCCGCGATCGCGTGCTCGCGACGACGGTGAACGCCGAGTGGCGGCATGCCGGGGACACCCCGGACTGGGACGGCTCGTACGCGGCCGCGCGGCAGGCGCTGCTGGAGGCGTTCGCCGGCACGTACAGCCGGTCGCTGCAGCAGACCCTGTACGCCATGGGCCGGCGGGTGTTGGCGGAGCGCCCGGAGCTCTGCGAGGTACGGCTGTCCCTGCCCAACAAGCACCACTTCGTCGTCGACCTGGAGCCGTTCGGCCTGGACAATCCGAACGAGGTGTTCTTCGCCGCCGACCGGCCATACGGCCTGATCGAGGGCACGGCGCTCCGCGACGACGTCCCGCCCGCCGAGGAGGCCTGGTAACGATGGAGTTTCTCCGGCCCACCACGTGGGCGGAGGCGCTGGCCGCGAAGGCCGCGCACCCGGAGGCCCGTCCGATCGCCGGCGGTACGGATGTCATGGTCGAGTTGAACTTCGACATGGACCGGCCCACCGCGCTGCTCGACCTGACCGCGATTTCCGAGCTCGCCACCTGGCACCGGACCGGGGACCACCTAAGGATCGGCGCCACCGTTCCGTACACCCGGATCATCGAGGAGCTGGGCGACGCGCTGCCGGGCCTGGCGATCGCGTCCCGCACGGTCGGCTCGCCGCAGATCCGCAACCGCGGCACGGTCGGCGGCAACCTCGGCTCGGCCTCCCCCGCCGGCGACGCGCACCCGCCGCTGCTGGCCGGCGACGCCACGGTCGAGGTGGAGTCGGTACGAGGTGGACGCGCGATCGCGATCGCGGAGTTCTTCGTCAAGCCGAAGGTCAGCGCGCTGGAGCCGGACGAGCTGATCCGCGCGGTACGGGTAGCCCGGGCCGACGGTCCGCAGCAGTTCGCCAAGATCGGCACGCGGAACGCGATGGTGATCGCGGTGTGTTCGTTCGCGCTGGCCCTGCACCCGTCCAGGGGACGGGCCGGCACAGGAATCGGCTCGGCGGCGCCCATCCCGCTGCGCGCCCGCGACGCCGAGGACTTCCTGTCCGCCGAGCTCGACTGGGCGGGGCGCGGGCCGCTCGACGACCGGGTGAGCCGGCGCTTCGGCGAGCTGGTCGCCGCGGCCGCCGGCCCCATCGACGACGTGCGCGGGACCGCGAGCTACCGCCGGCACGCGCTGGCGGTCATGGCCCGGCGCACCCTGTCGTGGGCCTGGACCGAACTCAGGGGGGCGAGCGTATGCGCGTGACGTTCACCGTCAACGGTGACGAGCGGGTCGTCGACGACGTCTGGGAGGGCGAGTCGCTGCTGTACGTGCTGCGCGAGCGGTGCGGCCTGCCCGGCTCGAAGAACGCCTGCGAGCAGGGCGAATGCGGGTCGTGCACGGTCTACCTCGACGGTCGCCCGGTCTGCTCGTGCCTCGTCGCCGCCGGCCAGGCCGAGGGCCGTACGGTCCGTACCGTCGAGGGCCTGGCGGACGCCGACCGTCTCGACCCGCTACAGGAGGCGTTCGTCGCGACCGGTGCCGTCCAGTGCGGGTTCTGCACCCCGGGCCTCATCGTGCAGGCCCACGACCTCCTGGACCGTACGCCGGGGGTGCCCGCGGACGCGGAGATTCGGGAGGCGCTGGCCGGGAACCTGTGCCGGTGCACCGGCTACGAGAAGATCATCGACGCCGTCCGGCTCGCCGCGACCCGGAGGACAGCACCATGATCGTCATCGAGAACTGCGCGATCGCGACCGTGGCGGGCGCGGAGTACCACTCGGGCCACATCGTGCTCGACGGCGAACGGATCGCCGCGGTCGGCCCGGGACCGGGCCCGGCCGTCGACGGCGCGGAGCGGGTCGACGCGACGGGCTGCCTGGCCACTCCCGGCCTGGTCAACACCCACCACCACCTCTACCAGTGGCTCACCCAGGGCCGGGCGCCGCAGGCGACCCTGTTCGAGTGGCTGACGACGCTGTATCCGGTGTGGGCGGGGCTGGACGCCGAACTCGTGCACGACGCGGCCGCCGCCGGCCTCGCCTGGCTCGCGCTGTCCGGCTGCACGACCACCACCGACCATCACTACATCTTCCCGGCGGGCAAGGCCGACCTGTTCGACGCCGAGATCACGGCGGCGCGCGAGGTGGGGCTGCGGTTCCACCCCGGCCGCGGGTCGATGGACCGCGGCGAGTCGGACGGCGGGCTGCCGCCGGACGAGATCGTCGAGGAGACCGAGGCCGCGCTGGCCGCCACCGAGGAGGCGATCGACCGCCACCACGACCCGGCGCCCGGCTCGATGCTGCGCGTCGCGGTCGCGCCGTGCTCGCCGTTCACGGTGTCCGAGACGCTGATGACCGAGTCCGCCGCGCTGGCCAGGCGCGCCGGCGTACGGCTGCACACCCACCTCGCGGAGACCGTCGAGGAGGAGGAGCACTGCCGTGAGCAGTTCGGCTGCACGCCGGTGGAGTACATGGAGCGGCTCGGCTGGCTCGGGGACGACGTGTGGTTCGCGCACTGCGTGCACCTGCGCGATGCGGACGTCAAACGGTTCGCCGAGACCGGCACCGGCGTCGCGCACTGCCCGAGCTCCAACGCCCGGCTCGGCGCCGGCATCGCCCGGGCCACCGACCTGGTGAGCGCCGGCGTGCCCGTCGGCCTCGGCGTCGACGGGGCGGCGTCGGCCGAGCTGACGTCGCTCGGCGGGGAACTCCGGCAGGCGCTGCTGTTCCAGCGGGCCGGCCACGGTCCGAAGGCGCTGACCGCGCGGCAGGCCCTGCAGCTCGGCACCCTGGGCGGGGCGCGCTGCCTGGGCCGGGCCGACGAGATCGGCACGCTGGAGCCCGGCAAACTGGCCGATGTCGCGCTCTGGCGGGTCGACGGCCTCCGTGCCGCGGTCGCCGACCCGGTCACCGCCCTCGTCTTCGGGGCCACTCCCCCCGTCGTCCGGCTCTATGTCAACGGCCGCGCCGTGGTCGAGGACGGCGAGCTCCGTACGGCCGACCAGGAGGCCCTCGCGCGCGCGGCCGTCCGAGGCAGCCGGAGGCTCACATGACCCAGACCCGGGACAGTGCCGCTGCGCCGGACATGGCCAAGGGGGAGAAGTCATGACCGAGACCCGTGCGGGCGCCGGAGAAAACACGATCTCGGCCGTCCGCGGCGGGGTCGGGGACAGCCCGGTCCGGCCGGACGGCACGCTCAAGGTGACCGGCGAGTTCGCCTACTCCTCGGACCTGTGGATGGACGACATGCTGTGGGGCGTCACGTTGCGCAGCCCGCACCCCCGGGCCCGGATCCGCGGCGTCGACATCACCGAGGCGCTCCAGGTGCCCGGCGTCTACGCCGTGCTCACCCACGAGGACATCCCGGGCGCCAAGTCGTACGGCCTGGAGCGCCAGGACCAGCCGGTGCTCGCCATCGACCAGGTCCGCTACCAGGGCGAGCCGGTGGCGCTGGTGGCCGCGGACCACCCGGAGACCGCCCGGCGGGCCCGCGACCGAATCAAGGTCGACTACGAGGTCCGGGAGCCGGTCGTCGACGCGCGGCGGGCCGCGCTCGACCCGTCCTGCCCGAAGGTGCACGACTCCGGAAATGTCGTACGCCACCAGCCGGTGCGGGTGGGCGACGCCGACCATGCCGTCGCCGACATCGTGGTCACCGGCGAGTACGAGGTCGGCATGCAGGACCAGGCCTTCCTCGGCCCCGAGTCGGGCCTCGCCGTACCCGCCGAGGACGGCGGCGTCGACCTGTTCATCGCCACTCAGTGGCTGCACGTCGACCAGGAGCAGATCGCGCCCTGCCTCGGCCTGCCGCCGGAAAAGGTACGGCTGACGCTGGCCGGGGTGGGCGGCGCGTTCGGCGCCCGCGAGGATCTGTCGATGCAGGTGCACGCGTGCCTGCTGGCCCTGCACACGCGCCGTCCCGTGAAGATTGTGTACGGCCGGGAGGAGTCGTTCTTCGGGCACGTCCACCGGCATCCGGCGACCATGCGCTACGAACACGGGGCCACGGCGGACGGCCGGCTCGTCTACGTCAAGGCCGAGATCATCCTCGACGGCGGCGCGTACTGCTCGACGACCCCCGCGGTCACCGGGAACGCCGCCTCGCTCGGCGCCGGCCCTTACGAGGTGCCGAACGTCGCGATCGACGCGTACGGCGTCTACACCAACAACCCGCCGTGCGGCGCGATGCGCGGCTTCGGCGCCGTCCAGGCCTGTTTCGCCTACGAGTCGCAGATGGACCGCGTGGCCGAGACGTGCGGGCTGGACCCGGTCGAGGTACGGATCCGCAACGCGCTGTCGGAGGGTTCGGCCATCGCGACCGGCCAGATCGTCGACATGCCCGCCCCGCTCGACGACATGCTGCGCCGGATCCGTGCCGTACCGCCGCCGCCTCCTGTGGAGACGGGGGACGTCCGGAACCTGCCCGGCGGTGTCTCCAACACCACGCACGGCGAGGGCGTCGTCCGCGGCGTCGGCTACGGGATCGGCATCAAGAACATCTGCTATTCCGAGGGCTTCGACGACTACTCGACCGCCCGGGTCCGGCTGGAGATCGTCGCCGGTGAGCCGACGGCCCTCGTGCACACCGCGGCCGCCGAGGTCGGCCAGGGCCTGGTCACACTGCAGGCCCAGATCGTCCGGACCGAGCTGGGTGTCGAGAACGTGACGGTGGCGCCCGCCGACACGGCCGTGGGCTCGTCCGGGTCCTCGAGCGCGTCGCGCCAGTCGTACATGACCGGCGGTGCCGTCCGCGCGGCCTGCGCGGCCGTCCGCGAGCGCGTCGCCGCGCTGGCCGCGGAGCGGTTCGACCGCGCGCTGACCGGCGTGACGCTCAGCGGCGGCAAGGTGGTCACACCCGACGGTGTCGTCGCCACCCTGTACGAACTGCTCGGCGACGAGGTCATCGACGAGACCAGGGAGTTCCGCCACCGGCCGACGACAACGCTCGACCCGGCCACCGGGCAGGGCAACTCGCACACGCAGTTCGCGTTCTGCGTGCACCGCGCCGTCGTCGACGTCGACGTGGACCTCGGCCTGGTCAAGGTCGTCGAGCTGGCCGCCGTCCAGGACGTCGGCAAGATCCTCAACCGGGTCGCGCTGGAGGGCCAGATCCACGGCGGCAGCGCCCAGGGGCTCGGGCTCGCCGTCATGGAGGAGATCCAGGTGGCCGACGGCGTGGTCCGGAACCCGTCCTTCACCGACTACCTGATCCCGACCATCCTCGACATGCCCCCGATGCGGATGGAGATCCTCGAGCACCCCGACCCGCACGCGCCGTACGGGCTGCGCGGCGCGGGCGAGCCGCCGACGCTATCGTCGACCCCGGCCATCGTGGCCGCGATCAGAGCGGCTTCCGGCAAGGCCCTGGGCCGGATACCGGTTCGGCCGGAACACATCACCGATCGCTAAAGCGCTGGCCTGACGCGGCGTGTCGGCCGCACTGAGAATCTCAGTAAATTTCCTGCTCTCCGCCGGTCTGACTCCCGTTGGCGCGCTCTTCGGTGTGAAATGACCCTGTGGTGCGTTAACAAGGAAAGAAACCTCCCCCTGGAAAGGGCCACTCAGTGACCTCCTCGTCCGACGGGCCGGTCGGCCACGTACTGGTGTCCCCTGACAAGTTCAAGGGGTCACTCAGCGCGCCCGAGGTCGCGGCGCACGTCGCCGCGGGGCTGCGCAAGACAAGGCCCGAAGTGCCCGTGCTGCTGCTCCCCGTGGCCGACGGCGGCGACGGCACCGCAGCTGCGGCGATCGCGGCCGGCTATCGCAGGGTGGAGGCCGAGGTGCGGGGGCCGACCGGCAAGCCGGTGCTGGCCGCGCTGGCTTTCAGCGACGACACCGCCGTCGTCGAGCTGGCCGAGGCCTCGGGTCTGACCCGGCTGCCCAACGGGCGGCTCGAACCGCTCACCGCCACCAGCTACGGCACCGGCCAGCTGATCGCCGCGGCCCGCCGGCACGGCGCGCGGCGCATCGTCATCGGCCTGGGCGGCAGTGCCTGCACCGACGGCGGTGCGGGCATGGTCCAGGCGCTCGGCGGACGGTTGCTCGACGCGCGCGGCGACAACCTGCCCCCCGGCGGGGCGGCGCTGCGCACACTGCACGCGCTCGACCTGCGCGGGCTTACCGACCTGTCCGGCGTCGAGGTCGTCGTGGCCAGCGACGTCGACAACCCGCTGCTCGGCCCCCAGGGCGCGGCCGCCGTGTACGGTCCGCAGAAGGGCGCGTCCGCCGACGACGTCCGCGTCCTGGAAAACGGCCTGCGCCGCTGGGCCGACCTGGCCGAGGCCGCCACCCGCCGCAACGCCCGGTACACGGCCGGGGCCGGCGCGGCCGGGGGCGTCGGCTTCGCCACGCTGGCCTTCCTCGGCGCCCGGGTCGAGCCCGGCATCGGCTATCTGCTCGACCTCCTCGACTTCACGGGCAAGGCGCGCGGCGCCCGGCTCGTCATCACCGGCGAGGGCTCGCTCGACACCCAGACACTGCGCGGGAAGGCGCCGATCGGCGTGGCCAGGGCGGCGACCCGCATGGGCGTGCCCGTCGTGGCCGTGGCCGGGCGGCGCGCCCTCACCGGCGAACAAATGCGCCGCGCCCGCATCCAGGCGGCGTACGCCCTGACCGACATCGAACCCGACGTGAACCGCTGCATGCGCCAGGCCGGCCCGCTCCTGGAGCAGCTCGTCGTGGCGGTCGCCGACGAGTGGCTGAAATAGCCGACCCTGTGGGGAGACATAGATGAACGAGCCGCAACGGCGCGGCTGGAGCGAGCGGGCGGCATCGTACGACCTGGTCGTGCGGTCGCGGCACGTGATGACGCCGGACGGCGAGGAGCCGTACGCGGTATGCGTGCTGGCCGGGCGGATCGCCGCCCTGGAGCCCTACGACGCCACCGCGATGGCCGAGACCGATGTCGATCTCGACGCCGTCGCCCTGCTCCCGGGCCTGGTCGACACGCACGTGCACGTCAACGAGCCGGGCCGGACCGACTGGGAGGGCTTCGCCAGCGCCACCCGGGCGGCGGCCGCGGGCGGCGTCACCACCCTGATCGACATGCCGCTCAACTCGATCCCGCCCACGGTCGACGTCGCCGCGCTCGACGCGAAGCGCACGGCCGCGGCGGGCCAGGTCGCCGTCGACGTCGGCTTCTGGGGCGGGGCGATCCCCGGGAACGCGCCGGCGCTGCGGGCCCTGCACGAGGCGGGCGTGATCGGCTTCAAGTGTTTCATCCCGCCGTCGGGCGCCGAGGAGTTCCCGGCCCTCGACGAGGCCGGACTGCGTATCGCCATGGCCGAGATCGCGTCGTTCGACGGGCTGCTGATCGTGCACGCCGAGGATCCGGCCTACCTCTCCGCGCCCCGGGGGCCCGGGTACGCCCCGTTCCTGGAGTCCCGGCCCGCGCGCGCCGAGGGCTCGGCCATCGCCTTGGTGGCCCAGCTCGGCCAGGAGACCGGCTGCCGGACCCACATCGTCCACCTGTCGGACTCCAGCGCCGTCCGCATGATCCGGCATTGGCGCGACCGCGGCATCAAGATCAGCGCGGAGACCTGCCCGCACTACCTGACGCTCTCCGCCGAGGAGGTGCCCGACGGCGGCACCGAGTTCAAGTGCTGCCCGCCGATCCGGGAGGCCGGCAACCAGCGGCGATTGTGGACCGGGCTGGCCGACGGCACGATCTCGTGCGTGGTGTCCGACCACTCCCCCTGCCCGCCAGACCTGAAGAAGGGCGACTTCGCGACCGCGTGGGGCGGCATCGCGTCCGTGCAGCTCGGGCTGCCGGTGATCTGGACGGCGGCGCGCGCCCGCGGGCACTCGCTGGCCGACGTGGCGGGATGGATGGCCGCCGGTCCCGCCGACCTGGCCGGGCTGGCCCGAAAGGGCCGCATCGCGGTCGGACATGACGCAGACCTGGTCGCCTTCGCCGCCGACGAGCGCTTCACCGTGGATCCCGCCGCGCTGCTGCACCGGCACCCGGTCACGCCGTACGCCGGTCGCGAACTCACCGGGGTCGTTCAGGCGACCTGGCTGCGCGGCGAGATGATCGACGGTGACAACCATGGGCGGCTCATCGCGAGGGGCGACACATGAACGACTTCACCCACTTGCCCGATCTGGCGCTGCGGTCGTACGGCGGGTCGGTGATGGCGGCGAGCGACGAGTTCTTCGCCGAGCGCGAGAACCTGATCAAGCCGGGACCCTCGGTCTTCCGGCCGGAGACGTTCGGGCCGAAGGGCCAGGTGTACGACGGTTGGGAGACCCGGCGCCGGCGCGGCATCGGTCACGACTGGGCGATCGTACGGCTCGGGCTGCCCGGCGTGATCCACGGCGTGATCATCGACACGGCTCACTTCACCGGCAACTACCCGCCGTACGCCTGGGTCGAGGCGTGCGCGGTGCCCGGGTACCCGTCGCCCGCGGACCTGGCGGACGCGGGCTGGACCGAGATCGTGCCGCGCAGCCCGCTGAAGGGCGACACGGCGCACGCCTTCGCCGTGACCGGGAACCGCCGCTTCACCCACGTACGGCTGTCGATCCACCCCGACGGCGGCGTGGCCCGGCTGCGGGTGCACGGCGAGGTGGTGCCCGACCCGGCGCAGCTCGCCGGGCTGCCGCTCGACCTCGCCGCCCTGGAGCACGGCGGCTTGGTGACCGACTGCTCCAACATGTTCTACTCCTCGCCGAACAACCTCATCTCCCCCGGCCTCGCGCAGGTGATGGGCGACGGCTGGGAGACGGCCCGCCGCCGCGACGACGGCAACGACTGGGTGATCGTCCGCCTCGCCGCCGCCGGCACGGTACGACTCGTCGAGCTCGACACCACGCACTTCAAGGGCAACACGCCGGGTGCCGCGTCGCTGCGCGGCCTGGACGGGCTGACGGAGGCGCCCGACGATCCGGAGGCATGGTTCGGGCTGCTGCCGCGGACGGCATTGCAGCCGGACACGCGGCACCGGTTCGTCGTCGAGCCGAAGCGGGCGACCCATGTACGGCTCGACATCTTCCCGGACGGCGGGCTGTCCCGGCTGCGCCTCTACGGCGACCTCACCCAGGACGGCTGGACGGCTCTCGACGACCGCCTGCGGGCCACCCGTTAGGACGACCCGGAACTTACAGGGTGTCAGCAAGTCGCGGCACACCCGTACACCGTGTCTGTGGGCAGCGAATCGCCGGACCTTCACCCTTGTGGCAGGGGACCCCATTCATTTCCACAGGAGGAAGACCGTGAAGGTCGGCGTTCCGCGCGAGATCAAGAACCATGAGTACCGGGTGGCGATCACTCCGGCGGGTGTGCACGAGCTGAACCGCCACGGGCACGACGTGTTCGTCGAGCGGGGCGCGGGCCTGGGGTCGGCCATTCCCGACGAGGACTACATCGGCGCCGGCGCCAAGATCCTCGACAGCGCCGACGCGGTCTGGGCCGAGGGCGACCTGATCCTCAAGGTCAAGGAGCCGATCGCCGCCGAGTACCACCGCATGCGCGCGGGCCAGACGCTGTTCACCTACCTGCACCTCGCGGCCTCCCGGGCCTGCACCGACGCGCTGCTGGCCGCGGGCGTCACCGCGATCGCGTACGAGACCGTCCAGTGCTTTTCCGACCCCCAGAAGGGGGCCCACCCCCAACCTCAGCCCAACGGTTCGCTGCCGCTGCTCGCCCCGATGTCGGAGGTGGCCGGACGGCTGGCCCCGCAGGTCGGCGCGTACCACCTGATGCGCAGCAACGGCGGCCGCGGCGTGCTGCCGGGCGGCGTCCCCGGAGTCGCCCCGGCCAAGGTCGTGGTGATCGGCGGCGGCGTGTCCGGCCTCAACGCCGCGCAGATCGCCGTCGGCATGGGCGCCGACGTCACGGTCCTCGACGTCAACGTCGACCGGCTCCGCCAGATCGACGCGATCTACCAGGGCCGGCTACGCACCCTCGTGTCCAACGCGTACGCCATCGAGAAGGCCGTCCTCGAGGCCGACCTGGTGATCGGGGCCGTGCTGATCCCCGGCGCCAAGGCCCCGACGCTCGTGTCGAGCGAGCTCGCCGGCCGGATGAAGCCCGGCGCGGTGCTCGTCGACATCGCCATCGACCAGGGCGGCTGCTTCGCCGACTCGCGGCCGACCACGCACGCCGAGCCGACGTACGGCGTGCACGACACGGTGTTCTACTGCGTGGCCAACATGCCCGGCTCGGTACCCAGCACGTCCACGAACGCGCTGACCAACGCCACCCTGCCGTACGCCGTGGCCATCGCGGATCGCGGCTGGCGCGAGGCGCTGCGCGGCGACGACGCGCTCGCGCGCGGCCTCAACACCCACGCCGGCGCCCTGACGAACGCCCCCGTCGCCGCCGCCCACGGCCTTAGCGCCGTCCCGCTCGAGGACGCGCTCACCCCCTAGAGTTGCTGCCTATGGGGGAACTGATCATCCTGCGGCACGGAGAGACCGAGTGGAGCCGGTCGGGCCGGCACACCGGGCGTACCGACGTACCGCTGACGCCGCGCGGCGAAGACCAGGCGCGCGCGCTCGCGCCCTTGGTGCGGCGGCCGCAGCCGGTACAGGTGGTCACCAGCCCCGCGTCGCGCGCCCGGCGCACGGCCGAGCTGGCCGGGCTCGATGACGCGCGGATCGATCCGGACCTCTGGGAGTGGGACTACGGCGGGTACGAGGGCCGGACGACCGCGGACATCCGTAAAGAGCGGCCCGGGTGGTACCTGTGGGAGGACGGCGTCGTCCCCGGCGACGCGGAGCACCCTGGCGAGACCGTGGAGCAGGTCGGCAAGCGCGTCGACGCGGCGCTCGCGCGTGTCGTACCACTGCTGGCCGATGGCGACGTGATCCTCGTCGCGCACGGGCACCTGCTGCGTGTGCTCGCAGCGCGCCGGCTGGGCCTGGAGCCGGCGGCCGGGCGGCTGTTCAAGCTGGAGACGGGCACCGTGTCGGCGCTCGGCGCCGAGCACGATCGGCCGGTGGTCCTCTACTGGAACCTCACGTCGTAGCGCTGGGTAGATACCCCTAGGGGGTTGCTATCCTGGAGTCATTCATGGACGATTGCGAGGCTTGCGATGGCGCCCACCACCGATAACCCCACCCGCGGCTACACCGCGACCAAAGACCAGCTGCAGACCCGGTTGCGCCGGATCGAGGGACAGGTCCGCGGCATCGAGCGCATGGTCGCCGAGGATCGCTACTGCATTGACGTGCTCACCCAGATCAGCGCGATCCAGGCGGCCCTCGACAAGGTCGCGCTCGGCCTGCTCGACGGCCACGTCCGGCACTGTGTCGCCGAGGCCACTCAGGAGGGCCGGACCGAGGAGATGACCGCCGAACTGATGGCCTCGGTCGGCCGCCTGATGCGCCGCGGCTGAGAGACTGTCCCGCCTCACCCGCCGGGGGTAGCGGCCTCCTCCGGCTCGACGGAGACGTGCGGGCAGCCGGGGTCGCCGTCGTGACCGGCCCCCTCCGCGCGCTCCTGTGACTCGACGAGAACGCGCCAGCCCTTGATGAAGTGGGCGCGCTCCTCCGGCGAGAGAATCTCCAAGGTCTCCCGGAGCGGCTCGAACCGCCGCCGGGCGTAGTGCTCGATCGTTTGGCGATGCCGATCGAGCAGGCTCACGATGGTGCGCCTGCGGTCGCGCGGGTCCTCCCGCCGGTCGACGAAGCCGCCCCGATGCAGCTCGTTGACGAGCTGGCTCACCGTCGCCGGGTTGAGCCCGAGGCGGCCGGCCAACTCCCCGACCGATTCCGGCCCACTCAACGCAAGGGCGAACAGCACCGGCATGTGCCGCGGCCCGAAATGCGCCTCGCCGAGCAGAGCGCGCACGTCATCGCCCCCCGGCCCGTGGCTCTTCGCGTTGCGCACGAACCGGAAGACGAGGCGAACGAGCTCTCTGACATCCTCGTCGATCGAGGAATCCCCGGACATGCCTTGAAGTTCAACATAAGGGCGTGGTCTACTGCAAGCACGTTGAAGTTCAAGCTATTAGAAACTCAAGCCAATCGGGGGTGCCTGGTACAGGGGGCACTGACCGTACCGAGGCAGGGGATTTTTCGGCAATGACCGATAGCCAAACCACGGATGTGGCAGCCAAGCCGCCTACGGGGATAGACCGTCAGATCGTCGTGCTCGGCCTCGTCGTCATCTCGGGCACGATCATGGCGATCCTCGACATGACGATCGTCAACGTCGCGCTCGGCACGCTCGCCCGTGACTTCAACACCGAGCTGTCCACGATCCAATGGGTCGTCACCGGCTACATGCTGGCAATGGGCACCGTCATCCCGCTCACCGGCTGGGCGATCGACCGCTTCGGCGCCAAACGCATCTGGATGATCTCGATCGTGCTGTTCGTCGCGGGCTCCGCGCTGTCCGGGCTGTCGTGGTCGATCGGCAGCCTGATCGCCTTCCGGGTGCTGCAGGGCCTGGGCGGCGGCATGCTGATGCCGACCGGCATGTCCATCCTGACGATGGCCGCCGGCCCGCAGCGGATGGGCCGGGTCATGAGCATCGTCGGCGTCCCGATGCTGCTGGGCCCGGTACTCGGCCCCGTGCTGGGCGGCTGGCTGGTCGAAGACGTCGACTGGCGGTGGATCTTCTTCGTGAACGTACCGGTCGGGGCGCTCGCCCTGGGCCTCGCCGCCTGGAAGATCCCGCACGACCGCCCCGGGCACTCGGCCTCGGTCGCCCTCGACCTGCGCGGGCTGCTCCTGCTGCCACCGGGCTTCGTGCTGCTGATCTACGGCCTTTCCACGGCGAGCGGCAACGGCGGCTTCGGCGACACCGCCACGCTCGCCTGGATCGTCGCCGGGATTGCCCTCATCGTCTTGTTCGTGCTGCACAGCATCAGCCGGCGCGACAAGGCGCTCATCGACGTCCGGCTGTTCCGCGACCGCACGTTCTCCGTGGCGGCGGCCGGCGTCTTCCTCGTCGGCATCGCGCTGATCGGCTCGCTGCTGCTGCTGCCCCTGTACTTCCAGGTGGTACGCGGCGAGGGCGCGCTCACCGCCGGCCTGCTGCTGGCCCCGCAAGGCCTGGGCGCGGCCTTCATGATGCCGCTCGCCGGGCAGCTCACCGACAAGGTGGGTGCCGGGCGGGTCGTGCCGTTCGGCATCCTGCTGCTGCTGCTCGGCACCTTCGCCTACACGCAAGTCACCGACGACACCTCGTACTGGCTGCTCGGCGGTTCGCTGTTCGTCCGCGGGCTCGGGCTCGGCGCGACCATGATGCCGACCATGTCGGCCGCCCTCACCACGCTGACCAAGCAGGCCGTGCCGCGGGCGAGCAGCACGCTGAACATCATCATGCAGCTCGGCGGCTCGTTCGGCAGCGCCCTGCTGGCCGTCATCCTGTCGCGCAACATCGCCCGGGAGCTGCCGCAGGCCCCGGGCGGCGGGTCGGCGAGCGGCCGGATCGGCGAGATCCCCGACGCGGTGCGCGAGCGGTTCGCCCCGGCGCTGGCCGAGGCGTTCGGGCACACGTTCTGGGTGGCCTTCGCGATCACCGCGGTGCTCATCGTGCCCGCCGTGATGCTGCCGCGCCACGGCACCTCACGCGCCCCGGAGGCGAAGACTCAGGACGCCAGCACCATCGAGACACCGGTCTGAGCCTCGCGGGTGAGCCGCCGGGCCCGCTGGGCGTCCGGTGAGTACCGGTATCGCTCCGGCACCACGTGCGTGCCCCGGTAGAGCGCCTTGAGCGTGACGGTGGCGGCCAGGTCCGTCGTGGGCAGGCCGGGCAGGCCGTACATACGCCGCGCCCACCTCGGCAATGTGGCCACGACCAGGCCTGCGATGCCCGGGGCGGCCAGCTTGAGCGGCAGCAACTGCCGCGGCACGCTCGGGTTGAACAGCCTGCGGAGCCCGTCCTTGGCCTCCTTGCAGGCGTAGATGTGCGGCCGCATGGCGTCGTAGTACGCCCGCATCCCGGCCACCGACGTCGGGATATCGGCCATGTCGAGGCCCACGATGGCGCCCGCCAGGCGCTGCTCGTCGACGAACCGGTCGGCCTCGTCGCGGGTGAGCGGCACCCCGGCCCGCCGGGCGATATCGAGGTAGGAGTCGACCTCGCCCATGTGCACCCACAGCAGGTTCTCCGGGTCGTCGACCGGGAAGACCTCCCCGGTGAACGGGTTGCGGCCGGTCAGCTTGGCGTGCAGCTTGCGCACCCGGCGGCCGATCCGCTGGACTTCCGGTGTGGTCCCGTATGTACGGATCCGGACGAACTCCACCGTGCGGGCGAGCCGTGACCAGGCCGCCCGGGGATCCATGAGCTCGGAGTTCTGAACGGTCCCCCACATCGTCGGCGGATGCAGGGCCTGCAGCATGAGCGCCCGGATGCCGCCGACGAACAGCACCGGCTCCCCCATCACCTTCCAGGTCACCGACCCTGGACCGAACAGCCCGTAGTCCTCAGCCACCGCGCGTCCTTTCCACTCGATCAGAGGAAACCACGACGCCCTGAGTAATTGAATACTTATCAAGATAACTATGACGGCTGTCACAGCGCCACAATGGGGGCATGAGGATCGCGTTCGGCGCGGACGACCAGAACGAGTGCACCCAGGCGGTCATCGACCATCTGCGGAGCGTCGGTGAGCTGCGACTGTTCGACGGCGACAAGTGGCCGGAGTTCGCGCAGGCGGTCGGGCGCGCGGTGGCAGCGGGCGAGGCCGACTACGGCGTGGTCATGTGCTGGACCGGCACGGGCACCGCGATCGCCGCCAACAAGGTGCCGGGCGTACGGGCCGCGCTCGCCTGGGAGCCCTGGATCGCCAAGGGCGCCCGGCTCTGGAACGACGCCAACGTGCTGGCGCTGAGCCTCAAACGGCTGGCGCCGGACGTCGCCGTCGAGTGCGTGACCGCCTTCCTGGAGGTGGAGCGCGAAGACCCGGACGAGTCGCCCAATATCGACCTGATCAGAGACCTCTAACGGTCGCCGAGGCGGACGACGAGCCGCAGGCCCGACCAGGTGTCGTCGATGGCGCACACCTTGTTGTCGACGACGCCCTGGGCCAGCCCGACCTCTCGTACGACGTTCTCGGTGAGGTCGGTGGGCACGCCGCTGGACTTCTTCGGCCAGGCGATCCACAGCCCGCCCGCCGGGTCGAGCCGGGCCCGCCAGTCCGCGAAGCCGCCGGTCAGGGCGGCCTGGTCCGGGCAGAACGCGACGATCACGTCGTACGACTCGGCGTCCGGCTTGCGGTCCACGGTCACATCGCCGGGCAGCGGGTCCAGTGCGAAGCCGTCCGGCGCGCCGGCGAGCAGCAGCCGGTGCCCTGCCTTGATGCCGAGCTTCTTCGGCAGCGGCGTACCGGAGTATCCGGCCATCAGCCGTCGGCGTCCTCGTCGGCGACCGGGCCCGGCTCGGACTCGGTCTGCTCCGTCACCCAGGAGAGGTAGTCGCGGCTGCCGGCGACGATGGGCAGCGCGATGACCTCCGGGGTGTCGTAGGAGTGCTGCTCGATGATGAGCTCGGCCAGCTCGTCGAACCGCTCCACGGTGGTCTTGAACACCACCATCCATTCCTCGGCCTGCTCGATCTCGCCTTCCCACCAATAGGTGCTGGCGATCGGCCCGACGAGCTGCGCGCCGGCGGCCAGCCGCTCCCGGACGGCCGCCTTCGCCAGCTCGGCCGCCTCCTGCCGCGAGTCGGTGGCCGTGGTCACCTGAACGTGCGTGCCATCCATGTGGCCTCCCCCACCCGCACCTTCCTAGAAGATCGTAGGCTTTCAGGAAACGGGCCGCACCACGAGAGCGCTGCCCCCGTGCCGGCGCACCGGCTCGGCCACGGCCTGGATCTTGCCCGGTTGCCGGCCCCCGCCGAGGAACTCCAGCCCGGTGGCGGCGCCGATCACGCCGGCCGGCGGCCCCGGGAACAGCTGCAGGGTGTGCCCCTTGGCCGCCAGCGCCGCACCGTACTGGTCGAGGAACGCCTGCTCGGCGAACGTGGCCGCGGTGTTGCGCTGCGTCGCCCGGGGCGCGGCCAGCGCGGTGGGCAGGTCCATGCCGAGGTCGATCCGGTTCAGCAGGATCTGCAGCACGGTCGTGATGATCGTGGAGCCGCCCGGCGAGCCGATGGCGATCAGCGGCCGGCCGTTCTCGAGCACGATGGTCGGGGCCATGCTGCTGCGCGGTCGCTTGCCGCCGGCCGGCAGGTTCGGATCGGGTGACCCGTCGGCGGGCGGCGCGAAGCTGAAGTCGGTCAGCTCGTTGTTGAGCAGGAACCCCCGGCCCGGCACGGTCAGCCCGCTGCCGCCGAACTGCTCGATGGTGAGCGTGTAGGACACGACGTTGCCGTGCTTGTCGGCCGTGACGAGGTGCGTGGTCTGCGGGCCCTCCGGTGGCAGGGCCTGAGCGCCGCCGGACGGAACCGTGCAGGAGTCATAGTGACCGTCCGGGGAGCCGGGCGGCGCCGGCGAGGTCCCGGCGTGATCGGGGTCGATCAGGCAGGCCCGCTCCCGTGCGAACCCGTCCGACAGCAGCTCCCGCAGCGGCACGTCGACGTACGCCGGGTCGCCGACGTACCGGCCGCGGTCGGCATAGGCCAGCCGGGACGCCTCGATGTAGTCGTGCAGAGCCTGCACGACGTTCTTCTTCGAGAGCCGGAAGTTCTCCAGGATGTTCAGCGCCTCGCCGACCGTCGACCCGCCCGAGGACGGAGGCGCCATGCCGTAGACGTCGAGCCCGCGGTACTTCACGTGCGTGGGCGGACGCGAAGGCGCCGTGTAGGCGGCCAGGTCGGCCGTCTCCATGAGGCCCGGCCGCACCACCCGCGTCGTCGCCGGGTCGAACGGCGGGTGCTTGACCGTGTCGACGATCTCCCGGCCCAGCTCGCCCCGGTAGAACCAGCCAGGCCCGCGGCGGGCCAGCGTACGGTACGTCTGCGCCAGGTCAGGGTTGCGGAACGTCGACCCGACCGGCGGCGGCTGCCCGCCCGGCAGGAACAGCTCACGGGTCGGCACGATGTCCTTGAACCGGGCCGCGTTGACGGTGGTCTGGTCGACGAACTCCTGGTCGACGGTGAAGCCCTGCTCGGCGATACGGATCGCCGGCTGCAGCAGGTCGCCGAGCCGGCGCGTGCCGAAGCGCCGCAGCGCCTGGTCCCACTGGGCGATCGTGCCCGGCACCCCTACCGAAAGGCCGCTCGTCACCGCGTCGTCGAAGGGCAGCGGCTGACCGGTCGCGGGATCGATGAAGGCCCGCTCCCCCATGGCGGCGGGCGCTTTCTCGCGCCCGTCGAAGGTGTACACGCGGCGGGTCTTGGCGTCGTAATACGTCAGGAAGCCGCCGCCGCCGATGGCCGAGACGTACGGCTCCGTCACGCCCAGCGTCGCGGCCGCGGCCACCGCCGCGTCCAGCGCGTTGCCACCGTGCTTGAGCACCTCAAGCCCGGTGCGGCTGGCGTCGAGGTCGACTGACGCGACGGCACCGCCGTACCCGACCGCGGTGGCCTGCTTGACCGGCGGGCCGGCCGAGCCGTTCCGGGGAGCAGACGGCGCGGCGCCGACGGGGGCCGGGGCGACCAGCCCGAGCGACGCGGCCGTGGTGACGGCGAGTGTGGCGGCGTAGATAGCGAGACGGCGACGGGGTGTGTTGTTCACGGCGAGGACCCTCCGCGCGGACTCCAGGAGATCACTACCCTGTCACTGACGCCGATCCAGAACCAGCGGATCGGCCGACCCCGGTCGGGTGGTCCTCAATCGATCCGGGTCACCCCGGTCGTCGACGGGCCCGCGTAGTCCTTCCAGTTGATCGGCTGGACGCGCCACTCGTAGCGCTTGCCGCTGCTCAGCCCGTCGATGGTGACCTCCGGCGTGGTCACCGTGCGGACCAGGGTGAACCTGGCACTCGACCCCGCCGGCCGCCGGTAGACGCGGTACGACACGTCGGCGCCCGCGCTCCGCCAGGTCAGCGTCAGCGTGCCCGGCTCGCTGGACCGCGCGGTGACGCCGGTGACCGCGGCGACCGGCGGACAGCCCTCCTGGTAGTTCCACGTGTTGTACCACTGCGACGGGTGCTGCCGGACGAGCGGCGTGTACGGCAGTTCCCGGCCCGCGCCCACGCCCTGCGCCTGGGTGTCGTGCTGGCCGAACTCCGCGGCGGGCACCGTGATGAACCGCGGCCGGTAGAAGATGTCCGTGTAGTAGTCGAGCGACCGGCAGCCCGCGTTCACCGCGATGGTGTTGACGTTGTAACCGATCACGACCGTCTCCTGAGTGGACAGCGGCGTCATCACCCGCGCGTCATACACGATCTTGTAGTCGTGCTCCGCGTCGTCTCCCACCCCGGGGGCCCGGTAGAGCAGCTTGCGCTGGCGCGTGTCGAACGGGCCCCACGGCGTGGCGCCCGGGATGGCCACGATGTCCGGCGAGTCGAAGGCGGGACTGTGCTGGATCAGCCAGTACCGCCCGCCGAGCTGGGCGACGCTGAACGCGCTCGACACCTCGAACTCCGACCCGTAGGGCTGTACGGGACGGGCGCCCGTCTGCAGGGCCGTCCACTGGCCGGCTCCGGCGTAGTAGGTCCACGCCGTCATGTCGGCGAGCCGGCTACGCGGGGCCCGGGCGAGGTACAGCCGCTTTTGCTGGATCCGGCTGTCGGGGGCCTGCCAGCCGTACACGTAGACGGTGTCGCCGGCGGGGAGCAGCGCCACTCCCCACATGATCGGGGTGCCGCCCGGCACGGGCCGCACGGACGGCAGCTCGTGCGGGCGCAGCTGCAGCGCCTTCGGCGGCTTACGCGCGGTGAGCTTGTGCACCGGCACGGTCGTGACGGCGGTGGCCCGCGGCTCGTACCGTGCGGGGCCCCAGGCGAAGCGGTGGAAGAACTTCACCATCTGATCGCCCGTCACCATGCCGTCGGCGCCCCAGTACCACTGCTTGTGCCGCCCGGTGGTGACCATCGCACGAGGCTTGTCCGCCGGCAGCCGGTCCCAGGGACAGGCGCCGCCGCCGGTCACGGTCGTCCGCTTGCCGGCCCGCTGAATGACCAGCGAGTTGGTGATCAGGTTGCCCTGGAAGCCCGGCACGTTCTCCCGCACGGTGCCGAGGTAGGTGTCGGAGAAGAACCAGGCGATGGTGGACTGGTTGAGCCGGGTGCCCTGGATGCCGTCGGCCCCGGCCCAGTCCGCGCATGTGGCGCCGCGGCCGTACGTCACCCACTCGTTGGTCAGCGCGGAGGCGTACGGCTGTCCCGGCTCGGCCGACGCCGTCGGGGGATCGGCGCCGCTGCCGGTCGTGGGCGAGACGAAGATGCAGGCCGCGGCGCCGATGAAGATCGCGCAGACGACGATCACGAACAACGACGGCGGCAAGGCGGTACCCCACCCCAACCGTCTGGGAGGCCGTTCGTGTGAGCCCAGGGCGACTCTCCGTACTCACCGGTAAGTTTGCTTTACCTGGACGTTAGCAGTGCAACGACCTGACGGTCAGGTCTCTCGTGTTACCAATCGATCAAACCGGCCGGCGGCAGGTCACGCCTACCGCACAAGTTGATGAGGAAATATCGGCTACGCCGGGACAGCGCTTACTCTCGGAAATCATGAACGTTGTCGTCGCGGTGCTCGGGCTGGGCGAGGCCGGGTCGCGGTACGCCGCGGATCTGCTCGCCGCCGGGGTCTCGGTGGTGGGCCACGACCCGGTGGCCCGGCCGGACCTGCCGGGTCTGCGGCAGGCCGGCGACCCGGCCGCGGCCGTACGGGACGCACAGTACGTGCTGAGCCTGAACGCCGCGCACGTGGCCCGTACGGTGGCGGCCGACGCGGCGGCGGGGCTGCGGACCGACACCGTCTTCGCCGATCTCAACACCAGCGCACCGCGGGTCAAGGCCGACGTCGCCGAGGTGGTCGCGCCGACCGGAGCGCTGTTCGTCGACGCCGCCGTGCTGGCGCCGGTCCCGCGGGCCGGGCTGCGGACCCCGCTCGCGCTCGCCGGGCCGGGACGCGACCGGCTCGGCCGGTTCCTCGCCCCGCTCGGGGTCCCCGTCGAGGACGCGGGCGAGCGGCCGGGCGCGGCCGCGGCCCGCAAGCTGCTGCGCAGCGTGTTCATGAAGGGTCTGGCCGCCGTCGTGATGGAAGGCCTCGAGATGGCCGCGCTGACCGATCAGGAGGAGTGGCTGCGCGGCCAGATCGTCGGTGAGCTCACCGCCGCCGACGCCGCCCTCGTCGACCGGCTGGTCGACGGCACGCGCCGGCATGCCGGGCGGCGGCTGGCGGAGATGCGGGCGGCGGCCGACTACGCCGCCGACGTCGGCGCGGCCCATGACGTCACCCGGGCGACGATCGCCCGCCTGGAGCGCCTCGTCCCCCACCCCGAGGAGACGCCTTGACCGACCACCCGGAGGCCTCCGCCCTGGCCAGGGAGCTCGTCCGCGGCGGCTACGACCCGCATGTGCACATCGCGCCCGACGTGATGGAGCGGCGGATCGACGACCTCGCGCTGGCCAGGCGGTTCCAGGAACGCGAGCTGGCCGGCTTCGTGCTCAAGTCGCACTACGTCCCGACGGCGGAGCGGGCCAGCGTGGTGCGGGCGGCGGTGCCCGGCGTCGACGCGGTGGGGGCCATCACGCTGAACGCGTCGGTCGGCGGGCTGAACCCCATCGCCATCGAGATCGCGGCCCGGGAGGGCGCCCGCTGGGTGTGGCTGCCCACCGTCGACTGCCGCAACCAGCGCGAGTCGCGGGCCGCCGATCCGCCCGGCGCGAAACCGCCGATGTGGGCCCGGCTGCAGCAGGACCTGCTGGACGAGGGGATCGCCAGCCCGCCCATCGACGTGGTCGGCGCCGACGGCAAGGTCACCCAGGCGCTGCGCGATGTGCTGCGGATGGTCGCCAAGCACGACCTGGTGCTCGCCACTGGGCACCTGTCGCGCGACGAGATCTTCGCGGTCGTCGACGCGGCCGCGGCGGCCGGCGTACGGCGGGTCGTCGTCACCCACCCGGAGTTCACGTCGCAGCGGATCGGCCCGGACGACCAGCGCGAGCTCGCCGCCCGCGGCGCCTACCTGGAGCGCTGCTTCACCACGCCGCACACCGGCAAGTGCACGTGGGAGACGATGTTCGAGGGCGTACGGGCGGCGACCCCGGCGCGGTCGTTCTTCGCCAGCGACCTCGGTCAGCCGTTCAACCCGCCGGTGGAGGACGGCCTCGCACTCATGGCGGACAGGTTCCTCGAGGCCCGATTCAGTGAGGAGGATGTACACACGATGGCGGTGACCAACACGGTGTCGCTCGCCCAGGCCCCCGCACGCTAGGGGTGCCCGGTCTACAGGTGGCCGCCCGGCGGGCCTACAGCGAGAAGGCGCTGTTCCTGGCCGCCGGCCTCACGGCGTTGCTGGCCACAACGATCATCGTCGCGCTCGGTGCCTACGCGGCATCGGTGACCAACACCGGGGCGCGCCGCACGCTCGCGGCGGCCCCCGCCGAACAGGTCGTGACCCGGATTGCCGCGCCGGTCACGGCCGGGAGCTATGCGAAGGCCGACCAGACCATCCGGACCGGCCTCGCGGGTGTCTACCCCGGGGTCTCGATGACGACGGAGGTCAGCGCCCGCGGCGACTCCTACACGCTCCCCGGCCAGCAGCGCGCCCGGCATCCGGAGCTCACCAGGTTCGCCATGTACACGCGGATCGGCGAGCACGCGACCCTGCGCGCGGGGGCCTGGCCACGCCCGTCGGGCGCGTCCGGCGTCGTCGAGGCCGTCCTGCCCGAGCCGGCGGCCACCGCCATGAAGATGCACGTGGGCGGCACCTACACCCTGCACAGCCGGATCGACGGCCGCGCCGCCCGGGTGCGGATCTCCGGCCTGTTCAGGGTGGACCGTGCCAACGACCCGTTCTGGAACGGCGACCCCCTGGTCCTCAAAGGGGTGCAGCGGCTGTCGTACACGACGTTCGGTCCGCTGGTGGTGGCCCCGGAGGCGTTCATCGGCGGCTTCATGTCGACGGGCGTGACCGTCCAGTGGCGCGTGCTGCCCGACGTCCGGGCGATCGCCCCGGACACGTTCGGCGCCGTCGCGGACCGTGCGACCGGGCTCCGCGACCGGCTCGCGAAGGCCGACCCCGCCACCGGGTACATCGTCGCCACCAACCTGCCCGCACTGCTCGGTCAGGTGCAGCAGGCCGCGCTCGTCAGCCGTTCGACGATGGCCATCCCCATCCTCCAGCTGCTGGTGCTGTCCGCCTACGCGCTGCTGCTGGTGGCGCGGCTGCTCGCCGACCATCGCCGGATGGAGGCCGCCCTGCTGCGGGCGCGGGGGGCGACGGCCCGGCAGCTGTCCCTGTTGACGGCCGGTGAGGGGATCTTGCTCACCGCACCTGCCGTGGTGGCGGCCCCGCTGCTGGCGCCCGCGCTGCTGTGGCTGGCCGGAAACGCCGCCATCATCAAGAACACGGGGCTGCGGCTCGACTTCTCCCCGTCGCCGGCGATGTGGGTGGCCGCAATCGCCGCGGCGATCGGATGCGGCATGGCCCTCACCCTGCCCGCTGTGCAGGGCATCAGCAGGTCGCACGTCGCGATCCGGGCGGCACGTGGGCGAGGTGGCCGGCGGGGCGTGCTGCAGCGGGCCGGCGCCGACGTCGCGCTGGCCTTCATCGCGGCGCTGGGGGTCTGGCAGCTGGTCCACTACGGCGGGCCGGTGACCGCCCAGTCGACGGAGCCGAGCCGTCAGGTGCTCGGCGTCGACCCGGTCATCGTGGCCGGTCCGGCGCTGGCGCTGCTGGCCGGCGCGACGCTGGTGCTGCGCGTCGTGCCGTTCGCGGCGCGGGCCGCGGAACGGTTGCTGTCCCGGGGCGACGGGCTCGCGCCGGCGCTGGGGACATGGCAGGTCAGCCGCCGTCCGCTGCGTTACGCCGGGCCCGCGCTGCTGCTCGTGATGGCGATCGCGGTCGGTGTCCTCTCGGTGACGGCCGGGGTGACGTGGCGGCAGTCGCAGCTGGACCAGGCCGACTTCCAGGCCGGTGCCGACGTGCGGATCACCCCGCCGCGCGACGTCACCGCGCTCGCGCCGCTCGGGCAGGGTGCGGCGTACGGCACGCTGCCGTCGGTCACCGCGGCGAGCCCGGTGTTGCAGGAGACCTCCAGCGCCGGCAATCAGAACGTGACGCTCCTCGCGGTGGACGCCGCGAAGGCCGACGCGCTGTTCGCGACGCACCCTGGCGGCCAGAGCCTGTCCGGCCCGCTCACCTCGGGGCCGTCCACCGGCCCGCCGCCCGGTGCCGTGGTGCCGGGCCGTCCCGACCGGCTCGTCGCCGACGTACGGGTCGTCCCGCGCGACCGGCTCTCCCGTCCTGGCCTGGTCGCCAGGAACCAGCTGTCCGTCACGGTCGTCGACGCCCGCGGGGTGACCGCGACGGTCGACCTCGGCGGGGTCCCCGGCGACGGCGCGTTCCACACCCAGAGCGCCGATCTCACCGGTCTGGCCGGGCCCGGCGGGCGGCTCAGCTATCCGATCGCGCTCCGCGGGATTCGCTATGAATATCCGCCGGAGCTGTCGGTGGGTCCGCTCACGTTGAGCCTGCGGATCCAGGGCGTGGCGCAGCCGCCGGCGGGCACCGGCTGGACGGGCGCGTTCCGCTCCACCGACGGCCGCACCCACACGGCGACCATCCGGCGGGACACCGCGGCGACGCTGACGGCCGAGCTGCCAAAGGTGTCGCCGCCCCCCCTGCTCTTCCGGTACGACACCGGTGTCGGCGCCCGCCTGACGGCCACCTTGGGCCGGACCGGAGCCGGCGGCGCCGGGCGTGCGGGCACCGCCCCCACGATCCCCGGGATCATCACCGCCGAGCTGGCCAAGCGGGCCCACGTCGGCGTCGGCGGGCGGATCACCCTCACCGAGCCGTCCGGGGCCCAGTCCGTCACCGTCGCGGCGATCGTGCCCGCGCTGCCGGCCACTCCGCCCGGCGCACCGGCGGTGCTCCTCGACTGGCGCGCCTACGCCGACCGGACCGCCCTCGCCACCGGGAGCGACGTCGCGCCCACCGAGTGGTGGCTGGCGACGCGCGGCGACACCGGGCCCGCCGTCCGGGCGCTGGCCCGGCATCCGGACTGGACCAGCGAGGTCGTCGACCGCATGGCGCTGCGCCGCGAACTGCGCGACGCCCCGCTCGGGGCCGCGCTCCAGGGCGCGCTGGTCCTCGGCTTCATCGCCGCGCTCACCCTGGCCGTGGTCGGCTTCGCGGTGAACGCCACCGTGTCGGCCCGCGAGCGGCGCACCGAGTTCGCCGTGCTGCGCGCGCTGGGCATGAGCACCCGGCAGATCTCCGGGACGTTCGGCGTGGAGCAGCTGTTCCTCGTCGTACTCGGGCTGGCCGGCGGCCTCGCCCTGGGGCTCGTGATCGGGCACATCGTGATCCCGCATACCGTGCTGACCGTGCGCGCCACCGCCCCCTATCCGCCGGTACGGCTGATCGTGCCGTGGGTGCCGGTCCTGGGGCTGGTCGCCGGCGTACCGGCGCTGCTCGCGGTCGTGTTCGCGGTTCTCGTACGGTTCCTGGGCCGGGGTGGTCCGGGCGCCGCAATTCGCATCGGGGAGGACCGGTGAGCGACTCATGAGGCCGTTTCCCGTCTTCGCGGCGGCCGTTCGCACGGAGGCCGCCATCGCCGCCGTCCTTGGCGCGATCGTCCTCGTCACGTCGTTCCTCGTCGCCGTGGTGCCGCCGCTGCTGACCAGCCACTACGACGCCGCGATCCGCGACACGATGGGCACGACGCCGGCGACCGGCCGCGACGTCACGCTCACCGGGCAGCTGATCGACCGCCGGGCTCCGCAGGCGCCGATCCGGACACAGGCCGGGCTGCGCGCGGCGACGGACAAGGTCTACTCGGCGACCCCGGGCGCGCTGCGCGGCGTGACCGAACCCATCGAGTACGACGTCTCTTCCCGACCTGCGACGCTGGGCAAGGGAGCGGGCGCCGCGGCGGCGTCACCGGATCGGGTACAGCAGCTCATGATCAGCTGGGATCCCGGCGTCGCGGGGCGCGTTCGCTACGTCAACGGCCGGCCACCCCGCAACCCGGCCCCTGACGCGCACGGGCTCCCCGTCATCGAGGTCGGCCTGGCCTCCGGCACCAGCGCCGCCATGCGGATTCCGACCGGCGCCGAGCTGCCGCTGGCACTCGGGAACCAGCCCGCCGTCGTGCGGGTCACCGGCCAGTACGCGCCTGCCGCCGCGAAAGATCGCTACTGGGTGACCCGGCCCGGACTGACCGGTCCCATCGTGCAGGAGGCGACCATCACCTCCCCCACCACCTACATCGCGACCGGGGCGCTGGACGCGGCGGGCTATCAGGCGGTGTACGACCGGACCGACGCGACGCTCAACTACACGTGGCGGCTGCCCGTGGCTCCCGGGCGATTCACCGCGAGTAAGGCGCGCCCGGTGGCCGCCGCCGTGACCGAGCTGGGGGTGACCGCCGGCAACCTGAACGTCGTCGGGGCCCAGGGGTTGACCGGCTATGACCTCGCCGGCATGCAACTGCAGACCACGAGCGGGCTGGGCGAGTTGCTGTCTGGCTTCCTCGGTCAACTGCGCACCGCGCAGACCATCGTGTACCTCGTGCTGGCCGGACTGTTCGCCGTGGCATTCGGCGTGCTCGCGCTGGCCTGCCGGCTGCTGACCGAGCGGTTGCGGACACCGCTGGCCACCACGCGCGCGCGGGGCGCGTCCCCGACCCAGCTCTGGCTCGGTGTGAGCGCGGCGGTATTCCTCGTGGCGCTGCCCGCGGCGGCGGCCGGGTACGGCGTGGCCGTGGCGCTCGCGCCGGGAACGGCCTCGCTGCCCGGCGTGGTCGCCGTGTTCGCGGTCGCGGTACTACTGCCCGCGGCGCTCGCCGTCTGGACTCACCGCCGGCCGGGCCGGAACGAGCGACAGGAGCTCGCGGGACGCCGGGCCACTCCGCGCCAGATCGTGCTCGAGGCGCTGGCCGTCGTGCTGGCCAGCGCGGGGGTGGTCGCGCTCCGCACGCGGGGCCTGTCCACCAGAGCCCCCGGGGAGGGTGCGGATCCCCTGCTGGCCATGGTGCCGGTGCTGCTCGGCTTCGCCGTGGGCATGCTGACGCTGCGCGGCTACCCGTATCCGTTGCGACTCATCGGCCGGCTCACCGCCCGGCGCCGGACCGCCGTTCCGTTCCTCGGGGTGGCGCGGGCCGCCCGGCAGGGCCTGGTCGCGACCCTGCCGGTGCTCGTGCTGCTGATCGCCATGGTGGTCGCGGGCTTCGCCAATGTCGTCGACGGCGGGCTGCGCCGGGCACAGGACATGTCGGCGTGGCTGACGGTCGGCGCCGACGCGCGGATCGAAGGCCTCTCGTTCAGCGCGGCGACCGGCGACCGGATCCGGCGGGTGCGCGGGGTGCGAGACGTCCTGCCGGCCCGGGTCGTCGACAGCTCGACGCTCAGCTCGCCGTCGCGGTCTCTCACCGTCACGCTGGTGGCGGTGGACCTGGCCGCCTACCGGCGCCTGGTCGCCGACACGCCGCTCAAGATCCCGGAGCCGCCGGGCGGCTCCGGGGTCCCCGCGCTGATGTCGCCGGGGCTGGCCGAGCGGATCGGTCCCGGCCCGCTCCAGGCCGGCTCGGGCAACACGCCAGAGGTGACGATCCGTACGGGGGGGACGGCCGAATCCTTCCCCGGCACCACCGGGGACTTCGTCGTCATTCCGTTGCGGGCGCTGGGCCCGGGGGCCGATCCGACCACGTACTTCGTCCGCGGTACCCGGCTGGACGCCGCCCAGCTGCGCCGGGCGGTGGGCGGCGACGTCGTCGTGACGACCTACGCGGCCGTCCATGACCGGCTGACCGCGGCCCCGATGGCCACCCTGGTCCGGGCCGCGTTCGGCTACGGGACGCTCGTCGTCGCGGGGTACGCCGCGCTCGCCGTCCTGCTCATGCTGGTCATCGGCGCGGGCACGCGTGCCCAGGTCGTGTCGTACCTGCGCGCGCTCGGGTTCAGCCGGCGCCAGTCGCGGCGACTGGCGATCACGGAGCTGGGGCCGGTACTCCTGTGCGCCGCCGTCGCCGGCTGGGTCGTCGGCATATTGCTGCCGCATCTGGTGGGGTCGGCCATCGACCTGCGGCCGTACACGGGCGGGTTGTCCGTGACGGGCTACTCGCCGGATCCGCTCACCACCGCCGCGCTCGCCGCGGGACTGATCGCGTTCGGCGGGATCGCGATCGCCGTCGACACCATGATCAGTACCCGCCGGCGGCTCGGCACCGAGCTCAGAAGGGAGGCCCAGCGGTGACGTGGGAAACCGACGACCTCGTTGAGCTGGAACGTCAGGCGACCAGGTCCACACCGGTGTTCGGCGCGGACGCCCACATCATGTGCGACAACCTCGTCCGGATCTACCAGACCGAGGGCGTCGAGGTGGTCGCGCTCCAGGGGCTCGACCTGCTCATCGAACGGGGCGAGATGGTCGCGATCGTGGGCGCGTCCGGGTCCGGCAAGTCGACGCTGCTCAACATCCTGTCCGGGCTCGACGTGCCCACGGCGGGGACGGCCCGGGTGGCGGGCGCCGACCTGCTGACGATGACGGGGCGGGAGCGGCTGCACTTCCGCCGCGAGCTGGTCGGGTTCGTCTGGCAGCAGGCGACGCGCAACCTGCTCCCCTACCTGACGGCGGCGCAGAACGTCGCGCTGCCGATGCGGTTCAGCGGGCGCAAGGCGCGCGAGCGGCGGGACCGCACCGCGCTGCTGCTCGAATTGATGGGGGTCGAGCACTGCGCCGACCGGCTGCCCAGCGAGATGTCGGGCGGGGAACAGCAGCGGACCGCGATCGCCGTGGCCGTCGCCAACTCCCCCGAGATCATCCTGGCCGACGAGCCCACGGGCGAGCTCGACAGCGCCACGTCGGCCGAGGTCTTCGCGGCGCTCCGCGAGGCCAACCGTGAGCTGGCGGTGACGGCCGTCATCGTCACGCACGACCCCCGGGTGGCCGAGCAGGTGGACCGGACCATCGGCATCCGCGACGGCCGGACGAGCAGCGAGGTCGTCCGCCGGACGCTGCGCGACGAGCACGGCCACGAGCGGGTCGTCGCGCAGGAGTACGCCGTCCTCGACCGGGCCGGCCGGCTGCAACTGCCCAGGGCCTTCACCACCGAGCTCGGCATGAGGGACCGGGTGCGGCTGGAGCTGGAGCCCGACCACATCGGGGTCTGGCCCGATCAAAAGAATGAGCAGGCCGATGGCTGAACCGGCGATCACGGTGAACGGACTCACCAAGACCTTCCAGACTGGCCGGAACACGGTGCACGCCCTGCGTGACGTGACGTTCGAGGTGCCGGACGGACAGCTCGCGGTCGTCAACGGCCGCTCCAGCTCCGGCAAGACGACGCTGCTCAACCTGATCGGCGGGCTCGACACCCCGGACGCGGGCCGGGTCGCGGTGGCCGGCCGTGCCATCACCACACTCGACGAGGCCGACCTGCTGCGCATGCGCCGGGAGACCGTCGGCTTCGTGTTCCAGTCGTTCGGGCTGATCCCCGTGCTGTCGGCCGCGGAGAACATCGGCGTGCCGATGCGGCTCATCAAGATGTCGCCGCGCGACCGCGAGGAACGGGTACGGCTGCTGCTGTCGCTCGTCGGCCTGGCCGACCACGCCGACCACCGGACGTTCGAACTGTCCGGCGGCCAGCAACAACGCGTCGCGATCGCCCGCGCGCTGGCCAACCGGCCGCGCGTGCTCATCGCGGACGAGCCGACCGGGCAGCTCGACTCCGAGACCGCGCAGTCGATCATGCGGCTGATCCGGGCGGTCGTCCGCAGCCAGGGCGTGACCGCGCTGGTGGCCACTCACGACCCCGGCCTGCTCAAGCACGCCGACCGCGTCCTGGAGCTCCACGACGGCGCCCTCGCCGCCGACCGGGCCGTGTCCGAGGCCGACGCCGAGGCCGCGGCCGGCGGAGGCGGCTGACCTCGGCGGCGACGGTCATTTCGGCCCGCCCGGTGTACGAGACACCGCCCGTCGCCGCGTCGTGCGACTGGGCGACCGCCATCGGCGACGGGCTCGGCACGCCGGTGGCGCTCACCTCGTCCGGGCCGGCGGCCGCCGGCAAGTCCGGTCAGCTGTCCACCTTCTCGATGAACGCGAGGAGGCGCCGCCAGGAGTCGGCGCAGGCGTCGGCGAACTCGTCCTGAGCCAGCTCGAAGAAGCCGTGCGGCGCGTCCGGGTAGGTCACGAACTCGTGCTCGGCGCCGATGGCGGTGAGCGCCTCGTCGAAGGCCGCGACGACGCTCGGCGGGATGCCCTCGTCGCCGCCGCCCCACAGAGCCAGGATCGGCGCGGTGAAGGTCGCGGCCAGCTGCGTGGGGCCGGGCGCGTCGCGCAGCCGGTCGGGGAAGCCGTAGAAGCCGACGACCCCGGCGAGCCCGAACCGGGCCGCCGCGGTGAGGAGCGCGAACCGCCCGCCCATGCAGAACCCCACGGACACCACTGCGGGCGCGTGCTGGCGGAGGCGCCCGATCGCCGCGTCGAAGTCGGCGTAAAGCGTGTCCTTGTTGAGTTTGGCCAGGTGCGGCATGACGTTCTCGAGGTGCTGGAAGTCCGCGGCCCGGCTCCGGTAGTCGAGGCCGGCGGTGCGGGCGAAATAGTCGATGGCGAGCGCCGCATATCCCCGCTCGGCGAACCGTTCCGCGAGCTGTTCGTAGAAGCCGGACAGGCCCCGGTTGTCGGGCAACAACAGCACCCCGGTGCCGCGCGACCGCTCCGGACGGGCCAGGTAGGCGGCGAAGTCGGTACCGTCTGCGGAGGTGAGGGTCACCGGCTCCCCCGTGACGGCCACGTCGGCGAGGTGCGGTACGGGCGGCACGGCGGTAGCGTCATAACACACGTCAGGCGTCCCTTTCGTCGATCCGAATGAGAACGCCTGAAAGGCTAACAAAGCATTTAACCTATAATAACACATTGAAATCAATAAAGCTAGATATTGCCGATTAAAATTGCGTCACTTTTGGGCTTGCTCTATGGGGGTGTACGCGTGCCGGGGCGCCGAGGGATCATGAACTCATGACGACGGGGACCGATCTCCCACAACTTCCGTTCACGCGCCGCGACGTGCTCGATGTGCCGCCGACGTACCGGACGCTCCGGGCCGAGGGGCCGGCCGTCCAGGTGCGGACCCGGGCCGGCGACCTGGCGTGGCTGGTCAGCGGCTACGAAGACACCAGGCGGCTACTCGCCGACGACCGCCTTGGCCGGTCCCATCCCGATCCCGACCGGGCCGCGCGGGTCTCGAACTCGGCGATGCTCGGCGGCCCGCAGGGCGACTACGCGACCGAGAAGGCGTCGCACGAGGGCATGCGCAGGCTGCTGGCCCCCGCCTTCTCCCGGCGCCGGATGAACGCGCTGCGCGCGCACGTGCAGTCGATCGTCGTCGACCTGCTCGATCGGCTGGCCGCGCGCACGCCGCCCGCCGACCTGCACGAGGCGCTGTCCTTCCCGCTGCCCGCGCTGGTGATCTGCGAGCTGCTCGGCGTGCCGTACGACGACAGGGACAAGTTCCGGACCCTGTCGAACGAGGTGGCCGGGCTCGCCGACAAGGACAGGTCGGCCGCCGCGCGGGAGCGGCTCACTGACTACATGCACGATCTCATCGCCGGCAAGCGCCGGGCGTCCGCCGAGGACGTGCTCTCCGACCTCGCCACCGCCGGCGAGCGCGGCCTGACCGACGAGCGCATCGCCACGATGGCGGCCGGGCTGCTGTTCGCCGGGCACGAGACGACCGTCTCGCGCATCGACTTCGGCACTGTGCTGCTGCTCACCCATCCCGGCCAGCTCGCCGCGCTGCGCCGCGACCCCGGGCTGGCGCCGGCGGCGGTCGAGGAGATCCTGCGGGTGGCCGCGCCCAGCGATCACGGGCTGACCCGGTACGCGCGGGCCGACATCGAAGTCGGCGGCGTGACGATCCGGGCCGGCGACGCCGTCGTGCTCATGACCGCCGCGGCCAACCGCGACGAGAAGGCGTTTCCCGACCCCGACCGGTTCGACATCTTCCGCGAACCGGCCGAGACGCACCTCGGCTTCGGCTACGCGCAGCACTTCTGCATTGGCGCCGGCCTGGCCAGGGTCGAGCTGCGGGCGGTGTTCGGCACACTGTTCCAGCGCTTCCCCACCCTGGAGCTCGCCGTCCCCGTCGACCGGCTGGAGCGCCCGGCGCACCGGCTCACCGGCGGGTTCGCCGAACTCCCCGTCACCTGGGAATGATGGTCACATGACACAGGCGGACGAGATCCCGACGGTCGCACTGCCTGGCGACGTGGCGATGCCGCTGGTCGGCTTCGGCACCTGGCAGTTGCGCGGGCGCCGGGCGTACGAAGCGACCAAGTACGCCCTCGAGGTGGGCTACCGGCACCTCGACACCGCGACGATGTACGGCAACGAGTCCGAGGTCGGCCGCGCCGTACGCGACAGCGGCCTCGACCGGCGGGAGGTGTTCATCACCACGAAACTGCCCGCGCGCGGGGCCGGTCGCGAACGCGAGACGATCGCCGCCAGCCTGCGCGCCCTCGGCACCGACCACGTCGACCTGTGGCTGGTGCACTGGCCGCCGGGCGGCAGCGCGCGGCCCCAGACGTGGCAGCAGTTCCTCGCCGTCCGCGACGAGGGGCTGGCCAGGGCCGTCGGGGTGAGCAACTACAGCGTCCGCCAGCTCGACGAGCTGATCGACGCGACCGGGGAACCGCCGGCGGTCAACCAGATCCCGTGGAGCCCGTCGCGACACGAGCCGCGGGTGCTGGCCGGCAACCGCGAGCGCGGCGTCGTGGTCGAGGGCTACAGCCCGCTCAAGGGCGCCAACCTGCGCGACCCCGTGCTGGCCGAGATCGCCTCCCGGCACGGCGTCACACCGGCCCAGGTGGTGCTGCGCTGGCATCTCGAACACGAGATCGTCGTCATCCCGAAGTCGGCGAACCGCGACCGCATCGCCGCCAACTTCGACCTGTCCGGCTTCCGGCTCAACGACGACGAGGTCGTCCGCATCGACGGCCTCACTCGCCGGTGACCGCGGCCCGCGGCGTACCCTGGCCGTCGTGAGGCAAGATCGGCCCGTCGTCGAGGCGTCGTACCCGCCGGACATCGTGACCCGGTTGTTCAACCCGATGGCACGGTTCGCGCTGAGCACGCCGCTCGGCGGCCCGCTGCGCCGCCGGTACATGCTGCTGCACTTCACCGGGCGCAAGAGCGGGCGCCGCTACGTTGTGCCGGTTACGGTCCACCGGGCCGACGACCGGCTGTACGTGCTGACCGGGGCGCGCTGGCGGGTCAACTTCCGCGGCGGCGCCGACGTCGAGGTCACGGTAGACGGCCGGACGACCCCTATGCGCGGCGAGCTGGTCGAGCGCCCCGAGACGGTCGCGCCCATCTACGCGCGCCGGATCGAGGAGTACGGCCTGCGGGTGGCGCGGATCGAGCTCGCCGTCAAGATCAACGTGCCGCGCGTCCCGACGGTCCCCGAACTCATCGAGGCCGTCCGCCGCGAAGGCCTCAGCGTGATCTGGCTCCTGCCGAAGCCGTAACCGGCCCGGGTCAGAAGCGGGCGGTCATGACGGTCGTGCCGGAGCGGGCGAACTCGATGGTGCTGATCTCGCGCACCTGGACGCGGATCGTGGAACCCCAGGCGATGGAGTTCGGGTTGGCCTCGAGCGGTCGCAGTTGGTACCGGCGACCGTCCTTGGTGACCAGGCACGCGTCGTAGTGCCCCTCGGGCAGTGTGGCCCGGAACGTGACGTACAGCCAGGACGGCTCGCCCTGGTAGGCGAAGACCGTGCCGGTCTCGGCGCCGACCGCCGACATCAGCGGGGCGGCGCTCAGCCCGTGGCCGTGCGCGACGGCCAGAGTGTGCCGGTAGCTGTCGGCGAGCTGGCGGTCCTGCGCCGTCCGCCACCACACCGTGCCGGCGGCGAGCGCGGCGACCGCGGCGGTCGCCGCCACCCACGACACCACGCGCACCGTACGGCGGGACGGTCGCCGGCGTCGTTGCCTGGCCTCCGGGGCGAGCCGGGTCATGACGCGGCTCTCGAAGCCCCCCGGCGGCTCCTTCGAGGGGGCCAGCGTCAACATCTCGTCGACCAGATCCGCCGTCACGGCGAGTTCCCGGCGGCATTCCTGACAGCCGCTGAGATGGGCGAGCGCGCGCGCACGCTCGTCACCCGCGGCCACTCCGGCCGCGATCTCCGGGATCAGGTCCCGGATCTCCGCGCACTCCGCATCATCAGTCATCGTTGACCCCCAACACCTCCCTCAACTTGGCCAGGCCGCGACGGATCCGGGTCTTGGCAGTCCCAAGCGGGATCTCTTCGACGGCCGCGATCTCCTTTCCTGTCAACCCGTAGAACACAGAAAGGGCGATGGCCCTGGCCTGTTCCTGCGGCAGCCCGAGCAGCGCCCGCCGCAGATTCTCCCTGTCGTCGATGGCCATACTCGAATCCGCCTCGCCCTCGCGGGACACCAGCGACCCCATGAGCAAAAACGGGTCGGTGGGGAGTTCGCCGCGCATACGGACGGCGTCGATGGCCAGGTTACGTGTAATGGTCAGCAGCCACGCCGGTACACGTCCCTTACGGGGATCGTAGCTCTCCGCGTGCCGCCAGGCCCGGACGAAGGCCTCCTGGGCCACATCCTCGGCGACCGACCGCGAGCCGACGATCGTGAGTGCCAAGCCGAAGACGCGCGCCTGATAACGGCGGACGAATGCGGTCGCCGCGTCGGCGTCCCGCGAAGCCATCCCAGCGAGCAGCGACTCATCAGACAATGCCCACACCCCGTGCACGGCGCGTGTCGCCCTCCGGTTCATCCCGTTCGGAATCCCCCCGCGTTCACCGCACCGTAGTGGTGCGGACCGGCCAGCCGCCAGTCATGCGCGCAGGTCGAAATCTCGTGCTCGCACACATCGGGTATTACGGCCGGGCGCCTCCCGATGGATTCATGCTCTTTCGTCAGCTTCGCCGCGATCGCCGGTCTTGGTACATCACCGCGGCCCCGTACCTGGTCATCACCTCGGCGGCCTCGTTCACCCGGCCGGTGGCGAGCAGGAACCGCGGCGACTCGGGAATCCACCGGTTGAGCAGGATCAGCAGGAAGCCGGCCGGCAGCCCGATGAGCCCCATCACGCGCCAGCCGAAGCCCGGCTCCAGGCCGGCGGCCAGCGCGCCGGTGACAACGAAGGCTCCGGCGACGCCGGCGCCCACGCACGCGAGCAGCCGGCGGCGGTGCTGCGCCGGAATGGTCTCCGCGACCAGTGTGACCCCGATCGGGATCAGCCCGCCGAGCGCCACGCCCATGAGGAAACCCATCAGCAGGTTCCAGCCGAACGCGGGCAGCGAGCCGCCGACCGCCGTGGCGATGAAGATCACCCCGGCGAGCAGGATCGCCGCGCGGCGGCCGATGCGCTCACCCAGCCGGCCCCAGGTCAGGAAGCCGACGACCATCCCGGCGAGCGCGCCCAGCGGCAGCCAGATGACCAGCGCGGACGCTAGTTGGTACTCATCGGTCATGCCCGGCACGACGAACGCGAGGGTGGCCAGCGTCGTCGTGGTGACCAGGGTGGCCGCCACCATGACGCCGATCAGCGTGGTCTGGCTGTTGCTCAGCGGGCCCTCGGCGAACGCCCGGATCCGCACGTGGGCCACCGCGCCGAACTGGGCCTCGCCGCGGTGCGGCCCGATCCCGTACACGGCCAGCAGCAGGCCGATGGCGATGAGCGCGATCCCCGTCTTCGTCGCAACGCCCAGCGGCGTCCCCGCCAGCACATAGTCCTTGTCACCGGCCCGCGCGTACGTGAGCAGGTGCAGCACCACACCCACATGGACGGCGACGATCCCGATCCAGAACGCGCTGCGCTGACGAAAAACGATCATGTATCCGATGCCTCCAGCGGCGGGCCGAGGGCTACGGCTTCCCCCGAGTATGCAACGGGTGAAGACGATTGAAAGTTCAGCCGACCGCCGCGTTGCGGCATCGGGCGTGCTAGAGCGGCCGGCGCCCGGGAAAACCGAGCTCGCTGAGGTGGTACCACGACAGCTCGCTGTCGCCCTCCAGCCAGCACAGCCGCACGGATCGGCCCTGCAGCCGGGCTGGGAAGTCCAGCAGCAGCGGCGCCAGGCCCTTGACCTCGATGCTCTCGGCGCGGAACCACGTGACCACGTCGTCCAGCCGGGCCTCGAACGCCTTCACCTCGGCCACTCCGCCCAGATCGGAGGAGCCGGTCGTCCGCAGCTCGTGGGCCAGCTGCGCGAGGTCGGCTCTGACCTGCACGAACTCGGCCGCTCGCGTCAGCACCTCCGGCAGCATGGCGCGCACCTCGGCGACGGTGAACTCGCGCTCGCCCATGCGTTCCGCCACCCCCTTCGTACGGCTCGCCCGGCAGGCTATCGGATCTTCCCCGGCCAGCGGCGGCGGCTGACCGGGTGTCCTGGACGGCGGAGATCGCGCCGAGGTGTAATCCAAGAGGAGATCCCGAAAGAAAAGGGAAGAGCCGTGTCATTCCTCGTCGCCTGGCGTGCCGACGACCCCGCCACCCCGCTGCGGCAGACCACCGATCCGGACGAGATCAGCGCGACGCTCGACGCGATCGGCTGCGGGTTCGAGCGCCGTCCGGCCCGTTCGGACATCGGCCCCGACTCCGGCCAGGACGCGGTACTCGCCGCGTATCACGACGTGGTCGACGAGATCAACGCGGCGGACGGCTTCGTCGCCGTGGACGCGATCACCATGCACCCGAGCGACGAACCCGGCTGGGCCGACGACGCCAAGGCGATGCGCGCCAAGTTCGGCGACGAGCACACCCACGCCGACCACGAGGTCCGCTTCATGGCGCGCGGCGCCACCGCGTTCTACATCCACGCGGAGGATACGGTGTACGCCGTCCACGCCACCGTCGGCGACCTGATCCGAGTGGCCCGCGGCGCGACCCACTGGGTCGACTCGGGCCCGCAGCCGGACTTCGCGGTCATCCGCTTCTTCCACGACCCGGACGGCTGGTCCGGCACTCCGACCGGCAGCGACATCGCCCGGCGCATCCCCGACTACGACGCCGTACGCACCCTCGCCGAAACCCCCTGACCACCCCGGCCGCCGTACGTCCCATGTGGCCAACTCACGCTGCGACGATCGGCGCCACAGGCGCTCGCCGGCGTCCCCTCCGCGCTGGCCCGGCTTTACCGGGTGGAGATCGACGCCACCATACGGACGACGGCCGCTGCCTACGAAGATGCGGCGCTGCGCAGCCTCGGCGCGGTTCATCTCGCGACAGCGCAGGTCCTCGCGAGCGGCGCCGGCGCTGAGTTCGAGGCATTCGTCACGTACGACAAGAGACTTCTCGCGGCGGCCGCAGCCATTGGCCTGCCCACGGCGAGCCCGGGATCCGACTAGCAGGTTAGCGCAGAGGCGGTTCGCCCATTTCGCCGTTAACCCCGCCCGAGCCGATTACCCTCGGCTACAGCTTGATCACTCCCTCGGAAGGCGATCATGAGCAGCGAACCCATCGACCCCACGTCGTCCGCCCGGGCGTTCTACGCCGTACAGCTCAGGCGCATCCGCGTCGCGGCCAAGATGACGCAGGCCGACGTCGGCGCTCACCCCGCCGTGATGGTCTCCGGCAAGCTCATCGAGGCCGTGGAGAACCTCCGCCGCGCACCCACCCGCCGCCTGTCCATCGGGCTCGACACGGCGCTCGACCTGGAACGTTTCTTCCTCGACCTGTACGCAGCCATCAAGCGCGAGTCCGGCATCCCATCGGAGTTCCTGGAATACACCGAGTACGAAGAGACCGCGTCGTCGATCAAGGATTACGAGAACTTTCTCATCCTCGGCCTGTTGCAGACCGAGGAGTACGATGCGCCCATTTACCCGTCCGGGGCGTTCATCTTCCTCGGCTTCCCTGACGAGCCACCCGTCGGCTACGCGGAGAGCGTGAACGGGCTTGGCCGACTGGTGGAGCCGGGTCGTGAGGTCACCGCCCTCGGTGTAACGTTCGATCAAATCGGAGCCGTGGCGCTAACGCCCGCGGACTCGGAGAAGCTGATCCAGGCCGTTTTGGAGACTATGTGAGCGCTACGACTTCTCGGGCCGCCCGGTGGCGCAAGAGCAGCCGGAGCGGTCAAGAAGGCACTAATTGCGTCGAGGTGGCCGCGGTCTGGCGCAAGAGCACCCACAGCGGCCAGGAAGGCACCTCGTGCGTCGAGATCGCCGACCTCGACCATGCCGTCGGCGTACGCGACAGCAAGCACCCCGACGGCCCCAAGCTCGCGTTCTCCCGCCGCGAATGGCGGACCCTCACCACCCGCATCACCGCCGGCCACCTCGACCTCCCCTAACGTCACGCAGCTCACCCGTTCGAATGCGGACTGTCACAGTCTTGCATTAGTGTCGCTCGCATGTTCGAAAGCATCGAATTAAGCGCCGCGTACGACGAGCTGCTCGACTCCATCAAACGCACCCTGGCGTACGCCCGCCTTCGGGCCGCCCGCACCGTCAACAACATCCTCATCGATACCTACTGGCAAATCGGCCGCGACATTCTGGAACGCCAGCGGAAGGAGGGCTGGGGTAGGCATGTGATCGACCGCCTCGCAGTCGATTTGCGTACCGCCTATCCCGACATGCGCGGCCTGTCCCGGCGCAACCTCCAATACATGCGCGCGATGGCCGAGGTATGGCCGGAGCCAATTGTGCAGCACGCTGCTGCACAATTGCCGTGGGGGCACGTGATGGTCCTCCTTGACGCCTGCGGGAACCGTCCGACCAGGGACTTCTACGCGCAGCGCGCTGCCGAGCAAGGATGGACTCGCAAGGTCCTGGAGACCATGATCGCGAGTCGGCTGCACGAGCGCGAGCATGCTCAGCTCACCACGTTCGACCGCACGGTTCCCGAGAGCGAGAGGGAGTCGGTCCGTGAGCTGGTGAAGGACCTTACGTGATCGACTTCGTCAGCCCGGCGACGCACGAGCGCGATCTACGTAGGGCTCTCATCGCGAACTTGACCACGTTCCTGCGTGAGCTCGGCGCCGGGTTTGCGTTCGTCGGCGCCGAGCATCCGGTCCAGTGCGGCGACCGCGAGTTCCTCGTCGATCTGCTCTTCTTCCACTACCGCCTCCACCGGTTCGTGGTGTTCGAGCTCAAGGTCGGCCAGTTCGAGCCGGAGTATGTCGGCAAGCTGAACTTCTATGTCCAGCTCATCGACGATCAGTTGCGTGATCAGCAGCGGCACGACGCGTCCATCGGCATCCTGCTCGTGGTCGGCCGGGACGACATCACCGTGGAGGTCGCGCTACGCGGCATCGACTCGCCACTCGCGGTGAGCGAACTGCGCCTGCTACCCGAAGAAGTTCGGCGTGAGCTGCCCACGGCCGCAGATCTCAGCCGAGCCGTCGCCGAGACGATGAGAGAGGTCGAGCAAAGGCCTGACGCACCCTGATCTCGTACTCAAGCGCAGGACTCGGCTACGTGAACGGCGTCATCCCGCGCAGCCTGGGCACCCCGCCCACGTGTCATCGGGTTGGGCGGATTGCGGTCATGTAAATTGCGGTCGGGTTGCCGGGTGGCCAGCCGGGCAGCGGGTCGATCGTGTCGATGTGGATGAAGCCGTTGCGTTCCCAGAAGGCCCGCGTGGCCACGTAGGGGCGATAGCCCGAGGAGCGGTCCAGGGTTTTGGCCTCCACGACGCTGATCCCGGCAGCGGCCAGGTGGTCCAGGACATGGCCGAGCAACCTGGTTCCGTGCCCGCGTCCGCGCCGGGCAGCCTCGACGGCGAACCACAGGATTTCCGCGCCGCCAGGTGATTTCCGGGCGACAACGGCGAAGCCCGCGACCGTTCCGGCATCGATGATTACCCAGGCCTCGTGGCTGGCGGCGTCGCGCTCGACCTTCGCCGGCACATCGTCGGTGAAGTAGTCCGGAAGGCCCTGAACGATGGCCACGACTGCGGGAACGTCGCCGGACTCGAAACGACGGACATCGATCACATGATTCATCGTGTCAGCGCCCGGGCGCCGTCCGCACTCCATTTACCGGGGGCCGGCATGCGCTCCGACCACATGCCGCGGGTTTCTGTTGTCTGGCGTATGCTTAACATTTCGTAAGCCCCGGTGTCCTTGGGACGAGCGTCCTGAAGCCCGGGGCATAGCCTTTCTCCAGGCCTTTCGGGATTGCTCCACGCATCCGAGACGAAGCGCCAAAAACTGTCGCAATGGGTCAAACGTAATTGGGCAACAGGCTGTTGCCCAATTACAGATTGACGCCTTGGCCCGTGATCTCGCTCAAGCCGCGAGGACCGCAGGAAACACCGGCGCTACTCCTCGCGGGCAGTGGCGAGCTGGTTGGCGACGTAGACGGCCGGATCGCCAAGCCGGGGCGGCATCGGCAGCAGGCCCGAGGTCAGCGGCGCTGTTGCACGTCCTTCGGCGACCAGCTGATCCAGCACCGACCGACCCCCATCGTTCGGCACGAGCCGGGCGATGATTCGACCGCTCACGGTGATCTCAAGTGTCTCCCCGCGCTCCACTTGTGCGAGCACGGCGCTGGTGTTCTGCGTTAGCTCCTCGACGATAATCCGTTCCACGTGCACAGCCTAGAAGTGCGCACGAGCGACTCCGGTCCACGGCTGGGCCCCGCCGCCGAAACGATCATTGCATAACGTGCAAGATAGCTTTCAGGTTATGCAAGCCGACTTCGAGCCCGCCGTCCTGGGGACGCGGCGGCCGCCCGAGCACATGCTGCTGATGCGGGTGAACGACGCCGAGCGCCGGCGCTCCGACGGGACCGACGACCCCGCCTCCTTGGACGAATGCCTGCGGTGGCTGGACGCGCTCGCCCCCACCGACGGCAACTACCTGATCTTCGCCGGAAGGTCGGAAGGCGTCGTCCAGATGAGGTGGGAAGGGCCCGGCGAGCCGAGGCTCTGGCTGGGGACGCCCGAGCCGGTTAGCCAGGCGGGGATGGGTCGTCGGCGAGCTCGGCGGCGGGGGCGATGAGGCCGCGTTGGGCGGCGGCGAAGACGGCCTGTCCGCGGCTGCCGACGCCGAGCTTGCGGAGGATCGCCGAGATGTGGTGATGCACGGTCCGCTCCGAGAGGAAGAGCCGGGCGGCGATCTCCGCGTTCGACGCGCCCTGCTGGACGTGCGCCAGCACCTCGATTTCGCGTCGCGTGAGCCCGGCCGGGTTCTGCGCTGTCTGCTGCCGGGGCCCGCGCGGCAGGTCGCGTACGCCGTGGTCGCGCAGGCGACGCGCCACGATCCCGGCGGCCGGGTGGGCGCCGAGCCGCTGGAAGTCGGCCAGCGCGCGGCGCAGGCCGGCCTCATCGCCCGACGCCGCCAACGCCAGGGCGGCGTCGTAGGGGCAGCCGATCCGAGTCCACCGGGTGGCGGCGGCGGTCGCTTCGCCGCCCAGCTGTGCCGAGTACGGCTCGATCAATCCGGGCACGGTCTCCTCGATGCCCGCCAGGCGGCGCAGCCAGGCTAGTTCGCCGGCGACCCAGGAGGCGCCCCGGTCTACGGCGGCGGCAAGGACGTCGCGCGTGATCTCGTCGACGGCCGCGCCGCGGCCGGTCAGCCAGGCGGCCTCCGCCCTGGCCGCGGCAACCGGCGCGCGGTACTGCAGCTCGTCCTTTCCTTCGAGCAGCGCGAGCGCCTCGTCCAGCGGCGGCCATTCTTGCGGGTCGCCCCGGCGGGCCCGGAGGAGCCCGAGAACGCTGAGCGCGAGCAGCCGCAGCAGTGGCACGGACTGCGCGGACCTGAGCACGTAGTCGGCGTCGGCCGCGGCGTCGTTCCAGCGGCCGAGATCGAGGTGGGCGCGAGCCCGGTGGGCCACGACGTACAGGGCCCAGAGTTCGAGCCCCAGCTCCTGGCATACCTTCACGCCGCGATCGAGCCACGGTTCGAGCTCGTACGCACGGGTGCGGGTCATCGCCCAGCCGAGATGGATGAAGACCCGGCCAACGTGCTCTTCCAGCCCCGCCCGCTCGGCCAAGGCGAGGCTACGCTCCAGTTCCTCCTTGCCCTCCGGTATGCCGGCGAGAAGTCGCATCGTGCCGACGTTGTTGAGGCTGTGCACGATCACGTCGGTATCACCGCAGGACTCGGCGAGGTCGAGCGCCCGCCGACCCCATGAGAGGGCCTCATCGAACCGCTCGTCGTTCATGTGAATTCCGGCGAGGGTGCTGTACGCCATCGCCAGCTCCCGGCCCGGCGGCCGTCCTTCGAGCAGGCGCAGCGCCTCCTGGCCCGCCTTCGCGGCGTCGGCGGCGTCTCCACCACACCACAGCCGACGGGAAAGCCGCGTCAGCGCCGCCCCCTCCCGCACCTCGTCCCCGGACAATCGCCAGTACTCGATGGCCTGCTCCAGAGCCTCGATGGAGGCCTGGGTCTGATCGGTCAGGTAGCACTCGTACGACCGGCCTTCGAGCAGTTCGGCGCGCATGTCCGCGGGCAGTTCGGTGCCGAACCTGAGCGCCCGCGCGTACTGGGCGGCCGACTCCCGGTGCGCCCCGATCGAGGCCGCGTGCCGGGCCGCCGCCGGCGCGAACCGGAGCACGGCCTCGGTGTCGCCGGCCGCCTCGGCGTGGTACGCCAGCCTCGTCGGGTCTGCGGCGCCGTACGGTGGCGCGGTGAGCGCGTCGAGCGCTCGGCGATGCAACGCGATCCGGCGGTGCGGCGGCAGCGACTCCTCGATCGCCATCCGGCCGAGTTCGTGCCGGAACGCGACCCCGCCCGGGGTGACTTCGAGGATGCCGGAGCTCAGGCACTGCTCGAGAGCGCCGGCCGCGTCCAGTACGAGCGCGTCGAGGAGCCACAGCTCGGCCTGCGGTAGCGCGATCGAGACCGCCTCGACGACGGTCGTCGCCGCGGGGGTCAGCCGGGCGGCCCGAGCCAGCACCGCGTCGCGGACCGTCGCCGGGATGTCGGCGCCCGGCGCCGCGATTACCTCGGTGACGAAGAACGGGTTCCCGGCCGTGGCGCGGTACAGCGCGTCCGCGTCGAGGCCGTGCGGCGCCGCGAGCGCGGCCACCCCGTCCCGCGACAACGGCTGCGCCGTCAGCCTGCGGATCGAGGTCGTACTCCGCAGTTCGCCGAAGATCCGGCGCAGTGGATGGGTCCGATCGAGTTCGTCGTCACGATAGGTCGCTATCACGAGCGCCGGAATCGCCTCGATCCGGCGGCCCAACAGGCTCAGCACGTCGAGCGTCGCCTCGTCCGCCCAGTGCAGATCCTCCAGGACGATGATCGTGCCCCGGTTCGCCTGGGCCGTACGGACCATGGCCGCGGCGATCTGGTACGGCTTGGCGCCGGCCGCCATGAGGTCCGGCAGCTCGCCGTCGGCCTCTTGGGCGATGTCGAGAAACGGCCCGAGCGGGCGCGGCGTGAACAGCGGGTCGCAGGAGCCCCACAGGACGCGGCCGGCCGGACCGCACTCGGCGCAGAAGTGCCGCAGCACCGTCGTCTTCCCGCCGCCCGCCTCGCCCCCGAGCAGAACCAGGACCCCCGCTTGCGTTTCCCGGGTGCCGGCCAGCGCGTCGCGCAACGCCGACAGGTGGTGGAAGCGTTCGAGCAATTCCCCACGCAACAATGTGTTACCTGCGTATTCGTCCCCCATCTCCTCACCCTGGCAGGACGCCGGGCCTGCGTCCATAGCCGCGTACGGCGCCTCCGCCCAGAGACACAAAGATGGGTAACCCTGCCCATATACCGGCCCGGAGCCCACCTGTGGAGATGGGAATCGCTCCCGATGTGCGCCGGATCCGCCGGTTCGTACCTTCCAATCAGCCGGATCCACCGGCGGCCGAAGGAAGGGTGGGACCAATGCCGCGCTATCTCGTGGAACGGACGTTCGCCGACGGACTCCACATTCCGAGCAACGATGTGGGTGTCAAGGCCGTCGCGGGCGTGATCGCCACCAACGCCGAGCAGGGCGTGACCTGGGTGCACTCCTACGTAACCGACGATCACGCGAAGACTTACTGCGTCTACGACGGGCCGTCCCCGGAGGCCATCCGCCTGGTGGCCGAGCGCAACGGGCTGCCGGTGGACGCGATCACCGAGGTGCGGGTGCTCGACCCGTACTTCTACACGGACCAGGAGGTCGCGCGCCATGCGTCATAAGGTTCTCACCCCACTGCTCGCCGTCGCGCTGGTCGCCGCCATCGCGGGCCCCGCGTACGCGAAGAGCCGCCCGGGCGGCCTCGGCCAGGTGAAGCACGTCACCGCCAAGTACCACAGCGTCGGGGTCGCGGAGCACGCCGGCTACGGCCGGTTCGTCGATATCAACGGCGTCGCGTGCATCGACATGCCCGGCATGGGCGGCATGGGTGTCCATTACGTCAATGGTTCGCTCGTCGGGGACGGGAAGATCAATCCGCTCACACCCGAAGCCGTGGTGTACGAACCCGGCCGAGGCGGCCGCCTGCACCTCGTCGCGGTCGAATACGTCGTGATCAAGGAGGCATGGGACGCCGGCCATCGCCACCCACCCATGTTGTTCGGCCACCGGTTCAACTTCACCGCGAGTCCCAACCGGTACGGCCTGCCGCCCTTCTACTCCCTGCACGCCTGGGTGTGGAAGCACAACCCGGCCGGCACGTTCGCCATGTGGAACCCCCGCGTCCACTGCCCCGGCTGACAATCTCGCCATTCACCGAACACCGTCAGGCCACGGACCAGATTCCGTGGCATGCAATCAGGGGGAACACCATGAAACCCATCCACCGCACGCTCGCGCTCCTCAGCGGACTCCTGCTTCCCGCGATCACCTTGATCGCGCTCGCGCCGATGGCGTCGGCCATGCCGCCTCCGCCGCCTCCGGGCGGTACCGCCGAGCCGATCCCCAGCACGCCGGTCGCGGAGTCGGCCGCCGGCTCCGGACTGCCCATCTGGGGCGTCCTGCTGATCGCGACGGCCGCGGCCGTCCTCGGCATGGCCGTCACGCTGCTCGCCGTCGCGCTCCGGAACACCCGCCGCCGCGGCCAGCTCACGCCCACCTAACCGAGTCAGGGCCGGTCGAGGCCGGTGCGTCGCCGGCCACCAGGCGACGCGCCGGCCCGACTGCGTACG
>DATBKU010000164.1:0-85941 GCA_036555725.1 Streptosporangiaceae bacterium | reverse complement strand
CGGGCGACGCACCGTCGCCCGCCCCGGCCCCTTCTGTACGGACCAGCAGCGCTCGACCCACCAGGAGAGGCACAGATGGAGCATCGGATCCGTCGCCTCGCCGCCGTGACCGTCCTGGCGATAGCCGCCCTCCTGGCGCCGCATCTTTCTGCCAGGCCCGCGACGGCCGCGACCTTCAACTACGGCGAGGCACTGCAGAAGTCGATCTGGTTCTACGAGGCGCAGGCCTCCGGCAAGAAGCCGTCGTGGAACAGGGTGAGCTGGCGCGGCGACTCCGCGCTGAACGACGGTGGCGACGTCGGGCTCGACCTGACCGGCGGCTGGTACGACGCGGGCGACCACGTGAAGTTCGGCCTCCCGATGGCGTTCTCCACGACCATGCTGGCGTGGGGCGCCGTCGAGTACCGCGGCGCGTACTCCGCGTCCGGCCAGCTCACCCCGCTGCTGAACAACCTGCGCTGGGTGAACGACTACTTCATCAAGGCCCATCCGTCGCCGAACGTGCTGTACGGGCAGGTCGGCAACGGCGGCCAGGACCACGCGTGGTGGGGGCCGGCCGAGGTGCTGCCGATGGCGCGCCCGGCGTACAAGATCGACTCGAGCTGCGGCGGCACCGAGCTGGCCGGGGAGACCTCGGCGGCGATGGCCGCCTCGTCGATGGTGTTCCGGCAGACCGACCCGGCGTACGCCAGCACGCTCGTCACCCACGCCCGCCAGCTCTACACCTTCGCCGACACCGTACGGCGCAAGTACAGCGAGTGCATCACCGACGCCGCCGGCTACTACAACTCCTTCAGCGGATACAACGACGAGCTCGTCTGGGGCGCGATCTGGCTGTACCGGGCGACCGGCGAGCAGGCCTACCTGGACAAGGCGGAGAGCTACTACGCCAACCTGTCCACCGAGCCGCAGACGACGACCAAGTCCTACCGCTGGACCACCGACTGGGACGACAAGTCGTACGGCTCGTACGTCCTGCTGGCCCGGCTCACCGGCAAGCAGCAGTACATCGACGACGCCAACCGGTGGCTGGACTGGTGGACCGTCGGCGTGAACGGCCAGAAGGTCACCTACTCGCCGGGCGGCCAGGCGTGGCTGCAGCAGTGGGGCTCGCTGCGCTACTCGGCCAACACGGCGTTCATGGCACTGCTGTACTCCGACTTCATCACCGACCCGACCCGTAAGGCGCGCTACCACGACTTCGGGGCACGGCAGATCAACTACATCCTCGGCGACAACCCGCGGAACTCCTCGTACATGATCGGGTTCGGCAACAACCCGCCGCGCAACCCGCACCACCGTACGGCCCACGGGTCGTGGTCGAACAACATCAACGAACCGCCGCAGAGCCGGCACGTCCTGTACGGGGCGCTGGTCGGCGGGCCCGGGGCGGCCAACGACGCCTACACCGACAGCCGGGGCGACTTCCAGCAGAACGAGGTCGCCACCGACTACAACGCCGGCCTCACCAGCGCGCTGGTGCGGATGTACAGCGAGTTCGGCGGCACCCCGCCGGCGAACTTCCCGCCGGCCGAGACTCCGGACGGCCCCGAGATCTACCTGCAGGCCGCCGTCAACGCCTCCGGGACCAACTTCACCGAGATCAAGACCCTGATCCAGAACCACTCGGCGTGGCCGGCCCGGGCGCTGACCAACGGCACGTTCCGCTACTACTTCACGCTCGACGGCGCCACCACGCCCAGCCAGATCTCGCTGTCGTCGGCGTACAACCAGTGCTCGGCGCCGGGCGGCCCGACCCAGGTATCAGGCCCGGTCTACTACATCACCGTCAGCTGCGCCGGGCAGAACATCGCGCCGGCCGGGCAGTCGGAGTCGCGGCGCGAGGTGCAGTTCCGGATCGCCGGCTCGGGCACGTGGGACCCGGCGAACGACTGGTCGTATCAGGACGTGGCCAAGACGCCCGGCGCCACCCCGGTGACCGTGCAGAACATGGAGCTGTACGCGGGCGGCACGAAGATCTGGGGCAACCCGCCGAGCGGCACCGTCGGCGGCGGCACCCCCGACACGACCCCGCCGAGCAAGCCGGGCACCCCGGCCGCGGCGGGCGTCACGTCCGCCGGCGCCCAGCTGACCTGGGCGGCCTCGACCGACAACGTCGGCGTCGCGGCATACGACATCTACCGCGAGGCGGGCGCCGCCGACCCGCTCGTGGGCACCGCGAGCTCGCCTTCGTTCAGCGTTACCGGGCTGACCGCGGCGACGTCGTACACCTACTACGTGGTGGCCCGCGACGCCGCCGGGAACACCACCGCCTCCGACCCGGTGACCTTCACCACCGGCGCGTCAGGCGGTGGTGGCGGCGGCGCCTGCCGGGTGGCCTACACCGTGCAGAACGCCTGGGACGCCGGGTTCACCGCCCAGGTGACCGTGACGAACACCGGGGCCGCCGTCAACGGCTGGACCCTCGGGTTCTCCTTCGCCGGCAACCAGCAGGTCACGCAGGGCTGGGGCGCCACGTGGGCGCAGACCGGCCGGAACGTGACCGCGCAGAGTCTCGACTACAACCGCAACCTCGGCAGCGGGGCGTCCGTGAGCATCGGCTTCAACGCCTCCAACAGCGGCGCCAACGCCGTTCCCAGCACCTTCACCTTCAACGGCACGACCTGTACCTGACACGCACGCCCCACAACTCCCACAACCCGGCCGGGTGAAGCAGGGGAAGCCTCCTCCCGCTCTTCACCCGGCCGCCCGGTCCAGAGGAGGCCGAGATGTCGCTCACCTCACGGGCACGGCCGCTCGCCATCGCGACGGTGCTGCTCACCCTGCTCGCGCTGCTCGCCGGCGTCCGTCCGGCGAACGCCGCCCCGGCCGGGTTCGTCACCCGGTCCGGGGCCGGTTTCGTGCTGGACGGCCAGCCCTTCCGCTACGGCGGTACGAACAACTATTACCTGCACTACACCTCGCAGCTCATGGTCGACGACGTCTTCTCCGACGCCCAGGCGATGGGCCTCAAGGTGCTGCGCGCCTGGACGTTCCTGGAGTGCGGCGGCGACAAGCCGAACTCGGCGGGCGGTTGCTCGCAGGGCACCGACCACTGGATGCAGCGGTGGAGCAACGCCTCGAACGGGGTCGTCTACAACACCGGCGCGAACGGGCTGCCGGCGCTCGACCGGATGATCGCCGCGGCCGCCCAGCACAACATCAAGCTGATCCTGCCCTTCACGAACAACTGGCGGGACTTCGGCGGCATGGACCAGTACGTGACCTGGTACGGCCTGCAGTTCCACGACCAGTTCTACACCGACGCCAGGATCAAGCAGGACTACAAGAACTGGATCAGTACGCTGCTCAATCGGACCAACTCAGTGACCGGCGTGGCCTACAAGAACGACCCGACGATCTTCGCCTGGGAGCTGGCCAACGAGCCGCGCTGCATCAATGCCTCACTGCCCACGTCCGGCACCTGTACGGCCGACACGCTGACGAGCTGGGCTACCGAGATGTCCGCCTACATCAAGGGCATCGACCCGAACCACATGCTGTCGATCGGCGACGAGGGCTTCCACCCCGGCGTCGGCGGCAACAGCAGCCAGTGGCCGTACAACATCACCGACGGCGTCGACCACGCCCGGCTGACCGCGCTGCCGAACATCGACTTCGGCACCTACCACCTGTACCCGCAGGGCTGGGGCCAGTCCCCCGCCGACACCTGGGGTACGCAGTGGATCAACGACCACAACAGCGTGGGCACCAGCGTGAACAAGCCGGAGGTCCTCGAGGAGTTCGGCACCACCGACCAGGGTGCGCGCGACGCCACGTACACTGCCTGGACCAACGCCGTCCGCACCGGCGGCGGCGACGGCTGGATGTTCTGGATCCTCACCGGCATCCAGGACGACGGTCAGCTCTACCCCGATTACGACGGCTTCCGGGTGATCTACCCGTCGTCGACCGCGACGGTGCTGAGCAACGCAGCGGCGCAGATGGGCGGAGGAGGCGGGGGCGTCGACAACTCGCCGCCGACCGCGCCCACCGGGCTGACCGCGTCGGGGACGACCAACACCAGCGTCGGCCTGTCGTGGACCGCCGCCACCGACAACGTGGGCGTGACGGGCTACGACATCCTGCGCGCGACCGGCGCGAGCGGCGGCAGCTTCGCCCAGGTCGGCACGTCCACCACCACATCGTTCAGCAACAGCGGGCTGACGCCCGGCAGCACCTACCGCTACCAGGTACGAGCCAGGGACGCCGCCGGGAACACCTCGCCGGTCTCCAATACCGTCACGGTCATGACCCAGACGGGCGGCGGGGGCACCGGCGCATGCTCGGCCACCCCGACCGTGCAGACCCAGTGGCAGACCGGCTACGTCGTCCAGCCGTACACCGTCACCAACACCGGGACCAGCGCGATCAACGGCTGGACCGTCACCATCAGCCTGCCCGCCGGCCACACCCTGACCGGCTCGTGGAACGCCGCCGTCACCACCAGCGGGCAGACCATCACCGCCAAGAGCCTCAGCTGGAACGCCACGCTGGCCCCGGGCGCCAGCACCAGCTTCGGCATGCAGGCCGGCCGGCCGAGCGGCGACACCGCGCTGCCCGCCACCTTGACCTGCACCTCATCCTGACCACACCGGACAGATGAAGCGGGAGGGGCGGCGCGCTTGGGGCCAACGCCGCCCCTCCTCATGTCAGTAAGGGCGGCAGGCAGCGGGTCAGGGCTGGACGGGGATGCCGCCGCGCCAGACCCGCAGGGCGCGAAGGCCGAACGCCCATGCGAAGGCGCCCTCGTGGTCGGCGTCCCACAGCACGATGTCGGCGCACATGCCGGGCGCGAGCGCCCCGCGGTCGCCGACCCGCAGCGCGGAGGCCCCGCCGATCGTGGCGGCCCGCAGCGCCTCGGTGACGCTGAGCCCGAACATCGCCACGGACAGCCCGATGACCAGCGGCATCGAGGTAATGCCGCACTGCCCGGGGTTGTGGTCGGTGCCGAGCGCGAGGGTCACGCCGCGGTCGAGCATGGCCCGCACGGGCGGGGTGCGCCGGGTGTGCAGGGCGCTGCCGGGGCAGACGGTCGCGGTGACGCCGCCGTGCGCGAGCGCCTTGATGTCGTCGTCGTTGGCCTCGGTCAGCAGGTCGGCGGACGCGCAGCCGACCTCGGCGGCGACCTGCGGCGCGCCGATCCGCTCGGTGGCGCAGGCGTGGATGCGGGCCTTCAGGCCGACCCGCTTGCCGCTCACCAGCAGGGCCCGGGCCTCGTCGGGCGTGAAGTGCCCCTCGTCGCAGTACACGTCGATGCTGTCGGCGCCCGCGGCCGCGGCGTCGCCGGCCCACAGCCGTATCGCCTCGATGTAGTCGCGCCGGCGGCCGAAGAACTCCGGCGGCAGCACGTGCGCGGCGAGGAAGGTGGCGTGGATGCGCGGCATCGCCGGCTCGCTCTCGAGCGTGCGCAGCATCCGAACGTCGGCGAGCTCACCGTCGCGGGTGAGGTGGTAGCCGGTCTTGGCCTCCACGGTCGTGGTGCCGCTCATGATCCACTGGCGGAGCCGCTCGCGGACACCGTTGCACAGCGTCCATGGATCGGTCCCACGGGTCACGGTGACGGTGGAGGCGACGCCGCCGCCCGCCGCCATGATCTCGGATGCGGACGAACCGCTCGTCCGCATCGCCAGCTCGGCCCAGCGGTTGCCCGCGTATACAGGGTGCGCGTGCGCGTCGATGAGGCCGGGCGTTACCAGCCCGCCTCCGAGGTTTTCGACGTGGTCGACGTCGACGATGTCGTCAATGATCCCAGGAACGCTCTGCGGCAGGTCCGAGGCGGGCCCAGCCCAGACGATCCTGTCGTTGTGGATGAGGATCGCGGCGTTGCTGCAGACATCGGTACCGGTCCAAAGCCGGCCGATGTTCGTCAACAGCCGCACCGTCATCGCGTCACCGTCCGGCCGCGCCGCAAGGCGCTGGGGAAGGGAATCCGGACACCATGCAGTGGGTCACCTGCTCTCGGTCGATAGCACCGACTGGATGCCGGCGAAAACCTCGTGGGGTTGTCAGTGATCATGAGACCACCGCGAGCAACCAACCCGCAGATATCGGTTTCGTCACGGTAGTGCACTTGCGGCACGGTGTACAGCCTCTTGTCGAGAAACGCAAGTGCCCCCCGGGGAGTTCCGGCACCCCCTGCCGAACGAGTAATACGGTACGCGCCGTGGTCACCGCAGGCCAACCGGGTCTGCACTGGTCGCGTAGGGCGAGCGGCCAACAACGACAAAACCGACATAACGCTCAGTTCCCGCATTAGCGCTTGTCGCGCCATGCTGTCGATCATCGGCCGCCCTCACTACACCCTTGGCAACTGACGGTACGAAGTTATCGATGATCGTCAAGGGAGAATTGACAATGTGTCACTCTTTGGAAACCACTATTTGACGGCAAACTCAGCATTAGGCCATCCACTGAGAGGGCCGGAAACGGGCCGAAAGCCGTTAGCCGCCAGTGGTCTCCACGATGAAGTCCTCGAGCTCGCCGGCGAGACTCACCGGCACTCGAGCATGCAGTGCCGTGCCCCGCGCGGTGTGCTCCTGCGAGAGCACCTCGCCCTGCTCGTGGACGCGCGCCACCAAGCCGCCGCGGTCGTACGGCACCAACACCCGCAGCTCACGGTCGAGCCGGGGCAGGCGCCGCTCGATGGCGCCGAGCAGCTGGTCGATCCCCTCGCCGGTGTGCGCCGAGACCACGATGCTGTGCGGCTCGCGCCGGGCCAGCCGGGCCAGCGTCAGCGGATCGGCGAGGTCGGACTTGTTGATGACGACGAGCTCGGCGACGTCGCCGGCCCCGATCTCGCGCAGCACCTCTCGCACGGCGTCGATCTGCGTCTCGGGTGCGACATCGGCGCCGTCGACCACGTGCAGGATCAGGTCGGAGTGGGCGACCTCCTCCAGCGTGGACCGGAACGCCTCGACGAGCTGGTGCGGCAGGTGCCGTACGAAACCGACCGTGTCGGCGAGCGTGAACACCCGGCCGCCCGGCGTCTGCGCCCGCCGGACGGTCGGGTCGAGGGTGGCGAACAGCGCGTCCTCGACCAGCACGCCGGCGCCGGTCATCCGGTTGAGCAGCGATGACTTGCCGGCGTTGGTGTACCCGGCGATCGCTACGGCGGGCACCTCGTGGCGCCGCCGCTCCGCCCGCATGGTGTTGCGGGACTTCGACATCGAGGCGAGCTGCCGGCGCAGCTTGGCCATCCGGGTGCGGATGCGCCGCCGGTCGAGCTCGATCTTGGTCTCACCGGGGCCGCGGCCGCCGATGCCGACGCCGCCGGCGGCCCGGCCGCCGACCTGCCGGGACAGGTTGCCGCCCCAGCCGCGCAGCCGGGGCAGGAGGTATTCCAGCTGGGCCAGCTCGACCTGCGCCTTGCCCTCCCGGCTGCGGGCGTGCTGGGCGAAGATGTCGAGGATCAGCGCGGTGCGGTCGATGACCTTGACCTTGGTGATGTCCTCCAGGTTGCGTAGCTGGCTCGGCGCCAGCTCGCCGTCGCAGATCACCGTGTCGGCGCCGGTCGCGACGACGACGTCGCTCAGCTCGACGGCCTTGCCCGCGCCGATGTACGTCGCCGGGTCGGGCTTGCCGCGGCGCTGGATGAGGCCTTCGAGCACCTGCGACCCGGCCGTCTCGGCAAGCAGCGCCAGCTCGCGGAGCGAGTTCTCCGCCTGGGCGCCGCCGCCATCGGTCCAGACGCCGATGAGGACGACCCGTTCCAGTCGCAGCGCACGGTATTCGACCTCGGTGACGTCGTGCAGCTCGGTGGAGAGCCCGGCGACGCGGCGCAGGGCCTGCCGGTCCGCGAGATCGAGGTCGCCGCCCTCGGGCAGTTCCTCGTGGTCTTCGTAATAAGGAGAAGTCATGTTCCTTCTAGTTCAACGTTCCACTTGGTCAACGCGTTCGCGCCGCCGGAACTTCCACGCGATCGTCCCACGCCGGAACCTGAGCGTTCATCTGGTTTTGCGGGCGGCGAACGGTGCGCGGATGCCGTCCGAATCCTCATAGGCCGAGATGAGGCGGGTATGAGGGCTGAGTGCGGCCGAGTGTGCGGAGCGCCACCATCTGGGCTTTGACCGTTATCGGCCGAGAGACTAGCGTTTCATTAAACAGAAGAAGATTTTCGCAGTACGAAAGGGTTGGCAATGGCTACACCTGAGGGCGTAGGGGTCGACGGGCCTTTCCACGATCGATACGACGAGATCCTCACGCCCGAGGCGCTGGGCTTTCTCGCCTCCCTGCAGCGGGAGCTCGGCGCTCGGCGCCAGGAGCTGCTGGCCAAGCGCGCCGAGAAGCAGCGTGAGCTGTCGAACGGCGGCACGTTCGACTTCCTTCCCGACACCGCCACGATCCGCACAGACGACACCTGGCGGGTCGTGCCGCCGGCGCCCGGGCTCGAGGACCGCCGGGTGGAGATCACCGGCCCGACCGACCGCAAGATGACGATCAACGCCCTTAATTCGGGCGCCAAGATCTGGCTGGCCGACTTCGAGGACGCTAACACCCCGCTCTGGGAGAACATGGTCGAGGGCCACCTCAACCTCGCCGACGCCCTCGACCGCACCATCGACTTCACCGACCCGGCGAGCGGCAAGTCGTACAACCTCAAGCCCGACGAGGAGCTCGCCACCATCGTGGTGCGCCCGCGCGGCTGGCACCTGGACGAGAAACACTTCGTCGTCGACGGCCTGCCCATGTCGGGCTCGCTGTTCGACTTCGGCCTCTACATGTTCCACGGCGCGCGCCGGCAGCTGGCCAAGGGCAAGGGGCCGTACTTCTACCTCGCCAAGATCGAGAGCCATCTCGAGGCGCGACTGTGGAACGACGCGTTCAACCTGGCGCAGGACGAGCTGGGCCTGCCGCGCGGCACCATCAGGGCCACCGTGCTCATCGAGACGATCCCGGCCGCGTTCGAGATGGACGAGATCCTCTACGAGCTGCGCGACCACTCGGCCGGGCTCAACGCGGGCCGGTGGGACTACCTGTTCTCGGTGATCAAGAAGTTCCGCGACCGCGGCGCCGCCTTCCTGCTGCCCGACCGGAACTCGATCACGATGACCGCGCCGTTCATGCGCGCGTACACCGAGCTGCTGGTGCGCACCTGTCACAAGCGGGGCGCGCACGCGATCGGCGGCATGGCCGCGTTCATCCCGTCGCGCCGCGACGAGGAGGTCAACAAGGTCGCCATGGAGAAGGTGCGGGCCGACAAGACCCGTGAGTCCGGCGACGGCTTCGACGGATCCTGGGTCGCCCACCCCGACCTGGTGGCGCTGTGCCGGGAGGTCTTCGACGACGTGCTCGGCGGCAAGCCCAACCAGCTCGACCGGCTCCGCGAGGACGTCGAGGGCACCATCTCGGCCACGGACCTGCTCGCCGTCGACAAGACGCCGGGCGAGATCACCGAGGCGGGCATCCGCAACAACATCAGCGTGGGCCTGCAGTACCTCGCCACCTGGCTGGGCGGCAACGGCGCGGTCGGGATCTTCAACCTCATGGAGGACGCCGCCACCGCCGAGATCGCCCGGTCGCAGGTGTGGCAGTGGCTGCACAACGACGTCACGCTGGCCGACGGTCCCAAGGTGACCGTCGAGCTGGTCGAGCAGTACGTCGGGGAGGAGCTGGAGAAGATCCGCGCAAGCCTCGGCGCGGCGTTCGACGATGCGCGCTACGGCCAGGCGGTCACCTTGTTCAAGGAGGTAGCGCTCGCCGACGACTTCGCCGAGTTCCTGACGCTCCCGGCGTACGAGCGCATGCCATGAGGTGATCTTGCAGTTATGTCGCCCGCGAGGTGTCATGGAGGAGCTATGAGCGCCACACTCGCGGCTTTGGCCGAACGTTTCACCGCACTGCTGGGCGCCGACGGTGTCATCACCGACCCGGCCCGGCTGCGGACCTACGAATGCGACGGGCTTACCTACCACAAGGCGACACCGGGCCTCGTGGTGCTGCCCGACAACGCCGAGCAGATCGCCGAGATCGTACGGGCCTGCGGAGACGCGGGCGTGCCGTACGTCGCGCGGGGCTCGGGCACCGGGCTGTCCGGCGGCGCGCTGCCCCGTACCGACGGGGTGCTCATCGTCGCCTCAAAGATGCGCCGCATCATCGAGATCGACCCCGGCAACCAGCGCGCCGTCGTCGAGCCGGGCGTGATCAACCTCGACGTGTCGAAGGCGGCCAAGCCGTACGGCTATTACTACGCGCCGGACCCCTCCAGCCAGCAGATCTGCTCGATCGGCGGGAACGTGGCGGAGAACTCCGGCGGCGCGCACTGCCTGAAATACGGCTTCACCGTCAACCACGTGCTCGGCCTCGAGATCGTCACGCCGGACGGCGACATCGTCCAGCTGAACGCGGGCGATCCGGGCTATGACCTGCTGGGGGCGTTCGTCGGCTCGGAGGGCACGCTCGGCATCGCCACCAAGGTCTCGGTGCGGCTGACCCGGCTGCCGGAGACGGTGCAGACCCTGCTGGCCGCGTTCGAGTCGATCGAGGCGGCGGGTGCCGCGGTGTCGGCCATCATCGGGGCCGGGGTGGTGCCGGCGGCGATCGAGATGATGGACGCGCTCGCGATCGAGGCCGCCGAGGCCGCGGTCCACTGCGAGTATCCCGAAGGCGCCGGCGCCGTCCTCGTCGTCGAGCTCGACGGGCCGGTCGCCGAGGTCGACCACCAGTTCGCCGAGGTGGAACGGCTGTGCCACGAGGCCGGCGCGTTCGAGATCAGGATCGCCGCCGACGACATCGAGCGCGCGCTGATCTGGAAGGGCCGCAAGTCGGCCTTCGCCGCCGTCGGCCGGATCAGCCCCGACTACATCGTCCAGGACGGCGTCATCCCCCGTACGTCGCTGTCGTCCGTGCTCGCCCGCATCGACGAGTTGTCGCGCGACAGCGGCGTCCGCGTGGCCAACGTCTTCCACGCGGGCGACGGCAACCTGCACCCGCTGGTGCTCTACGACGACGCCGAACAGGGCGCGGGCGGACGGGCCGAGGAGGTCTCCGGCAAGATCCTCGACCTGTGCATCGAGCACGGCGGCTCGATCACCGGCGAGCACGGCGTCGGCGTCGACAAGTCGCGGCACATGGCGCGCATGTTCACCGACGTCGACCTCGACACGATGCAAATGGTGCGGTGCGCCTTCGACCCGGCGGGGCTGTGCAACCCCGGCAAGGTTTTCCCCACGCCGCGGCTGTGCGGCGAGGTGCCCGGAAAGCGCAAGGGCGTCCACCCGCTCGTCGAGGCCGGAAAGGCGGACCTGTTCTGATGCCGGACGCGCTGGAAGCCCTGAGCAAGGCCTGCACCACGCGCCCGGGCACCGAGTCCGACTCAGTGAGCGGGGTCGTCCCGTCGTACGTCGCCGAGCCGGGCACGGTTGCCGAGGCGGCCGAGGCGATGCGGATCGCCGCGGAGCAGGGCCTGTCGGTCGTGCCGCGCGGCGCGGGCACCCGGCTCGGCTGGGGCGCGCCGCCCGACTCCTGCGACCTGCTGATCGACACGACGCGGCTGGACCATGTGATCGAGCACGCCGCCGGCGACCTCGTCGTCAAGGTCGAGGCGGGGGTGACGATGGACCGGCTGGCCGAGGTGCTGGCGGCCAAGGGCCAGCGGCTCGCCGTCGACATCCCGCTCGCCGGGTCGACGGTGGGCGGCACGCTCGCCATCGGCGCCGCCGGGCCGCTCCGGCTGCGGTACGGCACGGCGCGCGACCTGCTGATCGGCGTGACGATCGTCCGGGCCGACGGCAGCATCGCGAAGTCGGGCGGCAAGGTCGTCAAGAACGTCGCCGGGTACGACCTCGGCAAGCTGTTCACCGGGTCGTACGGCACGCTCGGCCTCATCGCCGAGGCGGCCTTCCGGCTGCACCCCCTGCCCGCGGCCCGCCGGTACGTCACGGCGACGGTCGCCGACGGTCCCGCGGCCAACCGGGCCGTCCAGGCGGTCCTGCACTCGTCCGCCGTTCCGAGCGCCATCGAGGTCGACGCCCCGCCCGGTGGCCCGATCTCGTTGAGCGTTCTGGTCGAAGGGGTCGCCGAGGGCATTCCGGCCCGTGCCGAACTGGTCGCCGAGTTGCTGGGTCCCGACGCGCGGATCGACGCCGACCTCCCGCCCTGGTGGGGCCGCTACCCCGACGGTGCGACGCTGATCGATGTCACCGCGCCGCCCACCGCCCTCCCGGCGGTCCTGCAGGCGGCCGGGGCGGCCGGCGTCCGGGGCTCGGCGGGCAGCGGCCACTGGCAGGTGGGCATGCCCGGCGACCTTCCCGCCGACCGCGTGGCGGAGCTGGCGGCCCGGCTGCGCGCCGCGCTCACCCCGGATGGGGGGTCCGCGATCGTACGGGTCGCGCCCGACGACGTGCGGACCCGGGTGGACCTGTGGGGGCCGGCGTCCGCGCTGACGCTCATGCGGCGCGTCAAGGACCAGTTCGACCCGGACCATCGGCTAGCACCTGGCCGCTTCGTGGGAGGCATCTAGATGGCTCTGCCTGACGAGGTTCGTTCCGACGACCTCCGGCCGCTGCTCGACGACTGCGTGCACTGCGGCTTCTGCCTGCCGACCTGTCCCACGTACCTCCTGTGGGGCGAGGAGATGGACTCGCCACGCGGCCGCATCCACCTGATGAGCCAGCACGCCGATGGGGCACCGCTGTCCGAGGCGATGGTCCAGCACTTCGACCGCTGCCTCGGCTGCATGGCCTGCGTGACGTCGTGCCCTTCCGGGGTGCAGTACGACCGGCTGATCGAGGCGACCCGCGCCCAGGTCGAGCACGAGCACCCACGGACCCGCAAGGACCGCGCGCTGCGCGAGGCGATCTTCGCGGTCTTTCCCTATCCGCGGCGGCTGCGCGCCCTGCGGCTGCCGCTGCGCGTCTACCAGATGAGCAGACTCGACCGGCTGGTGCGCCGCAGCGGACTGCTGGAACGGCTCTCGCCCACGCTGGCCGCGATGGAACGGCTGGCTCCGCCCCCGGGGCGGGCGGCGCGGCTGCCCGCGGTGATCCCGGCACAGGGCGCGCGGCGGGCCCGCGTGGGCATGCTCACCGGCTGTGTGCAGCGGGAGTTCTTTCCGCAGGTCAACGCGGCCACCGCGCGGGTGCTGGCGGCGGAGGGCTGCGAGGTCGTCGTCCCGAAGACCCAGGGCTGCTGCGGCGCGCTGTCGCTGCACTCGGGGCGCGACGAGGAGGCCAAGAGCTTCGCCCGGGCGACCATCGAGACCTTCGAGTCCGTGGACGTCATCGTCGTCAACGCGGCCGGCTGCGGGTCGGCGATGAAGGACTACGAGCCGCTGCTCGCCGACGACCCGGCGTGGGCGGGCCGGGCGGCGGCGCTGACGGCCAAGACCCGCGACCTCGCCGAGTACCTCGCCGAGCTCGGCCCGCAAGCCGTACGGCACCCGCTGCCGATCACCGTGGCGTACCACGACGCCTGCCACCTCGCCCACGCTCAGGGCATCCGGGCCCAGCCGCGCGCGCTGCTGACCGGGATCCCCGGCCTCGAGATCAAGGAGATCGCGGAGCCGGAGATCTGCTGCGGGTCGGCCGGCGTGTACAACCTGGTGCAGCCCGAGGCGGCCGCCGAGCTGGGCGAGCGCAAGGCCGGCAACGTACAGGCGACCGGCGCGGAGCTGCTCGTCGCGGCCAACCCGGGATGCTCGCTCCAGATCGCCACGGCGCTGCGCGGCCAGGGCGAGGACATCCGGGTCGCCCACACGGCCGAGGTACTCGACGCGTCGCTGCGCGGCATTGGGCGGGCCGGATTTCTGCGGTGACCCGCCAGGTGTGATCAGCTGATCACGTTACGTACGGTAACGGACGGTCAGGCCAATGGTCAGTAGACCATTGTTGTAAATTGTCCGCCTATGCAGGGATATTTTGTGCTTCCATTTTGCAGGAAGTCCCTGGTGAGGGAGGCCCGGGATTAGTTGGCCGTCACGGAGTGTGTCTGGAGGGGTCACTGACCGGGAAGGCCATGGAAGCCAGTCATCAAGCCACGCAGCAAACCCCGCATCACGCCGCTCGCCACGGATCGCACCGCCGCAGGAAGAAGCGCAGCGCGGGCAGACTCGGCTTGGCCGGCGCGGCCACCGGCGTGCTCGGAGTCGTGCTGATATCTGCCGCCATCGTGTTGCTGCGGTCGACCGGCGGTGGCCACTCACCGAGCCTGCAGGGCCCCGGGGAGGACGGCGCCCCGGCCGTTCAGGGCGGCCTGGCCGGACCGGTGCCGGCGCCCAAGGCGGGTCCGGCACTCCGCCTCACCACGCCGGACGGCTACAGCTACACCGTGCGGGCGGTACGCGGCGGCACCAACGAGCAGCCGCTGCCGGCGGGCCATTCTCCACTGCCGGCCGGCCAGACGTACGCCTACATCGACTACTTGATCACCAACACCGGCTCCGACAAGGCCCTGCTGGACTTCCCGGGCGATCTGTTCGTCCAGCGCCGGCAGGTCCCGGCGGCCGCCCGGGTCCGGTGCATGCCGCAGCCCGGCGTCCAGGGCGACATGTGCACACTGCCCAACCACAGCGCGGTGACCGGCTACCTCAACGGGTCCAAGCCGCCGATCGAGGACAGCGGCGACCAGTACATGCCGCCGGGCGCGTCCTACCTCGTCCGGGTGGCCACCACCATGCCGGTGGAGCGGACGGCCACGCAGAACGACCTGCACCTCTACATCTGGGACGCCCGTTACATCAGCGACCGGCGAGCCGTTGGGGTCGACTTTCCTTCCTAGGCCGGTCCAGGCCTGGACCGGCCCGCGGCGAGCCGAACCGGTTGTCGCGAGCGGTCACGCGGTGAGCGAGGCCGGCCGTCGCGAGCGGTCACGCCGTGAACCGGGGCCCGGCCGTCGCGGGCGGTCACTTGGCGAAGCCCACATCCTGGTAGGCCGGGGTGGACAAGCCGTGGGCGCCCTCGTTGGCCAGACGGGCGTCGACCCCGATGAGCTGCGGCCGCTGGTAGAGCGGCAGCACGCCCATGGCCCGCCAGATCAGCCGGTCGGCCCGGTTGATGGCGTGCCGATAGGCCACCGGGTCCAGCTCGCCAAGGGCGCTGTCCATCGCGGTGTCGATCAGCGGTGACCCGATTCGTGAGTAGTTCTGCTGGATGTCCGCCCCGTCCGGCGCGGCGAAGATCGACCGGGCCGACGAGGCCGGCAGCATCGAGCCGAGCCACGAGTACGCCGTGATGTCGAAGTTGCCAACGTTGACGTACCGGTCGAAGTAGTCGCCGGGCGGCACCGTCTCGATCGTCACGCCGACCCCGATCCGCCGCAGCAGCGCCTGGGTCAGCACGGCCTCCTGCCTGCTCACCGGGGTCGCCGCCGGGATGACGAAGCGCAGCGTCAGGGTCCGGCCGTCCCGCTGCCTGAGGTGCCCATGCCTGCGCCAGCCGACCTCGTCGAGCAGCCGGCCGGCCCGTCCGGGGTCGTAGTCGCCGAGGTCTCCAGAATTGTCGGCGTATCCCGCCTGGGTGTTCATGAAGAAGTGGTTGCCGAGTGGCCGGATCGGCCAGTCGAGATCCTTAAGGTCCGACTCGGCGATCACCCGCCGGTCGATGCCGGCCGCCACCGCCCGGCGCACCCGTACGTCCGAGAGCGGCGGGCCGGCGCCGTTGAACGTGAACAGCCGCCAGTCGGGGCCGGCCGCCTTCCGTACGGCACCGTGCGGCGCGGCCCGCACCCGCCGGTAGGCACCGGCGTCGGCGCCGATGTCGATGACGTCGATCTCGCCGTTGGCGAAGGCGCTGGGCGCGGCGGCGAGGTCGAGCACGCGGAACACCATGGCGTCGAGCTTGGCGCGCGGCCCCCACCAGCGGTCGTCCCGCGCGATCGTGACGACCTTCGCCGTCCGGTCGATCCGGCTCATGCGGAACGGCCCGGCGGTGACGGGCACCGCGTCGGCCCAGCCCGTGTTGAACACTCGCGGGTCGGCGTTGGTGGCCGCCGGGTACAGCGGCGCGAACAGGGCGGGCCAGTCGGCGTACGGCCGGGCGAACGTGATCACGACGTGGAAGTCGTCCACGCCGCGGTCGACCTTGGCGATCCACCGATAGCCGCTCGCCGAGCCGATCTCGTACCGGGGATCCCGTCCGGACAGTGCCCGCGCCTGGGCCGCGTAGTCGCGGAAGGTGATCGGCGCCCCCGTGGACCACCTGGCCGCGGGATTCAGCGTGTAGGTGACGACCTGCCGCGGCGTCGTCGCCGTCACGGCCGCACTGGTCACGTAGTTGGGGTCGGGATGCGGAACGCCCTTCGCGTCGGCCCGGTACGGGTACGGCAGCAGCCCGCGCAGGATGTCGTCGAGCGACGCCGTGCCGCCGCGGACATGGTGGTAGTTCCACTGCGCCGGAAATTCGTCGATGGCCCGGCGCAGCGTGCCCCCGTCCCGTACGGCTTCGCGCGGGACCGGGTTGACGTCGATGGCCGGCGGCACGGCCGGCTGTGCGGTTCCCTCCGGTCCGGCGGGCGGCTCGGCCGGCCCGCAGGCCCCCAGGCAAGCGACCGCGGCGAGCAGGACGATCGCTCCACGGGTACGCAACGGGTGCCTCCTCAGCGGGTCGGGACGGCTTCGGTGTAATGGCAGGCGACGCGATGATCGGCGCCGATCTCCCGGAGCTCGGGCACGCGTTCGGCGCAACGCTCGCGGCGCTCGTCCGGCAGCGCCGCGTACACCGGGCAGCGGGTCCGGAACCGGCACCCGGACGGCGGGTTCGCGGGGTCCGGCGGGTCGCCGCGCAGCACGATCCGGCGGCGGGCCCGCTCGGCGGTCGGGTCGGGCAGCGGGATCGCCGACAGCAGCGCCCGGGTGTACGGGTGGCCGGGCGCCGCGTAGACGTCCTGGACCGAGCCGATCTCCACGACGCGGCCGAGGTGCATCACCACGACCCGGTCCGCGATGTGCCGTACCACCGTCAGGTCGTGCGCCACGAACAGATAGGACAACCCGAGCCGGGCCTTGAGCTCGGCCAGCAGCGTGAGCACGCCCGCCTGTACGGACGGGTCCAGCGCGGACACCGGCTCGTCGAGCAGGATCAGCCGGGGTTTCAGGGCCAGCGCCCGGGCGATGCCCACCCGCTGTCGCTGGCCGCCGGACAGACCGTACGGAAAACGGGCGGCGTGCGCCGGTTCGAGGCCCACCAGGCGCAGCAGCTCGGCAACCCGGACGCCGGCGTCCCGCCTGGGCATGCCGTGCGTCGTGAGCGGCTCGGCGAGGCTGTCGCCGATCGTGCGCCGCGGGTCGAGGGCGGCGAGCGGGTCCTGGAAGACGATCTGAATGTTCCGGCGCTGCGCCTGCCGCTCGGCGCGGCCGAGACCGGCCACGTCGCGGCCCAGCACCACCACCCGGCCCTCTTGCGGCGCGGCCAGCCGGAGGATCTCCCGCAAGGTCGTGGTCTTGCCGCACCCGGACTCCCCGACCAAGGCGACCGTCTCCCCTTCCCGTACGTCGAGGCCGATGCCGTCGACCGCACGTACGGTGCCCCGCCGGCGCCGGAACACCGCCCCCTTGACCAGCGGATAGTGCCGGACGAGCCCGTCGACCTCGAGCACGACGACCCGGTCGTCTCGGCCTTCTCGACGGCGTACCTCGCAATCCGCCGCGTCGAGGCGCGGTGTGGCGGCGAGCAGCCCGGCGGTGTACGGCATCCGCGGCCGGTAGAAGACGTCGTCGACATCGCCTGCCTCGACGGCGCGACCGGCGCCCATCATCATGACCCGGTCGGCGAACCCGGCCACCAGCCCGAGGTTGTGGGTGATCATGACGATGGCCGCGCCGGTGTCCGCCGTCGTCTCCCGGAAGACCTCCAGGATCTCCGCCTGAACGGTCGGGTCCAGGGCCGCCGTCGGCTCATCCATGATGATCACGTCGGGGTCGTTCGCGATCGCCATCGCGATCATGACGCGCTGCCGCATCCCGCCGGAGAACTGGTGCGGAAGCGCCCCCGCGCGCCGCGCGGCGTCCGGGATTCCGACGAGGTCGAGCAGCTCGACTGCCCGGACCCGGGCCGCCCGCCGGGAGGCGCCGCGATGCGCCCGGATCGCCTCGGCGATCTGGTCGCCGACCGAATAGACCGGCGTGAGCGCGGAGAGCGCGTTCTGGAAGACCATCGCGATCCGCCGCCCGCGGATGGCCGACAGCTCCCGGTCCGGCAGGCCGCGCAACTCCCGGCCGCACAGCCGTACCGACCCCGTCACCTCGGCGCCGGGCGGCAGCAGGCCCATCACCGCGAGCGCGGCGGCCGACTTGCCCGCGCCGGACTCACCGACGATGCCGAGCACCTCGCCCGGCTCGACGGCATAGCCGAGGCCGCGTACGGCCCGTACGCCGCCGGGAAAGGTGACGTGGAGGTCCGCCACCTCGAGCAGCGGCGCGGCCGTCACCGGCCGCGCCTTGGCGCCGAGCCGGGGTCGAGGGCGTCGCGCAGCCCATCGCCGACGAGGTTCACCGCGAGGACGATGAGCACCAGCAACCCGGCGGCGAACCAGAACATCCATGGGTAGCTCACCGCGGCGGCCGTGCCGTCGGCGATCACCGTGCCGAGCGAGCTGTCCGGCGGCTGGACGCCGAACCCAAAGCATGACAAACCCGTCTCGGCGACGATGCCCGCGCTGACGCTCATCGCGGCGTCGACGATCAGCAGCGAGGCGACGTGCGGCACGATGTGCCGGACGATGATCACGACCGGCGAGACGCCCATGTAGCGCGCGGCCAGCACGTACTCCCGCTCCTTGAGGGAGATCGTCATGCCGCGCACGACACGCGCCGTGATCATCCAGAGGAGGCCGGCCAGCACCGCGGCGACGAGCGGCCACGACCCGCCGTGGAACAGCGGCGACACGATCGCGACGACGAGGAACGTGGGCAGCACGAGCAGCAGGTCGGCCGCGCCCGTCAACAGCCGGTCGGCCCAGCCGCCGCGGAACCCCGCGACCGTCCCGGCCACGGCCGCCGCCGTGGTCGAGATCGAGGCCACCAGTAGGCCGATGACCAGCGACCTTCGCATGCCGCGGAGGGTCAGCGCGTATACGTCCCGGCCGTCCGGCGTGGTGCCGAACCAGTGGCCGGCGGACGGCGGCGTGCTGAACGCGGCGTAGTCGACGTCCGCGTAGTCCCACTTGGTGAGGTGCGGGCCGGCGAAGGCGAGTAGGAACAGCGCGCTCAGCAGGACGAGGCCGCCCGCCGCCTCCGCGTTGCCCGCCAACCGGCGCCACATCACAGTCGAGGTCATCCACGCACTCGGGGGTCGAGCAGCACCGACAACGCGTCCGCCAGCAGCCCGGCGGCGAGCACGAAGAGCGCGGTACAGCACGCGATCGCGGCCACGACGTTGACGTCGCCCCGCGCGATCGAGTCGATCAGCCACTCCCCCATGCCGTGCCGGCCGAAGACCTTCTCGGTGAAGATCGTGCCGGTCAGCAGCAGCCCGAGGTTGTACGCGACGTAGGTCGCCACCGGGATCAGCGCGATCCGCAGCGCATGCCGGACCAGCGCCGTACGCCGTCGTAACCCCTTGGCCCGGGCCGTCCGCACGAAGTCGGCGTGCAGCACGTCGAGCATCGTGTTCCGCAGGTAGCGGCTGTAGACCGCGACCTGGCCGAGCACGATCGTCAGCGTCGGCAGCACAAGGTGCCGCAGCCGGTCGCCCAGGTCGGCGAAAGCGCCGCCGGTCTGGCCCGGCGTGTACTCGCCGGCGTACCCGAAGATCCGCATCCCGGTCACGGCGTTCAGCCATTGCGCGCCGAACTGGAGCAGTACGGCGAGGACGAACGCCGGGATGGCCAGCACGGCGAACGACCCGGCCGTGGTAAGCCGGTCGCCCAGCCGGTACCGCCGGATCGCGCCGTACGCCCCGAGCGCGACGCCCAGTACGCCGCCGAGCAGGCCGCCGACGAGGACCAAGCGCAGGCTCACCCCGATCCGGCGGCCCAGCTCGGCGTTGACCGACGCGCCGTCCCACGTACGGCCAAAGTCGCCCCGCACGACGCCGTACGCCCAGACGGCGTAGCGCACCGGCAGCGGCGTCTTGTCGTTGAGGTTGGCCTTGGTGAGCTCGGCGTCGACGACGCGCTGCGGCGGCCGCGGGTTGCGGCCCTCGAAGTTGGCCCGGGGGTGCAGGGAGGCGGCGGCGAGCAGGTACGCCAGGCTGGCGGCGAGCGCGACCAACAGGACCTGACCCGCCAGCCTGCGCAGCAAGTAGGCCACCCTCGATCCTCCCGGACGTCAGCTCGCATGGTCACCAAACGTTATCGACTGACTACGTCACGCACATGAGAATCCCACACGACGCGGTGTCGTGCGGGATTCTCGGGTGCCCGGCGCTGGGCGCCGGACGACCGGTCAGTGCGCGAGCGCGGCGGTGGTGGTGCTCCGGTCCGCGGCCGCCGCACGGCTGCGCGCCCGGAACACGCCGGCGGCGGTCAGCAGCAGGCCCGCACCCGCCCAGATCAGCAGGACGGTCAGCGGAGCGGCCGCGCCGGCGCCGTCGAAGAAGGTTGCCGAGCGCATGAGCGTGGCCGTCGCGCCCGGCGGGAGCGCCTGCCCGACGGCTCCCCACGGCTGCGGCAGCAGCTCGGGCGCAGAGGTGGCCCCCGACAGCGGGTTGCCCAGCACCAGCATGGTCAGGGCGGCCAGGCCGATCCCCGGCCTGCCGAGGACCGCGCCGAGCCCGGTCACGCTCGCGGCCACGGCGAGCGAGCCCAACGCGGCCACGCCGGCGACGGTCAGGTAGGTGCCCGGCAGCGCCGACAGCGCGCCCTGCGCGATGCCCGCGGTGACCAGCCCACCCAGGATCGCGAACCCGGTCAGTCCGGCGAGCCGCCAGCCGATCGAGGGCACCAGGAGGGTGAGCAGCACCCCGGCCACGATGCCGGACAGCACCAGCGGCAGCATCATGGAACCGAACGCCGCCCCGCGCGGGTCGTCGCGGTCGGCCGGGACGACGTCCTGGACCTGCGCGACCGACCGGCCGGACAGCTGCTGGGCCACCTGGCCGAGCTGCTGCGCGATGACCGGGCTGGCCGCCGAGGCGACGAGGACGCGCGGGCCGGTCGGCGTGACGACGATCGCGCCGTAGGCCTCGCGGTCGCTGAGGGCTGCGCGGGCGGCCGCCTCGTCGGGCTGCTTGGTGATATCGAATGCGCCGGGGCGCTCGGCCTCGATCCGGTTGGCGATCACCGTGGTGGCGGCCGGCGGACCGGCGACAACCAGCGGCACGTCGCGGGGGGCCAGCCGTGCGGACGGCCAGCCGAAGGCGAAGACCATCAAGGCCTGGATGGCAACGGCCGCGACGACCGCTGCGATGGCGCGCAATGCGGGCGTATGCATCGCGATCTCCTAAAACGAATGTTCGTTCTCTTTACTCCGCCTACTGTGGCACCGGCGGGCCGACTTGTCAAGAACGAACGTTCGTTTTAGTTTGAGGTCATGCCACGAGTCACCGAGGAGCACCTCGAACGCCGGCGTCAGCAGATCCTCGACGCTGCCCGCGCGTGCTTCATCCGCAAGGGCTTCTACGCGACGTCCATGCAGGACGTCTTCCGTGAGTCCGGCCTGTCCGCGGGTGCCGTCTACCGCTACTTCAAGAGCAAGGACGAGATCGTGCGGGCGATCGCGACCGAGGGCCAAGAGGCGCTGGCCGGGTTCTTGAGTGAGATCCTCAAGGAAGATCCGCTTCCTTCGCTGGCCGAGATCCTCGGCCGGTTCGGCGACTTCGTGATCGAGCACACCGGGCCGATGGGCTTCTTGCGCGTCGCGCCGCACGCCTGGGCGGCGGCGATGCACGATCCTGAGATCACGTCCGTGATGGAGATGCTCATCAAGGGCATCCGTGGCTGGGTGGTCAAGATCGTGGCGCGCCTGCGCGACGAGGGTCAACTGCCTCCGGACACCGACGTGGCAGCGGCGGCGGCCACCCTGTCCTGCCTCATGCCGGGCTTCATCCTGCAGCGGCTGCTGCTCGGCGACATCGACGGCGAAACCCTGCGCACCGGCCTCGGCGCCCTCGTCGCGGAACCCGAGGCGGCGCCCTCGAACCCCGCCCGATAACCCGCCTGATTCAGGGGCGGGCGGGTGGCCCGCCGGGACGGGTCTCGCCCTCGGCGACCAGGACGGCCGGGCCGCGAAGGTGGCTGGTCTTGTCGTCCAGCGTGACGATGACGCGCCCGCCGGGCACGTCGACGATCCACTCCCCCACCTGCGGCTCGCCCTCGCTGTGGGCCGCCGCGACCGCCGCGGCCACCGTGCCGGTGCCGCACGAGCGGGTCTCGCCGGAGCCGCGCTCGTGCACCCGCATGAACACGTGCCGCCGGCCGACCGGCTGGAACAGCTCCACGTTGACGCCCTCGGGGAACAGCGCCGCGTCCACGGCGGGGGCGCCGGCCAGGTCGAACTCGGTCACCGGCCGGTCGGTCACCCGGCAGGCCAGATGCGGGTTGCCCATCGAGACGCGCAACCCGTCGTACGCCTGCCCGCCGACCACGGCGGACCCGGCGCCGAGGACCTCGGGCGGGCCCATGTCGACGCTCACGTCCCCGGTCGCACCCAGCGTGACCCGCTTCAGCCCGGCGCGCGTCGCGATCGGCCACTCGCCCGGTGCCGCCAGACCGGCGTCGACCAGGTACCGGGCGTACACCCGGATGCCGTTGCCGCACATCTCGGCCAGGCTGCCGTCGGCGTTGCGGTAGTCCATGAACCACTCGGCCTCGCCGGCCTGCGCCTCGCCCGCCTGGTCGCCCGACGCCTTGGCCCGTACGACCCGCAGCACGCCGTCGGCACCGATTCCGGCGCGCCGGTCGCAGAGCGCGGCGACGAGTTCCGGCGTCAGGTCGACGGCCCCGTCGGGGTCCGGCAGGAGCACGAAGTCGTTCTCCGTGCCGTGCCCCTTTACGAATCGCATGTCACCGATCGTACGGGGTCGCGCGCTCGAGAGACTGGGTGAGCAGGTCGGGAGCGTCGTAGAGGACCCACTGGACGCGCGGGTCGCGGCGGAACCACGACTCCTGACGGCGGGCGAAGCGCCGCGTGGCCCGGATCGTCTGGTCCTTGGCCTGCTCCTCGGTCCACTCCCCCGCGAGGTGGCGGAGCACCTGGGCGTAGCCGAGCGCCCGGCTCGCGGTCGCGCCCGCGCGCAGGCCCGCGCGCTCCAAGGCCCGCACCTCGTCGACGAACCCGGCCGCCCACATGCGCTCCACCCGTACGGCGATGCGCTCGTCGAGGTCGGGCCGCGGCACGGCGAGGCCGATCTGTACGGCGTCGTAGGCGTACCGGCGTTCGGGCATGGTCGCGGTGAACGAACCCCCGGACAGCTCGATGACTTCCAGTGCCCGGACGATGCGCCGCCCGTTACTGGGCAGGATGGCCGCCGCGGCCGCCGGATCCCGCTCGCGCAGCCGTTCGTACAGCGGTGCCGGGCCATCGGTCGCGAGCTCCGCCTCCAGCCGGGCCCGGACGGCGGGGTCGGTGCCGGGGAACTCCAGCTGGTCGAGCGCCGCCCGTACATACAGGCCGGAGCCGCCCACCAGCAGCGGCACCCGGCCGCGGCCGTGGATCTCGTCGATCAGCGAGCGGGCCAGCTTCTGGTACTCGGCGACACTCGCCGTCTCGGTCACGTCCCAGACGTCCAGCAGGTGGTGCGGCACCCCACGGCGCTCCGCCGGCGTCAATTTCGCCGTCCCGATGTCCATGCCCCGGTACAGCTGCATCGAGTCGGCGTTGATCACCTCACCCCCGGCGCGCAGGGCCATCTCGACGGCGAGATCCGACTTGCCGGCGGCTGTCGTCCCGACGATGGCAATCACGTTTCTGGAGGTCACACGCATAATCCTGGCAACACCACGGGTATAGATCCGCAAGACGGGCGTCGCGCCTGGACGGGACGGCGCCGCAGCCCACATATCAGGGGGAACCATATGTCGATCGTCGACAAGGTCAAAGGGATGCTCGGCCAACATAGCGACAAGGCCGAACAGGGCGTCGACAAAGCCGGGGACATGATCGACGAGAAGACCGGCGGCAAGTACAACGACAAGGTCGACACGGCCCAGGACAAGGCCAAGGACTATCTCAACCGGGAGAACCGGCCGAACGACCAGGCCGGATAGCACGCCGGCTCCGCGACCAGCTCGCCACGACGTAGCCGACGCCGTACGGCGCCTCGTCAGCGAGCACATCGCCGCTGACGCCGTTGGCGCGGCCGTTCTCGCCGGCGGCCCCGGCGAGAACCTGCCACGCCGCTCGCCCGGCGACCAGGAGCTCACTGGACAGCTCCGGATCGAGGGCGGCCAGCGCGGCGGCGTCAGCATGCCCGAGTGCCCGGACGACCTCGGCGTCATACGGCTGCGCTCGCTCGTCCAGATAGCCCGGAGCCTTCTCGGTCCGGCAGGCCGAACCGTCTCCCATCACCAGCAACGCCACCCGGTCCCCTGCCGCGGCGAGTTCGTGGCCGAGTGCCGCGCACGCGGCCGGCGGCGCGTCGAACGCCACCGCCTGAAGCCACACATTCGGCACTACCAGGATCCGGCCGCTCCCGCCGAGCGCCCGATGGAGCAACCAGTAGCCCATCGTCAGCGAGAGCGGCAGTTCCTCCGTCTCGCCCCACGTAAGCGATGCGAGCGTCCAGTCCAGCCCGTACGGCCGCAGGCTCGCGTACCCGTCCGGGTACGCGTCGTGGCCAAAGCGGCGGGTCTCCTCGTGCCCGCCGACGACGACCAGGAGGTCGGGCGCGTCCGCCGGGACGGGTTCCGGTGCCGCCGTGGTCACCACGGGGAGCCGCAGCCGGCCTACGGCCTCGTCGCAGGCGGCCCGCAGACCGTCGAGCTCGGGGGCGGCGCCGCCCGCCATCTCGGGTACGAGCAGCGGCGGATGCGGGCACACCGCGGCGGCGATCAGCACCGCCGCGTCACGAACCGCCGGCGCAGCCGGCGGCGGCCGGTGCCGGCCGCGGCGGGCCGATCGTCGGCATGCCCAGCGACACGCCCTTGGGCGGCTGCTCTTGCCGGGCCGCCCAGGCGGCGCCCGCGCGGGTCCTCCGTACGGCACGTACCGGGCCGTCGGCGACCAGGTGATGCGGCGCGGCGTATGTCACGTCGACCGTCACCATGTCACCCGGCCGGATCGGCTCGTCCGAGCCCACGGCATTGAAGTGGACGAGCCTGTTGTCAGGGGCGCGGCCGGACAGCCGCTGGGTGGCCTCGTCCTTACGGCCTTCGCCCTCGGCGACCAGCACGTCGAGCCGGCGGCCGAGCAGCTTTTTGTTCTCGGCCCAGGCGATGTCCTCCTGGAGCGCCACGAGCCGTTCGTACCGCTCCTGGACGACCTCCTTGGGCACCTGCCCGGCCATCTCGGCGGCCGGCGTGCCCGGGCGTTTGGAGTACTGGAAGGTGTACGCCCCGGAGAACCGCGCCTCCCGTACGACGTGCAGGGTCTGCTCGAAGTCGGCCTCGGTCTCGCCCGGAAAGCCGACGATGATGTCGGTGGTGATCGCGGCGTCCGGGATGGCGGCGCGGACCCGCTCGATGATCCCGAGGTACTTCGACTGCCGGTAGGACCGGCGCATCGCCCGCAGCACGCTGTCCGAGCCCGACTGCAGCGGCATGTGCAGGGACGGCATCACGTTCGGTGTCTCGGCCATCGCGGCGATCACGTCGTCGGTGAAGTCGCGGGGATGCGGCGAGGTGAACCGAACCCGCTCCAGCCCGTCGATCTCGCCGCACGCCCGCAGCAGCTTCGAGAATGCTCCTTCTTCCCGACGCGCTTGCCCCGACCAACCGACCCCGCCGACCGCCTCGGCCTGCCCCGCCGACCGCCTCGGCCTGTCGCCGAACTCGGCGCCGTAGGAGTTGACGTTCTGGCCGAGCAGGGTGACCTCGAGCACGCCCTCGCCGACGAGCGTCGCGACCTCCTGCAGCACGTCGCCCGGCCGGCGGTCCTTCTCCTTGCCGCGCAGCGACGGGACGATGCAGAACGTACAGGTGTTGTTGCAGCCGACCGAGATCGACACCCACGCGGCGTACGGCGACTCGCGGCGCGTCGGGAGCGTCGACGGGAAGACGGTCAGCGCCTCTTCGATCTCGACCTGCGCCTCCTGCCGCACTCGGGCGCGCTCGAGCAGCACCGGCAACGACCCGATGTTGTGCGTGCCGAAGACCACGTCGACCCACGGCGCGCGGCGCACGATCGTGTCGCGATCCTTCTGCGCCAGGCAGCCGCCGACCGCGATCTGCATTCCCGGATGCCCGTCCTTCACCGGCCGCAGGTGGCCAAGATTCCCGTACAGCCGGTTGTCGGCGTTCTCCCGTACCGCGCAGGTATTGAAAACGACCACGTCAGGCTCTGTGCCGTCGGCGCGCCGGTAGCCCGCCGCCTCCAGCAGGCCGGCCAGCCGCTCGGAGTCGTGGACGTTCATCTGGCAGCCGTATGTACGGACCTGGTAAGTCCTGGGCACCGGCGAGTCTGGCATACGACCAGGATAGACAGCGCCGCCGACCACTTCGGGCAGTCCGGAAACAGGCGTGATTCTCGACCACATCCAGAGAGATCCGTGATCCGATCGGTACCCGCTGGAAAGGGTCTGGACTGCGTCAATGACGTAAGGTTCCTGCCCATGACGGACAGCGGGAACCTGGCCGAGCAGGCCAGCACCCCCAGTGGCGGTCCGCTGGTGGTGCTAGAGAACGTTAACAAGTGGTTCGGGTCACTGCACGTCCTCAAGGACATCAACCTGACCGTCCACCGCGGCGAGGTCGTGGTCGTCATCGGTCCCTCGGGCGGCGGTAAGTCGACGCTGTGCCGCACGATCAACCGGCTCGAGCCGATCGACGGCGGCACGATCAGCCTCGACGGCAAGCAGCTGCCCGAGGAGGGCAAGGAGCTGGCCAAACTCCGCTCCGATGTGGGCATGGTCTTTCAGTCGTTCAACCTCTTCGCCCACAAGACCGTCCTCGCAAACGTCACACTCGGGCCGATCAAGGTCCGCAAAGTCACCAAGGCCGACGCCGAAAAGGAGGCCATGGCCCTCCTCGACCGGGTCGGCATCGGCGACCAGTCCGAGAAGTACCCTGCCCAGCTGTCGGGCGGCCAGCAGCAGCGGGCCGCGATCGCCCGGGCGCTCGCGATGCGGCCGAAGGTCATGCTCTTCGACGAGCCCACATCGGCGCTCGATCCGGAGATGATCAGCGAGGTGCTCGACGTCATGACGAGCCTCGCCCGCGACGGAATGACCATGGTCGTGATCACCCACGAGATGGGCTTCGCCCGGGGTGCGGCGAACCGCGTGGTGTTCATGGCCGATGGCCAGATCGCCGAAGAGAACACGCCGGACGAGTTCTTCACCAATGCGCGAACCGAACGCGCGAAGGACTTCCTGTCCAAGATCCTTACCCACTGAGCCACGTGCGGCTCCGCGAGGAAAGAATGAGGTAGGCCTCCATGCGAGTACGTTCGATCGGCGTTGTCATGGCCGGGTTGGCCGTGCTGTCGATGGGCATGACGGGGTGCGCGAAGAAGGCGTCCTCCGTCGCAGACAAGAGCAAGCTGATCATCGGGGTGAAGTACGACCAGCCGGCGCTCGGGCTCAAAACCGGCAGCGGGGTCGAGGGCTTCGATGTCGACGTCGCCAAGTACATCGCCGGCAAGCTCGGCGTGAAGGAAAGCGACATCACCTGGAAGGAGGCCCGGTCGGCGAACCGGGAGACCTTCCTGCAGAACGGCACCGTGGACATGGTGATCGCGACGTATTCGATCACCGACGCGCGCAAGCCGAAGGTGAGCTACGGCGGCCCCTACGTCGTCACCCACCAAGACGCCATGGTCCGCTCCGACGACAATTCGATCAAGTCGCTGGCCGACATGAAGGGCAAGAAGATCTGCGCGGTGCAGGGGTCGAACTCGTGGAAGAACATCACCGACGGCACCAACAAGCAGAACCTGAAGGTCGCGGCGACCACCGTGCCGGCGCAGGGCTATGACGAGTGCATCACCAAGCTCAAGGGCGGCTCGGTCGACGTGGTCTCCACCGACGCCACCATCTTGGCCGGGTTCGCCAAGCGCGAGGGCACCGCGCTGAAGGTCGCCAACATCCCCTTCACCGACGAAAAGTACGGCGTCGGCCTCAAGAAGGGCGACAAGAAGGGCTGCGACGCCGTCAACACGGCGATCAAGTCCATGTACTCCGACGGGACTATGCAGCAGCTGTGGACCAAGTGGTTCGGCTCCGCGAACCTGCCGTTCGACTCCAAGGTCCCCACCGCCGAGGGCTGCCCGTAGTCCGAGACCACCGCACCCGTACGCCGGTGAGCCCAGCCCGTCGACCGCAACGGTCGCCGGCCGGGCTCGCCGGTATCGGCTCGCCGACGTGGATCTACCTGGTGGAGCACTATGGACTGGCAACACGCACTCTTCGACTTCAGTCCGTTCTGGGAGGACGGCGGCACCATACTCGCGTCGTTCTGGGCGACCATCCGACTGTCGGCCATGACCGGTGTGCTGTCGATGATCCTCGGAACCTTGCTCGCCGCGATGCGGGTCTCCCCCACGCCGGTGCTGCGGGCGGCCGGGACGCTGTACGTCAGCACCTTTCGGAACACGCCGCTCACCCTCATCCTGCTGTTCTGCAGTCTCGCGCTCAGTGACACCCTGCAGTTCCGGATCTCCCACTCGAGCACGGTCAACTACTACTGGCTCGCCGTCTTCGGGTTCTCGGCGTATACGGCCGCGTTCGTCTGCGAGGCGCTGCGGTCCGGCATCAACACCGTGCCGCTCGGCCAGGCGGAGGCGGCCCGCGCCATCGGCCTCACCTTCACCCAGTCGCTGCGCCTGGTGATCTTGCCGCAGGCGTTCCGTGCGGTCATCGCCCCGCTCGGCAGCGTCATGATCGCCATGATCAAGAACTCCACGGTGGTGCTGGTGGCCAGTTACGCCGAGGCGGCCGCACAGATGAATCAGATGTTCGAGGAGATCGGCGCCACCCTCCCGATCTTCCTCGGCTTCGCCGCCGGGTTCATGATCCTCACCCTGCCGACCGGCTTCGTCTTCGGCTGGGCGGCCAAGCGCTGGGCGGTGATCCGATGACGGCGCTGACCGAGGCCGCTGCCGCGCAGCCCGCCCGGCGGCCCAAGAGGGACAAGACGTCCGTCCTGTACGACGCCCCCGGACCGCGTGCGCGGCTCCGCAACAACATCCTCACGCTGGTCTCTCTCATCGTCATCCTCGCCATCGCGTACGTGATCATCGCGCAGATGCAGGACAAGGACCAGTTCGCCGGCAAGCTGTGGAAACCGTTCATCCAGGGGAACACCTGGACGGACTTCATCATCCCGGGGCTGGAGGGGACGCTGAAGGCGGCAGGGGTCGCCGCGGTGCTCGCCCTGGCGTTCGGCGTGGTGTTCGGCATCGCCCGCCTGTCGGAGCACGCCTGGATAAGGGTGCCCTGCGGCGCGGTCGTGGAGTTCTTCAGGGCCATCCCACTGCTGCTGCTGATCTTCTTCATCTTCAGTGGTCCCGCGACGATCGCGAACGCCCTCGGCTATGAGCCACCGCAGATCTCGGCGTTCACCGCGCTGGTCCTCGGCCTGATGCTCTACAACGGCTCGGTGCTCGCCGAGATTTTCCGGTCCGGCATCAACGCGGTGCCCAAGGGCCAGTCCGAGGCCGCGTACGCGCTCGGGCTGCGCAAGGGCGGCGTCATGCGGCTCATCCTGATCCCGCAGGCCACGACGGCCATGATGCCGGCCATCGTGAGCCAGCTCGTCGTGCTGCTCAAGGACTCCGCGCTCGGCTGGATCATCTCCTACGAAGACCTGCTCAACTCGGGTTACCGGATCATTCCCGCCCAGTACGGCAACCTGATCCCGGCCGCGATCGTCATCGCGGCCATCTACATCACCCTCAACTTGGCGCTGAGCTATCTGGCGCACTGGCTGGAGCGACGCAGCAGGCGCAGCCGCAAGTCCGCGGCCAAGACCTTCGCGGCCGAGCCCGTCGGCCAGGTCGAGATCGGCGCCGGTGCCGGCGGCGTCTGAGGGGGTCGAGACCGCCGTCGAAAGCGCGAGCCGACAAGTCGACATTTGGGTGTAAAAGGGGCCGAGAGGACGTGTCCTCTCGGCTCCTGCTCTGTCGCCCGAGACCCTTTGTGTCGACCTCGTATCTTTACGACCTCAACTGTCAGGTCAAGGCCCCATTGAGGCGCGGTTTGCGGGACGATTCCCCTATGACCGCACGCGTAACCGCCCCCTATGGTGCCTGGCCCTCTCCGATCTCCGCTGCCGACGTCGCCCATGCGCAGTTGAGGCTCAGCTTTCCGACCGTCCACGGCGATGACGCGTGGTGGCAGGAGACCCGGCCCGAGGAGAGTGGTCGCACGACGATCATCCATCGCCGCCCCGACGGGGAGACGATTGAGTTGCTCCCGGCGCCGTGGAACGCCCGCACCCGCGTGCACGAGTACGGCGGACGCGCGTACCTGCCCATCCCGCTCAGCGAGGGCCATGGCATCGTCTTCGCCAACTACGAAGACCAGCGGTTGCACCGGCTCGACCCGAGCGACGCCAAGCCTCGGCCGTTGACGCCGGAACCGGCCGTCTCGGCGGGCCTGCGGTACGCCGATCTCGTGCTGTCCCCCGACGGCACCGAGGTGTGGTGCGTGTGCGAGGGGCACGTCCTGACGACCCCAGAGCCGCCGCAGCAGCCGCCGGCGGCCGACGGGGCGCCCTCGTCGCCCCCGGGTGCGAGCGAGGCCGCCGGCCGGCCCGAGCCGACGGCGAGCGTCCGGCGCGCCATCGTGGCGGTGCCGCTCGACGGCAGCGCGGCCGACAACCCGGCGGCCATCCGCGAGCTGGTGAGCGGTGCCAGCTTCTACGCTTCGCCGACCCCGTCGCCCGACGGCGGGCACCTCGCCTGGGTCCAGTGGAACCACCCCCGGATGCCGTGGGACGGCACCGAGCTGCGCGTGGCGAACCTGGAGGACGGCAAGGTCGTGCGGGCCCGCACGGTCAAGGGCGGGCTCAACGAGTCGGCGCTCGCCCCGGCCTGGTGCGACGAACGCTCCCTCTACGTCGTCTCCGACTGGTCCGGCTGGTGGAACATCTACCAGGTCGGCCTGTACGGAGGGTCGCCCGCGGCGCTCTACCCGGCCGAGGAGGAGTTCGCCGGGCCACTGTGGCAGCTCGGCGGCGACCCGTACGTCGTGCTCGGCGACGGGCGGCTCGCGGTGCTGCACGGCCAGGGCGACCAGCGGCTGGGGATCTACGACCCGGAGACCGCCGAGCTCACCGACCTCGACCTCCCGTACACCGACTGGCAGCTGGCCCTGTCGGTGTCCGGCCAGTCGGTCGTCGGCATCGCCGGTGGCCCCACCACACCGCCCGCGATCGTACGCGTGGACATCGGGCCGGGCGACGGCAGCTCCGCACAGGTCACCGAGCTGCGCCGGGAGCTCGACGAGCTACCCGACACCGCGTTCCTGCCCGTTCCGGAGGCCCGCACGCTCGAGGGTCCGTTCGGGCGGCCCGTGTACGCCTACGTCTTCCCGCCGACCAACCCGGCCGCGCAGGCGCCCGAGGGCGAGCTACCGCCGTACGTCGTCTTCGTGCACGGCGGGCCGACGGGCCACGTCTCCAGCGTGCTCCGGCTGGAGCGGGCGTTCTTCACCAGCCGCGGCATCGGCGTGATCGACGTGAACTACGGCGGTTCCACCGGCTACGGGCGCGCCTACCGGGAGCGGCTGCGCAAGCAGTGGGGCATCGTCGACGTGGAAGACGCCGTGGCCGCGGCGGAGGCACTCGCCGCCGAGGGCGAGGCCGACCCCCAGCGGCTGGCCATCCGGGGCGGCAGTGCGGGCGGCTGGACCACCCTGGCCGCCATCACCTCGACGTCGGTCTTCAAGGCGGCCACGTCGTACTTCGGCATCAGCGACCTCAAGGCCTTCGCTGAGGAGACGCACGACTTCGAGTCACGCTACCTCTTCGGGCTGATCGGGCCGCTGCCCGGCTTCGAGCGGGCGTACGAGGAGCGGTCTCCGCTGACCCACGCCGACCGCGCCTCCTGCCCCGTGCTCCTGCTGCAGGGCCTCGACGACCCGATCGTGCTGCCCGCGCAGTCGGAGAGGTTCGCGTCCGCGCTGGCGGCGCGCAAGATGCCGTACGCGTACCTGACCTTCGAGGGCGAGTCACACGGCTTCCGCCGGGCCGACACCACGATCAAGTGCCTGGAGTCGGAGCTCGCCTTCTACGGCCAGACCCTCGGCTTCCAGCCCCCGGACATGCCCAAGCTCGACCTTACCGTCGGCAAGCCGGCCGCCCCCACGGCTCATCCCTAGGTCCCGATGTGCGCCGCGCGTGACCCTGGTGCGCGCCCGGCGTGACCTGGTGCGCGGTGCCCGCGGCCTGACTTAGTGCGCGGGCTCCGGCGAGACCGGTGCGCGGTGACCGCAGCGTGACCTGGTACGTCTTGGTCAGCGGGCGAATTCGGTGGCGCGGGACTCCCGTACGACCGTGACGCGGATCTGGCCGGGGTAGGTGAGCTCGTCCTCGACCTGCTTGGCCACGTCGCGGGCGATCACCTGGGCCTGGATGTCGTCGACCGAATCGGGCCGTACCATGACGCGAACCTCACGGCCGGCCTGCATGGCGAAGACCTTCTCCACGCCTTCGTGCTCGTTCGCGATCTGTTCGAGCCGTTCGAGGCGCTTCACGTACGCCTCCAGCGACTCACGACGGGCGCCGGGACGGCTGCCGCTGATCGCGTCCGCGGCCTGGGTCAGGACGGCCTCGACCGTACGCACCTCGACCTCGTTGTGGTGTGCCTCGACGGCGTGCACCACGTCTTCGTCCTCGCCGTACCGGCGGGCGATCTCCGCGCCGATCAGCGCGTGGCTGCCCTCGACCTCGTGGGTCAGCGCCTTCCCGATGTCGTGCAGGACCGTACAGCGCTTGAGCATCTGGGCGGGCAGCCGCAGCTCGGCGGCCATGATCCCGGCGATGTGCGCCGACTCGACGAGGTGCTTGAGCACGTTCTGGCCGTACGACGTCCGGTAGCGCAGCCGGCCGAGCAGCGCGATGAGCTCCGGGTGCATCTCCGTGATGCCGAGCTCCACGAGGGCGTCCTCACCGGCGCGCACGCACAGCTGCTCCACCTCGTTCTTGCTGCGGTCGTAGATCTCCTCGATGCGCTGCGGGTGGATGCGCCCGTCGAGGACGAGCTTCTCCAGGGTGAGCCGGCCCACCTCGCGGCGGACCGGATCGAAGCAACTGAGCAGCACCGCTTCAGGGGTGTCGTCGATGATGAGGTTGACGCCCGTCGTCGATTCGAAGGCGCGGATGTTGCGGCCCTCGCGGCCGATGATGCGGCCCTTCATCTCGTCGCTGGGCAGGTGCAGGACCGAGACCACGGACTCGGCGGTCTGCTCGCTCGCCACCCGCTGGATCGCCAACGTGACGATCTTGCGGGCACGCTTGTCGCCCTCCTGACGGGCCTTGCCCTCGATCTCGCGGGTGATGAGGGCGGCCTCGCGCTTGGCCTGGTTCTCCATCATGGAGATCAGTTCGCTCTTGGCCTGGGCGGCGGTCAGGTGGGCCGTCTGCTCGAGAATCTCGCGGCGTTTCTCGTCGATGCGGTCGAGTTCGGCCTTGCGTTCATCGAGGCCCTGCTCGATGCCGGTGAGCTCACGGGCACGTTCTTCGAGACGACGTACCTCATCGTCGAGCCGCTGCTCGCGCTCGGCCAGCCTGGTCTCGCGCCGCTCCAGATCTTCGCGGAGGGTCTTGATGTCCCCCTTGAGCGCCTTGGCCTCTTCCTCGATCTCCGAGCGCGCCACCCGCGCGGCGTCCTGTGCCTGCCGCTCCGCGTCGTGCCGGATCTCCTGCGCCTCTGACTTCGCCAGCGACCTGATCTCTTCGGCGTCGCGCTCCGCGGCGTCGATCTCTTGTGAAGAACGGCGCGGCATCCCATGGGGGCGCCGGAGCACGACCACGAGGAGGGCGGCCAGAGTGATGAGGAGCGCCGCACCCATGTAGACGGTCGCGTCATCCATGGCGCAGACCCCTTTCCTCGACGCCGACTCCACCGAGGTTGACAACGGTGAAGCTCTGCACCGCGAGGGGCTACTCGCGCACTGCGGCCGCCGCGACTCCGGCGCCGATACGCCGGGCAAGCGCTATCACGGGGATTCCGGATGCACCAGAATCCATAGGGTCATCCTCGTCGGCCATGGCTTGGCCGAGCGGGTATCTTGATGGCCTCTCAGCTGCTCAAACATGCTCGTACGTATGGCAATCCGCACTGCGCGGAGTAACTCCTCACTGCCGTAACGGTAAGCGGCCAGCGGGTAATGAGCAAGCAAGCCATTTACTTTCCAGGCGATCCGGGCCGCCCCAAGCCCTCCATCGCGTGCGTCATAACGCCGATGTTCCAGCAGCCCAGCGCCTCCGTCACCTCACTGAGACGAGTCAGGAAACTGTCAGAACCTCACTCAGACCCCCGGTGGCGCCGCGGCCCGGATCACTTACGTCGGTCATGCGCCCACTTGCGCCCATCGCTACCGAAGCCAGTCGTCCGTCCACTAATGACCGGCGACCCGCAGTGGCGGGAGGGCCTGCCCGCTCGGCGGCAGGGCTACCTTGGCGACCGCCTGATCACTGGTCGGGGTCGGCGCCCGGCAGGTCGTCGACGCGGGCGCCCTCGTCGGCGAGCGCCGCCTTGACGACGCGGTAGGCCAGGCCGGGCGGGTAGCCCTTGCGCGCGAGAACTCCGACGAGGCGGCGCATCCGCTTGGCCGGATCGAGCCCCCGGGTGCCGGCGAGCCGTTTCGCGACCAACTCGCGGGCGGTCGCCTCCTCCTGATCAGGGTCGAGCTTCTCGATGGCCTCGTCGACGGTGTCCTCGGCCACGCCGCGCTGGCGAAGCTCGGCCGCGAGCGCCCGCCTGGCCAGCCCACGACCGAGGTGCCGAGATTGCACCCATGCCTGCGAGAACGCCGCGTCGTCAATCAGGCCCACATCGGTGAACCTGCTCAGCACAGCTTCGGCGACCTCGTCCGGCACGTCGCGACGCCGCAGCTCATCGGCCAGCTGCGCGCGCGTGCGGGGAGACAGGCTGAGCAGCCGCAGGCAGATCTCCCGGGCCACCGACTCCGGATCCGCAGGTGGTGTGGCCGCCGCCGAACTCCCCGGCGTCGGCCCGCTCACGCGCCGTCTCAGCCGCCTCGTCATATCAACCCGCATTGTCGTGCCCCGATGGGATCGGCGGCGCCGCCGGGGAAGGAACCCGCAACGGCTCCGGCACCTGCCCGCCCTACGGGCGAGCCGGCGTGAGCTGCGGTGCGCGGCGCGGCGCCGCCGGCCATCGGGGAAGTCACTGTCGGATCAGATGTCGCCCGGCTTCGGGGTGGTGCCCTTGGGGCCGGGCCGCCTCACCGCGGCCTCGCCCCCGGCCGGGCCGCCTGCCGGTGCTCCGCCGGCAGGGGCGTCGGCCTCGTTGTCGAGGCGAGGTCCGACGCCGAGCTTCTCCTTGATCTTCTTCTCGATCTCGTCGGCGACGTCGGGGTTGCTCTTGAGGAAGTTCCGAGCGTTCTCCTTGCCCTGACCGAGCTGGTCGCCCTCGTAGGTGTACCAGGCGCCCGACTTCCGCACGAAGCCGTGCTCGACCCCCAGGTCGATCAGCCCACCTTCTCGGCTGATTCCCTGACCATAGAGAAGATCGCAGTCCGCAGTGCGGAAGGGGCTGGCCATCTTGTTCTTGACGACCTTCACCCGCACCCTGTTTCCGACTGCCTCGGTGCCGTCCTTGAGCGTCTCGATTCGCCGCACGTCCAGCCGGACCGACGCATAAAACTTCAACGCCCGCCCACCAGTGGTCGTCTCCGGACTGTTGTGCACCATCACGCCGTCGACGAAGTAGTTGTGGGAGCCCTCGACCTCGATGTCGAATCGGTTCATCGACCGCGTCTTGGGCTTGACGTGCACGTCAAGAATTCGCGCCGGGACGAGACGCGGCTCAGGCTCCACGAACTGTGGCTCGACCGCGCACTGACCGTGGAATCGCGGCAACAGCTTGTATGCCATCGACTCGTGGATATACGGCGCGACGAGTTTTTGGAACTTCGCCGACGCCGCCGTGCTGAATTGGAGAACATTCACCTTTCGGCTACCGGCCAACCGGAGCTTGACATCGAGCCCATGCGTATCGCGCAGATACTCGACGAGACGCTCGCGAGAGCCCTCGCTGAATGCCTCCACGCAGATCTCGATGCGGCCAGTACCGCCCTCGGTGCACGCTTGGACGCCTTTGGAGCGGACGGTGAAGCCGCCGTCATCCATGTACCAGACCGCAAGCGCGAGCGGCGTTAGGGCCTTGAGGTAATCCCACGCAAGGTGCTTCTTGCCGTCGCCGAAGTAGACGACTTGTTGAACCTCGTCCAGCTCCGGTAGCGGAGCGAAGTCGGCGAATATTGCCGATCCCTTCTTGTTGACCGTGAGGCTGTGGCGGATGTTTCCAAGCAACGAGGTCTTCCACTCCAGGTATGCCGCCTGCTTGACACCATGTCCCATCCGGAAGCGCACGCCGGTGCGGCCATGGCGGTTCGGGGAGAGATTGCCGTCACCCATGACCGAACCGAGGATGACCTGCCACTGCTGGTCGCTGAGGCGATGCTCCTCCATCAGCATGACTCGGTCGCCCGAGATCAACTCGCCGGCCTCGCGGTAACCGCCGGGCGTCCGCACCATATGGTTCTCGGTCGCAGCGAATTGCGCCCTGCCGTTGCCTCCCGACTTCGCCACGGTGAACTGCAGGAAGCGCTCGGCGCGGCCGTTGTTGAACCAGTTGACAATTTTTTTCGGAACGATCCTGTCGAGCTCTGGGTCGTACGACAGAACCTCGACGTCCATCTTCTGGTTGACGATCTTGCTGATCTTCTCCTGGGTGCCGTCCGCGAGCGTGACACGAGTAGTCCCGGACATGCATCCGAACATGACTCCGACCTTTTCGCGGAGCTGGTTGATGAAGACTGCGGTCGTTTTTGTTTGGTTGATGGCCCCGGTGAGTTTGCGGAGGGCCTGGGACATCAGGCGGGCTTGCAGGCCGACGTGACTGTCGCCCATTTCGCCTTCGATTTCGGCGCGCGGCACGAGGGCGGCGACCGAGTCGATGACGACGATGTCTATCGCGCCCGACCGGATCAGCATGTCGCAGATTTCGAGAGCCTGCTCACCGGTGTCGGGCTGAGAAACGAGCAGTGCGTCGACGTCGACACCGAGTTTCTGGGCGTACTCCGGGTCGAGGGCGTGCTCCGCGTCGATGAAGGCGGCGATGCCACCCTTCTTCTGCGCGTTGGCGATCGCGTGCAGCGCGAGGCTCGTCTTTCCGGAGCCTTCTGGACCGTATATCTCGACGACGCGGCCGCGGGGGAGGCCGCCGATGCCAAGGGCGATGTCGAGGGAAATGGAACCGGTGGGGATCACCTCGATCGGCACTCGAGCCTCGTCGCCCATGCGCATGACGGAGCCCTTGCCGAACTGGCGCTCGATCTGGGCGAGTGCGGTCTCGAGAGCCTTCTCGCGGTCGTTCGCTGCCATGAGATGTCCCTGCCCTTGTCCCGGTCGGGGTTCGTTCGCTTTCGTTGTCTGCGGCCGACGCTACGGGGAGCCACCGACAGTTTGCAGACCCTGCCGCAACTGTGGATAACGTCGCCATCGAGCATCACTTTACCGAACAGAGGTTCGATCAGGGGCCGACACGCCGATTCGTTCTGGATTCCTCGCGTACGGTGGACGGCCCCGACGTCGATACTTTCGCCCGTACACTCGGCCGATACGGAAAGGAAGCCCACGTGCCCGTACAGCGATCGATGCGCTCGCGCGCCGTCCAGGTCGGGATGGTGGGCACGCTGTCCTTGACCTTGGTGGCCTGCTCGTCCTCGACCAGCGCCGACTGCGTCGACGCGCGGTCCCGCGGGGTGAGCGGCTATCGGGTGGTGCCCGACAACTACTGCGACAGCGGCGGCTCGTTCGGGCGGTACTTCTGGTACTACGGCGGCCGGCGGTCCGGAGTGTTCGTCGCCGGGGGCAGCAGCATCCGGCCCAGGGGCGCCACGATCAAGTCGCGCAGCGGCAAGACGCTGAGCCGCGGCGGGTTCGGCGGCCGCATTCACGGCGGCAGCTGACATGCGCCGGGAACGCTCGACCCCCCGTACGGACTGGGAGCGGCGGATCGAGGAGCACGGCCTCGCCTTCCACCGCACCTCGCATCCGGAGCATCTGACCCGTCCGTACTGGGACGAGTCGGTGCAGTACGTCTTCGACATGGACGAGGTCCTCGAGCTCGAGGCCACGGTCGAGGAGCTGCACGGCATGTGCCTGCAGGCGGTGGAGCACGTCGTGACCACCGGCCGGTACTACGTGTACGGCATCCCGGACTGGCTGGCCCCGCAGGTCGAGGCGTCCTGGCGGCGCCGCGACCCGCACGTGTTCGGCCGGTTCGACCTGCGGTACGACGGCACCGGGCCGCCCAAGCTGCTCGAATACAACGCCGACACCCCGACCGCGCTGGTCGAGAGCTCGATCGTGCAGTGGTATTGGCTGCAGGACGTCCATCCCAAGGACGACCAGTGGAACTCCGTCCACGAACGGCTGGTCGACCGGTGGAAGGAGATTTCGCCGCGGCTGCCGGACGGCCCGGTTCACTTCGCCTGGACCAACGAGGACGAGAGCGGCGAGGAGGTCATGACGATCGCGTACCTCCAGGAGACCGCCGAGCAGGCGGGCGTCCAGGGCATCGCGATCGCCATGGAGGACATCGGCTGGCACGCGGACCGGCGGCGCTTCCTCGACCTCGCGGAGCAGGAAATGCGTACGGTCTGCAAGCTCTACCCGTGGGAGTGGGTCGTCACCGAGCCGTTCGGGCGGCACGTCCCCGAGGCGCCGACGGCCTGGATCGAGCCCATGTGGAAGATGCTGCTTTCCAACAAGGCGCTCATGGTCGTGCTGTGGGAGCTGTTCCCCGGCCACCCGAACCTGCTGCCGGCCTTCCTCAACACGCCCGCGCACCTCACGTCGTACATCCAGAAGCCGTTGCTCGGCCGCGAGGGCGCCAGCATGCGGATCGTGACGCCGGAAGGCGAGCGGCATCGTACGGAGGGTGAGTACGGTGCGGAGGGCTTCATCTTCCAGGAGTTCGTCCCGCTGCCCGACTTCGACGGCGAGCACCCCGTGCTGGGGGCGTGGGTGATCGCCGACGAGTCTGCCGGGCTGGGCATCCGGGAGACGTCGGGCCTGATCACCGATGACACGTCGTCGTTCGTCCCGCACCGGATACCCCTCTAAGGAGTCCCATGGCACCGGCATTGGCACACGTACAGGTATTGGCTCTGGAGGACGGCCTCGGCGAGTCGCTGGGGCGGGGTTCTTATGCGATCCTGGCGTACGCGGCGCTGGGATTGATCCTGTTCGTGGCCGGCTTCTATGTCGTCGACGTGGCCACTCCGGGGAAGCTGAGCCAGCTCATCCGTGCCGAGCGCAACCCGAACGCGACGCTGCTGACCGCGAGCGGGATGATCGGCATCGGCCTGATCGTGGCGGCGTCGATCTTCTCGTCGGGCGGCAAGCTCGCGGACGGCCTGCTGGCCACGCTGGTGTTCGGGGCCATCGGCATCGTGGCGCAGACGGTCGCCATGCTGGTGTTCGACCGGCTGGTCGGCATCGACATCAGGGAACTGGTCAAGGCGCCGCAGCTGGAGCCCGCCGCCTGGCTCCTCGGCGCCACCCGGGTGATGATCGGCGTGGTCACCGCGGTCGCCGTCCTCTGAGCAGGCTTGTCCGAGGCTTAAGAGATCGATCCCGCGGTCAGCGGAGGCGGGCCGGTACGTCGAAGGTGGCGCAGACGGCGGCCCAGACGGTCTTGGCCGACATGCCGTCGGCCAGCGCCTGCTCGATCGTACGGCCGCCGAGCTCGGCCATGACGTGGTCCTTGGCGACGCTCTCGGCGTACCTCTCGCCGAACTGCTCGTTCATCCGCTGCCAGAAGACTGTGAGACGCACCCGGAAAGCCTACGCGGAACCTCCGCCAGTGTGTCACCGGACATGGAGCGCTCCACAGCCGCATGCGACCCTCCCCTCGAGAGCCACCGCTCTCCATCACCTGGGGGGTCGCCGTGACACACCGTTCCGACGCCGGAGAGATCACGCTGGGCCGGCTGATCGGCCTGGGCGGCGTGGTCTTCTTCGCCTGCCTCCTGTTCTTGTTTGTCGACGTGAAGCACCGGATGGCCGGCTACGAGGCCGTCAACGGCCAGGGCATCCTGGGCACCGCGAGCGTCATGAAGTGCGAAAAGCAGCCGCTCGGCAGCAAGTGCACCGGAGACTTCGTCTCGTCCGACGGAAAGATCCAGCGGCACGACGTACGGATCAACGGCGCGCACGCCGGCGACACCGAGGTGTCCGCCGCGATCACCGGCGCGGGCTCCAACGAGGCGTGGACGACGGACGGCTCGCCATGGCTGACCCCGTCCATCGTGCTGCTCGGCGCCCTGATCCCGGTGGTGGGGGTCGCGGCGATGATCTGGACTCTGATCGTCGGTGGTCCCACCGCCTGGCGGATGCAGGGCGAGGTCGTACGGTCCAGGTACGCGCGCGACCGGGCCAGCGCGCACGAGCGCGAGGTGCGGATGGGCCGCGTCCACTAGAGCCCTCGGCCCCGGGTGCTCCATAGATAGCCATGGGGAGGCAGCACCCGGGGACGAGGTCAGCCACACCCAACGAAGTCCCGGGCGTTTTGTCGGTGGGGCGTTGCAGGATGGAGGGGTGACTGAGACCGCCCTTGATCGCTTTTCCCCGGCCACGCAGATGTGGTTCCGGGGCGCATTCGCCGCACCCACCGCGGCGCAGGCGGGAGCCTGGGAGGCGATCGCGGGCGGCGACAACACCCTCGTCGTCGCGCCCACCGGGTCCGGAAAGACCTTGGCCGCCTTTCTGTGGTCGCTCGACCGGCTGGCCGCCGAGCCGCCGCCGAGCGATCCCAAGGCGCGGTGCCGCGTGCTGTACGTCTCGCCGCTCAAGGCGCTCGCCGTCGACGTGGAGCGCAACCTCCGGGCTCCGCTCACCGGCATCAGGCAGCAGGCCCGGCGGCTCGACCTCCCCGAGCCCGACATCCGGGTCGGGGTGCGCTCCGGCGACACTCCGGCCGACGAGCGCCGCCGGCTGGCCGCCAAGCCGCCCGACATCCTCATCACCACGCCCGAGTCGCTCTTCCTCATCCTGACCTCCCAGGCCAGAGACGCCCTGCGCGGCGTCGAGACCGTGATCGTCGACGAGGTGCACTCGGTGGCCGGCACCAAGCGCGGTTCGCATCTCGCGCTGTCGCTCGAGCGGCTCGACGACCTGCTGGACCGTCCGGCCCAGCGCGTCGGCCTGTCCGCGACCGTGCGCCCGGTGGACGAGGTGGCGGTCTTTCTCGGGGGTTACGGGGGTCGCTCTCCGGGCGAACACAGCCCCGGCGGCCCCCGCCCGGCGACCGTCGTCCAGCCGCCGTACGAGAAGCGGTTCGACCTTGACATCGTCGTCCCCGTCGAAGACATGGCCGAGGTCGGCGCGTTCGTGGACGACTCCGGCCGCACCGACGCGCGGCAGCGTTCGATCTGGCCGCACGTCGAAGACAAGGTTCTCGACCTCGTCCAGGCGCACCGCTCCACGATCGTGTTCGCCAACTCGCGGCGGCTGGCCGAGCGGCTGTGCGGGCGGCTCAACGAGATCGCGTACGAGCGTGAGCACGGCGAGCCGCTGCCCGAAGATCACTCGCCGGCCGAGATCATGGCCGAGGCGGGGGCCGCCCGGGGCGCTCCGGCCGAGGTCGCGCGGGCGCACCACGGGTCGGTGTCCAAGGAGGAGCGGGCCGGCATCGAGGAGGCGCTGAAGCAGGGCCGGCTGCCCGCCGTGGTGGCCACATCCAGCCTCGAGCTGGGCATCGACATGGGCGCCGTCGACCTGGTGGTGCAGGTCGAGTCGCCGCCGTCGGTGTCCGGCGGGCTGCAGCGGGTCGGCCGCGCCGGGCATCAGGTGGGCGCGGTGTCCAAGGGCGTGATCTTCCCGAAGTACCGCGGCGACCTCATCCAGACAACGGTCGTGGCCGAGCGCATGAAGCAGGGCGCGATCGAGGCGCTCCGCTACCCGCGCAACCCGCTCGACGTGCTCGCCCAGCAGATCGTGGCCATGGTCTCGATGGACGAGTGGATGGTCGACGACCTGGAGCGGCTGGTCAGGCGGGCCGCTCCGTTCGCCACCCTGCCGCGCAGCGCGCTGGAGGCGACGCTCGACATGCTCGCCGGGCGCTATCCGAGCGACGAGTTCGGCGAGCTGCGCCCCCGCCTGATCTGGGACCGCGTCACCGGGGCTCTACGGGGGCGCCCCGGGGCGCAACGACTCGCCGTCACCAGCGGCGGCACCATCCCCGACCGCGGCCTGTTCGGTGTGTTCCTCGTCGGTGAAAAGGCCTCCCGGGTCGGCGAGCTCGACGAGGAGATGGTGTACGAATCGCGGGTCGGCGACGTGTTCGTGCTGGGCGCCAGCTCGTGGCGGATCGAAGACATCACCGCCGACCGGGTGCTGGTCTCTCCGGCCCCCGGCCAACCGGGCCGGTTGCCGTTCTGGAAGGGCGACTCGCTGGGCCGTCCGGCCGAGCTGGGCCGGGCGCTGGGCGAGTTCACCCGCGAGCTGGCCGGGCTCGAGGCCGACGCCGCCCGCGAGCGGGTCAAGACGGCCGGGCTCGACGAGTGGGCGGCCGCCAACCTGGTCTCCTACCTCGCCGAACAGCGCGAGGCCACCGGATACGTGCCCGACGACCGCACCCTCGTGGTCGAGCGGTTCCGCGACGAGCTCGGCGACTGGCGGCTCGTCGTGCACTCGCCGTACGGCGCACTGGTACACGCGCCGTGGGCGCTGGCGATCGCGGCGCGGCTGCGGGAGCGGTACGGCGTGGACGCCCAGGCCATGCACGCCGACGACGGCATCGTAATGCGGGTTCCCGACCTGGAGGAGCCGCCGAGCCTCGACATCGCCACGTTCGACCCTGACGAAATTGAACGGATCGTGGTCGACGAGCTGGGCGGCTCGGCGCTGTTCGCGGCCCGGTTCCGGGAGTGCGCGGCGCGGTCGTTGCTGCTCCCCCGGCGCCGCCCGGACAAGCGGATGCCGCTGTGGCAGCAGCGCCAGCGGGCCGCCCACCTGCTGTCGGTGGCGAGCAAGTACGCCTCGTTCCCGGTCGTGCTGGAGACCATGCGGGAGTGCCTGCAGGACGTCTTCGACGTGCCGGGCCTGGTCCAGCTCATGCGCGACCTCGCCGGGCGCAAGGTCCGGCTGGCCGAGGTGGAGACCCCGCAGCCCTCGCCGTACGCGCGGTCCCTGCTGTTCAACTACGTGGGCGCGTTCATGTACGAGGGCGACGCGCCGCTGGCCGAGCGCCGGGCTCAGGCGCTCGCGCTCGACTCGGCTCTGCTCGCCGAGCTGCTCGGCCAGGCCGATCTGCGCGAGCTGCTCGACCCCGACGTCGTCGCCGAGGCCGTACGGGAGCTGCAGCGGCTCACCGAAGACCGGCGGGCACGCGACCTGGAGGGCACCGCCGACCTGCTGCGCGAGCTGGGTCCGCTGACGACCGACGAGGCGGTGGCGCGGGGGGCGACGCCGCGGTGGCTGGCCGAGCTCGAAGAGACACGGCGGGCGATGCGGGTCCGTATCGCCGGGGCAGAGCATTGGGCGGCGATCGAAGACGCGGGGCGGCTGCGCGACGCGCTCGGCGTACCGCTGCCGGTCGGCGTGCCCGAGACGTTCCTGGAGCCGGTCGACGATCCACTAGGCGACGTGCTCAGCCGGTACGCGCGCACCCACGGCCCGTTCCGCGCCGCCGAGGTCGCCGTCCGCTTCGGTCTCGGGGTCGCCGTCGTCACCGACCGCCTCCGCCGCCTCGCCGCCGACGGCCGTGTCGTCGAGGGCGAATTCCTCCCCGTCGCCCTCCTCGACCCCCACGCCCCCGGCCCCGCCACCGAGCCGGGCCCCACCACCGAGCCCGGTGCCGCCACTGAGCCTGGCGCGACCGACTCGCCCGCTGCAGCCCTGTCCGCAGCCGGCTCGCCCGGCGACCGGGCGTGGGTCACCGAGGTCTTGCCGCCGGGCCCGGTCGGCACCGAGTGGTGCGACACCGGGGTGCTGCGGATGTTGCGGCGCCGGTCGCTGGCCCGGCTGCGCGCCGAGGTGGAGCCGTCGCCCCCCGCGGCACTGGCCCGTTTCCTGCCCGCCTGGCACGGCATCGGCACGGGGCGGCTGCGCGGCATCGACGCCCTCGTGCAGGCGATCGACCACCTGCAAGGCGCCGCAGTTCCGGCCTCCGCGCTGGAATCGCTGGTGTTGCCGTCCCGGGTCCCCGACTACTCTCCCGCCCTGCTCGACGAGCTGACCTCGACCGGTGAGGTGTTGTGGGCCGGGCAGGGAGCACTGCCCGGCGGCGACGGCTGGGTGGCGCTCTACCTCGCCGAAACCGCGACGCTGCTCATGCCCGAGCCCGCCGACATCACGCTTACCCCGGTGCACACGGCGGTCCTCGAGGCGCTGTCCGGTGGCGGAGCGGTGTTCTTCCGTACGCTGTTCGACCAGGTCTACAAGGCCGGGCAACAGGTCAGCGACGCGGACCTTGTCACGGCGGTGTGGGATCTCGTGTGGGCGGGCCTGCTGACCAACGACACCCTCGCCCCGCTGCGCGCCGCGCTCGGCTCCGGCCGCGTCACCCACCGCTCGCGGACGACGACCAGACGCGGACGCCCCGTGCTCCCGTCCCGTACCGGGCCGCCCACCGTAGCGGGCCGCTGGTGGCCGGCGCCCGAACGCGAACACGACCCGACGCGCCGCGCCAACGCCCTCGCCGAAACCCTGCTCGAACGACACGGCATCGTGATCCGCGGCGCGGTCGCCGCCGAACGTACTCCCGGCGGTTTCGCCGCGGTCTACCCCGTGCTGCGCGCGTACGAGGAGAGCGGCCGCTGCCGGCGCGGTTACTTCGTCGAGGGGCTCGGCGCGGCGCAGTTCGCTCTGCCCGGCGCGGTCGACCGGCTCCGCGCGCTGCGGTCCACGTCGCCGCCGCCCCCGTACGAGCCCGTGCCGCCGGGGCGCCGCGAGCCCGCGCCCCGGGCGGTGGTGCTCGCCGCGACCGATCCGGCCAACCCGTTCGGCGCGGCCCTGCCCTGGCCGGAGCGCCCCGACGAGACGGCGAGCGGGCACAAGCCCGGCCGCAAAGCCGGTGCCCTGGTCGTGCTGGTCGAGGGCCGCCTCGTGCTCTATGTCGAACGGGGCGGCAAGACCCTGCTCACCTTCCCCGCTGCCGACGAGGCGACCTGGTCCGACGCCGCCGACGCCGTGCAGCCCGCGGTCGACGCCCTCGCGCTCGCCGTACGCGAAGGCGCCCTCGGCCGGCTCACCGTCGAACGCGCGGACGGCGAGTCGATCAACGACTCCCCGCTCGCCCAGGCCCTGGAGGCCGCCGGCTTCCACCCCACCCCCCGCGGCCTCCGCCTCCGCGCCTAACGTCCGTACCTAACCCTCCCCCGCGCCTCGGGCCTCCGCGCCCGGGTCTCCGCATCCGGGCTTCCGCATCCGGGTCTCCGCAGCACGCGCGCCGCGCGCTCTCGGTGCGGGATGAGGGACGGGCTTATGTGTCATACGACGCTCCTGGTGAACCAGTGATGCCAGATACTCGTCCTATTGATTGAGGCCGGATCGTTCTCGAGGGCGAAGAAATGGGCGTTCTCGGCTGAGAAGCTTTGGATAACGGGGTTAGGGCGGCAGTAGTGCCGCCGGTCGACGGGGAGTTGACGTGACGCAGACCGCACGATGGAAGGTGGCGCAGCGCCACAAGCGGCTGGTGATCAGCCGCACGCTGCGAGATAGAGCCCAGCACGATCCGCGCCGGCACACGACCACGGCGAGGCCTCTCACACCGCGCCGCTAGGCGACAATGCCGGAGGCCCTCCGGGGAGGCTAGAAGGCCGCGGTGGTGGAGGAGAAGATCTCCTCGCGGGCCTGTTCGAGGGCGGCATGGAGGGCACCGCGCAGCACGGGGTTGCCGTCGACCTGGGTGACCATGACACGGGGGCGGGTCGGGCAGATCCGGGCCACGGCATGTTCGACGCGCCGGGCCAGCGGCTCCCCCCCGGCCTTGCCGAGCTCTCCCGAAAGCACCACCAAGCCCGGGTCGAGCACGATGTTCACCGAGGTGACGCCGTAGGAGATGCGGGTGGCCAGCTCGTCGAGAAACGGGCCCCAGCGCTCCTCGTCGGCGGCGGCCGCGTGTACGCACTTGGCGGCCGTCGACTCGTCCAACCCGTACTCGCGGGCCAGGTCTCGTACGGCGTCCGCGCCGATCAGCGAGCCGAGCCCGCCGCCGAGTGCGGGACGGCCCCAGGTCATCGACTCGGTGACGCCCTCTGGTAGCGGCACGCCGGGAACGGGCAGGTAGCCGATCTCACCGGCGCCGCCCGACATGCCCCGGTGCAACCGGCCGCCCAGCATGACGGCGAGGCCGATGCCACGGTCCACCCACATCAACGCGAAGTCCTGCGCGTCGCTCGCCCCGCCGTACGCGCGTTCGGCCACCGCGACGAGGTTGACGTCGTTCTCGATGGTGACCGGCCGGCGCAGGTCGGTGCGCAGCGCCGCCAGCACGCCGTCGTGCCAGGCCGGCAGGTCGAAGGCGAACTCCACGTCGCCGGAGGCGGGGTTGACCACACCTGGGGTGCCGATCACGAAGGCCTGCAGCTGTGACAGCCCAACCTTGGCGGACCTGCAGGCCTTGACGACGGCCGCGTGCACCGCCGCCACCGGGTCGTCGGCGCCGTTCGGGTCTGCCGTCGCCTCCGCGACAGGTCGCCCGGTGATGTCCACGATGCCCGCCGTGACCCCGGACGGCCCGACCTCCAGCCCGGCGACGTAGGCACTCGACGGCACCACCCAGTACAGCGCGGCGTTGGGCCCGCGACCGCCGGCCTGCTCGCCCACCACCTCGACCAGGCCGCGCTCCTCGAGCCGGGCAAGCAACTGGGATGCCGTGACCTTGGACAGCCCCGTAAGCGTGCCGAGCTGGGCGCGGGTCAGCGGACCGTGGCTCAGGAGCAGCTCGAGCGCGGCTCGGTCGTTGAGCTCGCGCAACAGCCGTGGCGTCCCCGGGCGCTGGGCCATCGTCGTACCCCTTACGTCTCAATCCGCTAACGGTAGCTATTTATTAGGAAAGTTTCTTGTTAATTTAACCACACGCACCTGAGCCGGTCCGAAGGCCGGAGCCCAGGGCGGCCCCGGGCGGACGGCCGGCCAGCGGTCCGGTCCTGTCGGGACCACCGTGGGCCGGTGCTGGCAGGCAAGCCGGGACATGGCTTGGACCCTATGGGTTCGCCGCCCGTTCCGGACCGGTCCACGGGGAAGCACTCACGCGAGGCGACGCCGGGAAGGGAGTTCCCACAGTGAAGTTCATCAAGATGGCGGCCGCCGTGGCCGCGATCACCGTCGCCGCCGGTTGTGGCGGCGGCAGTGGTGACAAGAAGGCGTCCGCGCCACCGAAGCCCGCCGACCCGGCCAAGCTCGTGGTCTGGCAGATGGGCGGCGGCAGCCCGGAGCAGACCGCGTTCCTCGACACGGTCGAGACCGAGTTCAAGCAGAAGCACCCGGGCACGGACGTACAAATCAAGTACGTGCCGTGGCCGCAGGTCGCGACGACCTTCCAGAAGGCGCTGGCGGGCGGCGACGCCCCGGACGTCACCGAGATCGGCAACACCGACGTCCAGTCGTTCATCGAGCAGGGCGCGCTCGCCGACATCACCGACAAGGTGAAGGGCTGGAGCGAGGGCGCGACGCTGAACAAGGGCGCGCTCGTCAACGACCAGGCGGACGGCAAGACCTATGCCGTGCCGTGGTACGGCGGCGTGCGCGCGATCTGGTATCGCAAGGACTGGTTCTCGCAGCTCGGCCTCCAGCCCCCGCAGAACTGGGCGGACCTGGTCACGACGGCCAAGACGATCCAGGACAAGAAGCATGTCCCCGGCATCGCCGCGCCCAGTGACTTCACCAACGGCATCCTCAGCTTCGTCTGGGCCAACGGCGGCGACGTCGCCACCAAGCAGGGCGACCAGTGGGTCGGCCGGCTGGACCAGCCGCAGGCCAAGGAGGCCATCGAGTTCTACACCGGTCTCGTCACCAAGGACAAGGTGGCGCCGGAGAAGTACGTCGGCAAGAACGAGCTGCAGGGCCCGCAGCAGGACTTCGCGCTCGGCAAGGTCGGCATGTACATCGACGGCAGCTGGGCGCTCCCCCAGCTCGAGAAGATCAGCAAGAAGAACAAGGACAACTGGGGCACCTTCCCGATCCCCGGCAAGACGGGCGGCACCGCTCCGGTGTTCTCCGGCGGCTCCGACCTGGCGGTGTGGGCCAAGAGCCCTAACCAGGACGTTGCGTTCGACTACATCACCGTGCTGAACAGCAAGAAGAACGCGCAGACCTTCGCCGACACGCTGAAGTTCCTCCCGCAGTTCACCGACGTCCTGCAGGGCGACAAGTACAAGAACGACCCCCTCATGGGCGCGTTCGCGACAGCCGCGGCGGGCGGCGTGAAGTTCACCCCGACCAGCAAGGGCTGGGCGGACTTCGAGGCGGCGAAGAAGGTCGTGCCGAACGCGGTCAAGGACATCATCCAGGGCAAGTCGGTCGACGACGAGCTCAAGAAGGCGGACGACCAGGCCAACACGCTCCTCAACCCCTGAATCACGAGAGCCGACGATGGTTGACACCGCCACCGCGGTGCGCCGTGCGCCGGGCCGGGTGACCCCCGGTCCGGCGCGGCCCCGCCGCCGACGCCGGCCCGCGTTCGGGCCGTACCTGCTGATCCTGCCGACCCTGGCGGTCATCGGCCTGTTGCTGTTCTGGCCGATGATCCAGATCGGCGTCATGTCGTTCCAGAAGGTCGGCAACCGGCAGCTTGCCGGCGAGCCCGCCGAGTCCGTGGGCACCAAGAACTTCGACCAGATCTTCAGCGACCCGCTGTTCTGGCAGAGCCTGCGGCACACGGTGTACTTCGCGGCGGTGGCAGTCACCCTGACCCTCCTCGTGGGCACGCTGGTCGGACTCCTGTTGAACCGGCTCGGTTCCCGGATGTCCACCTTCGTGGCCGGCGGCGTGATGATCGCGTGGGCGACTCCTCCCATCACGGCGGCGATCATCTTCTCGTGGCTGTTTGGTAGCACGGGCGGGCTGGTCAATTGGTTCCTGGATCTGCTGCCGAATTGGCTCGTCGGGGGCGGCTGGACGGATTTCAACTGGTTCGACCGTCCGCTGGCCACCTACACCGTGCTGACGATCTGCGTGGTGTGGCAATCGTTCCCGTTCGTCGCGGTCTCCGTGCTGGCCGGGCTGAAGAGCGTGCCCGGCGAGCTGTACGAGGCGGCCAAGGTGGACGGCTCCGGCCCGTGGCGGACGTTCTGGCGGATCACGTTTCCGCTGCTGCGGCCCATCTTCATGGTCCTGCTGGTGCTCTCGATCATCTGGGACTTCAAAGTCTTCACGCAGCTGTTCGTCATGTCCGGGCTGGCCAACCGCGACGCCTTCAACCTGTCTCTGTACATGTACTCCGAGGCGTTCGGCCAGCTCAACCCGAAGCTCGGACTCGGCTCGGCGGCCGCGACCGTACTGACCCTGATCTTGCTGTGCGTGACGGCGGTCTACGTACGCGTGATGGTGCGGCAGGGGGAAACAGCGTGAACAAGTCCGCACGGAGGTTTGCCGTCAACGCGGCGGGCGTCCTCGTGTTCGTGGTTTCGGTGTTTCCCGTCTTCTGGATGGCCGCGACCGCGTTCAAGCCGAACGACGAGATCTTCAGCGCGACGCCCCACCCCGTGCCGGCGCACCCGACCCTGCAGCATTTCGATCTGGTCATCAACGGCGGCGTGGCGAACGTCGGGTTCTGGACCTACTTCGCCAACAGCCTGCTCGTGGCCATCGCCACCGTCGTGGTCTCCGGTCTGCTGGCGCTGCTGGCGGCCACCGCCGTGGCCAGGTTCCGATTCCGGTTCCGGACCGTGTTCCTGATCATGCTGCTCGTCGTCCAGATGGTGCCGGCCGAGGCGCTGGTGATTCCGCTGTTCCTCGACCTCAAGCGGGCCGATCTGCTCAACAGCCTGCCCGGCCTGACCGTCGTCTACATCGGGTTCGCGCTGCCGTTCTCGATCTGGCTGCTGCGCGGCTTCGTGGCTGCGGTGCCGCGCGAACTGGAGGAGGCCTCGTGGATCGACGGCGCGGGCCCGGTCCGGACCTTCTACAAGGTGATGCTGCCACTGGTCGCGCCCGGTCTGGTGGCGACGAGCATCTTCTCCTTCATCACCGCGTGGAACGAATTTATCTTCGCGTACACATTCCTCGGCGACCAGGACAAATACACCTTGCCCATCATGCTGCAGTACTTCTTCGGCCGGACGGGCAACGACTGGGGCCCGATCATGGCCGCCTCGACGTTGCTGACCCTGCCCGTCATCGCGTTCTTCCTGCTGGTCCAGCGACGTATGGTCGCCGGCCTGACCGCCGGGGCGGTGAAGGGATGACCGGGCGATGGACGCGGGACGCGAGGTGCCCACAGCGGGCCGAGGGCGCGCGAGAGGCGGCACAGTGATCGACGAGTACATCGAGCGGCTGGCCAGGGCCACGCTGCTGCCGCCGTTCACCGGGCCCCGGCCGCCCCGCTGGCTGCTCGACGAGCTCGACCACGGCCTCGCGGGTGTCACGCTGTTCGCGATCAACGGAAATGTGCCCGGTGCCGGCGAGCTCGCCGCCCTCACCGCCCGGCTGCGCGAGGCCGGCGACCCCTTCGTCGCGATCGACGAGGAGGGCGGCGACGTCACGCGGCTCTGGCATCTGACCGGCAGCACGTATCCGGGCAACGCCGCGCTCGGCGCCGTCGACGACGCACAGCTGACACGGCGCGTCTACCGGTCAATGGGCGCCGAGCTGGCCGAGGTCGGCGTGAACCTCGACTTCGCGCCGTCGGTCGACGTGAACACCGCGCACGACAACCCGATCATCGGGACCCGGGCGTTCGGGGCCGACCCCGAGCTGGTGGCCAGGCACGCGGCCGCCGCCGTCGCCGGGCTGCAGGGCGCGGGCGTCGCCGCCAGCGCGAAGCACTTTCCCGGGCACGGCGCGACCAACGAAGACTCCCACGACGGGATACCCGTGGTGGACGCCGACCTCGACCTGCTGGACCGGCGGGAGCTGGTGCCGTTCCGCGCCGCGATCGCCGCGGGCAGCCGGGCCGTGATGACCGGCCACCTCAGCCTGCCCACGATCACCGGCGACGAGCCGGCGACGCTGTCCCATGCGGCCATCACCGGCCTGCTTCGCCGGCGCCTCGGCTACCAGGGCGTGATCGTCACCGACGCGCTCGATATGGAGGGCGCGAGCGGCGCCATCGGCATCCCGGAGGCGTCCGTACGGGCCCTGGAAGCGGGCGCCGACCTGCTCTGCCTCGGCTCGAAGGAGTACGAGGACAGCGTCCGCGCCATTCTCGCGGCGATCGTGGCCGCCGTCCGGTCCGGCCGGATGCCGGGTGAGCGGCTGGAAGAGGCCACCGAACGGATCGGGGCCGTCCGGAAGTGGCTGACGCACAGCCGTAACGGAACGGCGGAGGAGGGGGTCGGGCTGGCGGCGGCCCGGCGCGCGATCCGGGTCACCGGCGCGCTGCCCGCCCTGCGGTCGCCGCTGATCGTCGAGCTGGACGCGCCGGGCAACATCGCGGTCGGCCCGGTGCCGTGGGGACTGGGCCCGTGGGCCGACGGCATCGTACGGGTGAACGGCGCGGCGGCCGACCCGGTGGCCCTGCTGGAACGTGCCAGCGGCCACCCGCTCGTCATCGTGGTCCGCGACGCCCATCGGCACGCCGAACAGCGCGCGCTCACCGTCGCCCTGCTCGCCGTACGACCCGATGCCGTCGTGGTCGAGATGGGCCTCCCCGTCTGGCGGCCGGTATGCGCCGCCTACATCGCGACGTACGGCGCGACGCAGGTCACCGGCCGGGCCGTCGCCGAGCTGCTCGGTCTCAGCCCGGCCCTGGACACGGCCTGACCGGCCTGGTCCGGTCGTTTCGGCCGGCGACACGACGGGCGAGCCGGGCTGACGGCCGAGGGTGTACCCATTCCCGAAGCGCGCCGGACCGAAGGGCCAGGGCGTACGCATTCCCGAAGCGCGCCGGACTGAAAGGCGAGGTTGTACGCATTCCCGACCGAGACGCGAGATAATAGGTCCATGCGATTGTCCGCGCGGGTCGACTATGCGCTGCGTGCCGCCGCCGAGCTGGCCGTGGCGGACAAACACCCGGTGACGGCCGTCCAGCTCGCCCAGGCCCAGGGGATTCCGCCGAAGTTCCTGGAGAACATCCTCGGCCAGCTGCGCCGGTCCGGGGTCATCCGCAGCCAGCGCGGGCCCGACGGAGGGTACTGGCTGGCCCGCCCCTCCGACAAGATCTCCCTGGCCGACATCATCCGCGCCATCGACGGGCCGCTGGTGGGCGTCCGGGGCGAGCGTCCCGAGCACGTCGGCTACGACGGCGCCGCGCGGTCGCTGCAAGAGGTGTGGATCGCACTGCGCGCCAGCGAGCGCGCCATTCTCGAACAGGTCACGCTCGCCCACATCGCGACCGGCGACCTGCCGCCGGAGGTGCGCAAGCTCACCGAGAATCCGGCGGCCTGGGAGTCCCCCGCGCTCAGCTAGTCATGGGGTCCATCAACCGCCGTGCCCGAAGGTGACGTCGTCTGGTACACCGCCCGGCGCCTGCACGAGGCGCTCGCCGGGCGGCCGCTCACGGTGAGCGACTTCCGCGTGCCGCGCTGGGCGACCACCGACCTGCGCGGCCGCGAGGTCTACGACGCCGTATCCCGCGGCAAGCACCTGCTGGTCCGGGTCGAAGGCGCCCACGGGCGCGCCGACGGCCTGACGGTGCACACGCATCTGAAGATGGAGGGCTCGTGGCGATTTCGCCGCGCCCCCGCCGCCGCGCCGCGCGATCATCGGGTCCGGCTCGTGCTCGCGAACGCCGAGTGGCTGGCCGTCGGCCAGTCCCTGGGCATCGTGGAGCTGCTCGGTACGGCCGAGGAGGACCGGGCCGTCGGCCACCTCGGCCCCGATCTCCTGGGGCCGGACTGGGACCCGGCCGAGGCTGTACGGCGGTTGCGCGAGCAGCCCGACCGGGCCGTCGGCGAGGCGCTGCTCGACCAGACCCGGCTGGCCGGTATCGGCACGGTCTACCGCGCCGAGCTGCTGTTTCTGCGGGGGCTGAACCCGTGGACGCAGATGGCCAAGGTCACCGACCCGACCACCCTCGTCGACCTCGCGCACCGCCTGCTGGAGGCGAATAAGAACCACTTCGGCCAGGTCACCACCGGTGATCGCCGGCCCGGCCGGGACCGCTACGTGTACGGACGGCAGGGACGCCCCTGCCGGCGCTGTGGCACGCCGATCAAACGGGGAGCCCAGGGCGCCGAGCCGTACGACCGGGTCATCTACTGGTGCCCGGCCTGCCAGCCGGCGTAGGAAACGAGCGGCGGTCCGGTCAGGTAGCCGCGCCCACTACCGTAGGGTGCATGTGCTCGCGTCGTACGGTCTCCCTGGTCACACTCGGTTGCGCACGCAACGAGGTCGACTCCGAGGAGCTGGCCGCCCGGCTGGAGAGCGCCGGCTGGACCCTGGTCGACGACGAGGATGACGCCGGGGTCGTGGTGGTCAACACCTGCGGGTTCATCGACGCGGCCAAGAAGGACTCGATCGACACGCTGCTGGCGGCACAGGACTCGGGCGCCAAGGTGGTCGCGGCCGGCTGTCTCGCCGAGCGCTACGGCGCCGAGCTGGCCGCGGCGCTGCCCGAGGCCGACGCGGTGCTGAGCTTCGACGACTACACCGAGATCGGCGCGCGGCTCGACGACGTGCTGGCCGGCCGCCGCCGCACCGCACACACGCCCCGCGACCGCCGTACGCTGCTCCCGATCACGCCGGTGGACCGCGGCCGTACGAACGTCCACGTCCCCGGCCACGGCCCCCGGGCGGCTGACCACGACGAGGAGCCGGTGGGGCCGGCGTCCGGGCCGCGGGTGCTCCGGCGGCGGCTCGGCGGCGGGCCGATGGCGCCGCTCAAGCTGGCCTCCGGATGTGACCGGCGCTGCACGTTCTGCGCGATCCCGGCCTTCCGCGGCGCGTACGTCTCGCGGTCGCCCGCCGACGTCCTCGAGGAGGCCCGCTGGCTGGCCGGGCACGGCGTGCGCGAGCTGGTCCTGGTCAGCGAGAACTCCACCTCGTACGGCAAGGACCTGGGCAACCTGCGGGCCCTGGAGGGGCTGCTGCCCGAACTCGCCGCCGTCGAGGCCATCGACCGGATACGGGTCAGCTACCTGCAGCCGGCGGAGCTGCGACCGGGTCTGATCGACGTCATGTGTACGACGCCCGGCGTGGCGCCATACTTCGACCTGTCCTTCCAGCACGCCAGCGGCCCGGTGCTGCGGCGGATGCGGCGGTTCGGCGACCGGGAGCGGTTCCTCGGGCTGCTCGACCAGATCCGTACGCAGGTGCCGGCCGCCGGGGTCAGATCTAACTTCATCGTCGGCTTCCCGGGAGAGTCCGACGGCGACCTGGCCGAGCTGACCGCCTTTCTTTCCGCCGCACGGCTCGACGCCGTCGGCGTGTTCGGGTATTCCGATGAGGAGGGCACGGAGGCCGCGTCGCTCGACGGCAAACTCGATCAGGCCGAGGTCGCGCGGCGCGTCGCGGAGGTGAGCGCATTGGCCGAGGAGCTCACTGCCCAGCGGGCCGAAGAGCGCATCGGGTCGTCCGTGGACGTGCTGCTCGAGGAGCGGCTCGACGCGGATCGCCACGAAGGACGCGCCGCCCATCAGGCACCCGAGGTCGACGGCACGATCGTCGTACAGGGGGCGGGCGTCGCCGTCGGTGACCTCGTCCGGGCGCGGGTCGTGGCGAGCGAGGGCGTCGACCTCGTCGCCGAGCTCGTCCCGGCTCCTCTTGCCGAAGACGTCGCCTCCGCTGCGAGCCGGCCATGACCTCGCCCCCCGATCCGGCCGCTGTGCCGTCCGTACCGGGTGGTGTCCCGGTCAAGGCGCCCAGCCTGTACAACATCGCCAACGCGCTCACAGTCGCCCGGATCCTGCTCGTCCCGGTCTTCGTCTGGCTGCTCTTCGCCGACGGCACGGCGTGGCGGGTCGCGGCCCTCGTCGTCTTCGTCATCGCGTCGATCACCGACCGGCTCGACGGCGAGCTGGCCAGGAAGCGCGCCATCGTCACCGACTTCGGGAAGATCGCGGACCCTATCGCCGACAAGGCGCTCACCGGGTCCGCGCTGGTCAGCCTGTCGATTCTGGGCGAGCTGTGGTGGTGGGTCACCATCGTGATCTTGGTACGCGAGATCGGCATCACGCTGCTGCGTTTCATGGTCATCCGGCACGGCGTGATCCCGGCCAGCAAGGGCGGCAAGGTCAAGACGATGCTGCAGGTGGTCGCCATCGGGCTGTACATCATGCCGGGCCCGATCGATCCGCTGCGCTGGGCCGTCATGGCGGCCGCCCTGGTGGTGACCGTGGCGACCGGCGCCGACTACGTCCTGCGCGCCTGGCGACTGAGCCGCCGCGCCCCCGCCGAGTCCTGAACCCACACGCCGCCGGCGCGGGCCCTGCGAAAGGAGAGGCATGACGAGCGACACCGGTGCGGCCCTGACGTACGCCGAGGTCGGCGGCACCCGGCGGCGTCCGCTGCCGGACGGGTACCGGCACCTGCGGCACCGTACGTACCTCGGGCGGGGTCGCGGCCTCATGCGGGAGGCGGCGGACGCCGTCCTGGAGTTCTGGATGCATCGGGCCACCGGCGCGCGGGTCACCGCGTCCGCGCCGCGGGCTGCGCCGGACGTCCAGGTCGTGGTGCGGCTGGGCGTCGGACCGCTGCGCGTGGCCGCCCCGTGCCGGGTGGTGTGGGTCGAGGAGCAGGAAGATCGGGCCGGCTTCGGCTACGGGACACTGCCCGGCCACCCCGCGATCGGCGAGGAGTCGTTCGTCGTCGACATCGACGACCTCGACGACGTGTGGTTGACGATCACGTCGTTCAGCCGGCCGGCGACGCGGCTCACCCGGTTCGCCGGCCCACTGGTGCCGCTGTTCCAGACCTTGTACGCCCGCCGCTGCGGCACCGCGCTGCGCCGCCTCGTCCACCCGTACGATCGTCCGTCCGGTCGGTTAGATTCGGGTGTCGGCTCTCCCCCGGGCCGGCGACGAGAGGCGGGGTCGCGATGCGCGTCGAGCTGATCACGATAGGCGACGAGCTGTTGATCGGGGACACGATCAACGGCAACGCCGCCTGGCTGGGTCAGCGGCTCGCAGAGAACGGCATCGACGTCACCCGCAGCGTCGTCGTCGGCGACGAGGAGGACGTCATCGGCACCGCCGTGACCGAGGCGCTCGGCCGCGCCGACACGGTGATCACGACGGGCGGGCTCGGGCCGACGTACGACGACGTGACCCGCGAGGCGCTGGCCAAGGTGGCCGGGGTGGGGATCGTACGGGACGCGGCGGCCGCGACGCGGATAACGGCGAGGGTGGCCGAGCGGAGCATCCCGCTGCGGGCGATGGCGCTGCGCATGGCCGACCTGCCCGAGGGCGCGACGCCGCTGGTCAACCCGATGGGCACCGCCCTCGCCTTCCGGCTTCCGCTCGGCGACGGCGCGGTGTACGCGCTCCCAGGAGTGCCGGGCGAGGTACGGGCGATCTTCACCGAGGGCCTCCTGCCGGAGCTGCGGGCGCGGCTCGCCGGGGTCACCGTGCGCCGCCGTACGCTCCGTACCGCGGTCGCCTGGGAGTCGGCGATCGCGACGCGGCTCGCCCCGGTCGAGGCCTTGGACGACATACGGCTCGCTTACTTGCCGGGGCCGGCGGAGGTACGGGTCCGGGTCACGGCCACCGGGCCGGACGCGCGGTCGCGCCTGAGGCGGGCCGAGGACATGGTCCGCGGGCTGCTCGGCGACATCGTCTACGGCGTGGAGGACGAGACGCTCGACCGGGTCGTACACCGCCTCCTGGCCGAGCGGTCCGCGACGGTGGCGGTCGCCGAATCGCTGACCGGCGGGCTGCTGGGCGCCCGGCTCACCGACATGCCCGGCTCGTCCGTCACCTTCCGCGGGGGCGTGATCTCCTACGCCACGGACCTGAAGGCCGAGCTCCTCGGCGTCCCGAAAGACCTGCTGGCGGCGCACGGTGCCGTCCATGCCGACGTGGCGACGGCCATGGCCCGGGGCGTGCGAGATCGGCTGGGCGCGACGTACGGCCTCGCGGTCACCGGGGTGGCCGGGCCGGAGCCGCAAGATGGGCAGTCAGTGGGAACGCTGCACCTCAGCGTGGCCGGACCTGGCAGCGAACTTTCATCGCAGTCAACTCATCTGCCGTTGCCCGGGAGCGGCCCGCGGGCCCGCGCGGTGGCCCGCGAAATGACCACCGTATACGCTCTTGACCTGCTGAGACGCACGCTCCTCGGGCTGGTGGCGTACCAACATCAGGAAAAGGATCAGCAAGATCGGGAAGAGCGGAGTTGATTACAGCGTTACGTCGGAAGCGAACACGAAATCGTCGGTCTGCCATGGCTGCCGTTCAGGCGGGTACGGTGGAACAGTCAGAAGGTCCGAACTCAAGGAGGGGGCGAGACAATGGTCCTGCTTCGTCAGTTGCTCGGTGACGTGCTGCGGCAGCTGCGGCTCCGCCAGGGTCGTACCCTCCGTGAGGTGTCCGCGGCCGCCCGAGTCTCGCTGGGGTACCTGTCCGAGGTCGAGCGGGGGCAGAAGGAAGCCTCGTCGGAGCTGCTCTCATCGATCTGCAAAGCTCTCGAGGTTCCGCTGTCGCACGTGCTTCGCGATGTCTCCGATCAATTCGCGCTGGCCGAGCTCCAGCAGGAGCCGGTGATGGCCGGTGCGCCGCCCGAGCACGAGCGGCTTTCCGAGCACGAGCGGCTCGACGCCGAGCGCATCTCCGAGACCATCCCGGCCACGCCGGAAGAGATCACCGACGAGTTCCGCGCCGACATGGTGGCGGCCTGACCACCTGACCATAAGCTTTCGATCCAACGCCGGGCAGCTCCATCGCCCGGCGTTGAGCTTTTCTGCACCACATTGCACCACGGAGTCTTTCCTGCCGCCGGGGTTTCGTGCCAGTGCCACCCAGGGGTCGCGGTCAGGCGGTCTCGGGGTCGCCGGGGCCGAAGCTGAGGCGGAGCACCTGGCCGGCGCCGCCGGGTGAGCCGAGGTTCTTACCGTTGACGGTGAGCGTGACCCCGCTGCTGTTGCCGATGATGACGCGGATCTTCTTTTTTGCCGTCCACTCTTTGACGTCCTCGCGGCGCAGGAGACCGCTGAACAGCTCCTTGCCCTTGCTGTCACGAACGTTGATCCAAGTAGTGGCCCTGGCCTTGATCCGCAGCGTCACGTCCGTACGCGGGCCGAGCGCCACCGAGTCGCTGTGCGTGGGCGACGGGGTGGCCTGCGGCTGGGCCTGCTGCGTGCCGGGCGCGCGGGCGGGCTCCACGACGGAACGGTGACCGTCTCCACCGCCGCCGACCACCCGGACGATGCCGTACAGCACCACGAGCAGCAGAGCGATCGCCATAGCGGCGCTCCAGTTGGGGCTGCGCCGCTCGCGAAACCGCACCGGAATCGCCGGCTCCAGCGCCTGTGCCGCCGGGATGGCCTGCGGGGCGCCGCCGTGCGTCTCGTCGTACTCCTGGACCAGTGGCTCGGGGTCGATGCCGACGGCGCGGGCGATGCCCTTGATATGGCCTCGGGCGTAGAAGTTGCCGCCGCAGGGTGTGAAATCGTTGCGTTCGATTGACCGAATCACCGTCTCGCGGATCCGAGTCTGACTGCTCACCTGCGCGATGGTGAGACCGGCCTGTTGGCGCTCGTTTGCCAGGGTCTCACCGATACTCACACCGGGCCTCCAGGGGACTTCGTCGTCGCGTTTTGTGCTTCATAACCGGGCCCGCTCCCGCGAAACCAGTCTATGAACTGCTCCTACCTCGAATCGACCCACCATGCACCCGGAAATCGCGTGAATTTCCAACGCGTTACTCTTCGCCTTACTCCCCGCGGAGACGGACGAGAACTTCCTCCAGGTCATCGGGCTTGATGAGCACGTCACGCGCTTTCGAGCCCTCGCTCGGGCCGACAATGCCGCGGGTCTCCATGAGGTCCATCAATCGGCCGGCCTTCGCGAAGCCGACCCGTAGCTTGCGCTGCAGCATCGAGGTCGACCCGAATTGGGTGGAGACCACGAGTTCGGCCGCCTGGATCAGCAGTTCGAGGTCGTCGCCGACATCCTCGTCGATCTCGCGTCGCTGCGGCGCGGCCGCCACGTCCTCGCGGTAGGACGGCTCCATCTGCTTCTTGCAGTGACCGACGACCGCCGCGATCTCCTTCTCCGAGACGAAGGCATTCTGCAGCCGCAACGGCTTGCTCGCCCCCATCGGCAGGAACAGCGCGTCACCCTGGCCCACCAGCTTCTCCGCGCCCGGCTGGTCGAGGATGACCCGGCTGTCGGCGAGGCTGGAGGTCGCGAACGCCAGCCGCGACGGCACATTGGCCTTGATCAGGCCGGTCACGACGTCGACGCTGGGTCGCTGGGTGGCCAGCACGAGGTGGATGCCGGCGGCCCGGGCCAGCTGGGTGATCCGGACGACCGAGTCCTCCACGTCGCGCGGCGCGACCATCATCAGGTCGGCCAGCTCGTCGACGATCACAAGCATGTACGGGTACGTCGCGTACACCCGCTCGCTGCCCGGCGGGGCGGTGAGCTTGCCGGCGCGGACGGCCTTGTTGAAGTCGTCGATGTGCCGGAACCCGCTGGCGGCGAGGTCATCGTAGCGGCGGTCCATCTCGCCGACCACCCAGCCCAGCGCCTCGGCCGCCTTCTTGGGGTTGGTGATGATCGGCGTGATCAGGTGCGGGATCCCGGCGTACGCGGACAGCTCGACGCGCTTGGGGTCGACGAGCACCATCCGTACCTCGTCCGGCGTGGACCGCATCAAGATCGAGGCGATCAGCCCGTTGATGCAGGTCGACTTGCCGGCGCCGGTCGCACCCGCGATCAGCATGTGCGGCATCTTGGCCAGGTTGGCGATGACCGTGCGGCCCTCGACGTCCTTGCCGAGGCCGACCACCATCGGATGGTGATCGCCCGTGGCGACCGGGGACCGCAGCACGTCGCCCAGGCTGACGATGTCTTTATCTGCGTTGGGGATCTCCACGCCGATCGCCGACTTGCCCGGGATCGGGGAGATGATCCGTACGTCCGCGCTCTTCACCGCGTACGCGATGTTCCTCGTCAGGGCGGTGACCTTCTCGACCTTGACGGCGGGCCCGAGCTCGATCTCGTACCGCGTGATCGTCGGGCCGCGCGTGAACCCGGTCACCTGCGCGTCGATGTCGAACTGCTCCAGCACCGCGGTGAGCGCGTTGACCACCACGTCGTTGGCCTTGGTCCGCGGCTTGGTCGCCGTGCCCGGACGCAGCAGCGCCGGGCCGGGCAGCTCGTAGATCTCCCCCGACGACGACAGTGGCAATTGCTCCGACCGCCGGGGCGGTGCGGTGTGCTCGGGCGGTTCCGGCTGCGGCGGCTGGGCCGGCGGCGGAACGGCGGGGGGGTCCGGCTCGGGATCCATGAGCTCGTCGATGAGATCAGGACGCTGGGGCTGCTCCGCGGCGCCCTTGGCGGACAGCAGTGGAGTGTCGTACGGCTTGGAATGATCGCCGACCTCGAGGGCGTCCTTGCCCTTGGTGCCCTTGCCGCGGCGGCTCCCACGCCCGCCCTTCGATTCGTTCTCGCCGGACTCGCCGGAGTCGCTGTGCACCGGCCGCTCGCGAAGCAGCAGCAGGCTGCCCAGGTCGGCCAGCCGTTCAGGCACCCGATGCACCGGCGTCGCGGTGACCACCAGCAGGCCGAACGCGCTGAGGAGCAGCAGCAGCGGCACCGCCACCCAGCTGGTCAGGGCGGCCTGCAACGGCGCCGAGATCGCCCAGCCGACCAGCCCGCCCGCCGCGCGGATCGGGCCCATGCCGTGCCGGGGGTACGGCTCCCCCGCGCCGATGTGCACGACCGCGAGCACCCCGGCGAGCAGGCAGCTGATGCCGATGGCGATGCGGCCGGTGTCCTCGTTGCGGTCGGGGTGCCGCAGCAGCCGCCAGGCGAGTGCGCCCACCAATATGGGCAGCAGCATGGCGAAGGCGCCGAAGCCGCCGCGGACGACCATCTCCAGAGCCTTGGTCACCGTGCCGTGCGGGGGCCACCACGTCACCGAGACCAGCACGATCGCGGCGCCCAGCGTGGCCAGGCCGACCCCGTCGCGCCGGTGGTCGGGGTCGAGGTCGCGGGCGCCGCGGCCGTACGCCCGCACGACCGCCCCGACGGCGTGCGCGATGAGCAGCCAGAGCCGCGCGATGAGCCGCCCCACACCCAGCATGAGCTGCGCGATCGGATCGGGCTTCGGCGGCGGCCTGCGCTTGGTCGAGCGGCTCTTGCCGGACGCCTTGGTGGGGTTACGTGACGTGCTGGCGCGCTTACTGGATGTAGTGGAGCGGGTACGCGGGGAGCCCTTAGTGCCTCCAGGCGTACGAGTGGCCATGATGATGAGAGTAGTTGCGCATCAACCGGGTTCCCTGTCACCGCCCCGGCGTGTCGGCGCCTTAACCGTCGGCTCCTCAACCGTCAGCGGTGTCAAACCTCCACTACCACGGGGATGATCATCGGACGGCGCCGGTACGTCTCGCTCACCCACTTGCCGACCGTGCGGCGGATCAGCTGCCGCAACTGGTGGACGTCGTTGATGCCCTCGGACGCGGCGCCCTCCAGCACCTCCTGGATGCGGGCGATGACGTCGGCGAAGTTCTCGTTGCCGATGCCGGCGCCGCGCGCGTAGATCTCCGGGCCGGCCACCAGCTTCCCCGAGGTGGAGTCGACGGCGACGACAATGGAGACGAAACCCTCCTCCCCCAGGATGCGCCGGTCCTTCAGCGACGTCTCGGTGACCTCGCCGACCGACGCCCCGTCGACGTAGACGTACCCGGCCGGCACCGCGCCGGTGATCGCCGCCCGTCCGCTGACCAGATCGACGACCACCCCGTCCTCGGCGATCACGACGTTGTCCTTCGGCACGCCCGTGAGCTCGGCCAACGCCGCGTGCGCCCGCAGATGCCGCCATTCGCCGTGAATCGGCATGAAGTTGCTCGGCTTGGTCAGGTTGAGGACGTACAGCAACTCGCCCGCCGAGGAGTGCCCGGAGACGTGCACGAGCGCGTTGCCCTTGTGTATGACCCGGGCGCCCCAGCGGGTGAGGCCGTTGATCACGCGGTTGACGGCGTTCTCGTTGCCCGGGATGAGCGACGAGGCCAGCAGCACCGTGTCGCCCTTGGCGACCCGGATCTGGTGGTCGCGGTTGGCCATCCTCGACAGCGCCGACATCGGCTCGCCCTGCGAACCGGTGCAGATCAGCACGACCTCGTCCGGCGGCAGGTCGTCGATCTCCTTCTGCTCGACCATCAGCCCGCCGGGAATCCGCAGGTAGCCGAGGTCGCCCGCGACGCCCATGTTCCGTACCATCGACCGGCCGACGAAGCACGCCTTGCGGCCGTTCTCATACGCCGCGTCGAGCACCTGCTGCACCCGGTGGATGTGCGAGGCGAAGCACGCCACGATGACCCGCTGCTCGGCCGTGCGGAACACATCGTCGATCACTGGGCCGATGTCGCGCTCGCTCGTCACGAACCCCGGGACCTCGGAGTTCGTCGAGTCGGACATCAGCAGGTCGATGCCCTCCGTGCCGAGCCGGGCGAACCCGCCCAGGTCGGTGAGCCGCCCGTCGAGCGGCAGCTGGTCCATCTTGAAGTCGCCGGTGTGCAGCACGAGGCCGGCGGGCGTACGGAGGGCGACCGCGAGCGCGTCCGGGATCGAGTGGTTGACGGCCAGGAACTCACAATCGAAGACGCCGAAGCTCATCCGGTCGCCCTCGGCGACGTGCCGGGTGATCGGTGTGATGCGGTGCTCGGTCAGCTTCGCCTCGACGAGCGCCAGGGTGAGCCGGGACCCCACGATCGGGATGTCGGCTCGTTCCCGCAGCAGGTAGGGCACGGCGCCGATGTGGTCCTCGTGGGCGTGGGTGAGCACGATCGCCTCGATGTCGTCGAGACGGTCCCTGATGTATTCGAAGTCCGGCAGGATCAGGTCGACGCCGGGCTGCTCCTCCTCGGGGAACAGCACGCCGCAGTCGACGACGAGCAGCGGGCAGGGACCGTCTTCGGTGGCGAACTCGAAGACCGTCATGTTGCGGCCGATCTCGCCGAGCCCGCCCAGCGCGATGATCCGGAGCCCGCGCGGCGCCAGCGGCGCCGGCGCCGGGAGCTCAGGATGTGGATAGCTCACGCGGCCTCCTCGACGTGGCCGCCCGTGCGTTCACTCACGCGCCCCCTCCTCGCCTGGCGGCGCGCCGACGCGGAGCAAACTCGCTGTATTGAATTGTTCGCTCGCTCACGAGGTAACCTCCGGCACTTTGACTCCCCCAATCGCGAGGTCTTCGCGCAGTCGCGCGGTGAATTCCGAGGTGACGTCGACCAGCGGCGGACGTACGGTGCCCGCTGGCTGGCCGAGCAGGGTGAGGGCGGCCTTGACCGCCATGGCCCCCTGTGTACGAGTCATGATCGCGGTGACGACGGGCAGCAGCCTGCGGTGGATGGACAAGGCCCCCGCGACGTCACCGGTCCGGTACGCGTCGATCATCTCATGCAGGTCGGCGCCCACGACGTGGCCCACCACGCTGACGAACCCGGCGGCGCCCATCGACAGCCAGGCCAGGTTGAGCGCGTCGTCACCCGAGTAGAACACCAGGTCGCTGCGGGCCATCACCCACGACCCGGCGAACAGGTCGCCCTTGGCGTCTTTCACCGCGACGATGCGCGGGTGCTCGCCCAGCTTGACCAGCGTCTCGGTGTGGATCGGCGTCCCGGTGCGCCCGGGGATGTCATAGAGCAGCGCCGGCAGCCCGGTCGCGTCGGCGACGGCCGAGAAGTGGCGCAGCAGGCCTTCCTGGGGAGGTTTGTTGTAGTAGGGCGTGACGATGAGCACGCCGTGCGCGCCCACCCGCTCGGCCTCGTGGGCGAGCTCCACGCTGTGCGCCGTGTCGTTGGTGCCGACGCCGGCGACGATGGTGGCCCGATCGCCCACGGCGCCGAGCACCGCCTCGAGCAGCCGGGCCTTCTCTTCGTTGCTCGTCGTTGGCGACTCCCCCGTCGTACCGCTGACGACGAGCCCGTCGTTGCGCTGCTCGTCGACCAGATAGGCGGCGAGGCGCGCGGCTCCGTCGTAGTCGACGCCGCCGTCGGCGGTGAAGGGCGTGACCATCGCGGTCAGCATCCGCCCGAACGGCGCGTCGCGAGTTGTGCTGGGTGCCATGTCCGAAACGGTACCCGCCTTAGCGGCTCCGTGGACCCGCCGCCGCCCTCGTGTGTCGCGCCGTCACCTCGCACGACGTGACATACGGCGCCGGTATCCCGGACCGAACAAGACACCGCCGATATGTGCTCGGGGGTACACACACCGGCGGCGTCTTACCCCGGTCATCGCCTGGCACAAAGTTGACGTTACGCGGCTGAACCCGGACGAGATTCGCCACGTGATAGGGGGCAGGTGAGGTTCCGTCGGGCGAGGCGGGGCCGGCGGGACCTCGCCTCTCGCATGGGCCGGCCACGCCGACGACGGCGCGCCGGCCCTGCTGTTTACCCAGGTCGGCGCCACCTCTCCGGCCTACCCTGTCGGGCCGCGGCGAGCTCGGACAGCCGGCTGCGCAGCTCCTCGACGTTGCGGGTCCGGACGAGCTCGTTCCGCTCAGAAGACGGGGATGATGTCTTCGGGGTCGATGACGGAGACTTCGACGCCCTCGATGTCGAGCTCGGGGATGGCGGGGAACTCAATGCCCCAGCGTTCGACGATCGCGCGCACCCGGGCCATCGCCACCCGCCAGTTCTCGGCCTGCTCCTCGAACGACAGGACGCCGAGGCCGGCCCTGCGGGCGTAGCTCATGAGCACCCGGTGGTTGTCCATGAAGTACGGCGGGAGGTCCCAGAAGCCCTCGGGCGGCTCCCACAAGATCATGGACAGGAAGACGAAGCCGGCCCGCAGCTGCCGGGTGATCTGGGACTTGACGCCTTCGGTGAGGCCCGGCCACTCGTTCTCGAGGATCGTCATGCAGATCTGCAGGTGCCGGGACTCGTCGCGGCCGATCCGCTGGAACATCTCGCCGAAGACGGGGTGCGTGGTGCCGGACGACATGCCCCGGAACAGCGTCGAGGCGGCCATCTCGCCCATCATGAAGCTCGTGAACAGGACGGCGAGGGAGTACTTCCCGACAGCCGAGTTGTAGCCGTTCCAGTAGCGACCGCCGTTGTGGTACAGCCAGGCGACGTTGTTGTGCGCGGCCTTCTCCAGGTCGGTGCGCGGCTCCCAGTCGAGCGGGCCGCCCGGCCACAGCTTCGCGATCGTCCGCTGGCAGCACTCCTCGTGGTTCATCTCGTCACGCGTGATCGAGAAGAAGCACTTGCGTACCGGGTCCTCCTCGTGCTGCTCGAACGCGTGGATCGTGGCCCGCGCGAACACGGCCGGCCCGGAGGCGTCGAAGTTGGCGAGCACGGAGAACCAGTACATGATGCCGAGGCGCTGCTCGACGGTGAACTCCTCGGCCCGCAGCCCGTCCCACGGAAGGTCGGCGGGGTTCCAGACGGTCCGCTTGGACTTCTCGTAGATGGCCGCGAGCTTCTCGGTCTCGACGCGCCATTCCATCGGATAGATGTTCGGCTGCGGGATGTCCGGGGCGGGCCAGAACCCGCCCTGGGGGATCGTCAGCTTGTCGGCCATGAAGCACTCCTACCCGCCGCGGCATTGTGACATCGCAGAGCCCATCGTGCGCTGAGTTGTCACATCTGGCAAGTCCAGCTTATGGGCCGGACGGCCGCGGGCCCGCTGCGTCCAGGCCACGCAGCCGACGATGGCGACCGCGACGAGGCCGGTCGTCACATCGATCCGCTCGCCGAGGAAGAGCGCCGACCAGACCAGGGTGAGCAGCGGCTGGGCCAGCTGCACCTGGCTGGCCCGCGCGATCCCGGCCCGCCCGAGGCCCGCGTACCAGGCGAAGAAGCCTAGGAACATGGAGACCGCCGAGACGTACGCCAGCCCGGCGACGGCATGCCCGGTCCACCGCGGCTCGGTCGTCGCCAGCAGCCACACCGTCACGGGTATGGAGATCGGCCCGGTGAGCACGAGCGCCCAGGAGATCACCTGCCAGCCGGGCAGTTCCCTGGCCAGCCGTCCGCCCTCGGCGTACCCGACGGCGGCGGCGAGCAGCGCGCCGAACAGCAGCAGGTCTGCCGCGGTCAGGTGGCCGGCGCCGCGGCTCAGCGCGAACCCGCTGACGCATAGCGCGCCCGCCGCGCTCGCCACCCAGAACGCCGGGGACGGCCGTTCGCCCGCGCGCAGCACGGCGACCACGGCGGTGGCCGCCGGCAGCAGCCCGACGACCACGCCCGAGTGCGAGGCCGACGCGCCGTGGTCGAGCGCGAGCGTGGACAGTACGGGGAAGCCGAAGACCACACCCGCCCCGGCCGTCGCCAGCCCGGGCCACTGATGCCGCCGCGGCCGTACGACCGGGTTCGGCTCCCCGCCCTTGTGCGGGCGACTAAACCGTACGGCGGTCAGCGCGACGACGGCGAGCACGGTGGCCAGCGCGGCGCGGCCGACGCCGATGAGGTACGGATCGAGGCCGTCGAGGGCGAGGACGGTCGCCGGAATGGTGAACGAGAAGGCCAGCACGCCAAGGGCGGCGAGGCCGAGCCCGGAGAGCGCTATCGATCGCCAGGTAGTAGCGCTATCGTGATGTCTCATGCAACAAGATAGCAGTATCGGCGCGCTGGCGGCCCGGCTGCGCGATGACGTGACGGGCCGGCGTCCCGGCGACCGGCTGCCGTCCAGCCGAGCGCTGATGGAACGGCACCGGGTCAGCCCGGTCACGGTCTCGCGAGCGCTGGCGCTGCTCGCCGCCGAGGGGCTGGTCGTCACCCGCCCGGGCAGCGGCACGTACGTCGCCGAACGGCGCGCCGTGGCCGCCGCCGAGCCGGCCGATTACGGCTGGCAGGCGGTCGCGCTGGGCGGCCGTACGATCGACGCGTCCGGCGTGCGAGCCCTGCTCGACCCGCCCCCGGAGGGCACGGTCGCACTCAGCGGCGGCTACCTGCCCGCGGCGCTCCGTCCCGTACGGGCGTTGGCCTCGGCGCTGGCCCGGGCGGCGCGGCGGCCGGACGCATGGGAGGCGCCGCCGCTCGCCGGGATCGGGGAGCTGCGCGCGTGGTTCGCCCGGGCCGTCGGCGGCGACGTAACGCCGGCCGACGTGTTGATCACCAGCGGCGGGCAGGACGGGCTGACCGCCGCGCTGCGGGCGTTGTCGCCGCCGAGCGCGCCGGTGCTCGTCGAGTCGCCGACGTACCTGGGGGCGTTGACGGCGATCCGGGCGGCCGGGCTGCACGTCGTGCCGGTGCCCTTCGACCAGGACGGCGTACGGCCCGACCTGCTCGCGGACGCCTTCGCCGTCACCGGCTCCCGCGTGTTCTACTGCCAGCCGACCTTCCACAACCCGACCGGCACGGTCCTGTCCGCGGCCCGGCGCGAGCAGGTGCTCGCGGTGGCGCGGGCGGCAGGGGCGTTCGTTGTCGAGGATGATTACGCCCGGCACCTGGCCATCGACGCCGCCCCCGCCGTACCCGGGGCCGGTGCCGGAGCCGTACCGCCGCCGCTGGCCGCGCTGGACGAGGACGGGCGCGTGGTGCACATCGCCTCGCTCACCAAGGCCACCGCGGCGAGCATGCGGATCGCCGCCGTCATGGCGCGCGGGCCGGTGGCCGAGCGGATCCGCGCGAGCCTCCTGGTCAACGCGTTCTTCCCGGCCAGGCCGCTGCAGGAGGCCGCGCTCGAGGTGGTGACCGCGCCCGGCTGGCCGCGACACCTGGCCGCGGTACGGACGGCGTTGCGGCGGCGCCGCGACGCGTTGCTCGCCGCCGTCGCCCGCGACCTGCCGGAGCTCGGCGCCACCCGGCCGGCGGGCGGCCTGCATCTGTGGGTCCGGCTGCCGGACGGCCGCGACGACGTCGCCGTGACCGAGGCGGCCCTGCGCGCCGGCGTCCTGGTCAGCGCCGGACGGCCGTTCTATCCGGCCGAGCCCCCGGGGCCGCGGCTGCGGCTCACGTACGGCGCGGCGGCGACAGAGGCCGAGCTCGCCGAGGGGGTACGCCGCCTCGCCCGGGTCCTCGTCTGATCCCCGTGCGGTGTTAACGCCAGGACGTCAGGCTCCGGCGTAGATCGTGTAATGCGAGACGGTGAGCTCACGGTCGACGAGGAACCGGTCGTCCTCGGGATAGAACACGGCGCGTTCGGGGTCGTCGCCGGCGAAGGCGCGGACCGCGTCCATCGACTCCCACAGCGTGACGCAGCACAGCCATGCCTTGCCATCGATGTCGCGCCGCGTCAGGAACACCCCCCGGTTGCCCTCGGTGGCCTTGTACTCGGCGAAGCCCGTGCCGTCGAGGTACCTCTCGTAGGCGTCCCCGTCCGAGCTCCTGGTGGCCCCGCGCCACACCCGTACGATGCGGGCCGGTTCGCTCACCGGAGCGGACCGGAAGACCTCGTAGTTCTCCATGGCCTTCCAGTGGTCCACCAGGAACCGCTCATCATCGGGCAGGTCGACGATCCGGTCGGGATCGTCGCCCGCGAACGCCCCCACCGCGTCCCACGACGACCACAGCGAGAAGCTCGCGAACTCCGCGACGCCTCCGGTCTCGCGGTGGGCCAGGTAGAGCCCGCGATTGCCGTCGAACCCCGTCAGGTGCGGAACCGCGGTCGCGGTCGAGTACTTCTCATACTCCGCCACGTCGGCCGCGCCGACCCGGCCGCGCCAGACCCGCAGCACTTCCCGCGACATCTCAGCTCTCCGCCACGGCACGCCGGCCGCGCCGGCGGCCCGGACGCCGCCCGGAACGGGCCGGGATAACCGGGAGGAAGCCATCGTCGCGGTCGCTCAGATCCTTCTTGATCGCCAGATAGGCCAGGTACTGCCAGGAGTACATCGTCGAGCCTCTCTCTTGGACACCATCTAAAACGTTATACCGGTGTCGAAAGGAACGCAACCAGTCAACGGGATATGATGGTGTTTGGGAGGTGAGCCATGAGCGATCCAGCCGTGTTGCTGCAGGACTTCGTCAACACGCTCGATGTGGAGAAGGACGCCGACGACCTCGGCAGCCCCACTCAGCTGACCGGCTGGCTGGCCGATCACGGCCTACTCCCCGCCGGCGCCGGTACGTCCAGCGAGGCCGACCTGACGACGGCGATCAAGCTGCGCGAGGGGCTGCGCGCCGCGATGCTCGGTCACCACGGTCCGGGTCCGTACACCCTGCCCGCCGACCTCGATGACGTGCTCGCGGAGCTGCCGGTCCGCGTCTCGCTCACGGCAGACGGCCCGTCGCTGGTGCCGGCCGTCACCGGAGTCGCCGGCGGGCTGAGCGGCCTGGTGGCGGCGATCGTACGGTCCGACGCCGACGGCACCTGGCCGCGGCTGAAGGTCTGCCTGGAGGACACCTGCCGCTGGGCCTTCCTCGACACGTCCAAGAACCGCTCGCGCTCATGGTGCTCGATGCGGGTCTGCGGCAACCGCACCAAGACGCGCGCGTACCGGGCCCGCCGTCGGGCCGGCGAGAACGGCCAATAGTCTGGGGTCAGCTTCCGCACGAGAGGACCTGGGCGAACAGATGGCCGACGTTGGCGTACGACCGGCAATGCGAGCCGACGCCGAAGCCGTGGCCGACATCCAGGTGCGGGCGTGGCGAGCGGACTACGGTGCGTTCGTGCCGGCGGCGGTACTGGCCGAGCTCACGGGCGCCGAGGCCCGCGAGGTGTGGCGGCAACGCTGGACCGAGGCGGTGGCGGCCCCGCCGAGCCCGCGGCACCTGTTGCTGGTCGCGGTGGCCGGCGAGACGGTCGCCGGGTTCGCCGCGTGCGGTCCGGCCGGCGATGCCGACCATGATCCTGAAACGACGGCTGAAATCATCACGCTCCGGGTCGACCCCGGCCACGATCACGACGGCCATGGCAGCCGGCTGCTCGCCGCGGCCGCTGACATGCTGCGCGACCACGGCTTCACCACGCTGATCACCTGGTTGTTCGAGGCCGACGAGGCGCAGCGGGCGTTCCTCGTCTCGGCGGGCTGGGCTCCGGACGGCGCCCGCCGTACGCTGTCGTTCCCAGCCGCAGCCGCGCGATCCCGCGACCCCGGCGCCGCGCAGGCCACCGATGCGCCCGCTCCCGCCGCGTCGATGATCCGCCTGCACACCGACATCACTCCCCAGGAAGATCCCGGGGAAAAGCCGGGACGCCGATGACCGTCCACGTGACCGCGACCGCCGGCACGGGCGGTGCGGCCCCCGGCTCCCCGTGGCGGCGCCGCCTCAGCATGGTCGTCATCAGCCTCGGCGTGTCGCTCATCGTCGTCGACGCCACGATCGTCAACGTGCTGCTCCCCCGGCTCGTCGGCGAACTCGGCCTGCGCGCCACCGGGGCCGAGTGGGTCACGTCGGTCTACTCGCTGACCTTCGCGGCGCTGCTCATCACCTGCGGACGCATCGCCGACCTGATCGGGCGCCGCCGGATGTTCGTCATCGGCACGCTGGTGTTCATGGCCGCCAGCCTGGCCGCCGCCGTCTCCGGAACCGGCCCCGAGCTCATCGCGGCCCGGCTGGCGCAGGGCGTCGGCGCCTCGATGATCATGCCGGCCACCCTGTCCACGATGAACGCGGTCTTCACCGGCCGGGACCGCACCGTGGCGTTCGGCATCTGGGGGTCGCTCATCGCCGGTATGGCCGCCGTCGGCCCGCTGCTCGGCGGCTGGCTCGCCACGTCATACGGCTGGCGCTGGGCGTTCGCGATGAACCTGCCGCTCGGCGCTGCCATCGTGGCGGGCGCGCTGCTGCTGGTCCCGGAGACCCGCGACGACGGCCTTGCCGATCGCGGGGTCGACTGGATGGGCGGGGCGCTGTCGGCGCTCGGGCTGGGCGCGATCGTCTTCGCCCTGATCGAGGGTCAGCGGTACGGCTGGTGGACGCCCCATGGGTCGTACGAGCTGACCGGGATCTCCCTGATCCCGCTCGCCGTATTCGGCGGGGTCGCGGCGCTCGGCGCGCTGATCGTCGTCGAGCGGGCGCGGGCGCGCGCCGGGCGACCGGTACTGCTCGATCTGGCGCTGTTCCGCATCGCGACCTTCCGTACCGGGGGCGCCGCCGGCGCGCTGATCAGCGTCGGCGAGCTCGGGCTGCTGTTCACGCTGCCGCTGTTCCTGCAGAACGTGCACGGGAACTCCCCGCTGCGTACCTGCGCGGCGATCGTGCCGCTGGCGGTGGGCGCGCTGCTGTCCGGCCCGTTCGCCGCCCGGCTGTCGCGGCGGTACGGCCCGGCGCGCATCGTGCAGGCGGGGATGGTCCTGGAGGTCGCGGCGGTCCTGGCGATCGCGCTGACCACCCGGGCGAGCACCACGGGCTGGGGGTTCGCGCCGTGGATGCTGCTGTACGGCGTGGGGCTCGGGCTCACGTCGGCGCAGCTGACCAACGTCACGCTGGGCGACGTACCGCGCGCCAGGTCGGGTATCGCCGCGGGCACCAACTCCACGGCCCGTCAGCTCGGCGCGGCCGTGGGCATCGCACTCATCGGCGCCGTCTTCACCACCGGCCTGGGCCATGCCATGACCGCCCGTACGCACGACCCGGCACAGGCGCATTCGTTGCGGGAGAGCGTCGGCACATACGCCCGTACCCTGCAGGACTCCGCCGGCCACCGCTCCGGCGCGGTACCCGTCGCCTTGGGAAAGACCGGACCATCCGCCATAACGGCAGGTGGTGGCGGTCAAGGCGCGGCGCGGGCGGCAGACGAGAGTCTCGCCGTCGCCACCCGGCTGGCCGCCCTCACCACGGCGGGCATCTTGGCGCTCGGACTGCTGATGACGCTGCGACTGGCTCGACCATCATCCGGTATCCGGAAGAATCGTCCTTCATGAACGTTTCGTGGCGCGTCGCCGGGCGCGGGCGGTAGCCCGGTGGCCGATCTGTCGCAATGGGTCGCGGGCGCGCGGCCGCGTACCCTTCCCGCCTCGGTCGTCCCCGTCGTCGTCGGCACCGGTGTCGCGATCGGCGCTGGCCACGCGGTGTGGTGGCGAGCGCTGGTGGCCGCATTCGTAGCCCTCGCGCTGCAGGTCGGGGTCAACTACGCCAACGACTACAGCGACGGCGTCCGCGGCACCGACGAGCAGCGGGTCGGCCCGCTGCGGCTGGTGGCGTCCGGCACGGCCCCGCCCAAGCAGGTGCTGGCGGCGGCCCTCGGCAGCTTTCTGGCCGCCGGCGTGGCCGGTCTCGTACTGGCCGCGGTGACGACATGGTGGCTACTGCTGGTCGGGGCGGCCGCGATCCTGGCGGCCTGGTTCTATACCGGCGGGTCACAGCCGTACGGCTACCGGGCGCTGGGCGAGCTGTCGGTGTTCGTGTTCTTCGGCCTCGTCGCCGTCGTCGGCACCGCGTACGTCCAGATCGAGGGGCTGCCCTGGACGGCCTGGGCGGCGGCGGTGCCGATCGGGCTGCTGGCCTGCGGGCTGCTCGTGGTCAACAACCTGCGCGACATCCCGACCGACGAGGCCGCGGGCAAGCGCACCCTGGCCGTCGTGCTCGGGGATCGGCGGACCCGGCTGCTGTACGCGGCCTGCGCCGCCCTGCCGTTCATGATCGCGCTCGTGCTGGGCGCGCCGCGGCCGTGGGCGCTGCTCGCGCTGCTCGCCGCGCCGCTGTCGCTACCGCCGACCCAGCGGGTCCTGGGCGGAGCGACCGGCCCGGCCCTGATCCCGGCGCTCGGCGAGACCGCCCGCCTGCAGATCGCGTACGGCGTCCTCCTCGCCATCGGCCTCGCCCTCTGATCACGGGTTGATTGCATGATGAAACTGCTCTTATAGTCGGTGGTCTAGTCACTTTTATCAAACAATCGACTCGCAGAGGGGCGTCCATGGAGCGACGCTGGAAGGTCCTAATCGTCACGGCGGCGGCCGTGTTCATGGCGCTGCTCGACGTGACGATCGTCAATATCGCGTTCCCCGACGTACGGCGGTCCTTTCCGGACGAGCCGCTGGCGAGCCTGTCATGGATCCTGAACGGCTATAGCGTCGTCTTCGCCGCCGCGCTGGTGCCCGCCGGGCGACTGGCGGACCGGTTTGGACGGCGTCGCGTGTTCCTCGGCGGCGTCATGGTCTTCCTCATCGCCTCCGTGGTGTGCGGGTCGGCCTGGTCGGTCGAGATCCTCGTGGCCGCGAGGGTGGTCCAGGCGCTCGGCGGCGCGGCACTCATGCCGACGTCGTTCAGCCTGGTCCTCCCGGAGTTCCCGGTCGAGCAGCGGGCCACCGTCACCGCGCTGTGGACGGCGACCGGCGCCGTGGCGGCCGCCGTCGGCCCGTCGCTCGGCGGCGTCCTGGTGGACTGGCAGGGCTGGCGGACGGTGTTCTTCGTCAACCTGCTCATCGGCGTGCCCGCGCTGATCCCGGCCCGCCGGCTGCTGCGCGAGAGCAGGGACGAGCGTGCCACCGGCTGGCCCGACATGATCGGCGCGCTGTTGCTCGCCGTCGGCGTCGGCGCGCTGGCGCTGGGCATCGTCAAGGGCACGGACTGGGGGTGGGACTCCCCCGGCGTGATCTGGTCGTTCGTCGTGGCCGCCGCCCTGCTGGCGGTATTCGTCGTGCGGTCGGCCTCGCACCGGGAGCCGGCGATCGACCTCGGGCTGTTCCGGATCCGCTCGTTCGCGGTGGCCAACGCCGGGTCGTTCGTCTTCGGCGCCGGGTTCTTCGCGCTGCTGCTGTGCAACGTGCTCTTCCTCACCGGCGTCTGGCACTACTCCGTGCTGCGCGCCGGCGTGGCGCTCACGCCGGGCCCGCTGGCGGCGGCTGTCATGGCGCCCATCGCGGGCCGCGTCGCCGACCGGTTCGGCCCGCGGGCGATCGCGCTGCCCGGCAACATCCTGTTCGGGCTCGGCCCGCTGCTGCTCGCCCTCCGGGTGGGCGCCGAGCCGCACTACTGGTCGGAGTACTTCCCCATCATTGTCATCGGCGGCGCCGGGATCGGCCTGTCCCTGCCCGCGTTCGGCGCGGCCGCCGTCGCGGAACTCCCCCGGCCGCGGTACGCGACCGGGACCGGCATCGTCGCCTGCCTCCGGCAGATCGGGGCCGTCGTCGGCATCGCCACGCTGATCGCGATCATCGGCACTCCCACACCCGGGGAGGCGGTCGCGGCCTTTCACCACGCCTGGCTTCTCGTGTCCGCCTGCGGCCTGCTGGCGGCCTTGATCTCCATCACGCTGGGCAGAGTGCGGATGCGCCAGGTCGACGGCCTGTCGTCGACCGGACGTACGGCCGCACCCGCCGACCGAGCCGAGCAGCCTGCCGAGTGAGTGCGCGTGCCACCCGGTCACCCGGCGGCGTTCTCCTTGGCGGCGCCGGGTCCGGGTCGCAGCTCGGTGTCCTGACGCTCGAGCGGGGCACCGCAGGCCGAGCAGGTCAGCCCTGCTTGCAGCCGCCCGCCGCAACCGCGATGGAGGACCAGCAGCGGTGGGCCGTCCGGCGCGAAGTACTGGTCGCCCCACAGCAACAGCGACATGATCACCGGCCACAGGTCCCGGCCCTGCCGCGTCACGTGGTATTCGTACCGGTCCGGACGGGTCTGGTAGAGGCGCCGCTCCAGGATGCCCGCCTCGGTCAGCCGGGCGAGGCGGTCGGCCAGCACGTTGTGCGCGATCCCGAGCCGCGTGCGAAACTCCTCGAACCGTCGCACGCCTCGCAGCGCGTCCCGGACGACGAGCAGCGTCCACCGGTCGCCCACCAGCTCCAGCGTGCGGGCGATCGAACACACCTGACCTTCGTACAGCCTCGGCAGCACACCCCCATGCTAGGCCAGGGTCACTTGCTTCACGAAATTGACCGAGTGAGCCTCAGGTCAGGCCGAGGAGGGGTTCGATGCCGACGGTGAGGCGGTCCGGCAGGGTGGCGACGTGACGTAGGCCCAGCAGCACGCCGGGCAGGAACGACTCGCGGCTGAGGGAATCGTGCCGGATCGTCAGCGTCTCGCCGTGGCCGCCCAGCAGTACCTCCTGGTGCGCGACCAGGCCGGACAGCCGTACGGCGTGCACACGGACGCCGTCGACCTCCGCGCCGCGGGCGCCCGCCAGCTGGGTCGTGGTGGCGTCCGGCGACGGCTCCTTGCGGGCCGCGGCGACCAGCTCGGCGGTGCGGCGGGCCGTACCGCTCGGCGCGTCGGCCTTGTTCGGGTGGTGCAGCTCGATGATCTCCACCGACTCGAAGAACGGCGCCGCCTGCTGGGCGAAGTGCATCATCAGCACGGCGCCGATCGCGAAGTTGGGCGCGATGAGCACGTTGGCCCCGGCGTGCGCGGCGAGCCAGCCGCGTACGGTGGCCAGCTTGGCGGCGTCGAACCCGGTCGTGCCCACGACGGTGTGCCGGCCGTGCTCGACGCACCAGCGCAGGTTGTCCATGACCGCGTCCGGATGGGTGAAGTCGACCACCGCGTCGGCGGCGGCCAGCGGCTCCCGTGCGTCGCCGATGTCGACGGCGGCGACGAGCTCCATGTCGTCCGCGGCCTCGACGGCCCGGCAGAGCTCGGCCCCGACACGCCCCCGAGACCCCAGCACGCCGACCTTGATCACGATCATCCCTCCCGGAAACGGGTCAGAGGGTGAACTCGCGGTCCTCGAACGGGCCGACGACCGTCAGCGTCATCGGCTGGGCGAGGATGTCCTGGGCAACGGCACGGATGTCGTCGAGGGTGACCGCGTCGATCTCGGCGAGGACGTCGTCGACCGACAGCAGCTCCTCGTAGACGAGCTCGCTCTTGCCGATGCGGCTCATCCGCGAGCCGGTGTCCTCGAGCCCGAGCACCATCGAGCCGCGCAGCTGGCCCTTGCCGCGCGCCAGCTCCTCCACCGTCAGGCCCCGCTCGGCGACCTTGGCGACCTCGTCACGGCAGATCGACAGCACCTCGTCGACCTTGGCCGGCTGGCAGCCGGCGTAGACGCCGAAGGTACCGGTGTCGGCGTACTGCGAGGTGTAGCTGTAGACCGAGTAAGCCAGGCCGCGCTTCTCCCTGACCTCCTGGAACAGCCGAGACGACATGCCGCCGCCGAGGGCGGAGTTGAGCACGCCGAGCGCGAACCGCCGGTCGTCGGTACGGGAGACGCCGATCGTGCCGAGGATGAGGTTGGCCTGCTCGGTCCGCCGCGGGATGAGCCGTACCCCGGGGTTCGGCGCCGCGCCGTCGCCGTCGACGCGCGGCGGGCTGGGCAGCGCGGCCCCGTTGAGTACGCCATGGAAGGCGTCGCCAACGAGCCCGACGACCTCGTCATGGTCGACGTTGCCGGCGACCGCGACGACGAGGTTGGGCGCCAGGTAACGCTCGCGGTAGTAGCGGGCGATGCCCTCCGCGCCGAGGGAGTTGATGGATTCGATCGTGCCGAGGATCGGGCGGCCGAGTGGCACGTCGCCGTACAGCGCCGTGGAGAACTCGTCGTGCACGAGATCGCTCGGCTCGTCGTCGCGCATGGCGATCTCTTCGAGGATCACGCCGCGCTCGGCCTCGACGTCCGCCGGCTCGATCAGCGAGCCGGTGACCATGTCGGAGACCACGTCGACTGCCAGCGGCAGGTCGGCGTCGAGCACCCGCGCGTAGTAGCAGGTGTACTCCTTCGCGGTGAACGCGTTGAGGTCGCCGCCGACCGCGTCCATCGCGGCGGAGATCTCCAGCGCCGTACGCCGCCTGGTGCCCTTGAAGAGCAGGTGCTCGAGGTAATGCGTGGCGCCCGCGTCGGCGACGTCCTCGTCACGCGAGCCGATGCCCGCCCAGATGCCGAACGCGGCGGACCGGACGGTCGGCATGGTCTCGGTGACGATCCGCAGGCCGCCGGGCAGGACCGTGCGCCGGACCACCCCGGAGCCCTCGGCGCCGGGGTGGACCGTATGCGTCGTGCCAGGCTGCTGTTCCCTGGCCTTGAGAGGGTTGCTCACGAGTTGCGGTTGCCCTCATCGGTGTCGAGCCCGCCGCGGGGCGCCGAGTCATTGGGAGCGGCGTCGCGGCTGTCGCGGCCGCCGCGGGTGCGGCGCCGGCGCGGCTCGCCGCCGCGCTCCCGGCGCTCGCCGTGATCGCTCCGCTCACCACGGTCGCCTCGGTCGCTCCGGTCGCGACGCTCGCCGCCGCCCTCGCCGTCGGACGGCCCCTCGGTCGCCTCCCGCTCGACGACCTCGACCGGCACGAGCGACAGCTTGCCGCGCTGGTCGATCTCGGTGACCTCGACCTGGATCTTCTCGCCGACCTTGATGACGTCGTCCACGTTCTCGATCCGCTTGCCGCCGTGCAGCTTGCGGATCTGCGAGACGTGCAGCAGGCCGTCCTTGCCCGGGAGCAGTGAGACGAACGCGCCGAACGTCGTGGTCTTGACGACCGTGCCGAGGTAACGCTCGCCGATCTCCGGCATGTGCGGGTTGGCGATGGCGTTGATCGCCTGCCGCGCCGCCTCGGCCGACGGGCCGTCGGTGGCGCCGACGTAGATCGTGCCGTCGTCCTCGATGGTGATGTCGGCGCCGGTGTCGTCCTGGATCGAGTTGATCATCTTGCCCTTGGGCCCGATGACCTCGCCGATCTTGTCGACCGGAACCTTGATCGTGATGATCCGCGGCGCGTTGGGGCTCATCTCGCCCGGCGCCTCGATGGCCTCACGCATCACGTCGAGGATGGCCAGCCGGGCGCCCTTGGCCTGCTTGAGCGCGGCGCCCAGCACCGACGCCGGAATGCCGTCGAGCTTGGTGTCGAGCTGCAGGGCCGTGATGACGTCGCGAGTGCCGGCGACCTTGAAGTCCATGTCGCCGAAGGCGTCCTCGGCGCCGAGGATGTCGGTCAGCGTGACGAACTCGTCGCCCTCGTTGATCAGGCCCATCGCGATGCCGGCGACCATCTCCTTGAGCGGCACGCCCGCGTCCAGCAGCGACATGGTGGACGCGCAGACCGACCCCATCGACGTCGAGCCGTTGGAACTGATGGCCTCCGACACCTGCCGGATGGCGTACGGGAACTCCTCGCGCGTGGGCAACACCGGGATCAGTGCCCGCTCGGCCAGCGCGCCGTGCCCGATCTCCCGCCGCTTGGGCGAACCGACCCGGCCGGTCTCACCGGTCGAGTACGGCGGGAAGTTGTAGTTGTGCATGTAGCGCTTGGTCTTCTCGGGGTTGAGCGTGTCGATCATCTGCTCCATGCGGAGCATGTTCAGCGTCGTCACGCCCAGGATCTGCGTCTCGCCCCGCTCGAACAGCGCCGAGCCGTGCACCCGCGGGATCACGTGCGCCTCGGCCGACAGCTGGCGGATGTCCTTGAGGCCGCGCCCGTCGATGCGGACCCCGTCGCGGATAACCCGCTCGCGTACGAGCTTCTTGGTCAGCGACCGGAACGCCGCGGAGATCTCCTTCTCGCGGCCCTCGAAGTCGGGCAGCAGCTTCTCGGCGGCCAGGGCCTTGACCCGGTCGAGCTCGCTCTCGCGCTCCTGCTTGGCGGCGATCGTCAGGGCCTGGGCCAGCTCGTCGCTGATCGCGGCGGCCACCGCGTCGTACACGTCGTCCTGGTAGTCCGGGAAGAGCGGGTACTCGGCGGTCTCCTTGCCGGCCGCGGTGGCCAGCTGGCTCTGCGCGGTGCACAGCACCTTGATGAACGGCTTGGCGGCATCGAGCCCCGCCGCGACGGTCTCCTCGGTCGGGGCGACCGCGCCGTCGGCGATGAGCCGGAGCGTGCCGGGCGTGGACTCCGCCTCGACCATCATGATCGCGACGTCGCCGTCCCCGAGGACGCGCCCCGCGACGACCATGTCGAACGTCGCGCGCTCCAGCTCCGGGTGGGTCGGGAAAGCGACCCATTGCCCCTCGATCAGCGCGATCCGCACGCCGCCGATCGGGCCGGAGAACGGCAGCCCGGACAGCTGCGTCGACATCGATGCGGCGTTGATGGCCACGACGTCGTACAGATGGTCCGGGTGCAGGGCCAGGATCGTCTCGACGATCTGGATCTCGTTGCGCAGGCCCTTGACGAACGACGGGCGCAGCGGCCGGTCGATGAGCCGGCAGGTGAGGATCGCGTCTTCGGACGGACGGCCCTCACGGCGGAAGAACGAACCGGGGATGCGGCCGGCGGCGTACATCCGCTCTTCCACGTCCACGGTCAGCGGGAAGAAGTCCAGGTTTTCCTTGGGCTGCTTCGACGCTGTGGTGGCCGACAGGACCATGGTCTCGTCGTCCAGGTAGGCGACGGCCGAGCCGGCCGCCTGGCGGGCCAGCCGGCCCGTCTCGAATCGAATGGTTCGGGTCCCGAATGAGCCGTTGTCGATGACGGCTTCGGCGCTTTGCGCTCCTTCTATGCGCACAGCCTCCACGGGTTACCTCCTTGCGGTTGGTATCTCCCCGCGTCCGTCGGACCCTGTGGCGATGCGCCGGTCTTCGATCGAAGCCCTCGGCTCGCCGCGCGCTGACCCGTGCGGTTCAGGCGACGACCCGGAGGCCACTACCGAGGACCGGCCCTCGACGAATCGGGCCGGTGGCCGCGGACTTGCGTGTTCAGTTTTACGAACGAAGGGCGGTTCCCCCCGGCTCCGCCCCTTCGCCGGGCGCTATCGGCGCAGACCGAGTCGCTCGATCAACTGCCGGTAGCGGTTGATGTCCTTTTTCTGAAGGTACTTGAGCAGTCGCCGACGCCGGCCGACCAGCAGCAGCAGCCCGCGGCGGCTGTGGTGGTCGTGTTTGTGCGTCTTGAGGTGCTCCGTCAGATCGTTGATCCGGCGGGTCAGCAACGCGACCTGGACCTCCGGGGACCCGGTGTCACCCTCAACAGTCGCGTACTCGGCGATGATCTGGTTCTTTACAGCGGTGTCGAGAGACACGAGACTCCTTCAGGTCGTCACGCGCAGAAACACCCATGCTGTTGCGCGGGCTCCGCATCGTGCGTTCGAAGCGGCCCGCCAACTGAGGGTACAGCGGGGCCGCTTGCGGGACTGGCCAGGTACTCGCCCTGGCGACTCTTCACCGTACCACGTTGCGGGAGCAACCTGTCACGTGCGGAAACGGCCTGTGATCTCGCGGGCGCGGGCGACGTCACGGTGCATTTCCGCGACCAGCGCGGCGATGGAGTCGAACTTCAGCGTGTCGCGGATCCGCTCGGCGAAATCGACCGCCACGTGCTCGCCGTACAGGTCGAGGTCGTCGCGGTCGAGGGCGTACGCCTCGACCGAGCGCTCCACCCCCTCGAAGGTGGGGTTGGTGCCGATCGAGATGGCCGCCGGCCACCGGGTGTCCCCGCTCTGGCCTGCACCGGTGTCGTCCGACTCGGGTGGGACCGGAAAGCACTCCAGCCACCCCGCATACACGCCGTCGCGCGGGATGGCCGTATGCGGCAACGTCTCGAGGTTGGCGGTGGGGAAGCCGAGCGCCCTTCCCCGCTGATGGCCGCGGACGACCACGCCCTCCACCCGATGCGGCCGGCCCATCGCCTCGCGCGCGGCCTGGACGTCGCCGGCGGCCAGCCGTTCCCTGACGTACGACGAGGAGATCGTCTCGTCGTTGGCCACCAGCGGCACACCCTCGGCCTCGAAGTCGTACTTCTCGCCCAGCTCCTGGAGCAGGGCGACGTCGCCGCGGGCCTTGTGACCGAAGCGGAAGTTCTCCCCCACGATCACGCGGGCCGCGTGCAGCCGCTCGACCAGGACGGACTGGACGAACTCATCGGGCCCCATCTGGGACAGCTCCAGGGTGAACGGCAGCACCATGACGGCGTCGACGCCGAGGCCCGCGAGCAGCTCGGCCCGCCGTTTCGGCGAGCTCAGCAGCGGCGGGTGGGAGCCGGGCCGGACGACCTCGTCCGGATGTGGGTCGAAGGTGATGACGACCACCGGGAGCCGGAGCTCGCGGGCAAGGTCGACGGCGCGGGCGACGATCGTCTGGTGCCCGCGGTGCACTCCGTCGAACACGCCGATCGTGACGACGGACCTCCCCCAGTCCGCGGGGACGTCATCGAGCCCCTGCCAGCGCCGCACCCTGCACGCTCCTCTCCTTCGGCCGCCCCTCGTGCCCCGCATCAAGCCTGCCATGCGAAGGTAACGCGCTACGAAGCGGACCGTTTCACGGAGCTCCGTCGCCCAACTCGAACTCTACTTCCGTATGAACGGCCCGCGATCCTACGGCCCTCAGGCGACGAACACGACGAGGGACTTGGCGACCGGGCCGTGCTCCTCGACCAGGGCCAGCAGCGAGCCGTCGGGGCCGAAGACGCCGACCGGGCCGGGGCCGAGCCCGACGGCGGGCAGCCGTACGCCGTGCGTCACCTTGCGGGCCTCGTCGGCGGACACGTCGCGGCGGGGGAACGCGGCCGCCACCGCGTCCGCGAGTGGCAGCACGTCGAGCTTCTCGGTGAGCTGCTCGATAGTCCGGGCCATGGCCAGGTCGTACGGGCCGACCCGGGTGCGGCGCAGGTACGTCAGGTGGCCGCCGGTGCCGAGCGCCGCACCGAGGTCGCGGGCGAGCGCCCTGATGTACGTCCCGCTGGAGCACGTGATGGAGACGTCGAGGTCGATGAGGTCAGCGTCGCGCCGGACACGGCGGACCGTGAAGTCGGGCACCGTGACGGTGCGGGCCGAAAGCGCGACGTCTTCCCCTGCCCGCGCCCGCTTGTACGCCCGCTGTCCGTCCACCTTGACCGCGCTCACCTGCGGCGGCACCTGCCGGATCTCGCCGGTCAGCGCGGCGACCGCGGCGCGCAGCGCGTCGTCGGAGACCCGCGCGGCCGACGCGGTCGCGGTGACCTCGCCCTCGGCGTCGTCGGTGTTGGTCGTCTGGCCCAGCCGCATCGTGGCGTCGTAGGCCTTCTCGGTCAGCGCCAGATGGCCGAGCAGCCGGGTGGCCTTCTCGATGCCGACGACGAGTACCCCGGTCGCCATCGGGTCCAGCGTGCCGGCGTGCCCGACCCGCCGGGTACCGGCCAGCCGGCGCAGCTTGCCGACCACATCGTGGGAGGTCCAGCCGGCCGGTTTGTCGACGATGACGAGTCCCGCGTTCATGCCTTTCTCGTGGGGTGGACGCCGGGGAGGGGCCTGGTTCCGTTGGGGGCCGGGGCGGTGGCGAGCGCGGCGCGCAGGTGGCCGATCACGGCCGGCGGGGAGCCCACGGCCGTGAAGCCGGCGGCGGTCGGATGGCCGCCACCGCCCAGTGCGCTGCAGACGCTGCCGACGTCGACCCGGCCCTTGGACCGGGTCGAGACGTACCAGGCGCCGTCGTCGGACTCCTTGAAGACGACCGCGACCTCGGCCTCGTCGGTGCGGCGCACCACGTCGATCACGTTCTCGACCAGGTCGTACGGTACGTCGTGCGCGGCCCGGTCGGCGTGGCTCACGACGGTCCACACCAGTCCGAGGCCGCCCGCGGCGTCGCGTTCCAGCCGGGCCCGGTTCAGTGCCGCCGACAGGACGAGCAGGTAGCCGAACGGCGCCCGGTCCCACAGCTCCAGGCCGACGCGATCGGGCCGGATGCCGGTGGCGAGCAGGCGCCCGGCGAGGTCGTGGACCTGCGGCGTGGTGCTGGCGTACTTGAACGAGCCGGTGTCGCTGACCAGCCCGGCGTACAGGCCGAGCGCCACGTCGCGGGTCAGCGCGGCCCCCAGCCGGGTGATCAGCGACTCGGTGAGCACCGCGGTGGCGGCGGCCGCCGGATCGACGAGGTGCGCGCTGCCGAACCGCGTGTTGGAGGCGTGATGATCGATGACGAGGAGGTCGCGGGCCTTCTCCGCCTGCGGCGCCAGCGAGCCGAGCCGGTCGCGGCTGGCGGCGTCGAAGGTCAGCATCAAGGCCGGCGCGGCTGGATAGCCCACGGGCGGGGTGAGCAGCTCGAGGCCGGGCAGGAACCGCAGGTTGGACGGCACGGTGAACGGGTCGCTGAACGACGCCACGCACGTCTTCCCCAGGGCGCGCAGCGCGAGCGCGCAGGCCAGCATCGAGCCGAGCGCGTCGCCGTCCGGGGTCACGTGGCAGGCCAGGCAGACCTCGTCCGCCGCCTCGATCAGCTCGACCGCGCGCACCCAGTCGGCGTCGGTCACCACGGAACTAACGAGCGGGCGCCCGGCAACGCGCACGTCCTCGCTTACGGCCTCGCTCACGTTGCGGAGTATCCCGCGTCGCCATCTGTGCCGCCTTCGCTTTCGGAAAGCTGCCCTCCGGCAGGATCACTCCCCGCTGACCCGCCGTCGGCGGGCTCGCTCGCGGTCGAGTCGCGGTAGGGATTCGGGTCGCCCGCCGGGTGTGCGCCCTCGGCCGTCTGGGCGACCTGCTCGTCTTTGGCGCGCGCCTTGGCCAGCAGTTCGTCGACGTGCCGCGCGTTGTCCGGGATCGCATCCGGGACGAAGGCCAGCGACGGGGTGTGCCGGAGCCCGGTCTGCCGGCCCACCTCCGAGCGGATCACGCCCTTGGCGCTCTCCAGGGCCGCGGCCGTGTCGGCCCGCTCGCCGTCCGAGCCGTACACGGTGTAGTAGATCGTGGCGTCCCGGAGATCGTTGGTCAGCCGGGCATCCGTCACCGTAACGAAGCCGAGGCGCGGATCCTTGATCCGCCGCTCCAGCATCTCGGCCACGATCTGCTGAATGCGATCGGCGAGCTTACGTGCCCTGGCCGCGTCCATGGGTCGCCTTCCTTGTCACCAGTGTTGTTCAGTCTTCGTCTTTGAAGAGCCGGTGCCGCGCGGACAGCAGCTCGATGTCGGGACGCCCGGCGACCAGCCGTTCGCAGGCGTCGAGCACGTGGCCGCAGTTGGCGGCCGTCGCCGAGACCACGGCGATACCGATCTCCGCCCTGCGGTGCAGGTCGTAGTCTCCGGTCTCGGCGACGGCCACCGCCGGGAACCGCTTTTGCACCTCGGCGACGATGGGCCGGATGACCGATCGCTTCTGCTTGAGCGACCGTACGTCTCCCAGCAGCAGGTCCAGCGTCAACGCACCCACGTACACCTGAGCGATCACCTGCCCCAGCGCGACCGCCCGAGACGGCCGCGCCCCGTGCCCTCGCGGTCCGCGCCGTACGAATCGTACGGGCGACCGCGAGGACACGAGGAACGGACCCTCAGTCGCGCGGCTTCTCTCGCATCTCGAACGTCTCGATGATGTCGCCGAGCTTGATGTCGTTGTAGCCGACCCCGATGCCGCACTCGAAGCCCTCGCGGACCTCGGTGGCGTCATCCTTGAACCGGCGCAGCGACGACACCGTGAGGTTGTCGGCGACCACGACACCGTCCCGGACCAGCCGCGCCTTGCTGTTGCGGGTGACCGTGCCGGACAGCACCATCGAGCCGGCGATGTTGCCGACGCGCGGGACCCGGAAGATCTCGCGGACCTCCGCGGTGCCGAGCTGGGCCTCTTCGAACTCCGGCTTGAGCATGCCCTTGAGGGCCGCCTCGACCTCCTCGATCGCCTGGTAGATGACCGAGTAGTAGCGGATGTCGACGCCCTCGCGCTCGGCCAGCTCCTGCGCGTTGCGCTCCGGCCGCACGTTGAAGCCGATGATGACCGTGCCCTCGGACGTCAGCGCGAGGTTGACGTCGTCCTGGGTGATCGCACCGACGCCGCGGCGGATGACGCGCAGGCCGACCTCGTCGCCCACATCGATCTTGAGGAGCGAGTCCTCGAGGGCCTCCACCGAACCGGAGACGTCGCCCTTGAGGATGAGCAGCAGCTCTTGGACCTCGCCCTTCATGATGTCCTCGAGAGTGCGGCGCGCCGGGCTCTTGAGCAGCTCCGCGTTGCGCTTGCGGGCCGCCCGCCGGTCGGCGATCTGCCGTGCCACCCGGTCGTCGTCGACGACCAGGAAGTTGTCGCCGGCGCCGGGCACCGCGGTCAGGCCGAGCACCTGCACCGGGCGGGACGGCGGGGCCTCCTCGACGGGGTTGAAGTTCTCGTCGAGCATCGCCCGTACGCGGCCGTACGCGCCGCCACAGACGATCGAGTCGCCGACCCGCAGTGTGCCGCGCTGGACCAGCACAGTCGCCACGGCGCCGCGGCCGCGGTCGAGGTGCGCCTCGATGGCGACGCCCTGGGCCGGCTGGTCGGGGTTGGCCTTCAGGTCCAGCTCGGCGTCGGCGGTCAGGATGACCGCCTCGAGCAGATTGTCGAGGTTGAGGCCCTGTTTCGCCGAGACGTCGACGAACAGCGTCTGCCCGCCGAACTCCTCGGCCACCAGGCCGTACTCGGTGAGCTGCGACCGCACCTTCGCCGGGTCGGCGCCCTCCTTGTCGATCTTGTTGACCGCCACCACGATCGGCACTCCGGCCGCGTTGGCGTGGTCGATCGCCTCGGTGGTCTGCGGCTTCACCCCGTCGTCGGCGGCGACCACCAGCACCACCAGGTCGGTCGTCTCGGCGCCACGGGCACGCATGGCGGTGAACGCCTCGTGACCCGGGGTGTCGATGAAGGTGATCGCCCGGTCCTCGTCCTCGTGCTCCACGTGGACCTGGTACGCGCCGATGTGCTGGGTGATGCCGCCGGCCTCGCCCTCGACCACGTTCGCTGAGCGGATCGCGTCGAGCAGCTTGGTCTTGCCGTGGTCGACGTGACCCATGACGGTCACCACCGGCGGGCGTACGACCAGGCGGTCGTCGTCCACCTCGGCGTCGAGGTCGATGTTGAACTGCGCCAGCAGGGCGCGGTCCTCCTCCTCC
>DATBKU010000163.1:0-26336 GCA_036555725.1 Streptosporangiaceae bacterium | reverse complement strand
CCCGCCTCGGTGAACTGGTAGCGCATGTACGCCTCGGTCTGGAGCAGGCCGGGGATCATCGCCAGCTCGTAGATCTTGTGCTGTTTAGCTTTCGCCTCGTACGTCAGGTGCTCGCGGAACCAATTCGGGTCGTGGCCCTCGCGCGCGTATTTCAGCATGCGCTGGAAGTGCTGATTCAGGTCGAATTTCGTATCGGCGGCCGCCGCCTGCGGGTCGGTCAGCTTGAAGCGCCCGGCCTCCAAGTTTGAAACAGTATGCCGGGAGCAGGACATAATTTGCCCCATTTGTGAGCCGGATAGACCATTTCTGGTTCGCCAGAACCGCAGGTCAACAGCTATCCAGTCCCAGATCGACGCGTCCGGGTCCAGTAGCTCTCTGGCGACCATTACTTACTCCCTGGTGTTTTGAATGTTTCTTTAACCAGCGACAGCGTACGCCGATGGCGTCACTCTTGGCAGTGCATTGATGACAGCGAGGTCAACCGACGTCAGGAGCCTGCAACGATGTGTACGGGCGTGCCGACCGGATGCCGACCGGCGACCGATCTGCGGATGGAACTGCCGCCGGACGCGCGGGCGGCGGGCGCTGCTCGCGCCTTCGTCCGCCGCCACCTGCCGGAACTCGGCTTCCCCAAGCTGGTCGACAACGCCTGTCTGGTCGCCGCCGAGCTGACCACCAACGCAATGAAGTACGCGTCGTCCCACGGCCCGATCTGGCTGTCGATCCGGCTCGCCGCTAGTCGCGTCCTGCTGGAGGTCGAGGACGGCTCCCCCGAACTCCCCGTCCTCCGCGACCCCGACCACCTCGCGGAGAGCGGCCGCGGCCTGCACGTCGTCGCCGCCTTCTCCGCCGCCTTCAACTGGCGCCGGGTCGGCGATGGCAAGATCGTTTGGGCCCTCCTCGAATAAGGCCTCTGTCACGCCGACCGAGCGTGCGTCACGCCCACTTGCCGGTGGCGGCGAACAGTTTCTCGACGGCAGGCCGGTCCCCGCGAATGGTCACACGGTCGTTCTTGATCGCCTGCGCGAGGGTCTGTTGTCCGCGCAGCATCGCGGCAAGTGTGTCGGTGTCGGTGGTGAGCGCGGCGTCGGCGCGGTGCGGTGCGCCCCGGCGAAGATCCAGCTCGCCGTCGGCGACGTCGCCGGTGAAGCGATCGCGGCCGACGGCGATGTCGTACGTGGCAGTCCACGAGTCGCCGGCGGCGGGCTGGAAGGCCGAGCGCAGGCCGAGCATGAGCGAGTCGGCGCCGATCGGCCCGCTGGGTGGCGTGGTGGGGCAGGCGTTGCCCCACTGGGAGAGCGCCGCGAGGATCGGGCCGAGCCGGGCTCCCCAGTCGGTGAGCTCATAGACCCGCGCGCCCGACGGCGGCGGAAGCGTCGCGCGCCGCAGCACGCCGGTGGCCTCCAGGTCGCGAAGGCGTTGCGACAGGATGTTCGGCCCCGCGCCCGGCAGGCTGGTCTGCAGGTCGGTGAATCGCTTCGGCCCCAGCAGCAGCTCGCGGACGACCAGCACGGCCCAGCGTTCGCCGATGAGGTTCATGGCGTGCGCGATGCCACAGCCGTCGTCGTAGAGGCGCTTGCTCATCATGCCGCGAGCTTACTGCATGATTCTGAAGCTCTTACTTCACTTTTTGAAGTAGCGACTGTAGCGTTGCGGAGCATGCGCGTAGTCGTGATCGGCGGCAGCTCCGGCATCGGCAAGGAGATCGCCCGGCAGGTGGCCGCCCGCGCGGCGGACGTGACCATCACCGGCCGCGACGCCGGCCGCCTCACCGCGGCGGGTGACGAACTAGGCGGCGTGCGCACCGCGCTGCTGGACGCCCACGACGGGGCCGCGCTGGACGCGTTCTTCGCGGGGCTCGGCCCGGTCGACCACCTCGTGTCCATGGTCGGCGACTCGATGTCCGGCGGATTCCTCACCACTACACCCGAGACCATGCGGCACGTGCTGCATTCGAAGTTCTGGACCAACTGGCTCATCGGCCGCCACGCCGCGCGAACACTGCGCACCGGCGGAAGCCTGACCTTCACCTCCGGCACGGGCGGACGGGCGCACGACATCTCCGGCACCTACGTCGCCAACCTCGGCATCCAGGCGCTCGTCCAGGGATTGGCCTACGAGATGGCACCCGAGCGTCGAGTCAACGCCGTGGCCCCCACGTTCATGGGCAGCCGCACCGCCTTCTGGCGCGAGGTGCCGCCCGCCGACCTGACCGGGTTGGAGACGGACTTCGCCAAACGGGTGCCGTTGCGGCGAGTCGCCGACGTCAACGAGGTCGCCGCCGCCTACCTGCACCTGATCACCAACCCCTTCATCACCGGGCACGTCCTCCCCGTCGACGGCGGCGTGATGCTCGACAAGTAGCGTGCGCGGATAATGGCGGGCGATCATCGCCTGATGTAGGTGTTCCTGGGGAGTGCTCATATGTCCGTACCGGATAGGCCGCGTGATGTCGTCGACCGACTGATCCAGGGGATCTCGCAGGGGCGATGGCCGGAGCTGTACGAGCTCTACGCGGAGGACGCGGTGGTGGACTACCCCTTCGCGCTGCCGAGCGGGCCGACGCGTCTCGCGGGCCGGGCGCGGATCCAGCGGTACTTCGCCGGGGTCGCCCGGCTGCCCCTGGAGCTCAAGGCGCACCACGTCGTGTTGCACGAGACCAAGGACCCAGAGATCGTCATCGCCGAGTACGACTACGACGGGCTGGTCACCACGACCGGCCGCTCGTTCCAGGTGTCGAACATCCAGGTGTCCCGGGTCCGCGACGGTCTGATCGTCGCCTCACGGGACTATCACAACCATCCCGTGCTGGCCGGCGCGATCGCGGAGCGGCTCCCCTGACGCGGGCGCCCCAAGACCCTACGAGCGTTTCCGGTCGAAGATCAGGCAGATGGCACCGCTTTCGGTGATGCCGGTGGTGTCGGTGCTGATCGCCGTCCACGACGACCCCGGAGCCTGGTCGTCGAGCAGGCGCGCGCCACCGCCGACGATCTCCGGGCAGAGCGTGATGCTGAGCCGATCCACCTCGTCGGCCCGCAGGAGCTGCCTGATCACGCTGGCACTGGCCAGGACGATGATGTCGCCTTCGCCGCCGCTCCTCAGCTCCTTGATGACCGTGCCCGGGTCCGCGTCGACGATGCGGGAGTTCTGCCACTCCGCCGCGGTAAGGGTCGAGGAGAACACGACCTTCTCCACCGCGTCCAGCCACTGGGCCATGGCACGGTCTCGAGGGTCGGCGGTCTCGTCCTTGGCGACGTTCGGCCAGTAGCCGCCGAAGCCCTCGTAGTTCTTGCGCCCGAGCAGCACCGTACCGGCGCGACCGGTCACCTCGATCATGTGGTCGCGAGCTGCGTCGCTGATGGCGTGGGGCACGATCCAGCTCATGTCGAACTCGCCGTCGCGGCCGTTGACCCGGCCGTCGAGCGAGAGTGAGATGTTGGCCACGACCCTGCGGTTGGTGCTCTGCGTCATCTCGATAGGTCCCCTCGGTGGAGCGGTTCGGCGAGCCTCTGGGAAGGCGGGGCCTGGGGCGGTCCCCTGGCGTCGCGCCCCAGGCCAACTCAACCACCATTGCGCTCGCCCGGCCCTGTGGACCCCGCGCATCGGGCCGGACACCACCGAGCACCTGCCCAGTCAAGCCCTTCCCGGCTTCAGATCGGCTTCACCACGGAGTCTCACAGAACCATGGCCCGGTCAGGGACGGTTCAAGACGATGGAGTTGTAAGGCGTCAGATTGAAGTACGCGTAGCAGGTGACGCAAGGCCCGGCATCCACTGGATCAATGGTCTTGTTGGGGTCGCAGTCTTTGCCGTTGTACTGGAAGCACAGGACCGCGGTTGCTCCCGGGCCTCCGTACTGGTTGTTGATGATGGGTTTGAACCCAAACTGGTTGACCAGGTTGTGCGGCCCATAGGACCAGAACGTCTGCGTGATGCGGCTGAGCGAGGCATCGCTGTAGATGCACACGGCCCCGTATGCGCATCCGTGGACGGGCCCACCGGTCGGCCGGGCCTGGGCAGCCGTAGGGCCGGCCAGCGTGCAGCGGCGATTCCCACCGTGGCCGCCGTCGCGAGCAGCGCGCGTGCTTTGGTTCGCACGACTTTCCCCAATCATTGGTGCTCGGTCGACGGCAGACGCTACCTAGGCACGACTTCGTCTCGGCTTCACCGCTGTGCGGTGTTCAGCGGGAGAACGTGATGATCTGGGCCGTGCCGGGCGGGACGGTGACGGTGGCCGACGTGCCGTCGACCGGGACGGGCGTCGCGACCGGGCGACCGGAGGGGATGCCCCGGTCGGAGACCGTCCGGCCGCCCAGGGTGATGCCGGTCGCGTCGACCGAGCCGAGCCCGCCCGGAGCCGCGCTCCGCAACGTGATCTGGCGACCCCACCGGTAGGCGTCTGGAAGCCGTACGGTGACGACGTCCGCGGTGCTGTCCGAGGCCATGGGGTCCTGGACGTTGATCAGGACCATGGTCGAGCGCCCGCCGTCCGCGACGCCGTACGCCCGGAGCTTGCCGAGATCGGCGTCGGCGAGGCCGAGGTCGAGGAACCGGCCGTGCGGGACCTGGCGGAAGGCCCACAGGCCGTAGTAGAGCGGGGCCGCGGACAGCTTTCCGGCGTCGAGTGCCGCCTGGTCGGGCGCGCAGAACGCGGCGTAGAAGCGGTAGGAGATCGGGTAGTCGGCCGAGTCGCGCGGCTTGAGGTCACCGCAGATCGCCGCGGTCGAGGTGTGGAAGTTGAGCCGGCGCACGCCGGTCTGCGCCGTCTGCAGCAGGTAGTCCAGCGACCAGAGTGCGGTGGCGTAGGTGTTGCTCACGCCCGCCTGCCCGCTGCACGACGTGGTGTTCGACTCGTTGACGACCATCGGCACGCCCGGGTTCAGCCGTGCCCCGATCGCCATGATGCCCTGCAGCTTGGTGCGGGCCTTGGTGTAGGTGGCGGCCGACATCAGGACCGGTACCGACGTCGACGAGCTGCCGCAGTGGCTGGTCGGGTACCAGTGCGAGTCCAGCTCGCCCAGCAGCCCGGCCGGCCGGGTGGACGTGTCGGCCAGCGCCGCCGTGACGAACTCGTCGAGTCTCGTGTTCGTCGTGGCGGTGTTCGCGGACGGCCCCGCCATCTTGAGCGGCGCCCCGGGGACGCGCGCGTGGATGGCCGCCGCGTACTCCTTCATCGTCGCGTAGTAGTCCGCGGCGGACAGCGTGGTGACGTGGTCGTACTCGTTGCCCAGCTCGACGGCCAGCAGGTCGTTGCCGAGCGTGGCGCGGACGGCGGCGACCTCGCTCACCACCTGGTCGAGGGTCACGGAACCGTCGAGCACCGACTTGAGCGGGGCGCCCAGCGTGACCTTCCAGCCGGAGGCTTTCAGCAGCTCCTCGAGGTTGTCGAGGTCCCCTTGGTCGACGGTGCCGCCGATCGCCCACGCGGGTGCCTCCGTACCGCTGTACGGTCCGAACGCGGGCCAGACCAGGTCCATCGAGTACCCGCCGAGCCGGATGACCCCGTGCCGGCCGAGCGTCTGCAGCCGGCGGGCGAGGCGGGTCTTGGTGAGGAAGCCGTGCGCAAAGTCCGCCGACTCGACGGAGAATCCTTGCTCGTCGGCGGTGATCCGGGCGTTGGCCGAGTCGGCGGTGGCGGTGAGGGTGAAGGCGGTGTCCGCGGCCGCGACCGGGCCGCCGAGGCCCGTCAGTCCGCCGATCAGCACGACCGCCACCAGGCCGCTGCGGAAATTCCTCATGCGCACAGAACTCCTCACTTGTGAACGTGCAGGCGGAGCACGGCCGCCTCCCCCGCGCCGAGGGTGATCGTCATCCGGCCGCCCCGGATCGGCTCGATCGCCGGGCGGAACCCCGGCCACGTGCCGTCGGCGCCGACCTGCCGTCCGTCGATGCGCACCTGGGCCGCGTCGAGCGTACGGCCGCCGCCGGTCGGGTCGTACGGCGTCATGCGGTCGACGAGGGCGGCCGAACCCGGGGCGGCCACGCTGACCGGCATGGGAACGTCGCCTTTGTTGATCAGGAACAGCCGCCGCTCCCCCGCCGCCCCGGCCACCTGCCACGCCTTGACCTGCGACGCCGTCGTCACGGCCACCGGTCGCAGTCCGCGTGTGCCCTGCGCGAACCGCCCGAACAGCAAAGTCGCGTAGTACACCGGCGCCGCCGTCGGCCCAGCCATCGCCGGGGTCGGGTCGTAGTCGATCGCGTTGTAGTAGGCGTTGCCCTCCTCGGGCGCGAAGAAGGCGCGCACCTCCGCGTTGTGGAAGTTGACGCCGATGCCGCCGGTACGGCAGGCCCGGTTGGCCGACGGGTCGTCCGGCGGCTGCGGGCAGGCGACGTGGAACATCAGGTCGAGGGCGTACGCGGCGCTGGCGGCGACGTTGCTCACGCCGTCCGCGCCGCGGTTCGCCGCGGTGTTGGTCTCCTCCAAGCGGTACGCCAGCCGGTGCCGGGCCGCCTCCTGCTCATGCGTGTAGGCCTGGTAGTCGAGACTCGCCATGTGCTCGTCGGACAGCAGTGCCCCGATGCTCGGGCAGCGGTACGGCCGGTTCGGACAGGTGCGGGCGAGCGGATAGAAGTGGTCGCTCGCGTAGCGGGCCCGGCCGCCCGGCTGGGTGGCGGTGTCGAGGATCCGCGGCCAGTCCCAGAAGTACCTGGTCGGTACGGTCCGCTGGGCGATGTCGGGCCAGGGCAGGATGTCCTCGCTGGTGTTCGGCACGACGATCGGGTACGGATCGGTGGCGGCGGCGTAGGTGGTCAGGTCGCCGAGGTACCGATCGAGGTTGGCACCGTACGACAGGTCCGGTTCGTTGCCCAGCTCGACGCCGACAACGTGGTGGGCGGCCGCACCGGAGAAGACGGGCCCGACGCCTTGGGTGACGAACGTACGGGCGTGCTCGGGGCTGACGAACGGCCTCGACGCGCTGGGCGGCGACATCGCCGTGCCGAGCACGACACCCCACGACCGGGCCCCCTGCGCATTCGCCGCGTCGAGCGTGGACCGGACGTACGACAGGTCCTCCGGCGTGATCACGCGGTTGGTGTTGGCGGCCGCTGGGTCGAACGGCATGACGTCCTGCGACGAGCCGCCGATGCGCAGCACGCCGCCGCCGAGGTTCCGCAGCAGGTTGGCGAAGACCGGGCGGGCGGCCGGGCCCATGTAGCGCTCGACCAGCGACCATTCGATGCTGAAGCCGATGAAGCCGCCGGGGACGGCGCCACCCGCGGCGCGCGGCTCGACACGAACCGAGGGCTGCGCCGCCGGGTCACCACTCGCCCTGGTGGCGCCCAGACAGGTCAGCAGGACGGCGGCCGTCAGCGCCGCCACCGCTCGGGCGGATCGAGTGGTCATCATCACCCTCCGGAGTCGACGACCTCGCTGGGTATCCCCGAGAAACCGGTTTCCCAAATCCGGAAGTTCAGCACCATTCGCCGCGCACGTCAAGATCCCTACAGTGCGGTCAGCGGGCGGCCTTGCCGGTCGACTCCCGGATCACCAGGCCGGGCTCCAGCCGGATGGCCGGCGTCGCCGCGGGCCGATCCAGCTGGTCGCGCAGGATCTCCCAGCTGCGCCGCCCCAGCTCCGCCTTGGGCAGCCGTACGGTGGTCAGCGCGGGCTGGATGAAGGCAGCGGGTGCGATGTCGTCGAAGCCGACCACCGACACATCGTCCGGCACCGCGACGCCGAGCGTGCGCAACCGGGCCAGCGCGCCCAGCGCGACGAGGTCGTTGAAGCAGACGATCGCGGTCACGCCCGCGTCCAGCGCGGCGATGACCGCCTGATAGCCGTCCTGGCTCTTCGAACCGGCCGGGACGATGACGGGACGTGGGCTCGGCCAGCCCTGCTTGACCGCCCGCAACCGCTCGGCGTTGGACGAGGAGGACGGCGGCCCGGTGAGGTAGGCGAGCCGCCGGTGCCCGAGCCCGGACAGATGCTCCAGCACGGCGTGCATGCCGTGCCCCGAGTCGATCACGACCGAGGCCGTCAGCGGTGGGTCGATCGACCGGTTGGTGCAGACGGTGGGCAACCCGCCGCGGACGACCCGGCGCAGGTCGGTGTCCCGGCCCCGCGGTGAGCACAGGACCAGGCCGTCCACCCGGCGGGACAGGTCGAGGATGAGGCGCATCTCGGCCTCGGGGTCCTCGTCGGAGTCGGCCACCACCACGCTGAAGTCGTCCTTGGCCGCCGCGATCGTGAGGGCCTTGACCACATCGGGGAAGAACGGGTTGGCCAGGTCGGGCACGACCACACCGACCGTCCGGGTTGCGCCGCGCGCCAGCCCCTGTGCGGTGGCGCTGGGCTGGTAGCGAAGGCTGCGGCTGGCCCGGCGCACCCGCTCCGCCAGCACCGGGTCGACGTTCTCGCGCCCGTTGAGCACCCGCGAGACGGTGGCTCGCGAAACGCCCGCACGCCGGGCGACGTCGGCGATGGTCACCTTGCGGCCGTTCGCGCCGGACCCCTGACGCTGCCTGGGCACGCCCCAACAGTAACCCTGGACTACGGTGGACCGGTGAAGATCGAACTGGCCGGTGTGCCGGAAACGCTGCTGTGGAACCTCTACAACCGGGCCGCCGAGGCACGCCGCCCGGACTCCATCCTCGATGATCCGAAGGCAGTGGAGCTCGTCGAGTCGATCGACTATCCGTTTGAGAAGTTCGGCGGCACGCAGATGGCGCAGTGGCACGCGCTGCGCGTCAAGCGGTTCGACGAGGAGGTCCGCCGGTTCCGCGCCGAGCATCCCGGTGGCCTGGTGGTGGCGCTCGGCGAGGGCCTGGAGACGCAGTTCTGGCGGGTCGACGACGGTCAGGTGCGCTGGCTCACCGTCGACCTGCCCGAGACGCTGGAGGTGCGCCGCCGGCTGCTGCCCGACGACCCGCCGCGCCGCCGCAGCTTGGCCGCCTCCGCGGTGGACCACGCCTGGATGGACGAGGTGGACGCCTCGAACGGCGTGCTCATCAGCGCCCAGGGCCTGCTGATGTACCTGCGGCCACCCGAGGTCAAGGCGCTGATCGCCGCCTGCGCCGGCCGCTTCCCCGGCGGCACGCTGCTGTTCGACGCGCTCCCCCGCGCCTTGGTCAAGCGCAGCCAGGAGGGCAAGATCAAATCGCCGGGCGGCTACCAGGCCCCCGCCTGGCAGTGGGGCATCGACCCGGATGAGATCCCCGAGATCGCCGCGGTCTCCCCCAAGATCGCCGAGGTGCGCGACCTGCCGCTGCCGCGCGGCCGCCGGCTGCTCGCCCTCGCGCCGTGGGCGCACCGCATCCCGGTCGTACGGAACATGCGGATGATGATCGTATCGGTCCGGTTCGGCGACTAGCCGAGCAGGCGATCGGGCCGGATCGGCAGGTCGCGGACCTGGATGCCGGTGGCGTGGTGGACCGCGTTGGCGAGCGCCGCCGCGGTGCCGACGATGCCGAGCAGCCGCGGCACCCTGACCTCGCCAGAGTCGACGTCCACGCGGACCTCGGCGAATTGCGCGCCGAAGGCGTGCCGGGCGAACGCGGCCTGGCCCTCGAACTCCTCGGTGGTGTCGAAGGCGACCTCCAGCCCGTCCGCGGGCACCTCGCCGCCGCGGTCGCCAAGCTGGTCGCGCAAGTCCACGCAGGCCGGCGCGACGGCCGAGCCCCACGACGCCGTCCCCATCGACCCGCCGGCGATCCACGCCCGCGGCAGGGCGCTGTCGCCGAGCTCGACGTCCACCCGGTCCGTCGTGGTGCCGAGCGCGTCCGCGGCGATCTGCGTGAGGACGGTACGCGCGCCGGTGCCGATGTCGGCGGCGGCGATGCGCACCGTGAACCGCCCGCCGGACTCGGCCCGGACCACCGCACGCGAGGGGCGACGCCGGGCGGGGTAGGTGGAGGCGGCTACTCCCGTACCTACCAGCACCTACCCTCGCGCCGGACGCCCTGGGCCGGGTCGCGCCCGGCCCAGCCAAACCGTTCAGCTCCCGCCCTGAGACAGGCCACGAGACCGCGGGAGCTGAACGGCAGCCCGGTTTCCGGATCCGCGTCGGGCTCGTTGCGGATCCGCAGTTCGATGGGGTCGAGCCCGCAGGCGATGGCGAGCTCGTCCATGGCCGACTCGAGCGCGTACATCCCTGGGCACTCGCCGGGCGCCCTCATCCACGACGGCGTCGGGACGTTGAGCCGTACCAGCCGGTGACTCGTACGGCGCGCATCGGCCGCGTACATGACCCGCGTCGGCAGCGCGGTCTGCTCGGCGAACTCCGTGATCGCGGAGGTCTGCTCGACGACATCGTGTGCGATCGCGGTCAGCCTGCCGGTCGCGTCGGCGCCGAGCCGGACCCGCTGGATCGTCGGCGTACGGTAGCCGGACACGTCGAACATCTGCTGCCGCGTGAGCGCGACCTTCACCGGGCGGTCCACCTCCCGCGCGGCGAGCGCGGCTAGGACGGCCTGTGACCGCGGCGAGCCCTTCGACCCTAAGCCGCCACCCACGTGTGGGGAGATGACCCGCACCCGCTCGGGCGCCAGCGCGAACACGGCCGCCGGCACATCCCGGGCCATGGACGCGCCCTGCGTGGAGTCGTACAGCGTGAGCTCGCCGCCATCGGTCCACACCGCGAGCGTGATCTCGCTCGTGGTCGCACTCCCGTACATGGGCGCGCCCTTACCCGAATGATCGCGGCTCATGCCGCTCCCGCACAGCGAGACCGAGCGCGACCGGATCCATTACGACCTGGGCCAGGCGACCATGGCGATGATGCTGACCGCCGCCGACCTCGGCATCGGCAGCGGCCACTCCGCGGTCACCGACCGGCAGCGGGCGCAGAAGGTGCTCGGCTTCCCCGACGGCCGGTTCTGCGCGTACCTGATCGCGCTCGGCTACCCGGACGGCCGCGCGCTGCGGCCGATCCGGCGGCCCGATCGGCGGTCGTACGAGGAGGTCGTGCACATCGGCCGCTGGTAGCCGTCCCTCGTCACCGGCCCCGCGGAACCGGGCCGCCCGGGCCACCGTCTATGAGTGCGTGAAAGGCGGGGGTCCAGTGTCGGCGGAGCCGAGGGGACAGGCCACAGAGCCGCACTGGACCCCTTATGAGCTCACGACCCCTCGTCACGTCACGTCGGCGGCCGTGCCCAGCCCGACCGGCTGGAGGTACAGGCCGACCGGGCTGCGGTCCCACCACGCGCCGGTCGCCCGCCGCTCGCGCCACGTGGTGAAGTGATACTGGTACACCCGGGCGCGTACGAACGTGGGCGGGGCGTCCGGGAACGGGTTGTCGCGCAACAGCCGCAATGTCGCCCGGTCGCCTTCCAGCAGCTTGCGGGCGAACGCGGTGAACCACGGCTGGTCGTACACCGAACTCAGCGCGGCGAACCACATCTGCCAGTCGAGCCGCAGGTGGTACGGCGCGTACTGCCGTGGCCGGCGTTGCGGATCGCCCGGCTTGCCCTTGAAGCCGTACTCTTTCCAGACCGTGTCCGGCCCTACCTCGCGTTCGTCGGTGCCCTCGACCACCACCTCGTACCGGGTCTTGGTCACGCTGCCGAACGCGCCGTACGTGTTGACCAGGTGCAACGGGTTGAAGCTCAGGTTCATCCGCTGCGTCCGCGACACCAGGTTGCGGGCCGGCCAGTAGCTGAGCCCGGCGACGAGAACGGTGATCGCCAGGACCGCCACGCCGTACCACCCGTCGATCGCGGCGCCGTGCGCCGACTCCCCGGCGAGCGTGCCCCACGGGACCGCCGAGGCGGCCAGTAGCACGGTGATCCAGTTCAGCCACGAGAAGTTGCCGGACACGATCAGCCAGAGCTGGGTGACGATGATGATCCCGGCCGCCACGCCCGCGTACGGCTGCGGCGCGAACAGGCCGAAGGGCACGATCAGCTGGGTGAGGTGGTTCGCGGCCACCTCGGCCCGGTGCAGCGGCCTGGGCAGCCGGTGGAAGTACCAGCTCAGCGGCCCCGGCATCGGCTGGGTCTCGTGGTGGTAGTACAGGCAGGTCAGGTCGCGCCAGCAGCGGTCGCCGCGCAGCTTGATGAGCCCCGCGCCGAACTCCAGCCGGAACAGCAGCCAGCGCAGCAGCCACAGCACGAGGACCGGCGGATCCGTACGCGCGTTGCCCAGGAAGATCGCGAGGACGCCGGCCTCGCAGAGTAGCGACTCCCAGCCGTAGCCGTACCAGATCTGACCCACGTTCACGATCGACAGGTACAGCGCCCAAAGGACGGCCCAGATCGGTACCGCGGCCCACAGCGGCACCGCGTCGGCGAGCCCGGCCACCACGGCGGCAGCCAGCCCGGCCCCGAGCCACGCGACGACGGCGTAGAACCGGTTCGAGAAGTGGAGGTGGAAGAGGCTCGGCGCGCGGCGGAATGACACCCGGGCCAGGAACGCGGGCACCGGCGTCATCCCGTTCTCGCCGATGAGCGCGCGGAACTGGTTGACGGCGACCAGGAACGCGACGAGGTAGATCGCGGCCAGCCCACGCTGGAAGACCAGCCGGCCCAGCCAGTAGTCGGGCGCTCCGAGCCAGTCCATGGTGGCTTCCTTCTCCTCCTCCCCTGCCATCTTTACCCGCGGGGCGCGCCGGGTCTTATCCGCGCGCGCCGGAAAATCCGTGGCCGTACGGACGGGTCGGCGGGCAGTATCGGGCGCATGTACACCGAGTCGGCGGCCTGGTACGACCGTTTCCACGCAGGCAAGGACTACGCCGCCGAGGCGCGGTTCGTCGTCGAGGTGATCCGGCGGCACCGGCCGGACGCGCGCACGTTGCTCGACGTGGCCTGTGCCACCGGCCGCCACCTCGATCACTTCGCCGTGGAGTTCGACTGCCAGGGGCTCGATCTCGACGGCGAGCTGCTCGAGCTCGCGCGGCGGCGGCTGCCGGACGTGCCGTTCACCCAGGCGGACATGACCGCCTTCGACCTGGGCCGCCGGTTCGACGCGGTCACCTGCCTGTTCAGCTCGATCGGCTACGCGGGCGACGTCACGCGGCTGCGCGCCGCGCTGGGGGCCATGGCGGCACACCTGCACCCGGGCGGCGTGCTGGTCGTCGAGCCGTGGCTGCTGCCCGAGGCGTGGGTCGACGGCACCAGCGGCGTCGACGTGGCCGAGGACGGCGAAGGCGCGACGCTGGTACGGGTGCGCACCAGCCGGCGGGTCGGTGAGATGACCGAACTGTCGATGCACTACGTGGCCACGCGCGGCGGCGTCATCACGACGGGCGACGAGTGCCACCGGCTCCGGCTGTTCACGCGGGAGGAGTACCTCGACGCGGCCCGGGCGGCGGGCCTCACCACCGCGTGGGACCCCGTGGGCCCGACCGGCCGCGGCCTGCTCGTCGGCGTCCGGGCCTGAGCGTCCGGGCCTGAGCGTCCGGGCCTGAGCGTCCCGGCCCGAGCGTCCCGGCCCGAGCGTCCCGGCCGGCGTCCGGACCTGCCCGTCAGGGCGCGAGCTGCCGCGCCAGGTCGACGAGGTCGGCGGCCGCGACCTCGGCCGGCGGCGTGGTCTGCGGCGGGGTGTCCGGCCCCCACTCGGTGGGCCGCGTCACGTGCGCGGTGCGCAGCCCCGCCTTGGCCGCGCCGGCGAGGTCGAACTCGTGGCAGGCGACCATCATGACCTGGTCGGGCTGTAGGCCGAGAAGGCGGGCGCCGGTGAGGTAGACGCTCGGATCCGGCTTGTACGTGCCGGCCAGCTCGGCGGACAGGATCACGTCGAACCGCATGTCGCCGTGCCTGGCCAGGTCGATCAACATCCGCACGTGCCCGTTGGACAGCGTGCCCGTAATGAAATGCGTTCGCAGCCCGGCCAGCCCGGCGACCGTGTCGGCCCACGGCTCCAACTGGTGCCACCCGGCGACGAGTCGCTCCCGCTCCGGCTCGCCTAGCTCGATGTTCATCTCGGCCAGCACCTCGGCGAGCGTTCCGTGGTGCAGCTCGTCGAAGTCGCACCAGGGCCGCTCCCCGGAGCGTACGGTGTCCATCGCCGGCCGGTACCGGCTCCGCCAGGCCACGGCCAGCTGCCCGCCGTCGATGGGCGTGCCCGTCTCGGCCTCGATCTCCTCGGCGAGCCGCTTGATCGATGTGTACCAGTCGACCAGGGTGCCGAAGACATCGAACAGCAGGGCCTGCGGCAAAGCCATGACCGATCGCTCCTTCCAGGTTCGCGTGTTCGGCCTATCCCCCGATTCCGGGCGGCGAACCTCCGCGGTCTTCGGCTCGCTGGGCGAACCGCGCCCGAACGAGTCCGCCGGTCGCGTTTCGCGCGTTTAGTCAGGTGACCACGGGTTTCACGGATTCTCTGCCGGCCGAGCGGGTAAGGCCCGGTCGTGGTCTCGACGCGTGTTGAACCGGTGACAGTCGTGTTCACCTGGGATGTCGCCAAGGGGCGCGAAAAGGAGTTCGAGGAGTGGGCGCACGGCATCACCGCCGAGGCGACCCGCTTCCCGGGCCATCTCGGCGCCACCTGGCTGCGGCCTCAGGGAAAGGACCGGCGTTACCACACGATCCTCCGGTTCAGCGACGGCGCGCGGCTCTCCGCCTGGCTTGAGTCGCCCGAGCGGGATCACTGGATGGAGCGCCTCGACGGGCTGGCGCACGAGGATCGCGCGCATACCACCGGCATGGAGACGTGGTTCAGCCTGCCCGATCGGTCGGTGACGGCGCCGCCGCGCTGGAAGATGGCTCTGGTCACTTTCAGCGGGGTCTACCCGCTGAGCCTGCTCCTGCAGGCGACCGCCGTGCCGCTGGCCAAGCAGTGGCCGCTGCCGCTGCGGTCCTTGGTGTTCCCGGTCATCCTCGTGCCGCTGCTGACGTACCTGATCATGCCGATGCTCAGCCGGCTGCTCCGGCGCTGGCTGTACGTGGGCCAGTGAGCGGGTGTCCGGGCCTCGGCTTTCCCCCCATTTTGGTCGTGTTTTGACCCGTTTTGCTAGGGCACTTGGCGTCCGATAGAGATTCTCGATCGGGAGGAAGCCATGTCCCCCGGAATCATTGCCCTGATCATCGTCGTGATCGTCGCGGTGCTGATTGTGGGCTTCGTGTTCGCGCGGCCGCAGTTGCAGCGGCAACGGCTGCGAATGCGGTACGGCCCCGAGTACGACCATGTCGTACGGGAGCGGGGCGGCCACAACGAGGCCGTGCGCGAGCTGCTCGCCCGCGAGCGGCGACACAAGGAACTAAACCTCCGGCCGCTCGACCCGGCCCGGAGAGACCACTTCCAGACGGAGTGGCTGACCGTGCAGGAGCGGTTCGTCGACACCCCCGGCGGCGCGGCCCAGGAGGCGGATCGGCTGATTACGTCGATCATGACCGACCAGGGCTACCCTGACGAGGGGTACGAGCAGCGGGTCGCCGACCTGTCGGTCGAGCACGCCCGGGCCACTGATCGGTACCGGAAGGCCCACGACATCGCGGCCAGAAGCACCGGCGACGCGGCCACGACCGAAGACCTGCGACAGGCGCTGGTGCACTACCGCGCCCTGTTCGAGGAGCTCCTCGGCGTACGTGAGGGCACCCTCGACACCACCACCTCGGGCCGCGGACGCCATGCGTCGACCAAGGACGAGGAACGCGCCGCGGCCGCCGAGGACCACGCCGCGACCAAGGACGAGGAACGCGCGGCTGTCGAGGAGGACCGCGCGGCCACCAAGGACGAGGAACGCGCCGCGGCCGCCGAGGACCGCGCCGTGACCGAGGACGAGGAACGCGCGGCTGTCGAGGAGGACCGCGCGGCTCCGGCCGACGACGAACCCCGTACGGCGACCCGGCCCAGGCGACGCGCACGAGACGAGCGCGTAGACCCGGCCGAGGCGCCGGCCGACGACGAAAGCGCCGGACGGAAGCGCTAAGGAGATGGCACCCATGCGAGAAGAACACGTCGACAAGCCCACGGCCGTCGAGGCCGACGGCGAGCACACCGGCCAGTGGCCGGGGGCCGGCTCGGCAGCGGAGCGAAAGGCCGACGAGGCCCGGGAGAACCTGGCACAGGCCGGGCCGGCCGGGGAGCAGCAGAGCACGCTGCCGCCGGACGAGGACCAGGCCACCGGCACCGCGCCGGATCAGGCGAGCGCCGAGTGGGTCGACGAAACACCGGGCACACCGGGCACACCGGGTGCGGAAGGCGCAACGGAAGGCGCACCGGGCACGGTCGGCACACCGGGCGCAGCGGGCGCGGAAGGCGTACCGGAAGGCGCCCCGGGTACGGTCGGCACACCGGACACGGACGGCCGGGACAGGCTGTTCGAGCCCGCCCACACCGAGGAGTTCAAGCGGCGCTGGGAGGAGATCAGGGCGTCGTTCGTCGACGATCCGCGTGCGGCCGTCCGGCAGGCCGAGGAACTGGCGGACGAGGTAATCCGCGAGCTCACCGCCGCGGTGGACTCGCGCCGCCGCGACCTGGCCGAACGCGGGCGCACGTCCGGCGAGGCCGACGACAAGACCGAGACGGAGCGGCTGCGGGTCGTGCTGCACGGCTACCGGGTCGTGCTGGATCCCGTGCTCCGTACGTAATCCGCGCTCGGGCCCGTTTGGCCCGCGCCCCATGGGCACTAGACGGGCGGCTCATAGAAAGGAGTCCGCGATGCCCATCCTCATCGCCGTCCTACTGCTCGCCCTGATTCTCGGCGTTCTCGGGTTCGCCGTGAAGGCACTGTTCTGGGTCGCTCTGATCGTCCTGGTGCTGTGGCTGCTGGGGTTCGTGTTCCGGGCCCCTGGGACGGCAGGAGGCCCCCGGCGTCGCTGGTACCGCTGGTAGCACCCGGCGGGAGGCGAATACGCCGACCGCACGCCACACGCCGTCGCGTGCGGTCGGTGGTGTTTCGGGGGTTTTATGCAGTTTGGGACGGTTTCGGAGGAAGGTGCGGCCGGGCCGAATGGGGTCCGCATCGCCGGGTAGGGCGGCCCTGTCTACGAATCGAAAACGCAAGGAGCACACCATGGCCTCGAAGGTGCGCGACATAATGACCGGCTCGCCGACCTCGGTCGCACCCGAGCTCGACCTCGTCACCGTGGCGCGGACCATGCGCGACGAGGACATCGGCACCGTTCTCGTGATCGACGGCGAGAACCTGCAGGGCGTCGTGACCGACCGGGACCTCGTCGTGCGCGGGCTCGCGGCGGGCCTCGATCCCCGTACGACCACGGCCGCCGGCATCTGCAGCAGCGCGACCGTGACCGTTGGACCCGACGACGCCCTCGACAAGGCCGTCGAGCTCATGCGGGAGCGGGCCATCCGGCGGCTTCCGGTGCTCGAGAACGGACGGCCCGTCGGGATCCTCTCCATCGGTGATCTGGCCATGGAGCGGGACCCGCGCTCGGCGCTCGCCGACATCACCGCCGCCAAGCCAAACCTGTGACCCGGGCGCTCGCGTACGTCCGCAAATCCAACTCGACCAGGCCACACGGCCTGCCGGGGGTGGGGCCCGTCTCTAGGGCGGGGGACCTACCGCGGCGGGTCGCACGGTAGAGGTAACGGCTGCATCGCTATGAGAGGTTCCGTCTTCGTCGACCTGACCGGCCGACGGCGCAAGCTCGTGTTCGGCGCGGGCGCGGTGCTGGGGACGCTGGCCGTCGGCTACGTCGTGGCGCTCGTCGTCGGGCTGCTCGGCGGCCCGCAGGCGCCTGGCGTGCCCTTCGGTCCGAACAAGAAACCCCCCGCGTCCCGTACTCCCCCGCCCGGCCAGCTCGCGCCGGCGGATCCGGCGCAGTCGAGCGCTCCGGACGGCGGCGCGTCGCCCGGCCCGGCCGCCCCCGGTACGGGGCCCGCGGCCACGCCGAGGGCCACGGCGCCGCGGCGGCCTCCGGCCCCCACAACGTCGGGCGGATCGTCGTCGCCCGCCGCCCCGACCAGCGCCCCGGCCACGACGGCCAGCCCGACTCCGACGGCAACGCCCACGTTGCCCCTCCCCCCGTTGCCCCTCGACACGTCGCCGGCCGTCCCCGCCCCGGGATCCGCGCCATGACCCGGCCGACCATCTATCGAGAACCTCGCGGGCACTGGGGCCTCGTCGCGCTCATCCTGGTGGCCGTGGCGGTGGCGCTGCTGCTCAACGGATTCGCCGAGCACACCGTCGGCGGCTCGGGAACGGCTCCCCGCGACACCGGCGCTTCCTCGGGCCTCGACGACACCCGGCCCGTACTCGACCTGTCGCAGCGGCCGCCCCGGGCGATGGGCATGCCCGCCCGTACCGTGGCGCTGACCTTCGACGACGGCCCCGACCCGCGCTGGACGCCCGAGGTACTCGACGTGCTGCGGCGGCACCACGCGTACGCCACGTTCTTCATGATCGGGTCGCGGGCCGCCGAGCGCCCGGACCTGGTGCGCCGGGTGCTGCACGAGGGGCACGAGGTCGGGTCGCACACCTATACCCACATCGACATCGGCAGCGCACCACCGTGGCGAGCCCGCCTCGAGCTGAGCCTGACGCAGAGCGCCCTGGCCGGCGCGGGAGGCGTACGCGTCCGGCTGGTCCGGCCGCCGTACTCGTCGGTGCCGAGCTCCCTGATGGGCACGATCGGGCGCAGCGCGCGGGAGGCGAGCGAGGCCGGATATCTCGTCGTCCTCGCCGACCACGACACCGAGGACTGGGCCCGCCCGGGGACGAATCGCATCCTGTCCGCGGCGATGCCGCACGGCGGTCAGGGTGCCGTGGTGATGATGCACGACGGGGGCGGCGACCGCAGCCAGACCGTCGCCGCGCTGGATCGGCTCCTCACCCGGCTGCAGACCCAGGGGTACCGCTTCACGACGGTGACCGGCGGGCTGGGCCTGCCGCGCGGAGATGTGCCGGCCCCGACCCGCGAGAAGGTCACCGGAACCGCGCTCGTCAACTCCCAGCGCGTCGCGAACGTCGTGGCCGCCGCGCTCACGGCGCTGCTCAGCGCCACGGCGCTGCTCATCGCTCTGCGCCTGTTCGCGTTGCCGATCTTCGCCGGCATCCACGCCCGCAGGTCGCGGCGTCGGCGGCGACAGGCTCCCTGGATCGGGCCGGTATCGGTCATCGTGCCCGCATACAACGAGGAGGCCGGCATCGTCGCGACGGTCCGTTCGCTGCTGACCACGACCTACCCGGGCCAGGTAGAGGTCGTCGTGGTCGACGACGGCTCGACCGACCGTACGGCTGAGATGGCGGCGCGGATGGGCATCCCGAACGTCGCCGTGTACCGCCAGCCCAACGGCGGTAAGGCGGCCGCGCTCAAGACCGGGATCGTGCGGGCCCGCCACGACGTGGTCGTCCTCGTCGACGGCGACACGATCTTCGAGCCGGAGACGATCGGCCGACTGGTGGCGCCGCTCGCCGACCCGGAAGTCGGCGCCGTCGCGGGCAGCCCGCGGGTGGGGAACCGGCGGAAGATGCTCAGCCGCTGGCAGCACCTGGAGTACGTCATGGGCACCAACCTCGACCGCCGGATGTTCGACGTCCTGCGCTGTGTGCCCACCATCCCCGGCGCCATCGGGGCGTACCGCCGCGAAGCCCTGGTCGCCGCGGGCGGGGTGAGCACGGAGACGCTGGCCGAGGACACCGACCTCACCATGTCGCTGTGGCGCGCGAACTGGCGGGTGGCCTGCGAGGACACGGCCATCGCCTGGACCGAGGCGCCGGAGTCGCTGCGGCAGCTGTGGCGACAGCGCTACCGCTGGTGCTACGGCACGCTGCAGGCCATGTGGAAGCACAAGCGGACGCTCGTCCAGCGCGGCCGGGCCGGGCGGTTCGGGCGGCGCGGGCTCACTCACCTCGCACTCTTCCAGGTGGCGCTGCCGTTGTTCTCACCGGTCATCGATGTTTTCGCCGTTTTCGGGCTGATCTTCCTGAACCCGGTGCCGGTGGCCGGCATCTGGCTGGCCTTCCTCGTCGGGCAGGGGCTCGGCGCCGCGTACGCGCTCCGCCTCGCCGGAGAGCCGCTCCGGTACGTTTGGTCGCTGCCGGCCCAGCAGATCCTCTACCGCCAGCTGATGTACCTCGTCGTCATCCAGTCGATGGTCACCGCCCTGCTCGGCGCCCGGAAGCGCTGGCATGTCAACCGCCGGTTCGGCACCTTCCAAGAGAAGGTCGCACGGAGTGGTTGATCGGTTTCAACCTGGTACGACCGGGCAGGTGACACCGAACTCACAAGGAGGGATGAGACCGTGCCGAGCGCACCGGAGCCACAATCCAAGGACGACCGCGGCGCCGAGCAGGAGGACTCGGCCTCCGAGCTGACGGATCGCGCCGCCGAGTCAGTCGAGCGGCGCTACGACGCCACCAAGGAGATCTACCACGGCGAACGCGAGGGGCACGAACGCCAGGAGGCCGAGGAGCGTCGCGACGACTCGGCGACGGATTAGCCGACTGGCCGGTCAGCCGGCTAGCCGGCTCACCGGCTAGCCGTCTGACTCTGCCATCAGGCCCGCGCGGAGTCGTTCGAGGCTGCGGCTCAGCAGCCGGGAGACGTGCATCTGGGAGATGCCGATCTCCTCACCGATCTGCGACTGGGTCTTGTTGCCGAAGAACCGCAACAGCAGGATCTGCCGCTCGCGGTCGGGTAGTTCGTCAATGAGCGGCCGCAGGGCATGCCCGTCGACCAGCGTGTCCAGCATCGGGTCGTCGTCGCCGACGCTGTCCCCCAGGGACTGGGCGTCCTCGTCCTCCCCCGCCGGCGCGTCCAGCGACACCGGGCGGTAGGACTCCCAGGCCGCGATGACCTCGACCGTCTCCTCCTCCGACAGATGCAACAGCCCGGCGATCTCCTTGGTCGTCGGGGACCGGCCGTGCCGGTGCACGAACTCCTGCACCGCGGGCGTCAGCGCCAGGCTCAGCTCCTGCAGCCGCCGCGGCATGTGCACACCCCACGTACGGTCGCGGAAGTGCCGCTTGACCTCACCGGTCATCATCGGGGCCGCATACGCCAAGAACCGGTCGCCCAGCTCCGGATCGAACCGGTTGATCGCCTTCACCAGACCCAGGAAGGCCGCCTGCTCGATGTCCTCCAGCGGCTCCCCCCGGTGGGCGTAGCGGCGGGCGATGCTCCTGGCGATCGGCGCGTGCATATCGACCAGTTGCGTACGAATGCGCTCGCGGAGCGGATCGCCCTCCGCCAGCCGGTTCATATCCGACAACAGCGCCTCGGCGTCGCCGTCGCGGTCTCGTCGCGTAGGACGGTCGGTCCGATCCGCCACGAGAGTGGACTCTTCAGACATGTAAGCGGTCCCTTGGCTTGGGGTCGTCGGCCGCGATGGCCGCGGTCGAGCGGACTAGCCATCCCTCCGGTTCGCGTTAGCGACCGGGGCCCCGTTCGCTTCCATGTGTCAACTATCCTGGATAAACACCCCTAAACCGGCATGGGGTCTGACCCGGCCAAACCGTCCCAGATCGCCTGGAGGTCGAGCACGGCCGCCTGACCCGCCGCCGACCGCGGCGTTGCTGCCGGACGCCCCGCCGGCTGGCGGCCGGGCGGCGCGAGCCGAGCCGGTCCTACATCTCCTGACGTGCCTCGGCCCGATGCCCGGACAGGTCGCGCTCGATCTCCTCGAGGCTGCGGTTCCGGGTCTCGGGGACGCGTGCGGCGAAGAACAGGATGCCGAGGACGGCGAACCCGGCGTACAGCCAGAACGTCCACGTGCGCCCGATCGCGTCGATGAGCTGCAGGAAGTAGTAAGAGACGACGAAGTTCGCCGCCCAGTTCGCGAGGCTGCAGACCGCGATCGCCTTCCCGCGAACCGCCAGCGGGAAGATCTCGGAGATCATTAGCCAGAACACCGGACCGAGGCCGATCGCGAACGAGGCCATGAACACGATCAGGGCCAGCAGCGCGACCAGCGGCGCGGTGTGCTGCCAGTCGAGGGCGAAGAACGCGCCCAGGACGAAGAGCGCGACCGTTAGCCCCGCCGTTCCGATGAACAGCAGGGCCCGCCGGCCGACCCGGTCCAGCAGCAGCACCGCGATCACCGTGAACACCACGTTGGTGATGCCGACCGTCAGCGCCTGGGCGATCGCGTCGTTGGCCTTCAGCCCCGTGTAGGTGAGGATCGTCGGGGAGAAGTAGACGACCGTGTTCACGCCGACCGCCTGCTGGATCACCGCGAGGCCGAGGCCGACCACCAGCATCGGCCGCAGCCGTGGGCTGAGCAGGTCGCGCATCCGCGAGTGCCGCTCCCGCTCGACGACCGTCTCGATCTCCGCGAGCTCGGTGCCGACGTTCTTGCCGCGCCGGCTGTGCTCCAGCACGCGCTCGGCCTCTTCGCGGCGGCCCTGCTGCATCAGCCAGCGCGGGCTGTACGGCACGAACAGCATGCTGAGTACCAGGATCACGCCGGGCACCGCGCCGAGCCCGAGCATCCACCGCCAGCCGTTGTCGACATTACGCAGCCCGAAGTCGACGAAGTAGGCGACCAGGATGCCGATGGTGATCATCAGCTGGTTGTACGAAACCGTGCCGCCGCGGATCCGCGGGGGCGTGTGCTCGGCGATGTACATCGGCACCACCGCGGAGGCGGCGCCGACTGCCAGCCCGAGCACCACACGGGCCCCGACGAGCTGGCCCGACGACTGGGCGAGCGCCGCCGCGATCGCGCCCACGACGTACACGACGCCGGACAGGAACAGGGTCCAGCGGCGGCTGATCCGGTCGGCCAGCCACCCGCCGCACAGCGCTCCGACGACGGCTCCCGCGAGCAGCCCGGCGACGATCCAGGACTGGGCCACATCTCCGGCGTCGAGGTCCTTCTTGACGTACAGCAGCGCACCGGAGATGACCCCGGTGTCGTAACCGAACAGGAGCCCGCCGAGTGCCGCCAGCAGGGAGATCCGGAGCACGAAGGGGTTCCTGGTGGCCTCGCGCACGTATCCTGACACGGTCTTTCTCCTTTGGGGGTTCCGCCGGGGGGCCTAGGCGGCGCGCGCCCTGGGCAGCACCTCGTCGCGGTAGAACTCGAAGAATGCCTGCTGGTCCGGGCCGATCTGGTTGATGTACACCTCGTCGTAGCCGGCCTCGACGTAGGACTTGATCGCCCGCAGGTGCACGTCGAGATCGGGCCCGCACGGCATCGACTCGGCCACCATCTCCTCCGTGACCAGCTCGGCCAGCTGCCCGAAATGCCGGGGCAGCGGCAGCAGCTGGGCCGCCTCACCGGGGATGAGCGCGTTCGGCCAGAGCCGGTGGACGGTCTTGACCGCCTGGTCGCGGTCGGGGCCGTAGCACACCTTGACCGCGCCCTGGTTCGGCTTGCCCTCGCCGCCGGAGACCCGGAACATGCGGACGAGGTCGGCGTCCGGCATGGTGCAGATGAAGCCGTCGGCGAGCCGTCCGGCCAGCTTCGCCGCCGCCTCGCCGAAACCGGACATGTAGATCGGCGGGGGCTCGTCCGGGAGTGTGTAGATCCGGGCCGTGTCGACGTCGTAGTGGTCGCCGCGGTGGGTGACGAGCTCGCCGGTCCACAGCCGCCGCATCACGCCGACGGCCTCCTCCAGCATCGCGAGACGTTCCGCGGCCGGCGGCCAGCGCGACTCGATGACGTGTTCGTTGAGCGGCTCACCGGTGCCCACGCCGAGGCGGAACCGGCCGTCGAGCATGACCTGCGCGGTGGCGGCCGCCTGGGCGATGATCGCCGGGTGGATTCGCACCAACGGGCAGGTCACCGCCGTGGTGACCGGCAGCGAGGTGGCCTGCGACAGGGCCCCGATCACCGTCCAGACGAAGGAGCTCTCGCCCTGCTCGTCCAGCCAGGGATGGAAGTGGTCGGAGATCCACAGAGCGTCGAACCCGGCCTCCTCGGCCATCCGGGCCTGCCGTACCAGCTCGGTGGGCGAATGCTCTTCGCTGGCGAGAAAATAGCCGAACTTCGTCACGTCAGGCCCCCTTTGCTCAAAGCCGTTCACGATGGCACTACCCGGCCGCAATCAGGCAAACATCGCGCCGTCCGGGGACGTTTGCGGCCGCCTCCTCGGGAACGTCTCTCCGCGATGAGCAGCGGCGTCGCCGGGATGCCGCGCCATCCCAGTGCCGCCGTGGGAGCTGCGTATGGGCTACAACGTGGCGCAGAAGTTGATCGCCGAGCACCTGGTGTCCGGGGACATGACACCGGGCGAGGAGATCGGACTGCGGATCGACCAGACGCTGACGCAGGACGCGACCGGCACGCTGGTCATGCTGGAGCTGGAGGCGATGGGCCTCGACCGCGTCAAGACCGAGCTCAGCGTGCAATACGTCGACCACAACCTGCTGCAGGCCGACCCCAAGAACGCCGAAGACCACCTGTTCCTGCAGTCGGCCTGCCGGCGGTTCGGGCTGTGGTTCTCCAAGCCCGGCAACGGCGTGTCGCATCCCACGCACATGCAGCGGTTCGGCGTGCCCGGCACGACCCTCGCCGGCTCGGACTCTCACACCTGCGCGGCCGGATCGCTCGGCATGCTCGCGATCGGCGTCGGCGGCATCGACGTGGCGATGGCGATGGCGGGGCGGCCGCTGCATATCCGGATGCCGGAGATCTGGGGCGTACAGCTCACCGGCGCGCTGCCGCCGTGGGTCTCCGCGAAGGACGTGATCTTGGAGATGTTGCGCCGGCACGGCGTGAGCGGCGGGGTGAACCGGATCATCGAGTACCACGGTCCCGGGCTCGCCCGCCTCACCGCGATGGACCGGCACGTCATCGCCAACATGGGCGCCGAGCTGGGCGCGACCACCACGGTCTTTCCCGCGGACGAGGCGGTCCGGACCTTCTTGCGCGCCGAGGACCGCGAACCCGACTTCGCCTCCATCACGGCCGACCCGGACGCGACGTACGACATGGAGGACGAGATCGACCTCGCGGCCCTCGAACCGCTGATCGCCCGGCCCTCCTCGCCGGGCAACGTGGTGCCGGTACGGGACGTGGCCGGCGAGCCCGTGAGCCAGGTCGTCGTCGGCTCCTCGGCCAACCCGGGGCTGCGCGACTTCGCGGTCGTCGCGGCGACCGTCAAGGGCCGGCAGACCAGCGAGGGCGTCAGCTTCGACGTCAACCCGACGTCGCGCGAGATCTTGTCCGACCTCACCGAGATGGGCGCCACCCTCGACCTGGTGACCGCGGGTGCGCGCATTCACCAGGCGGGCTGTCTGGGCTGTATCGGCGTCGGCCAGGCTCCGGCCCGCGGCCGCAACTCGCTGCGCACGTTCCCGCGCAACTTCCCCGGCCGGTCGGGTACCGAGGAGGACTCCGTCTGGTTGTGCTCACCGGAGACGGCCGCGGCCGCCGCGCTCACCGGGGTCATCACGGACCCGCGCGAGCTGGGCCTGCCGTACCCGCAGGTCGAGCTGCCCGAGCGGGCCTCGGTCAATACGGCGATGCTGATGCCGCCGCCGGGCGCGGAGACGGACGCCGAGCTGATCAAGGGTCCGAACATCGCGTCCCTGCCCGACTTCGAGCCGCCGCCCGGCCACATCGAGGCACCGGTACTGCTCAAGGTCGGCGACGACGTCTCCACGGACGAGATCTCGCCGGGCGGCGCGCAGGCGTTGCCGCTGCGGTCCAACATCCCGCGGCTCGCCGAGTTCACCCTCACCCGCATCGACGAGAACTATCCGCGGCGCGCGAACGAGACCGGCACGCACATGATCGTGGCCGGCGACAACTACGGGCAGGGCTCCTCGCGCGAGCACGCCGCCATCACCACCCGCCACCTCGGGCTGTGCGCCGTGCTGGCGAAGTCCTTCGCCCGCATCCACCGCCAGAACCTCGTCAACTTCGGCGTGCTGCCGCTCCAGTTCACCGATCCGGATGACTATCACCGCATCGAGCAGGGCGACCGGCTCGCCTTCGACATCTCCGGCGGCGAGGTCTCCGTACGGAACACGTCGAAGGACGAAACGTACGACTGCCGCGCCGGGCTGTCGAAGCGGCAGGAAGAGATCCTGCGCGCCGGCGGCGTCATTCCGCAGCTCAAGCAGGATCTCTCCTAGCGGCGCCGAACCGGCACGTTTAGCCATCCCTCGTCGGGCACTCAGAGGGTTGAGCCAACCCGTCCAGGTCGGAGAGGCCGATCTGGCAGGAGGTGTTCTCAGATGCTCACGACAGTTCTGTGGTACATCGTGGTCGGCGCCATCATCGGCGCCGTCGCCCGGCTCCTGGTTCCCGGCCGCAACCCCATCGGCCTTCTCATGACAATTCTCGTCGGTGTCGCCGGCGCCATCGTTGGCGGCGTGGTCGCCCACGCTCTCGGTGCCGGCACCATCGTCGCCATTGTCTTGGCAGTTGTCATCGCCGCCATCGCCGTCGCGCTCCTGACCGGCGCCCGTGGCGGCAGGTGGGGCGGCCGATCGGGCGGCAGGTGGGGCGGCGGCTCGCGCAGCCGACGCCGCGTCATGTGACGTACGGGAACTAGCGGAAGGCCCCCCGTGCGTGCACCCCCGGCCGTCCCCTGTGTAAGC
>DATBKU010000162.1:0-28978 GCA_036555725.1 Streptosporangiaceae bacterium | reverse complement strand
GATGGTGCCGCCGGGCGCGTTGGGCCCGGGCGCCATGTCAGGGGCGAATCGCCAGTGCACGATAGCGTCGGCCGCAAGCCCTGCGGCCACGAGAACGCGAAGAAGAACACCCATACATAAATACACGGCTGCACCAGCCCTGAGGATCAATCGCAGCCGCACAAGTCGCCGCCGGCACCCCCCTGGGGCCCAAGCATGCCCTCCTGGACCTACGCCGCCAACACCGGCGCACCTGATCTCAATCTCGGCTGCCGTAGGCCTGTGCGCACCCGCGGCGGTTAGCTCCTCACCGCCGAACCACCGATGATGGCTACCGGGGATCTTGGGCGTGTCCGCGATCTTGTCCCGCGTCAAGAATTTGGCTCAAGAATTATGGTCTGAAAGTTGGGGGTGCAGACCGGGGTTGCGGTAGATCTCGATCGGCCGGTGGCCGCCGACGGTTTGGTGGGGTCGGATGTGGTTGAAGATCTGCCGGTAGGCCTCGGCCTCGCGGGCCAGAGCCGGCAGGTCGTCGATTTCCAGCCGGTAGAGGTGTTCGTACGTCAGCGATCCGAACGCGCGTTCGCGGACGCCGTTTTGGCCGGGTGAGCGGCGGCGGGTGCGGATGTGGACGAACTCGGTCCGGCCGGCGATGAAGCGGGCGAACGCGGCGCACTTGAACGCGGGTCCGTTGTCGGTGACCAGCTTGATCCGGTGGATCTGTCCGGTGATCGGGTCGGTCAGGGCCTCGGCCAGCGGGCAGCGCGGCCAGCCCACCTCGTTGAACGCATGGATGACATCGCGCACGGTGTCCTCATCGGCCGCGACCAGCCGCGCGATCGCCGGCACCGGCGTCCCCGCCGCCGACGCCATGACCATCATCGCCCCGCGCACCCGGATCGACTCATGCTTGCCCCGCCGCACAATCTGCTGCAACCGGCGGCCTTCCTCCTCGGTCAGCCGCCGCGCTCTAACTGGCTCTGCCATCTCGCGCCACCTCACTCGAAGCGATCACATCGCTGTCGAGCGTGAAGCCGACAAGCACGAGCACCGTGGATCCCGAACGGCGTGTCACCCAACCCGGTGAACGTTCGTGGTCACCGCACTAGACGGATACGGCCTCGTCGTGGTCGACGAATGCCACAACGTCCCAGCCCCCACCGTGGAGCGCGCCATCCGCAACCTGGCCGCCAAACGATGGCTCGGCCTGACCGCCACTCCAAAACGCGCGGACGGGCCTCAAAGAGATCATGATCATGCAGTGCGGGCCGATCCGGCACCGGATCCACGACACCGCCACTAGCCTCGCCCGAATCCTGCACGTCCACCCCACCGGCGTGCAGCTACATGCGCCGACCGACGGGCTGACCCGCGGCGAGGTCCTCGCCGTCGTACACGCCGCTCTGGTCGAGGACGGCACACGAACCGGCCAGATCTGCCGCGACGTCAAGAGCGCCGTCCAGCGCGGCCGCAACTGCCTGGTGCTCAGCGGCCGCACCGAACACATACAGTCGCTGGCCGCGGGCCTGCGTCAACACGACCTCGACCCGCTGGTGCTCTTCGGCAGCCTCAAATCCAAGGAACGCAAACTCGTCCACGACCGGCTCAGCGAAGAAGGTCAACTGCTGCTCGTCGCTACAGACCGCTACATCGGCGAAGGCTTCGACTGCCCCCGCCTGGACACCCTCTTCCTCACCTTCCCCATCTCCGGACGCGAACGCATGATCCAATACATCGGCAGGATCCTGCGTGACCACCCCGGCAAGGACACGGTCGAAGTCCACGACTACCTCGACAACGACGCGCCGATGCTCGCCGCGATGTACCGCAGACGACAGCCCGCATACCGCCAACTCGGCTTCTCGCCAAGCACGCCGACGATCAACGCAACCAGCGACAACCACCAGCAGCCCACCATCGAAGAGAACGAAGAGGAGGACAAGCGCGACCTGGCTGGCAGCAGCATCAGCGGCGCCGAAGGACGTGGGGTTTAGCATCCAGCACCCAAGGCCGCGCCGTACCATGACTGTGTCCGCATCAGACAGGAGCAGGCAGCGATGAGCCAGGTCGTGCACGTCCCCTACACCGTCGAGCAAGACGAGGACGGCGTGTGGTGCGCCCACGCTCAGCTGCGCCCACAGGTAGGCGCCAACGGCGAAGGTGACACTCCAGAGGCCGCGATCGCCGACCTCCGCGAAGCCCTCATCGGCCTGATCACCGAATTCGGCGTCCCGGACGAACTTACCCTCACCGTCGACGTCGCCTGATGCCCCACGTCCCCGCCGTGCGCGGCGACCGGCTGGTCCGCGCACTGGAGAAGGCCGGATTCAAGATCGCCAGGATCACCGGTAGCCACCACATCATGCGCCATCCGGATGGCCGTGGCACGACCGTGCCCGTCCACCAAGGACGCGACGTCGCCAAAGGAACGCTACGCAATATCCTCAGCGACACCCGCCTCACCATCGACGACCTCCGACGACTCCTCTAGCCAACTCGCATGAGGCTCTACACCAAGGACGATGTTCTCGATCTGGCGGATACCAAATCGTACGATCGCGGCCTCGACTACCTCGACGCGCTCGACCACCGGGAGACCGATGGCACCAGCATCTACGCCACCGTCCGGAACAGATCGCTGATCGCCGCGTGAACGCACAGGTCAGGCAACAAATTCGCTAACCATCCCGATGATCCATGCGGTTCCATCGACTCCGCAACACCGACAATCTCTGCGAGCAGAATCCCCTTACACACGTCGTACACCCAAATTCGAAGCCGCCATAGGCCCCCGGCGTCGTCCTGCTCACCCGCCGAGTTTTCCAGCGACAACACAGGTACGGCCAGCGAACAACCGCCCGATATCGCGGGAGCAAACCGGGAGCACGCACCGCGGATGCGGACCCCTCATCCGGCTGATTCCGACCACGGAACCGATACCAAAGGCCGCCTCCCAAGCTCCCGTTGCTCCTGGCCGGAGCCGGTGCAACCGGGAGCACGCACGATTCCTGCACCGTCCTGAACGAGCCTCAACCGACCTCAATGACGGTCCCTGACCTGGGCCGTCTCGTAAAGATGCAGGTCAGGGGCTTGATCGAACTTATTTGACACGGTAGAGGTCATTCGACTGCGCCCAGAGCCCGGGACACCGCGATCAGCAGTTATACGACGCCAACGGCCCCATACCTAGTATTGCTAGGCGTCACCACAATGTCACCACGCGGTCCGGAAACGATCAGGAAGGACGGGAAACGATCAGTACTCAGGGCGGCGGCGGAACGTCCGGATCGTTCCCGGCAGCGTGGCTGACCAGGGGGTCTATCGCACCGGCAAACCCGTGACCGTACGGCCGATGACGAGACGTTGGATCTCCGAGGTGCCTTCGAAGATGGTGAAGATCTTGCTGTCGCGGTGCATGCGTTCGACCGGGTAGTCGCGGGTGTAGCCGTTGCCGCCCAGGATCTGGATGGCCTCTTCGGTGACGCGGACGGCGGTCTCGCTGGCGAACAGCTTGGCCATCGAGCCTTCGGCGTTGTCGAAGTCCTTGCCCTGCCTGGCCATCCAGGCGGCCCGCCAGACGAGGAGGCGGGCGGCGTCGATCGACGTTTTCATGTCGGCGAGCTTGAACGCGATCGCCTGGAAGTCGCCGATCTTCTTACCGAACTGTTCGCGCTCCCGGGCGTACTGGAGCGAGTAGTCGTACGCCGCTCGGGCGACGCCGAGCGCCATGGCGCCGACGGTCGGGCGCGTTGTCTCGAAGGTCTTCAGCGCGGCCTGGCCGCGACCGCTCTTGCCCTCGCGTGCGCGCGCGATGCGCTCGTCGAACCGCTCCTTGCCGCCGACGAGCATGCGGCCGGGGATCCGTACGTCGTCGAGGACGACCTCGGCGGTGTGCGAGGCACGGATGCCGTGCTTCTTGAACTTCTGGCCCTGGGACAGGCCGGGCGTGTTCGGCGGGATGATGAAACTGGCCTGTCCGCGCGTGCCGAGGTCGGCGTCGACAGAAGCCACGACGATGTGCACGTCGGCGATGCCGCCGTTGGTCGCCCACGTTTTGGTGCCGTTGATCACCCACTCGTCGGTGGCCTCGTCGTAGACGGCGCGGGTACGGATGGAGCCGATGTCGCTGCCCGCGTCGGGCTCGGACGCGCAGAAGGCGCCGAGCCGTACATCATCGGGCGAGCCGAACATCTGCGGGACCCACTCGGCGACCTGCTCGGGCAGGCCGGTCGCGGCGACGGACGCGGCGGCGAGGCCGGTGCCGACGATCGACAGCGCGATGCCCGCGTCGCCCCAGAACAGCTCCTCGAAGGCGACCGGAATGCCCAGGCCGTTGGGCTCGAGCCACTGCTCGGCGAAGAAGTCGAGGGAATACAGACCGATCTTGGACGCCTGCTGGATGATGGGCCACGGCGTCTCTTCGCGATCGTCCCACTCCTCGGCGGCAGGCCGCACGACGTCCCTGGCGAACTCGTGCACCCATTCCTGTACCTGACGGAGGTCGTCGCTCAGCTCGAGCGAGAAGCCGGGCGCCTCGTCGGTCATATAAACGATCCTTCCGCGTCGATCCCGTGTGTTACCAACGGTAGCAGCTTCGTCATTACCGTTGGGTAACCCGACATCGTGGTCGTGATCACAATCCGCGCTCAAAGCCGACTCAACCCGGCCGCCCACCAGGGCTAACGCTGCTCGCGAAGCAAGATGAAAACAGCGACCTATGGCTGGGGCTGGCGAGTGTGTGCGGCGTAGTCGGGGACTCCGATCATCGGTGGCCGTTCGTCGACCCCGACGTCGCTGACGCGCAGATCATGGCCGTTCTCGGCGCGGCGGAACTGGGCGAGCGCGGTCTCCGGGGCCATCAGCGGCACGATGCGGCCGTGCCGCTCCAGCCGCGACCACGCCGTCAGCATGATCTGGCTCGACATGGCGCCCAGTGCCTCGGTCGACTGGTGCGAGTGCTCGCGACGGCCGAGGTCGACCTGTGCCAGCGCGTCGAGGCCCGCCGCGTCGAGCACGTCGAGCAGCAGGCCCAGCTCCACGCCGTAGCCCGTGACGAACGGCAGCCGCTCGAACAACGTGCGGCGCCCTGCGTACTCACCGCCGAGCGGCTGCATCACCCCGGCGAGCAACGGCCAATGCAGGTTGATGAGCGGCCGCGCGACCAACTCGGTGACCCGGCCCCCGCCGGCGCCAATGCCGTTCCACGCCACAGCGCCGTCGCGGTACGGGCCATCGCGGTACGGGCCATCGCGGTACGGGCCATCGCGGTACGGGCCATCGCGGTACGGGCCATCGCGGTACGGGCCATCGCGGTACGGGCCATCGCGGTACGGGCCATCGCGGTACGGGCGGTCGTAGCAGGCCTTGACGTACGCCACGCCAGGGTCGGTCAGCAATGGCCCGAGCAGACCGGTGACGAAGGCGGGCGAGAAGTTCAGCAGGTCGGCGTCGATGAAGACGATCAGGTCCCCGCTGGTGACAGCAAGCGACTTCCACAGCGCCTCGCCCTTGCCCGACAGCTGCGTCAGATGGGGTAGCACGTCGTCCTGGGCGACGACGTCGGCTCCGGCCGCTGCGGCGACCGCGGCTGTGTCGTCCGTCGACCGCGAGTCGATCACCAAGATCTCGTCGACCAAGGGCACCCGTTCGACCAGCTCGCGCCGAATGGTCTCCACGATCGTCCCGACCGTCTCGCGTTCGTTGCGGGCCGGCAGCACGACACTCACCGTGCTGGCGCCCTTAACGGCGAGGAGCTCCTCCACCGGCCAGTCGGCCGCCGTGCTGGTCTTGTTCGCCAGCCACGTTTCCGTCTCAGGCAGCAAACGCGTCCCCATGCTCATGGCGCCCAGTCCTCGAAACAAACGCTGTGATCACTATCGATCTTCTCTAGTCGCAACGCCGTCCCGCGCTCCGGGTCCATGGTCAGGGCGGGTGATGAGAATGGCGTTACGGCGACGATTCGCCGGTGTTACCCGTACAGAGATTCGTTCGGCGATTCCTTCGGCGGTTCCTTCGGCCAGATGGCTTACCAGAGATGACTCCGGCGAAAACGGCGTTATTCCGCCGCGTGCTTGTCCAGGAAGGCGTACACATCGGCCTCGTCGACCCCGGGGAAGGCACCCGGTGGCAGTACGGCGAGCACGTGCGAGTGGGCCCGCGCCGACGGCCACGCGTGTCCCTCCCAGCGCTCGGCCAGCTCGGCGGGCGGCCGCTGGCAGCAGTCGCCGTCCGGGCAGCTGGACGTCCGCCGGGTCGTGGTCTCGCGCCCGCGGAACCAGCGGGAGTGCTCGAACCGCACGCCCAGCGTGATCGCGAAGTCGCGCTCGTGACTGGGGTCGATGTGGGACAGACACCAGTACGTACCGGTCGGCGTGTCGGTGTACTGGTAGTAGACCGAGAACTTGTCCGGTGCCGAGAAGACGTACCGGCCGCCCCACTGCCGGCACATCCGCTGGCCCTCGATGGCGCCGTACTCGTCGGCGGGAAAGACCAGGCCGTCGTTCGCGTACGCCTTGTAGATGGTGCCGCTCTCGTCGTTCTTGACGAAGTGCACTGGTAGGTCGAGATGGTGCGTGGCGAGGTTGGTGAACCGGTGCGCCGCCATCTCGTACGAAACGGAGAACACGTCGGCCAGATCCTCGACCGACAGCTCGCGGGCCGCCTTCGCCTCCTGGAGGTACGGCACGACGGTCTGCTCGGGCAGCAGCATCGCCGCGGCGAAGTAGTTCGCCTCGACCCGCTGCCGCAGGAAGTCGGCGAAGTCCGCGGGCACGTCGTGCTCGAGGGCGAAGTGGCCGAGGGTCTGCAGCACGATCGTGCGCGGCGTGTGCATGCCGAGCTGCTCGCGCTCGAGGTAGATCCGGTGATTGCGCTGGTCGGTGATGGACCGCACCGAGCGCGGCAGGTCCTGTACGTACCGGAGCGTGAACCCGAAGTGCGACACCAGTGAGGTCAGGTTGCCCTGCGACAGCGGCCCGCCGCGGTAGCCGATCGCGCTCAGCGTCCGAGCGGCGATCCGCTCGATCTCGCCGAAGTAGTTGCCCCGCTCGTGCATCTGGCTGCGCAGCTCGGCGTTGGCCTTGCGCGCCTCCTCCGGGCTGGCCGTGGGTTTGGTACGGCTGCGGCGCAACTCCTCGTACAGCGCGAGAAGGTGTTCGAGCACGTCGTTGGGCACGCGGCTGCCGACCTTGAGGTGTGGCAGCCCGAGCGAGGTGTACAGCGGGTCGCGCTGCGCCTCCTCGATCGCGATCTCCAGCTGCGCGCGGCGGCTGGGCGGCTGTTTGCGCAGCAGTTCCTCGACCGGTACGTCGAGTGCCGCCGCCAGCGCCCGCAGCAGGGACAGCTTGGGCTCGCGCCGTCCGTTCTCCAGCAGCGACAGCTGGGACGGCGCGCGTCCGACGCGTTCGCCCAGGTCAGCAAGGGTGAGCTGGTGCGCGCGGCGCAGATGGCGCAGCCGCTGCCCAAAGGTGACGAGGTCTAGACCATTCGTCAAGTTCAGGGCTTCTTCTCTACGCAAGGACGTCATAGTTTCACGTTAACAGAAATTTGGCAGATCTTTCGTTACTTGCGAGTTCATTAGTACGGCTCGTCCGGCAAGACTCCTAGACATAGCACCCAGAGGACGACAAACAGGAGGGTTAGCAATGACCGATAGTCGCCTCGAGGGCGCGGCGGAGCAGCTGCGGCACCACTGGAATACCGATCAGCGCTGGGCGGGCATCGAGCGGACCTTCACGGCCGAGGATGTCATCAAGCTGCGCGGTTCGGTTCAGGAGGAGCACACCCTCGCCCGCATCGGCGCGGAGCGGCTCTGGCAGCTGCTGCGCGACGGTGACCACAACGGAGACTACGTCAACGCGCTCGGCGCGCTGACCGGCAACCAGGCCGTCCAGCAGGTCAAGGCCGGTCTCAAGGCCATCTACCTATCCGGCTGGCAGGTCGCCGGCGACGCCAACCTCGCCGGGCAGACCTACCCGGATCAGAGCCTCTACCCGTCGAACTCGGTCCCGGCCGTGGTGCGCCGCCTCAACAACGCGCTGCTGCGTGCCGACCAGATCGCGTGGTCGGAGTCATTCAACGAGTCATCCAACGGGGCCGCCAACGGGACGGTGGGCCACGACGCCGAGGTCGAGTGGCTGGCCCCGATCGTGGCCGACGCCGAGGCCGGCTTCGGCGGCGCGCTCAACGCGTACGAGCTGATGAAGGCCATGATCGCGGCCGGTGCCGCGGGCGTGCACTGGGAGGACCAGCTGGCGTCGGAGAAGAAGTGCGGCCACCTCGGCGGCAAGGTGCTGATCCCGACCGGGCAGCACATCAAGACGCTCAACGCGGCCCGGCTGGCGGCCGACGTCGCCGGCGTTCCGTCACTGGTCATCGCGCGGACCGACGCACAGGCCGCGACGCTGCTGACCAGCGACGTGGACGAGCGTGACCAGCCGTTCGTCACGGGCGAGCGTACGGCGGAGGGTTTCTACCGCGTGCGCAACGGCCTCGAGGCCTGCATCGCCCGCGGGCTGGCGTACGCCCCGTACTCCGACCTGCTCTGGATGGAGACCGGCACGCCGGACCTCGAGGTCGCGCGCGAGTTCGCCGAGGCGATCCGGGCGAAGTACCCCAACCAGCTGCTGGCTTACAACTGCTCGCCGTCCTTCAACTGGAAGAAGCACCTGGACGACGCCACCATCGCGAAGTTCCAGCGCGAGCTCGGCCACATGGGGTACAAGTTCCAGTTCATCACCCTGGCCGGCTTCCACGCGCTCAACTACTCGATGTTCGACCTGGCGCAGGGGTACGCCGAGGACGGCATGACCGCCTACGTCGACCTGCAGGAGCGCGAGTTCGCCGCCGAGGAGCGCGGCTACACGGCGACCAAGCACCAGCGCGAGGTCGGCACCGGATACTTCGACCTCGTCAGCACGGCCATCGCGCCGGACTCCTCGACCGTGGCTTTGAAGGGATCCACGGAAGAGGAGCAGTTCTCGAAGGCTCACTGAGACACTGACGCAGGTCCCCACAGGAGGCCCCCGGTGGCGCACCCCCGGGGGCCTCCTGCCGTCCGGCGCGCCGGATGTATGGCCATATGAACGGCCATCTTTGACCGAAGCAGGCAAACGCTTTCTATCGACAAGCCCGTCGTAACGCGGGAGGGTCAGGCTTACCTGCTTTGATCACCACAAGGACGGTGATCATCTCAACAGCCCTGATCACCTCAAGGGAGAGGATCCAGAGATGGCGTTGCGCAAAATCTCGCGCATGCTGCCACTCGCTGTGGCCGCAGCCGGTGTGCTGACGCTGGCCCCCGCGGCGTCCGCGGCCGGATCGGGTGTGCACTATACCCCTGGCGCCGCCGGGTTCGGCGACTCGTACTTCCCGCTGGACGGGAACGGCGGGTACGACGCCTTGCACTACGGCCTCGACATCAGCTACGTGCCCGACACCGACCAGCTCGACGGCACCTCGGTAATGACCGCCCGGGCCACCCAGGACCTGTCCAGGTTCGACCTGGACCTCAAGGACCTCGCGGTCAGCTCGGTCAGTGTCAACGGCCGGCGCGCGTCCTTCCACCAGGACGGCCAGGAGGTCGTGATCACCCCCAGCCACGGCCTGCGGAAGGGCAGCGTCTTCTTTACCACCGTGCGGTACGGCGGCATCCCGAAGACGATCGTGGGCTCCCCGATCGTGTTCGGGTCCCCGTATGGGTTCCTGCACACCCCCGACGGCGCCTTCATCGGCACCGAGCCCAACGCATCCGCCACCTGGCGGCCGCTGAACGACCACCCGGGCGACAAGGCCGCCTACACCATCCGGGTGACCGTGCCCAAGGGCCTGCAGGCGGTCTCGAACGGCCGGCTGGTCTCCGAGTCCACCCACGGCGACAAGAGCACGTTCCTGTGGAACGAGATCTCACCGATGGCCAACTATCTGGCCACCGTCGACATCGGTAACTGGCTGATCGACGAGAGCCGGACGCCCGGCGGCATCAAGAACTTCGTCGCCGTCGACCCGGTCCTGCTGACGGCCCAGCCGACCGCCGTGGAGTTCTTCCGCGACACCACGGCCGAGGTCACCGACCTGTGGAACGACAAGATCGGCAAGTTCCCCTTCGACAGCACCGGCGCCATCGCCGACGACGCGCGCTTCGAGGGCACGCCGCTCGGGTTCTCCCTGGAGACCCAGACCAGGCCGGTCTACTCGGCGGTCCGCAACACCTCGACCATCGCGCACGAGCTGGCCCACCAGTGGTTCGGCGACGCGGTCAGCGTGCAGCGGTGGAAGGACATCTGGCTGAACGAGAGCTTCGCCACCTGGTGGCAGTGGTACTGGGACGAAGTGCACAACGTCCGCACCACCGCCGACCGGGCGCGGCTGGAGTACAACCGGCGGCCGTTCCCCGACCCGGCCAATAGCCCGTACTGGAGCATCAAGATCACCGACCCGCAGCGCGACACCATGTTCAACCAGCGCGTCTACACCGGCGGCGGCATGGTGCTGCAGTTCCTGAAAGAGAAGATCGGCGACGACAAGTTCTTCCAGCTGATGAGCACCTGGTTCGCCCAGCACAAGTACGGCAACGCCAACAGCGAGCAGTTCACCGCGCTGGCCTCGAAGGTGGCGGGCCAGGACCTGACCGACTTCTTCAACACCTGGATCTACTCCACCGGCAAGCCGCCCCTGCCCTCCTGACCCTGCCCTCCTGACCCGCGTTCCTGACCCGCCTTCCTGACCCCCGCCCAGCGGCGCACATCTGCGAGGCACCCTCCGTCCTCGGTGACCTCGCAGATGTGCGTCGTCCTGCTTTCTAGAACTGCGTCGTACGACACAAACCGGTGGCCCGGCGGACGGCAGTCTGCCTAAGGTGATGGCCCGACCCCCGGGTGCTGTGCGCTCGGGGGCGTTCGCGCGCGCCCAGACCGGGTGCAGGCGGTGAGGAGGCGAGCTCATCCGGTGACCTATCCGCGACTCGACTCATGACCTATCCCTGGGTGACGTGGTACGCCATGCGCCGCTACGCCGCCTATCGCGTCGGGGCCCTGTCGGAGGCGGTGACCAACACCGTCTTCGGCTTCCTGCGGGCCTACATCCTGATCGCGCTCTGGCATGCCCGGCCGGCGCTCGGCGGCTACGACGTGACCGATGCCGTGATGTTCTGCTTCCTCACCCAGGCCCTGATCGGCCCGGTACAGATCTTCGGCGGCATGGAGCTGACCGAGCGCATCCGTAGCGGCGACGTGGCAATCGACCTGCACCGGCCGGTGGACCTGCAGGGCTGGTGGCTCGCCGACGACCTCGGCCGGGCGCTGTTCGCGCTGGGCTTCCGTGGCGGGCCGCCGCTGCTGGCCGGGGTGCTGGCGTTCCGGCTGCCGGTGCCGGGGCCGGCGACGTGGGCGGCGTTCGCCGTGGCCGTGCTGTTCGCCATGGTGGTCGGATTCGCGGTGCGGTACATCGCCGCGATCTGCGTGTTCTGGCTGCACGACGACCGTGGCGTGCAGGCCGTGTCGCTGGTCGCCGCGCTGTTCTTCTCCGGGATGATCCTGCCGCTGGTGGTGTTCCCCGGCGTGCTCGGCACCGTCGCCCGCCACCTGCCGTGGGCGGCGCTGATCCAGGTGCCCGCCGACGTCTTCCTCGGCAAGGCCGGGTACTTCGGCCTGCACGGCACATCCGGACTGCTCGCCGCGTACGGCTTCCAGGTGGCGTGGGCGGTCGTGCTTCTCGCCGCGGGCCGCGCGCTGACCGTCGCCGCCCGCCGCAAGCTGGTGATCCACGGTGGCTAGGAGGGCGCTGAACGGCCGCGTCCGTCGCGCGCGGCGTCCAGGTGGCGGCACGCTGCGCATGTACGGCCTGCTGGCGTGGACGTGGCTGCGGGCTGCCGCGCAGTACCCGGCATCGATGGTGCTGCTCTCGCTCGGCACGGCGGTGGTCACCGGGCTCGACCTGGCCGCCATCGCGCTGATGTTCGCCCATGCGCCGCGCATCGCCGGCTTCACCGCGCCCGAGGTGATGTTCCTGTACGCCACGTCCGGGCTGTCGTTCGCGGTGGCCGACATCCTGCTGGGCACCACGGAACGTCTCGGCCAGCACATACGGCTGGGCACGCTCGACGCGATGCTGGTCCGGCCGGTCAGCCCGCTCGTCCAGATCGCCACGGAGGACTTCTCGCCGCGGCGGTTCGGCAAGCTGATCCCTACCCTCGCCGTGCTGATCATGGTGCTGCCACGGCTGGACGTGTCGTGGACCGTGTTCCGCGCGCTTCTCGTCGTGGTCATGATCGTCACGGGGGTGGCCATCTTCGCGGCGCTGTGGGTGCTCACCTCGTCGGTGCAGTTCGTCGTCCTCGACGGGCACCAGGCCACGAAGGCCGTGACGTACGGCGGGGGCTTCCTCACCCAGTACCCGCTGAGCATGTTCGGCCGCGACATTCTGCGGGCGCTGACCTTCGTGGTCCCGCTGGCGTTCGTCAACTGGGAGCCGACCCTGTACCTGCTCGGCCGCCCCGACCCGCTCGGCCTGCCGGCGGCCGTCCGGTTCGCCGCGCCGCTCGTCGCCGTCCTGCTGTGCGCCGCAGCCGCGCTCGCCTGGCGCACCGGCCTCCGCCACTACCGATCCACCGGGAGTTGATCAGTGATCGAGCTCAACAACGTGACCAAGTCCTTCGTCGTACGGAAACGGTCCGGCCGGCGCCGACGGGCTCGCACCACCGTGACGGCGTGCGAGGAGATCTCCTTCACGGTGCGCCGCGGTGAGTTCGTGGGCTACCTCGGGCCGAACGGTGCCGGCAAGTCAACGACGATCAAGATGCTCACCGGCATCCTCACGCCGTCGTCCGGTTCCGTACGGGTGGCCGGCCTGGATCCGTCGCGGCAGCGCACCGCGCTGGCCCGGCGGATCGGCGTGGTCTTCGGTCAGCGAACCACGCTGTGGTGGGACCTGCCGCTGCTCGACAGCCTCGCCCTGGTCCGGCACCTCTATCGCGTGGACGCCGCCGCGCACCGGACCCGGCTGGCCGAGCTGATCGACCTGCTGGACCTCGGGTCGTTCCTCGACACGCCGGTCCGGCAGCTCAGCCTGGGCCAGCGGATGCGCGGCGACCTCACCGCGGCCCTGCTGCACGCCCCCGAACTACTCGTACTGGACGAGCCCACCATCGGCCTCGACGTGGTGACCAAGGCGACGGTGCGCGGCTTCCTCGAACGCCTCAACGTCGAGCGGGGCACGACGATCCTGCTGACCACGCACGACCTCGGCGACATCGAACGGCTGTGCCGCCGCGTGATGATCATCGATCATGGGCGGCTCGCGTACGACGGAGATCTCGAGCGGCTGCGCGCCGACGCCGACGCCGAACGGCTGCTCGTCGTCGATCTGGAGCGCCCCGCCCCGCCCGTCGAGTTGGCCGGGGCCCGTTTCGTACGATCCGACGGCCCGCGCCAGTGGCTGTCCATCGGCCCGGACATGAACGCCGCGACGGTGGTCGCCGACGTGGCCGCCCGCTACGACGTCGCCGACATCTCCTTGCGCGAGCCCGACATCGAGGACATCGTCGCCCGCCTCTATCGCACCGGCGTTCCCGTCCAGACTCAGTGCCGGTCGCGGTAGCCCGTCTCAGTAGCCGGTCTCAGTAGTCAGTAGCCGGTCTCAGTAGTAGGACTCTTCGACGGACTCTTCGGCGCGGCGCGAGGTGGGGCGCCAGCGCCAGCCGGTCCAGGCGGGCATCAACAGGGCAAAGCCCATGAGGCCGTAGACGCCGGTGCTGAGCAGGGTGCGCAGGCCGTCATCGAGGTCGCCCGCGGGCGGGACCTTGCCAGGCAGGTCGAGCGCGGACTGCGGGTCGATGAGGAAGTAGGCACTCCAGCCGATGAAGGCGAGCGCCGGGACCAGGGAGATCAGCGGCGACGCCCACTTGGCCATGATGACGACGCCGGTGACCAGTCCGGCGGCGGCCATGAGAGCGAACGCGCCGTACAGCCGGGTCGGGTCCGTGATGGTGTGGGCCAGCGGGTCGAGTGCGCTGTCGGACCGGGTCGCACCCCAGCCGGTGGCGTAGGCGAGCGCGGGCGTCAGCACGATGCCGAGGAAGAAGCCCAACGTGTGCCGCACTATGCCCACCGTCCATTCACCCAAGAAGTCCCTATATAACAGGGCGGACGTCCGCTATCCAGCACTTGACCACTTTTTGGTGGCAGCGCGTCGCCGTCCGTACACCCCCAAGGACCGCGCGTTGATCGTACGTAAGTGAACGCCGCTGACCTGGTCAGGTCGCATCGTTTCGGGTTTTGGCCGGTTTTGGACGGGCATCGGGAAAGGGGAGTGCACCTATGACAGGAGGCACCCATGTCGACCGCCGTCCTGGTCGTCGTCATCGTCGTGGTCGTCGTTGCCGTCGTGGGCGCCGGCTTTCTGCTGTGGAGCAAGGCTCGCACTCTGCGGTTGCGGCGCAGGTTCGGCCCCGAATACGACCGAGCTCTGGAGCGTCACAAGGACCGCCGGGCGGCGGAGGCCGACCTCCGCGCCCGTGAGCGCCGACATCAGCAACTGGACATCCGTCCCCTCGACGACACCGCCCGCGATGGATATCGCGAGCGGTGGATCAACGTGCAGGAGGAGTTCGTCGACTCCCCCGAGACCGCGCTGAGCGAGGCCGACCGGCTCGTCATCACGGTCATGGGCGACCGCGGTTACCCCACCGGCGGGTTCGACCAGCGCGTGGCGCACCTGTCGGTCGAGCACGGCCGCACCATCGACTACTACCGCCGCGGGCACGAGATCAGCGCAAGGGCCGAACGGAAAGAGGCCTCCACCGAGGACATGCGGCAGGCGATGGTGCACTACCGCGCGCTGTTGGAGGACCTCCTGGCGGTGCCGGCGGCCGAGCGCGCCGACGTGCCACCGCTCCGCAAGCCGAACTTCGGGCGCCCGGCGGCCTACATCGATAATGCGGACCACCGGAACACTGCGGGCCATGAAGACACTGCGGGCCATGAAGACACTGCGGGCCATGAAGACACTGCGGGCCATGAAGACACTGCGGGCCATGAGGACAATGCCGGCGAGGCCCGTACGGCGGAGACCGGCGTGCCCGCGGAGGTCGCCGCCGAGGAGTCACGCAGCGACGACGAGCGCCTGCGGCGGGCCGAGCGGCACGACTCCGGCTAGGCGGTAAGCGCACTCGGCGCGACCCACGAAACTCACGGAGGTGCAGGATCATGCAGGACTGGTCCCAGCCGAGTACGCGACGGGCCACGGACGACGCGGCCGATCGCGATCCTGCCCAGGCCGAAGCCGATCCGGCCCTGCCGGATCCGGCCCTGCCCGATCCGGCCCTGCCCGATCCGCCCGGCGCGTCGCCGTCCGATGATCCCGCCGACTGGGACGAGCTCACGCCGGCGAGCACCGGACCGGTCCCGGTCCTGCCACCGAACGACGTGCTCGTCGCCGGATCGCCACTGGCCACGCCCACCGAGCCGCCGCCGTACGAAAGCGCCGGTACGGCCACAGACACCGCTGCCGACACCTCCCGCGCCATCACCGACGAGCCGGCCGGTCTGACTGCGGAACCGAGCGGCCCGGCTGACGAGCCGCGCAGACGGGCCGGCGAGTCGCGCAGACGGGCCGGCGAGTCGAGCGGTGCCGTCATCGACGCCGCCACCACCGAGCGATTCCAGACGCGCTGGCACGACGTCCAGTTCGGCTTCGTCGACGACCCACAGGAGGCCATCCAGCAGGCCGGGGAGCTGGCCACCGACGTGCTGACCGCTTTCACCGAAGCAATCAACGCACGCAAGAACGAGCTCGACGACTGGCGGGGTCCGGGCGGTCAGCCCGACACCGAACGCCTGCGGCTCGCGGTACGCGCGTACCGGGAGTTCGTCGACCGCCTGCTCGGCACCTGACAGACCCGTAGCCGCTCCGGCCCGTTCATCTGGACCTCACGCCCCCGGTTGGACGGGCCGGTCCATGCCCGCTCGGCTACGGTCGTGGCCATGAAAATCCGCAGGGTCCGGGAAGGCGAGGGAGAGCGGCTACGCGAGATCCGCCTCGGCGCCCTGACCGACGCGCCGTCCGCCTTCGATTCCTCGCTCTCGGCGGAACGCGAACTGCCCGCCGAGGTGTGGGAGCGCCGGGCGGCCGCCGGCGCGGCAGGCGTGAACGCCGTCACGTACTTCGCCGAAGAAAACGGCACTGACGACGCCCGGACTGATGACACTGACGGCGGCCCGAACGACGGCGGCCCGAACGACGGCGCCGGCGAAAACGACGGCGCTGACGATGACAACGGCGGCGGCGCTGTGGTCGGGCTCGTGACCGGCCTCCGGGACGTCGGCGGCGCCGGCGATGTACTCATCGTCTCCATGTGGGTGGCCCCGGAAGCCCGAGGGCATGGGCTCGGCCGGCGGCTGCTCGACGTTGTGGTCGACTGGGCCCGGGAGGTCGGCGCGCCGTACGTCGAGCTCTGGGTGACCGAGGGCAACGGCCCGGCCCAGACGCTCTACGAAAGGGCGGGATTCCTGCCCACCGGCGTACGCGCGCCGCTAGATACCGACCCTTCGCTGGCCGGCATCAAGCTCCGTCGCGTCCTGGACCCCTGATCACGCTCGTACGTCATCGCCGCGTCCTGGACCCTGATCAGCCTCGTACGGCGAGGCCGCCGCGGCGGCCGCGACGGCCTCGTTCCGTACGGCGTGTCAGCCGTTGAGGAAGTCGAACACGGCCTGGCGTCCGGCCGTGCCGAGTTCCCGGTTCTGGATGGAGTGCGAAGCGCCCTTGACCACCACGAGCTTGGCCGACGGCGCGTACCCGGCCTCCTCGATCGCCCATTCCAGCGGCGTCGACAGGTCGTGGTCGCCATTGACGATCAGCGTTGGCACCCGTGGCAGCCGGTGGCTCCTGGGCTCCGAGCCGGGCGGCGTCGACGGCCAGTGCAGGCACGTCTGGATGAACCCGTTGCCCACGGCGGTGTCGCGGGTGTACGGCCACACGTCCTGGGTGGACAGGTGCCGGCGGACCCGGTCGACGGCGGCGCCCCGTCCCGCGAGCGGCGCGGACGAGTCGCCCCACGGGAAGCGCAGGTCGGTGCAGAGCGTCGCGGCGTGCAGCCCGGAGCTGAAGGCCTCCACCGGCGCCCCGTTGAACGCGTCCTGCGCCGCGAGCAGGGTGTCCAGCTGGGTCCGGTCGCCGTGCCGTGCCTTGTGCAGGGCCCCGATCGGGTCGCCGACCCCGGGCAGGCCATCGGGCAGCGGCTCCGGGTTCCGGTACGTCGGGTCGATGAACTCATACGACACCAGAACGTCGAAAAGCGCGACGGAGTCGACGCCGTGCCGTACCACCCAGGCGAGGTCCTTCGCCGGGTCGAAGCCGCACGCGGGCGGCGCCGCGCACGCGTCGCGCAGCACCCGCGCGTGCGCGCGCATCGAGGTCACGTAGAGCGCGTCGTCGCGCTGCGGGTCGACGTGCGGGAGTACGGAGTCGAGCACGAGCTTGTTGACGCGGTTCGGGTGCGCGACCGTGTAGCGGGCAGCGGTGAACGTGCCGTACGAGACCCCATCGACGGTCATCTTCGATACACCGAGTGCCTGCCGCAGCGCGTCGTAGTCGGCGACGGTCTGGTCCGTGGTGTAGAAGGGCCGCTTGGCGCCGACGATATTCGCGCATTCGGTCACGGCTGCGGGCGTGGGCACGGCGATGTCGGAGCTGCCGACCTGCGCCTGCAGCTGCGGGCAGTCGATGGCGCCGAACTCGCCGGTGCCACGCTGATCGAGCATGACGAACCGGTAGTTGGCCGCCAGCTCCGGCAGGCGCTGCGTGGCCAGCCGGGTGATGAACGGTACGCCGGGCTGGCCGGGCCCGCCGGTGAGGAAGAGCAACACGCCCTTGGGCGCGTTCACGTTGTCGGCGGTCGCCACCTGCAGCTGAAGCTGGCCGGGCGTGCGACCGCCGTGGTCGAGCGGCACGGTCAGCGTCGAGCAGGTGAAGCCGGGCTGGCCGGCGCACGGGTGCGGGTCGGTGAGCTGGGGCGGGGTGGCCGCCCGGGCGGGTTGTGACGGTTGTGCCGTACGCGTCTGGGCCGCGGCCGCACCGCCGGATCCGGCGAGGACGACGACGATCGCGAGCGCGGCGATAAGGCGAGATCGCATAGACGTGATCCTGCCGTGCCAGGCGGAGCCGGGAGACGTTCCTTGCCGGAACCGGACATGACTCGGTCCGGTCCAGTCAGGTGCAACACTGATCGGGTGAGCGAACGGCGGGTCGCCGTCGAGGACAGGGGCGCGTGGTGGAGTGCCACCGCGGCCCCGCATCCGGCGCTGCGCGGGTTCCTGTCGGCCTACGTCGGCTACTGGGAGGAGGGCCTGGTGCCCCGCCCGATGCGGACCCAGCCCACCCGCCACACCGTACTGATCATTAACCTCGGCGAGCCGCTACGGATGCTCCGGCTGCCCGACTCAAGGTTCGACGGCACGTCGTACACCTCGTTCATCGCGGGCATGAACGACGGCCCCGGGATGTACGAGAGCCCGGCCCGGCAGACCGGCATCCAGCTCGACATCACTCCCCTGGGCGCCTACACCCTGCTCGGGGTGCCCATGCACGAGCTGACCAACGCCGCGGTCGACCTGGTCGACCTGCTCGGCCCGCGTACGGAGGGCTTCGTGACGCAGCTCGCCGAGACGCCCGACTGGGGTGAGCGCTTCGACCTCCTTGACGAGCTGCTGCTGTCCCGCCTGGATCGAGGGCCGTCGCCGGCGCCCGAGGTAAGCCGGGCGTGGCGGCTGCTGTACGGCTCCGACGGGCAGATCCCGGTCGCCGAACTGGCCGACGAAGTCGGCTGGAGCCGGAAGCACCTGGTCGAGCGGTTCCGCGACCAGGTGGGCCTGACGCCCAAGGTCATGGCGCGGGTGCTCCGGTTCCACCGGGCGATGGACCTGATGATGCACGGCATGCCCAACTGGGTCGATATCGCGTTGACCAGCGGCTACTACGATCAAGCCCACATGAACCGGGAGTTTCGCGTGCTCTCCGGGCTGACACCGACCGAGCTGCTGGCCGACCGGCACGCCCATTACGACGCCGCAGGCTGACGTACGCCATAGGGCACGTAACAAACGTCCAAGACCCCTCCCCCAGGCCTGCCTACCGTTGATCGCAACGCAGGCACAAGAGACAGCCGTAGTTGGCCAGCCGTCGTTGCACGGCGTACCCGAGGAGGGGACATGGCTCTGCCGACCATCTATCCCGCGCTGCGCTACCAGGACGCGCGCGCCGCTCTGAAGTGGCTGATCGACGCCTTCGGCCTGACCGAGCACATGGTGGTCGAGGGACCGGACGGCGCCATTCACCACGCCGAGTTGGCCTGGGGCGACGGCGGCATGATCATGCTGGGCTCGACGTCGGACGGCAACGACGGACGCCTCGCCGACCCGACCGGACCGGTCTGGCTCTACCTTGTGGTCGACGACCCCGACGGGCACCACGATCGGGCCGTCGCCGCCGGTGCGGAGATCGTGCAGCCGCTCACCGACGAGGACTACGGCTCGCGCGGTTACACGGCCCGTGACCCTGAGGGCAATCTCTGGAGCTTCGGCACCTACCAGCCCGCCGAGTCCGCCGAGTCCGCCACCTGAACCGGCCGCGCCGCAGTCCCCAAGCGCTGCGGCGGCACGGCCTGCACTTACGATGGCGAAATGCCCGATCTGTTGATCCCGTTTCTGGGGGTCGTCGCGGTGCTGACGATCACCCCCGGGCCCGACATGCTGCTCGTGCTCCGCAACGGGCTGCGCTGCGGCAGCCGTGTGGCGTGGTCCACTGGGCTCGGCTGCTGCCTGGGGATCTCAGCGCACGCGACCGGGGCCGTGCTCGGGTTGTCGGCGGTACTGGCCGCGTCCGCCGCTGCGTACACGGTGGTCAAGCTGGCCGGCGCAGCGTACCTCGCCTACCTGGGCGTACGCATGATCGTGGCGGCTGTGCGCGGCGGCGAGGGCGAGGCCCAGATGCCGGTTCTGGCCGGCGCCGCCCTCACCCGGGGCGCGGCGTTCCGGCAGGGGCTGTTCACCAACCTGCTCAACCCCAAGATCGCGCTGCTGTTCCTGACCCTGCTCCCTCAGTTCGTGGCGCCTGGCGAGCCGCGGCTGGCGACGACCGCCACGCTCGCGGCGATCTTCCTCGGGCTCGCGGTGGTCTGGTGGCGGGTCTTCACGCTCGCGCTGGGGCCGGTGTCCACGGCACTGCGCACCCCACGTGTACGGCGAACACTCGATGGCGTCGCCGGCACCATGATGCTGGCCATCGGCGCCAGGGTCGTCTTCGAACACCGCTGAGCCTTCGATTGCCGCCTGACTACCGGCGCCGTCAGACCTCGCTCGCCGTCAGACCTCGCTCGCCGCGCCGGCCTTCGAGCACCGCTGAGCTAAGGCGGAGCGGCCTTTTACCAGGTCACCTCTGGACGGCAGGCGAAATCGGGCGTTTCCTCAAAGTGTGTCCAGGCTGATCCTGCTCGGTATCGGCCCGGCGGAGTCATCCAGGTTCGCGCCCGCCGGGTTGCTCATCGAGTACGGCCACATCCGTGTGGGGATCGATGGCGGTCCAGGCTCCGAACCTCCGGAGAACATCGACGCCTGGCTGGTACGCGACGAGCAGGGCACACTGCAGCCCGAGCTGAGCCGGCTCGCCCAGGAAACGGGCATGCCGGAGCCCTCGGTGCAGCCGTACGACCATGGGCCGCTGAAGATCACGCCGATCCCGGCGGCCGGACACGTGCAGGACTACCGGATCAGGATCGGGCACCACCTGGCGGCCTGGGTACCGGAGTGCTCGGAGCTGCCCTCGTGGGTGGAGGGCATGGACCTGGTGTTCGCCGACGGCTCGCTGAACTGGCCGGATACCCAGGAACTGGCCCGTACGGCGAAGCGGCTGCGCGTGCAGCGCCTGGTCTTCGTACGGCTCGGCGACTCCTCCCTCGCCGCCATGGACGGCGGCGAGGAACCCCCGTACGGCGAGTGGGGCGAGGAAGGCCGGAAGTACCGGATGTAACGTCCGGGGCGTGAACCGGCGCGGCGTGGGGATACTCCCCTCCGCGCCTGCAAACCCCCGGAGGACGCATGGTCTGGTCTGGCGTCGTACTGATCTTCGCGGGCGCGATCGTGGCCTTCGCGGTCGGCGGCCATGCGGGCGTCGTCGATATCGGCACGGTCGGCCTCGTCACGATGGCCGCGGGTGCAGTCCTGTTCATCATCGGCCTCATGCGCCTGAACCGCGTGCGGAAGGTCAAGGGCCGCCGCATCCCCGCGAGCGTCCAAGATCGTCTCTACCGGACCGGCAAGGGGAAGATCATCGCCATGGTCGCCGTCGTGGCGTACATACTGTCGCCGATCGACATCATCCCGGACGTGTTCCTCCCCGTCGGGATCATCGATGACGCCACGGCGTTCACCTGGCTGCTCTTCGCACTCGGCCAAGAGGTGTCCCGCCACCGCCGCCAACGCCGCCAGATCACCTGACCAGTCCCGCATTTCATCCGAGCAGTCCCGCGTTCATCCGACCTGGCGCACACACCCTGACCAGGCCCGGGTCACCTGACGGGCCCGCCACTACCCGACCGGCCCCGCGATCATTTGGCCGGCCCGCGATCACGCGGCCGTCCGGCGGGTACATCAGCGGTGTTCGGCGGCGAGGCGCAGCCCGAGCCCGACGAGTACGGTGCCGGTCACCGCATCGAGGATGCGCCTCGCCCGGCCGCGGCGGAGCAGGTCGCCCATCGAGGCGACGACGGAGGCGTACCCGGCGAGCCAGAGGAAGGTCATTACGGAGAACAACAGGCCCAGCAGCATCAGGGCGAAGAATTGCGTGCCGAACTGCGGCAGCAGGCTGGTGAAGAACACCGCCATCTTGGGGTTGCCGAGGTCGCTGATCAGGCCCTGCCGGAACGACAGAGCCGCCGAGCGGCGCCGGACACCTTCACCGGCCGCCGTTTCGTGTGCGTGCGCGGTGCCTCTGATCGCGTCGCGGATCGCCTGCGCGCCGAGGAACAGCAGGTAGGCCACGCCCACGTACTTCACTGCGAGGAATGCGGGTTCGGAGGCCACCAGTAGCGCCGACAGCCCGACGCTCGTGGCGAGCGTCCAGACGGTCTGGCCCGAGCACACCCCCAGGGCCGCCACCAGCCCGCCCCGGCGACCGCCGCTCAGCGTGTTCCGTACGGTCAATGCGGTGTCCTGGCCCGGCGTCATGATCACGAGCGCGGAGACGCCGAGGAAAGCGAGCAGCGAAGCCACCATGACAGCAGCTTAAAACGCCGTACGAAGCGGCCCCGTCACCGCGCACGCCGTCCGTAATAGTCCGTCCCGGCCCCCGCGCGGGACGCACGAGCTGCGCGTGACGCCGTCCGTGCGGACCGTTCAGTGTGGCGCGTCATGCCGTACCGGCGTCAGGCGGTGGCGGGGATCTCGAACAGCAGGCAGGTGCTCATCGCGTGGGCGAGCAGGCGGTCCGCCGGATCGAACAGCTCGGCCTGGGCGAGGGCGGTACGGCGCCCTCGGTTGACCACGGTGCCGACGCACCGGATCGGCCCGGTGTCGGCGGTGATCGGCCGGAGCAGGCGGATCGACAGGTCGAGCGTCGTGTACGCCATGCCCTTCGGCAGCGTGGTGTGGATCGCGCAGGCAGCGGCCGAGTCGGCGAGCGTCGCGTAGAGGCCGCCGTGCACGCTGCCGATCGGGTTGTAGTGGTGCTCCCCCGGGGTGCAGACGAATACCACGCGCCCTTCGGCCACCTCGGTCGCCGCAAAGTCGAGCGTCGAGGCGATCGGCGGCCCCGGCAGCCGGCCCTCCGCGATCGCCTGGAGCAGCTCAAGACCGGACATCTCCCGCGCCGCCGCCGCGGTGATCGTCGGGTCCTGCCACTCGTACGACCGCGTCCGCTCCATAAAGGTCTCCTTCGCCCTGCTGACTGAGAACTGCTGATTGCTGACTGAGAACTGCTGAATCTGGACCACTGACTCAGTAGCCCTGACTCAGCAGCCCCGACTCAGCGCCCCGACTCACATCGCTGACTTAGTCTTCTGAAGCTAGATCGTCGTACAGCTGCCTGTCAATCGTTAAGCTAGGCCTCGTGGAGTGGCTCGAGACCAGTACGGAGAACTGCCCGATCCAGGGCGCGCTCGACATCGTCGGCGAGAAGTGGACGCTGCTGATCCTGCGCGACGCCTTCAACCGAGTCCGCAGGTTCGACGACTTCAGGCGCCATGTCGGGCTATCAGACCCGGTCCTCGCCGACCGGCTGCGCAAGCTCGTCCAGGCGGGCATCCTGACCACCCGTCCGTACCGCGAGCCGGGGGCGCGCACGCGGCAGGAGTACCGGCTCACCGAGAAAGGCCTCGACCTGTACCCGGTATTGATCGCGCTGCTGCAGTGGGGCGACAGGTATCTATCGGATCCGGCCGGGCCAACGCTCGAGGTGCTGCACCGTTCCTGCGGCGGGCCCGTGGACGCCGTGGTGCGCTGTCGCCGCGACCACGAGGAGTTGACCGCCCGGCAGACGGAGGCCCGCATCGGCCCCGGTGCCCGCCCCGCTCAGGCCGTGACCTAGCGCCGCGCGCGTCCCGAACGTACGATTTGAGCGCCCAGGCAATACGTGAAGGGATCTCATGTCTGACCAAACGCCCGGCCAAGAGGAGTTCCTTGACAAGCTCCCCCCACAGGACCTCATCTTCCGGCTGCCGCCCACCTTCGACAACGTCGAAGACGAGCGGCAGCATCGCAAGGAACGGCTGACCGCCGCCCTGCGCAACTTCGGCAAGTTCGGTTTCGAGGAGGGCGTGGCCGGCCACATCACCGCCCGCGACCCCGAGTTGACCGATCACTTCTGGGTGAACCCGTTCGGGATGTCGTTCAAGCACATCCGGGTGAGCGACCTCATTCTCGTCAACCACGAGGGCAAGGTCGTCGAGGGCCGCTACCCGGTCAACGAGGCGGCGTTCGCCATCCACTCGCAGGTACACCAGGCGCGGCCGGACGTCGTGAGCGCGGCGCACAGCCACTCGGTGCATGGCCGCGCGATCTCCGCGCTCGGCGAGCTGCTGGAGCCGATCACCCAGGACGTGTGCGCCTTCTACCAGGACCACTCGCTGTTCGACGACTACACCGGCGTCGTCACCGACCTGGAGGAGGGCAAGCGCATCGCCGCCGCGCTGGGCGACAACAAGGCGGTGATCCTGCGCAACCACGGCCTGCTCACCGTCGGCGACTCGGTCGACGCCGCCGCCTGGTGGTTCATCACCATGGAGCGCTCCTGCCAGGTCCAGCTGCTCGCCAAGGCGGCGGGCAAGGTCGTGCACATCTCCCCGGAGAACGCCGCGCTCACCCACCAGCAGATCGGCAGCGACATCGCCGGCTGGGTCAACTATCAGCCGCTGTACGACCAGATCACCCGCGAGCAGCCCGACCTGTTCGACTGACGAGCCCGGCGACCCGCACTATCGCGGCTCGCCGGCTATGTCAGCGTGGGCGTGGTCGAGAGGGGCAGCGGCGGCCCGACGATCCGCTGGCCGTACCGCTGCCCCGCCTCCATCAACAGCTGCTGGTCGGGCCGGACGGGTCGGGCAGGCCGGGGCGCTCGGCGGGGCGACCGAGCTCCCGTACGAACCGCTCGAACCCGGCCGGGGCGGCGATCTGCAGCCCGCGTACGGGTCCGTCGGTGACGATGAACGCGTGCGGGACGCCGCGCGGCAGGAACGCGAAGTCTCCCGGCCCGGCCTGCCAGCGGCGGTCCCCGCATTCGACGGTGATCTGGCCGTCGAGCAGATAAAAGCCTCGTCCTCGCGGTCGTGCACGTGCCGCGGCGGCCCGAAGCCGGTCGGCGCGGTCCATTCGATGAGCGTGAACGCGCCCTGTGTTTGCTCGGCGCCCGCCTTGACGCTCATGCGGATGTCGAGGAACCACAGATCGTTCCCCACGTCGTCCTGAGTCCGTACGTAACCGGCCTGGTCGAAGCTCATCGCAGACTCCCCGAGTCGCGTCCGTGGCCGCCTCTTTGACTAGAGCCGCCTCTAGCGAGCAAGGAGATCATCGACGTCCTCGCCGTGGGCGACGACGAGCCCGTCCCCATGCTGGAGCGCCCCTGGGTACGGCAGGTATACGACGAGCCCGACGGCCGCCGGGCCTTGGCGATCTGGCTGCACAACAGCCGGGTCATCTTCACCAGGATCACCCCCATGACGAAGATCGTTCGTGACGCCGTCGGCGCCGACCCGGAGATGGCCGCACAGTGGGAGACCAACCAGCGGCAGCGGTTCACCGCGCACCGCGTGCTCGCACAGCAGCTCGCCGCCAAGCAGGCCCTGCGCGCGGGCCTTTCGGTGGACGATGCGGCCGACACGATCTTCGCCCTCGTCAGTCCCGAGGTCTACCAGCTGCTCACCGTGGAGCGCGGCTGGTCCCCCGACCGCTGGGAACGCTGGATCACCCGCGCCCTCGCCGACACCCTCCTCGGCTGAATCACCTCAGCTTGGCGCCCAGCAGTGGCGTCGGCGATCCGGGATCCGCAGCCTGTGGCCCGATTCGTCTGCGGCAGGGCGGAGATGCGGCACGGTCGCTGTACGCGGGCCGGCGCGAGCACCTGGATCGCCCGACACCTTCAAGATCCGAAGCGAGCATCTGAATATTCGCTCACGATCTTACGTCCCGCATAGGCATTGAATCTAATCTAGCGCTCTTCAGATCGGTGATTAGCGTTGTCGATGTCGCGCCATATCCGGGCGGCTTAACCGCGAAAGGGGTTTCGGTGATCCGCAACGCGATACGACAACGACTACGCAGACTCATGGTCTTCTTCGGCGTCGCGCTGGCCGCCGCCAGCGCTGCTGTCGTGCTGACCGGCACACCGGCTTTTGCCGCGTACACCTACGTGGGAACCTTCAGGATAAGCACAGGCTTTAACTGCCTCGAGGTGTACGGCAGTCAAACAGCGAACGGCATCCCGGTCATCCTCGGACCGTGCGATTCGGGTGACAATCAGCGCTGGGCAGTTTTCCTTGTGACCGGCGGCAATCCCACCTATTACCAGATCATGGCGTACGGCGGCGCCTACCCGCTGAACAAGTGCCTGGACGCCCCGGACAGCTCACAGTTCGTGCATATCTGGGGATGTCACGGTGGCCACCAGCAGAGGTGGGAGACATATTCGGGACAGATAAGGCTGGTGTCGGGCGACAACCGGTGCCTCGGTGTACTGGCCGGCCAGCTTCTCGACGCCATACATCAGAACTGCAACAGCTCACAGTTCCCCCCGCCTAATTGGACCTTGACCCCGGTCTAACAGGTGCCGGCGGACACGAGAAGTCGTGGTGGGCGGCCACGAGAGTAGCTGATCAGCCAGATGAATAGCTACAAAGAAAGATCGTCAAAGCCCGGTCGAGCCATCCGCCCGACGGAATCGCCGTCGGCTCGGCCGGAACGACTCCGGAGGAGGATCAATCATGAGGAGTTCCAAGCTCGTGGCTTTGTTCGTGGGGGCGGTAGCCTTTGCGGCCGTGCTCGTCACCCCCGGCCCGGCGGTAGCGAACGCCGAAATGTGTCGGTGCTGGATTGGTGACCGGTGCGTGTTCTGGCCGCTCGAGTGCAGCACCCGACCATGGCCCAAGGCGGTTGATCCCGGATACATCGGCTAATCGTCCAGCCGCACTCGAGATCGGGCTGGCGGGGTCGTGGCCCGGCTCCCACTGGCCAAGCCAATAGACGAGGCCCAGATCGACTCTGGTTCGGGCCGCACAGGGAGATCTCGGCGGCGGGCGGTGCCGTCGATGCGCTCCTCTTCTGCCGGGCGGCATAAATGAGAGGCGGACCAGGGCGGGAGTGCGTACGGTGCATGTCGAGCACCTCGCCGAATTCGCCGATCATCGTTTCGCGATCATGACGACACTGCACCCGGACGGCCGACCGCAGCTGAGCCTCGGACAGCAGGTCGACGAAGAGCGTCTCCTCTGCCGCGCCCGCGTCGAGTACACCTACACCGGCGGCGTCTAGGACGATGAGCGACGCAGATCTTCGGTCCCACTTCGACGAGCACGGCTTCGTACGGCTGCGCTCCGGCTTCTCCGCCGAGCACGCTGCCGTCATGGCCGACGCCGTCTGGACGGAGCTGAAGCGCAAGCACGGCATCGACCGGGACGTGCCCGCCACCTGGACCGTCACCGAGCCGAGAGGCCTCGGCGCGCTGCGCAGGAAGGGCGCCTTCGACATGTTGGCAACCCCCGAGGTCAAAGCCGCGATCGGCATTCTGATGGGCCGGGACGGCTGGCCGCCGCCGGTCAGCTGGGGTGACCCGCTGGTGACCTTCCCTGACCAGGGCACATGGGACGTACCCGCCGACGGCTGGCACATCGATTTCCCCGCCCGCGGCGCACCCGGCTCGACCCTTCTGTTGAAATGGCTCGGCTACCTCGCCCCCGTCCCCGCCCGTGGCGGAGGCACCCTCGTCCTCGCCGGCTCCCACCGACTCGTCGAGACGTACCTGCGGCACGCCGATCCATCGGATCCAGGACGTTCACCCACGCTGCGCGACGCCATCTTCGGGTCCCACCCCTGGCTCCGGACCATCCGGCAGCCCGACCCGCCCAGTGCCTCCGGCCACCGCGCCGTACGGCTGATGGAGCAAGGCGCCGCTGTTTCCGGCGTCCCCGTCCGGGTCGTCGAACTGACCGGACAGCCTGGCGACGTCGTCTTCATGCATCCTCACTTGTTCCACGCCGCCGCCCCCAACCGCTCCCCCGCACCCCGTCTCATGGTCACGGGCACCTCGCATCCGTGCATTGACCATGACCGCTGTCGAGGCCCTGTGTTGAGACCCGTCACTTCCGCTGGCGGGGTCATGCCGGTCTGAAGTCGCCCCGTCGGGACCGCAGCGGGAGATTCCTTGGGCGTACTGCGCTAGGAGACGGCTTCGAGGAAGGGTAGGGGAAGCCGATCCGCGGCCCGGTTCGGTCATGACCTCGGGCTAGAACCGCCACCGGGTCTGGCTGAACGGCTTGCCTTTGCCGAAGCCGAAGGCCGTCGCGGGGGCCACCTCGAATACCAGCGGGCCCTCGCCCCTGCGGATCGCGTCGGACATCCCGTGGAAGTTGCCGTCGGGCGAGGTGAAGTGCGAGCCGTATTTGGCCTCGTACGCGTCGGCGACGCGCTGCATCGTCGCCGTATCCCGCACCTGGACAGCTTCGCCCTCGACGACGATGTCGAGCCCGTCGCCGAGGGCGTTGCACCCCGTGGTGAGGGCGCAGTGCGGGTTCTGCGCGAGGTTTCGCGCCTTCTGCTCCTCCGCGCCCGTGCCGAAGTAGAGCGCGCCGCCGGTCCAGACGGCGACGAGCGGGGTGATGTGCGGGCGGCCGTCGGCGCGTACGGTCGTCAGCCAGAAGATCTCCGCGGTCTCCAGCGCCCGCTGAGCCGTCGCCCATGGGGTCGCCGTGGCCTCGGCTCCGCCGAAACGGGCGTCCAAGGTCGTCTCGGGCTGCGTGGCTGCCATGTCTGCTCCTTGAGTTCGATTGAGTTCGACTACCGGCTCTCCTAGACGAGACGGCGCCGCCACGCAAAACTCATCGGCCACGTGTGATCCCGCAGGCTCTGCGGTGGCGTCTCCGCTAAGCACGAGGCCGTGTCCGACGGCGATGGACGACCTATCCGAGACCGACCACACAACGGCGGAGACCTCGCCGAGGATGCCTACCCGGCCGATAGGTATGTACCTCCGGACGCCCGCGTGGCACGCTCCGCCGGGTCTGCCGGACAGCGGGGACACCGCTTGCACCGCGTGGCACCGCTTGGCACCACTCGGCACTGCTCGCGCCCCGGGTCAACAGCCCTGATACAGGGTAATGGCGTTGACGCTCTTGGCGTCGCGTTATCAGCCCGGTTCCGCGGCGCCCGAGTGCGGTCAATTGTGGCCGTACTCGTGGCTGCCGCGGCTGCCGAGTTGTCTTGCTCCATGTCGATCTTGGGTTCGCCGAGCCGCGGGACGCGCCCCAAGA
>DATBKU010000161.1:0-2889 GCA_036555725.1 Streptosporangiaceae bacterium | reverse complement strand
CTCGATCCGGTACCCGCCCACCCTGGTGCGGCGCAGCCGGGTCAGGTGGCCGCCGGTGCCCAGGGCGGCGCCGAGATCGCGCGCCAGCGCCCTGATGTAGGTGCCGCTGGAGCAGCGTACGGTCGCGTCGACGTCGAGTAGATCTCCGTCGCGATGTGTCCCGGTGATCGTGAACTCGTAGACCGACACCGGCCGCGCCTTGAGCTCGGGCGCGGCGCCCGCCCTGGTCAGCCGGTAGGCGCGCTGGCCGTCGACCTTGATCGCGCTGACCGCGGGCGGGACCTGCTGGATGTCACCGGTTAGCCCGGCGACCGCCTTGGCGAGCGTCTCCGCGGAAACGTCCGCCGCCGGCGCGCCGCCGGTGATCTCGCCTTCCGCGTCGTCGGTACTGGTCGACTGGCCCAGCCTGATCGTCGCGGCGTACTCCTTCTCGGTCAGCGTCAGATAGCCGAGCAGCCTGGTGGCCTTCTCCACGCCGATGACCAGGACGCCGGTCGCCATCGGATCCAGCGTCCCGGCGTGGCCCACCTTCTTCGTCCCGGCCAGCCGGCGGACCCGCGCCACGACGTCATGTGAGGTCATGCCGCCGGGTTTGTCGACGATCACAAGGCCGCTCGCCCCCGGGGTCACTCGTCCTCATCATCGTCGTCGTCGGGCTTGCGGTACGGGTCGGGGTCACCGGCGTAGGTCGCCCCCTCGCGAACGCGGGCGAGCTCGCTGTCGGATTGCCGGGCCCGCGTGACCAGTTCCTCGATCCGCTGGGCGTTCTCCGGCAGCACGTCCGCGACGAACTCGAGCGACGGGGTGTGCCGCAGGCCGAGCTGCCGCCCCACCTCCGACCTGATGATGCCGGTCGCGCTGTCCAGGGCCGCGGCTGTGTCGGCCCGTTCGGCATCGGTCCCGTACACCGTGTAGAACACGGTGGCCTCGCGCAGGTCGTTGGTCAGCCGGGCCTCGGTGACGGTTACGAAGCCGAGCCTGGGGTCCTTGATCCGGCGCTCCAGCATCTCCGCGACGATCTGGCTGATCCGGTCGGCCAGCTTGCGTGCCCTCGCGGCGTCCATGCTCGGTCACTCCTCTTCGTTGAAGAGCCGCTGCCGGGCCGACAGCAGCTCGATCTCAGGGTGCCGGGCCACCAGGCGCTCGCATTCGCTGAGCACGCTCAGCGCGTTGGTGGCCGTCGCGGACACGACGGCCACCCCGATCTCGGCGCGCCGGTGCAGATCCAGGTGCCCGGTCTCGGCGACCGCGACACCTGGATAGCGCCTGCGCAGCTCGGCGACCAGCGGGCGGACAACGCCCCGCTTGGCCTTGAGCGAATGCACGTCGCCAAGCAGGACGTCCAGCGTCAGGGCGGCGACGTACACGCCGGTGGCCCGTACCCGGTCAGGTCCTTGGCTTCTCCCTCATCTCGAACGTCTCGATCACGTCCTCGATCCTGAGATCGTTGTAGCCGATACCGATACCGCACTCGTAGCCCTCGCGGACCTCGGTGGCGTCCTCCTTGAACCGGCGGAGCGAATCCACCGTCAGGTTGTCGGAGATCACCACGCCGTCCCGGATCAGCCGCGCCTTGCTGCCGCGGTGGATCGTGCCGGAGCGGACGATGCAGCCGGCGATGTTGCCGACCCGCGGCACCCGGAAGATCTCCCTGATCTCCGCCGTGCCGAGCTGCGCCTCCTCGAACTCGGGCTTGAGCATGCCCTTGAGCGCCGCTTCGACCTCCTCGATCGCCTGGTAGATGATCGAGTAGTAGCGGATATCCACGCCTTCGCGCTGAGCCAGCTCGCCCGCCCGGCCGGCCGGCCGGACGTTGAAGCCGATGATCACCGCGTCCGAGGCGATGGCGAGGTTGACGTCGTCCTGCGTGATCGCGCCGACACCGCGGCCGATCACCCGCAGGCTGACCTCTTCGCCCACGTCGAGCTTGAGCAGCGCGTCCTCCAGGGCTTCCACCGAGCCGGACACGTCACCCTTGATGATGAGCAGCAGTTCCTCGCGCTCACCGGCCTTGAACGCCTGGTCCAGGTCCTCGAGCGTGACCCGCCGACGACCCTGGGCGAACTGGGCGACGCGCTCGCGCGCCTCGCGGCGCTCGGCGATCTGCCTGGCCATCCGGTCGTCGGAGACGACCAGGAAGTTGTCACCCGCGCCGGGCACGGCGGTCAGGCCGAGCACCTGCACCGGACGGGACGGCAGAGCCTCGGAGATGGGCTCGTAGTTCTCGTCCAGCATGGCCCGGACCCGGCCGTACGCCTCGCCGCAGACGATCGAGTCGCCCACATGCAGCGTGCCGCGCTGGACCAGCACGGTGGCCACCGGCCCGCGGCCCTTGTCCAGGTGCCCCTCGATGGCCACGCCCTGGGCGTCCTGGTTCGGGTTGGCCCGCAGGTCGAGCTCGGCGTCGGCGGTCAGGACGATCGCCTCGAGCAGGTTCTCCAGGCCGGTCCGCTTGGTCGCGGACACGTCCACGAACTGGGTGTCGCCGCCGAACTCCTCGGCCACGAGCCCGTACTCGGTGAGCTGGCCCCGCACCCGCTGCGGGTCGGCGCCCTCCTTGTCGACCTTGTTGACCGCCACGACGATGGGCACGCCCGCCGCCTGCGCGTGGTTCAGCGCCTCGGTGGTCTGCGGCTTCACCCCGTCGTCGGCCGCGACCACCAGGACCACCAGGTCGGTGGTCTCGGCCCCGCGGGCTCGCATGGCCGTGAACGCCTCGTGACCCGGGGTGTCGATGAAGGTGATCTTGCGCTCTTCGTCGTCCACCTCGGTGGTCACCTGGTACGCGCCGATGTGCTGGGTGATGCCGCCGGCCTCGCGGGCCTGCAGGTTGGTGTGCCTGATCGCGTCGAGCAGCTTGGTCTTGCCGTGGTCGACGTGACCCATGAC
>DATBKU010000160.1:0-1605 GCA_036555725.1 Streptosporangiaceae bacterium | reverse complement strand
CCGTGGTGAGCACGTCCTGCGGGCTCTGCCGCAGCCCGGCGAACTGCTCGGCGTAGGCCCGCGCGACCCGCGCCGGGGTGTCGCGCAGGCCGTCCCGCTCCGGGTCCTCGCCGATCGCGAGCAGGATCTCCCTGACCGCGCGCTCAATGCGCGGCAGGTCGAACTTGCCGTCGCCGCCGGGGCCGGCGGCCTTGCCGTCCTGCGTCATTCGGTGTCGCTGGGCTCGGTGTCGCTGGGGGTGAAATCGAACGACTGGCCGTTGGCGGGCAGCGCCATGTTGTTGCCGTTGCTGCCACCCCCGCCGTCGGCAGCGGCCAGGGCGAGCTCCTTGGGCGAGAGCACCGGCGGGCGGTCCGAGGGCAGCCGCTTGCCGTACCCGGTGTACGAGCCGCGGACCGGCCGCTTCTCCACCGTGGCGAAGATCTCGAGCACCTCGCTCCTGGACACGGTCTCCTTGTCGAGCAGCCGGAGCACCAGCGCGTCGAGCACGTCGCGGTACTGGACCAGGACCTCCCACGCCTCGTCGTGCGCCGACTCGATCAGCCGGTGGATCTCCTCGTCGATCGAGGAGGCGATCTCGTCGGAGTAGTCCCGGCTGTGCGACATGTCCCGGCCCAGGAACGGCTCGCCGTCACCGTTGCCGAACTTGCGCGCGCCCAGCCGCTCGCTCATGCCGTACTCGGTGATCATGCCGCGGGCGATCTGGGTGGCCTTCTCGATGTCGTTGGCCGCGCCGGTGGTCGGCTCGTGGAAGATCAGCTCCTCGGCCGTGCGGCCGCCGAGCAGCATGGCCAGCTGGTCGAGCATCTCGGCCCGGGTGACCAGGAACTTGTCCTCGGTCGGCAGCGCGCTGGTGTAGCCGAGCGCGCGGCCGCGCGGGATGATCGTCACCTTGTGCACCGGGTCGGCGTGCGGCATGGCGTGGCCGACCAGGGCGTGGCCGCCCTCGTGGTAGGCGATGACCTTGCGCTCCTTCTCGGACAGCAGCACGCTCTTGCGCTCCGGGCCGGCCATGACCCGGTCGATGGCCTCCTCGAGCGACTCCATCGTGATCTGCTTGCCGTTGGACCGCGCGGTCAGCAGCGCGCCCTCGTTGATCACGTTGGCCAGGTCGGCGCCGGTGAACCCGGGAGTCCGCCGGGCGATGATGTCGAGGTCGGCGTCGGGAGCGATGGGCTTGCCGCGGGCGTGCACCTTGAGGATGCCCTTGCGGCCCGCCAGGTCGGGCTGGGCCACCACGATCTGCCGGTCGAAGCGGCCGGGCCGCAGCAGCGCGGGGTCGAGGATGTCGGGCCGGTTGGTGGCCGCGATCACGATCACGCCGCCCTTGGTGTCGAAGCCGTCCAGCTCGACCAGCATCTGGTTCAGCGTCTGCTCGCGCTCGTCGTGGCCGCCGCCGAGGCCCGCGCCGCGGTGCCGGCCCACGGCGTCGATCTCGTCCACGAACACGATCGCCGGGGCGTTGGCCTTGGCCTGCTCGAACAGGTCACGGACCCGGGACGCGCCGACGCCGACGAACATCTCCACGAAGTCAGAACCGGAGATCGAGTAGAACGGCACGCCGGCCTCGCCGGCCACCGCCCGGGCGAGCAGCGTCTTGCCGGT
>DATBKU010000159.1:0-1829 GCA_036555725.1 Streptosporangiaceae bacterium | reverse complement strand
ACGATGGTGCACCAGTACTACGCCGGCACCGACCGGCGCCGGCCGGCCCTGACCGTGGAGCGCGACGGGGAGCCGCCGGTCAGCGGCCTGTTCATGACCATCGTCACCAACCGATCGCCGTGGACCTACCTCGGCAACCGCCCGCTGCTGCCCGTTCCTAATCCGGATTTCAACTCCGGGCTCGACTTGCTGGCGCTGCAGCGGCTCCGGCTGATCACGGTCCTGAACGCGGTCGGGCAGATGCTGTACGTCCGGAGCCGCACGCCGCGCGGGCGGAACCTGCTGTCCGTGCTGGGCTCGAAATCCTTCACGCTGCGTTCGGCCCGGCCGATCGCGCTGCAGGCCGACGGGGAGTACCTCGGCGAGACCGAGGCGGTGAAGTTCCAGTTCGTGCCGCATGCGCTGCGTATCGTGGCATGATTCACGGGCCTGTCGCAGCGCTAACGGACCTTGCTAACGCGCCGAGAGCAAAATGTGATCGATCTGACATTAAATTCCGCTGAAGGTCCGCCGTGCCCTCTTGCGCTTGTCAACCGACGTTGAGAGGCTTGACGTGATGCCTGGTACGGGGGCGTCTCGTATGTGTCAGCAGCTCGGATGACGCGTGCGTCGCCTTCGGGGGGCACGGCGGGCCGCCTGGCGGCCAGGCCGCGTTGGTGCTCGGCATCATAGTGGCCCCGGGAAACTTGGGCGACGGTGAAAGACGGCAAGGCTCGTGAAAAGCTTCACAAGCTATAGATAGACGCGCACACCGGACGCATCCGCAGGCGCCCGGTCGCCGAGAAGGAGTGGACATCATGGACTGGCGCCACGAAGCCGCCTGCCGTGAGGTGGACCCTGAGCTGTTCTTCCCCATCGGGAACAGCGGTCCGGCGTTGCTCCAGATCGAGGAAGCGAAACAGGTCTGCCGCCGCTGCACGGTCATGGAGGAATGCCTGCGCTGGGCGATCGAGTCCGGCCAGGACGCCGGCGTCTGGGGCGGGATGAGCGAGGACGAGCGGCGCGCGCTCAAGCGCCGGACGATCAGGCTCCGCGCCCGCGCGCACGTGTTACAGGCGATTGTTTAACCGGAATTAAGTCCCGGAATTAAGTCACCGTCTCCCGGTCGGGCTCGTTGCCGATCGGGAGATCCACCACCGCCTCGGTGCCGCCGCCCCGCCGGGGCGTGATCCGCAGCCGCCCGCCAAGCTCCCCCACCACCAGGGTGCGGACAATCTGCAGGCCGAGGCTAGTCGTCGAGTCAAGCTCGAACCCCTCGGGCAGGCCGACGCCGGTGTCCGCGACCGTCACCGTCAGCCGCTCCGGCTCACGCACCACGACGACCTCGATCAACCCCGGCTCGCGGGCGGTCTGCGCGCCGGAGAAGCCGTGCTGCAGCGCGTTCTGCAGCAGCTCGGTCAGCACCATGGCCAGCGGCGTCGCCACGGCCGCGGACAGCTGGCCGAACGACCCGGTGATCTTCGGGATCACCCCGACCTCGGCGGCGGACACCTCGCCGGCCATCCTGGCCACCCGGTCGGCGATGTCGTCGAAGTCGACGACCTCCTCGGGCGCGTGGGACAAGGTCTCGTGCACGACCGCGATCGAGCCGACGCGGCGGATCGCTTCGTCCAGCGCGGCCCGCGCCTCGGGCGCCCGGAGGCGACGGGCCTGCAGCCGGAGCAGGGCGGCCACCGTCTGCAGGTTGTTCTTCACCCGGTGGTGGATCTCCCTGATCGTGGCGTCCTTGGTCATCAGCTCGCGCTCGCGGTGGCGCAGTTCGGTGACGTCCCGCACCAGGACCAGGGCGCCGGTCCGGCTACCGCCCACGATCAGCGGGATCGAGCGCA
>DATBKU010000158.1:0-39167 GCA_036555725.1 Streptosporangiaceae bacterium | reverse complement strand
CACGCAGTCCTCCCGCGGCGGCCGCGACAAGACAACGAGATGGCTCGCCCGGGGAAACGCTCCCCCCGGAACTCGACGAATCCCGCCTGGCCGCTTATGCGCCCTCCCAAGCCAGGCGGGATTCGTCGTTGGGGCGGCGCCAGCGTTGTTGACGTTGGCTTGCGGGTGCGGGCGCGTTCACGATGTTGCGCGGCGCGTACGTCGGGGTGGCGGGCGTCGACATGCTTAGCGGGCTTGCTAAGTATTAGCTTCGCTGCTAAGAATTGGGTGTGCATATAGAACAGTCGCCGGCCACCTTCGAGGAGGTGGACCGGGTGTTTTTGGCGCTGGCACACGAGGCGCGCCGCCAGATGCTGATACTGCTCGGCCATTCCGGCGGTGAGCTGCCCTCTGGGTACCTCGCCGCACGCTTCCCGCACAGCTGGCCGACGACCAGCCGGCACCTCAAGGTCCTCGAGGAGGCCGGTCTCGTGGAGGTGCGGCGGGAGGGCCGTGGCAGCAACTACCGCCTCAACCGGGAACACCTCGATCGCGTGGTCGCCGGTTGGCTGCGGTACCTCGAGCCGGTCGGCCCCGAGCAGCGGTGGAGCTCCTCGGGGCCGAAGTCGACCGCGGAACTGGCCCGACGCACGCCGACAACCCAACACACACCAACAACCAGGAGACGGAAACGATGAGCGTGACAGCGCCGAAGATATTCCGCGTCACCGTCGAGGTCGCCGACCTCGAGGCGGCCACCGCCTTCTACGCCGACCTGCTCGGCACACCGGGGCGCCGGCAGCCCGGCGCGCGCCACTACTTCGACTGCGGCGGCGTCGTACTCGCGGTGCTCGACGTCACGGAGGGCGGCATGCGGCCGACACCGGGACCGAAATCGATCTACTTCGCGGTCGAGGACATCGGCGAAGTGCACAAGCGTGCGAAGTCGCTCGACACGCTGGCGCCGTTCCAGGTACACGGGCAGCCGGCCGGCGACGTTGTCGAGCGGCCCTGGGGGGAGCGCTCATTTTATGTGACCGACCCGTGGGGCAACGAGCTGTGCTTCGTCCGGGAGGGCACGCTGTACACCTGACCGCCGCTACTTCGGCGGCAGGGTGACGACGAACGTGCCGGCCTGCGCGATCCGCCGGTCGAGCACCACAACCGAGATGGTACGGCCGCACCCGCACTCCCTTGGGGCCGGGTGCGGCTGTACCGAGCGGGCTTGCTGGTGCGCTGACCACAAACGTTCACTTGGGACGCGGTCAGGCTGCCCTTGGCCGTGGTCGGCCCCCAGCGTTGTTGGCGTTCGCTGCGGATGCGGAGCGTTCGCGGCGTTGGGCGGCGTTGGGCGGCGAGCACGTCGGGGTGACGGGCGCTGGCGCAGGCGTACCGGCGCCAGCGCAGGTACGCCTGCATCTCGCGGGCGAGCACCAGTGTGGGTGGGTAGTTGGAATTGCCATCGTGAACGATCGCAGCGGTCCGAACGGGGCCTCGATCGGGGGTGGCCCAGGAAGCGCTGGTCGGCTGGCTTGGTCGCCGGCCGCGGTCGTATCGATGGCCGGCAGGCCGATGCGATTCAGTCGCGCGCGACGCGATAACGGATGTGGGTGGCCTCCGGCGTGTCGATCACACGGACGATCTCCAGCTCGATGCGCGATGGCAGGACATCGAACATCCTGCGGCCCGCCCCGAAGAGCACCGGGATCTGGTGGATCTGCAATTCGTCCAGTACGCCGGCCTCGAGCGCCCGTTGCGCCGTGTAAGCGCCGTGCACCATGACGTCCTTGCCGTTCGCGGCGGTTTTGGCTTGCGCCATTGCGCTCTCGATCCCGTCGGTCACGTACGTCACCGAGGGATATTTCGCGGCGGACTCGCCGGGCGGACGGTGGCTCACCACGAAGATCGGCACGCCGTGATGATTTCCACCCCAGTGATCGACCTGCTCAACCGTGCGCCGACCCGCAAGCACAGCGCCTGTCGCGTGGACCTCGTCCATGAACTTCGCGCCCCAGCCGGTCCCCTTCACGTTGGGTGGCGTTCCGTCGAACCCGTACCACTCATGCAGACGCATAAAAGCGTCGCCGCCGGGATTGCCGGGTCCGTCGTTCGGGCCTGCAATGTAGCCGTCGAGCGACATGGACATGTAGAGAACCGAGTTGGACATGGACTTACTCCTTGCGGTTGAGGGGACCCGGCGAGAAGAAGAGCCTGGCAGCCGATCCCGGGCAGTCATCGAGATCTTGTACAGCATCGTACGGGTTCGCTAATAACTCAGACACGCTGCAGCCCGGCCCGCTGATCGACGTTCACCGACGTCATTTCCTGCCCCATCACTACATCTTTCCGTTCGGAATGGCACGTTGTCCGTTGTGACCGTGTACTGCGGTGAAACTCATCGCGGGGCCTCGGTCGGCGGACGGCCCTTCGAAGGGCCGCGAACCGAGAGATGGACGCGGTGGACAGTATCGCTGCCGCCTGCTTCGTTCTGGCTTCACCGGCCCCGTAATTGCTGGCGGGATGTGCAGAGACCAGGTGGTGAACATCCACTCGTGCAGGCGCTCGCCGGCGTGACTGACCGGGGCGTCGGAGGCCTGACCCGCACCGGCGGCAAAGCCATCGAGCGAGATCGAGAAATTGTGAACTCGTACGTCGGACATCAGAGTGCTCCTTCTCTTGATGAGCTTCCTGCCGGCATCAGCCCGTTCACCGGCTGACCCTCCGGGGAGTAGCCAAGGCCCGTCGCCGCCGAGACGCCCGCCTCCAACGCGGCGAAGACCCCTGCGGATCTAAATGCCATCAGACGTTCTCGGTGCATGAGCGGCACGACCCCTACTGCATTATCGATCCTGCTTGCATATCTCCTTTCTACAGCTCGACATGGGATCAGGTAGGTACTGACCCTCAATTCATGCCACATTGGCAAGGGCTGGAGTGGCTCGGCGAAGCGGGGACCTACGGCACTGGGTTACACATGCTGGCGATACCGAACTATATGCTTTTCATGCTGTCGCTTTGTGTTATAGTTCTCATAATTAAGCGAGTTGCTCGGCCATCATTGCGACGTTTCTTGCTCGCAGCAGTGACGACATGGTGTATAGTAGAATACTGCGATGATTTGCCGTTATCTCTAGCGTCGATCCGACCATACCGTTTCTTAACGGAGAACTCCTAGGCGCGTTGATTATATCGCTCGCAATATTGTCTGGCGTGATAAAAGTGACCCCCTGATGAACGCAAGAGGTGTCGGTAGATAATGGCACACGGATCTTGCTAACATCGCACGTCGAACACCATCACATCACCGTCCCGAGCTTCAACCCCATCGCCCGATGAAATCTCCTTGGTCCCGCCTACCGTCGCGCTTTCCGTGTTGCTGCGTACTGCTCTCCGGAGAAGTCTCCTGTCCAGAGATCTTCGTTAAGCAACAACAAGATATCGCGTTCGGTCTCCTTGTTGATGATGAGCCCATCGTCGTCCATCAGATCCTGCGGACTTAGTCCGCGTTGCACCATCTTGCTACGAAGTAGATCCGGAGTGAGCTCGCGAAGGTAGTCACTTTTAAGGATGCTCTGGACTCTGCGCCGCATGACTGAGGTTTCGCGCAACCGTTTTGCCATCCATTGGATACTCTGTTCGGACATTGGCAGTGCCTGGCTCAGGCTTTCGGCCCATTCGGAGGTCTTAGCAAGAACCGCTTCGCTTTCCTTAAACAAGCCTTCAAAATTCTTCTGATTAAGGACATACACCTGACCCGGAAAGATGATGACGTCGTACTTTTCGTCAAACGCGAGCAGCGGTCTTTCAACTCGCGTTAGCGTGCGATCGAAAACCGTCACGAGCCCCTTTTTTGCGAGCTGAACGGGATTCCCCCTACGGACGAACGCAGTGAGCTTATCGGGATCATCACCGATGACGAGAGCATACAGCGCCAATGTACGCTTCCGAAGGTCATCATCAGTGGCTTGCGGTAGCGATGCCGCCTTCAGGATCGTGTCAAGGAGAGCTGTGTCCAGCAGCTCGTCTCGGTCTGCTTCGAGGTAGGGGGATTCGTCATCTTGCTCGTCGTTCGGGTCATAAGGACGACCCTCGGCAGTGCGGACCGTATCCAGCGCTGCGGTAGCGTACCGGCGCAGGCTCGCTATAACATCACCGCCGCTCTTAAGCACCCGACCATGTGCATTTCCAGCTCCACGCCAGGCGACGACCAAGACAGTTGGGCTGCCGAAATCAATTTCCGTCGTGGCCAATGCTGCTGCACTCCACCGTTTGAGTTCGGTCGATCAGCACGTCGTCACGAAACCTCGTCGCGGCGATGAGTTGATCGACCTCGATGCGCCGCCGGGTCACAAGGTAGGCCCGGAGTCCCATGGTATCGACGACATACAGCACGCGGTAGCCAAGCAGGTACAGCAGAGGGTTGATCTGGACCACTGACGAGTGAAGATATATGGCACTCGAGACAAGGATGAACGCGGCGTAGGCGATGGCATCCCGGACAGATGGTGTTGAGACAGTCAAAAAGGGCAAAAGGTAGGCACCCAGATAAGCGCCAGCCTCGGCACCGGCGTCCTTCACCTTCTTCAGCCGGTGCGAACCGCGCGTCGCCCGCGCGTCGAGACGCAGCAGTAGCAGCAAGGCGACTACGCCAAGCGCCGCCAGTCCGGTGCAGGTCAGCATGAGCCACAGCGGCTTAAACCGGATTGCCAGCAGACCGAACAACGGAGCGTAGGCGGACAGAAAGAGCAGCGGCTTGCCCAGCATGATGCCTCCCGATCGGCCCGCTTCTCGAACGTATATTCGAGTATGCCGTATGGGCCTGACAGAGTCGCGGTGGGGGCGTCCTGCATCCTCAAGAGCTGACCATCCTGTGCGTACCGACCACCCTCCCTGCAGATCCCAGCTGACGGGCACCCCAGCGGGAAGGCCATCTGAGGCCACAAGTGGATGCTGCTCCTATCGTTCCCCCTGCGTATTCCTAGTGCCCGCCCGAACTCTCGGGCAAGCGCTCCCACGGCTTCCGCATCACCACCCCAGCTTCACGCAGCCGGGCCAACACAGTGTTGTCCGTCGTCCCGAACCTCTTGGCGATCCGCGCCAGTGACAACCCCGCCCGGTACAGCTTGGCTGCCTCCGGCACGTCATCGGAATGCAGTCCTGGCGGCGTCGTATCGATCCCTCGTGCCCGCAGGTGTTGTCCGACGGTAGCGCGATGGATACCGAAGCGCGTACCGAGTTCGTACACCGTGCGCCCTGCGCGGTACTCGGCGACCAGCCGATCAATCTCTGCTGGACGGAGTTGTCGCGCCGTTTTGTAATGTTTTCGCAGGTCAGACAGCATTTGTAGCGGTTGCTCAGGCCAATCTACAGCCACCTTCAGCAACCGGCGTGCCGGTCGAGATGGGCTTGTAAGGGCCTGGACTAGGGCCACCACCAAGGTTCATAAAAGAGCAGGTCATCCCTGAAGGAGCGGGGCCGGTCAAGCGCTGAGGGTGGGCGGGATGTGCCCCGTGCTGACTGTTTCTTTTCGCGGATTCGGGTGGCTGTGGGCACGCCGGGATAGGGGGCGGGGTCAAGGTGGAGCGCCCTGCCGGACGAATGACCTTGAGGCCGGCCCCGATCCCGGCGAGGCTGGCGGCCGCCGAAGAAGCGGTCGGTGGTGTTGGAGTTGTCGGCCCCATGGGCAGCTTCGCGGTTGGCAGGCTCGCGGCTGCGGTCATCCCTTCGCCTGGGCCCTCCCGTTCGCGGGGAGGGGGGCATGGGGCGTTTCGCGTGCGGCCTGGCGGGGTCAATCAGAAGCGCGTCCTCGCCACCGGGCCCGGTGGGGGACAGACCTGGGGGCGGCCTCGCGCCAGGCTGCGTGCTGCGAGGGTGTCACGCGGCCGGCTTATCGGCTGCGCGCAGGCAGCGGATTTGTCCGTCGCGCAGGCCGTAGAAGACCAGGGTGAGCAGCACCCGCGCGGCGGCGGTCTTGGCGATGTTGCGGGCCTGGGGGCCGCGGCGGGCGATGATGCCGTCCTTGACCGCCCGGATCTTGGTGCCGGTGCGGGCGCGCTGGACGGCCTCGACCATCGCCCACCGCAACACCCGTGATCCCTGCTTGGTGATCGGCCCGCGGGCGACCTTCAGGTCCGATTCGCGGTGTCGCGGGGTCAGACCCGCCCACGAGCACAGCTGCTCGGGACGGGTGAACCGGGTGACGTCGCCGACCTCGGCGACGATGACGGCGGCCAGCACCGGGCCGATCCCGTGCAGCTGCTGGATCACCCGGTAGCCGGCATGGCCGGCGAGCAGGTCGGCGATCACCTCATCCAGCATGGTGATCTCCTCCGACACGACGGCGATCAGCGTCCGCAGCGAGGCAACCTTCCCCCGGTAAGGCTGCGGCAACACCAGCCGGTCCAGCCAGTCGGTGCCGCCCGGGCCGAACAGATCGCTGCACACCACCGCGATGCCGAGCTTGGCCAAAACGGCGTGCACCATGTCCTTGCAGCCGGTCCACTTGCCGACCAGCTTGGCGCGGTAGCGGGTCAACTCCCGCAACTCCCGGACCTCACGCGGGGCGATCCACGCCTCGGGCAGCCGCCCCATCCGCAACAGATCAGCCAGATCCGCGGCGTCCCGCTCGTCGTTCTTCACCCGCCGATAGGTGAACGCCTTCACCCCCAGCGGATGCGCCAGATGCACCTCGGCACCCGCGGCCGCGAGCGTGTCGGCCGCCCAATACCAGCCGTACGTCGCCTCCAACACGACCCTCGGCGCCACCCCCGCCTTGCCGACCTCCTCGCGAAGTGCCTCCGGCGAGTTGACGATGCGGGCCTTCCCCAAACGCTCACCCTCAGGCGTCATCCGGACCAGCACCGAACGCCGCCGGTGCAAGTCCATCCCCACAATCTGCGGACCGTCGTACTGTGTGCCCATAGCGGGCCTCCGTGACTACGGACTGAAGCGGACAACCTCAGCATCCGCCAGGAGCGGAGGCCCCGCTCCTTCATCGCATCAGAAGAGGCCAGTTTTCGAACCAGCATCTGGCCTGGGTCGTGCCCACCTCGGGACCGGCCGCCGGCTATCGCGACGGCGTACTCGGGGCGCAGCCCGATGCTCGGCCAACTCGGCCGGCCTATTCCGCTTGCCGGATACCTGCTCAGTCCGTACATGCATCCAGCCGAAGCGGCCGCCACGGATGACGGCCGCTTCGGCTGGTTGTTGCTAGCTTCGGTCGGCACATGTGGGGCTGGCGAGCACCTGGCGATCGGAAAACAGACCGGTCATCTGCACGAGCACGTCGTTGTCGGCGTGCGGGTAGAGGCTCTTCAGCCAGACCTGGCCGCCGTCGTTCAGCCCGCCGCCGCCGCCCGGCCCGGCGACAACTTGGGAGCGGTTGCTGCATTGATGTACGAGGCCGTTACCCGGGCCGAGCTCCGCGTCGAAGTGCAGGCCGCCCGCTGGTTGCGCGCAGATCGCATACGAGGTGACCACCCACGGCGGGTCGCGAGGGTCGGGGCGGTAGGCGTCGTCGGCGCGCCCCGTGGCGCGAGAGATGTCGAGCGGCGTGGAGGTGCGGGTCATCTGCAGGCCGATCCGGCCATTCGACGGCACGAACGCGCCAGTGCCGTACGCGACGGTTCCCGCGGGGCATCGCGCCTCAGCGGTCTTGAATTTGTTCCGTTCCTGCTCTTTGCTGTTGCCGGCGGGCACGATCCTGTACTTCCCCGCCTTGTCGCCGAGCGCTTTTGCGTTGGCGCACACCGCGTAAGCGTCGACGCGCCAGTCGGGGCCGCCGGTGAGGAATTGCGTTTCCGCCTCGGCCACGAAGGTGGTCCGGGTCGGGATCAGGGCGGTCAGCCGAGCGTTGTTGGTCTCGCCGGGCTTCTGGCTCCAGATCGCGCCGCCGCCACCGACGACGAGCTTCCCGGATGGGCACGTCGCGGTGGCCATCTTCTGAACTTCGTCGTGGACCAACAGGGACGAGGCGGCGGTGCGTTGAAGGTCCAGTCCCCCGCTGGCGGCCGCCGGCTCCGCGGCCGCGAACTGGATGGCGATGGTCGCGATGGCCGCGATCAGGGCCAGCCACGCCCGAGCTCCTGCCGCCCTCCGCAGACATGGTCTTAGCGTCCCGGCGCCCCCGATGTCGGTCTTGGTAGCCGATCGTTGTCTTCGGGCCGTCTGTGGTCGTGACACGTCCGAACCTCCCCGTGAGCCGATTTTGATTCCCCCGGCTGCTTTGAATTTGCAGCTTTTCAGCCGCTATTGCGGAAGCGTTGCGGAACCGCCGCGACAGATGCTGGAACAGTCCACGCCATCAAGTTCGAGTTGCATTGGCCTCGCCGCGATAAGGCTGGCATGTACTCAAGGAATTAAGGGTCGCCGGCTTTGCCGGCGCCGCCGTCGAACGCACCGCCGGTGCGCTGGACCCGGTCACCGCGCGGAAGACCGCCGCCGAGTTCTGTATCGGTGAGTCGGGCCATCAGAGGGTGCCGACCCGAGCCCCAGGCCGGGGCGATGAAGCGGAAATGAAGCCGCCGCATGAATGGGTGTCCATGGCCGATGTTCGTCGCGCCCGTCGCACTGGGGCGGCACGCAAGGCCGTGGTGCGACGATGGTGTCCGGAGGTGACTCGTGAAAGACGAGGAGAAGGCTGAGGCCAGTGGCGACTCGATGACGCTCAAGCAGGGCGAGCTTGGTCTGCTGGAGAGCGACGTCGCACAGCGATTGCTCGTTTCGACGATTCCGGCGCGGTTGGCCTATGTGGCCGGGGACGGGACGCCCCGGGTGCTGGCGACGTGGTTCCACTGGACGGGTGAGGTGCTGTCCATGCCGACGTTCCTGGCGGCGCCGCACCTTCGCCATCCGCCCGGGCGGCTGCGGGCGCTACGGGCGAAACCGGAAGTCGCGGTCGCCATCGATACCGAGACCTGGCCGCCGGAAGTGCTCACCATCCGCGGACGTGCGACCATCAGCGAGGTCGACGGCATCCCCGACGAATATGCGTCGGCCGCACGCCGCTACATCGGCGAGGATGCTGCCCAGGGGTACCTCGGCCAGATCGATCAGCCCGGCACCCGGATGGCGAAGATCGACGTTCACCCAACGTGGGTGGGTGTGCTCGACTTTCAGACGCGGCTGCCCAGCGCCCTCGGCGGCATCTCGTGACCAACTAGTCCCGGGAAAGACTCCGCTCATCGCGGCGATGGTCAGCCGAGCCGGTCAGGGCCGGAGTGTCTCGGTACGTCGTGGCCGGTGCGCCGACGGCTCCGAACCCCGTAATAGCCCGATCCGGTAATCTGCGAGGTGCGGTCGCTGCCGATGGCGAACTCCCGATTTCGGGTGCTGTGGCGGGCTCTGCGGTAAGGAGCGTCCATTGGAAGTCTGGGATGCCCATTCCGTTTCGCCCGCGACACGGCTGGACTATATGCGGACCGCGATCACCGACACGATTGCTCCGTTCGACGTCCACACTGCCCCGGACCTGGTCGGCGGGAGGTTCCGCGCCGCGGACGTGGGCATGGTCAAGCTGGTCACGTGGACGTCGGTGTTCGAAGAGGCGGAGGTCGTCCGGTCATCTCGGCTGGTCAGGCGCTCGGATCCCGAGCTGTGCAAGATCGACGTGGCGTTTGATGGGTGCGCGGTTTTCGAGCAGCATGATCGGCAAGCCGCCCTGGCACCGGGCGATTTCAGCTTCGCCGATCTGTCCCGGCCCTGCCGGCTGAGTGGGCAGCTCAGGTCGGGTGCCGCCGTCCTGTTCCCACGGGCGTTGCTGCCACTGCGGGACAAGGACGTCAGGAACCTGGCAGGGCTGGAATTCAGCGGCAGGGAACCGGACGCGAGGCTGGTCTCAGTCCTGGTCCGCGAGATGGCCAGGGACGTCAACGCCTACGAAGGCGTCGGCGGCTCGAAGATCGGTGCGGCAGTGCTGGATCTGATCGTCGCTGTGGCCGCAGCGCGGCTCGACCGTGTCGCCGACGTGCCGCGACCGACCCGGCGGCGCGTACTGCTGTTGAGCATCTATGCGTTCATCGAGGACCGGCTGGGCGATCCGGCGCTCAGCCCGGCCACGATCGCCGCCGCGCACCACATTTCGCTGCGCTATCTGCACAAGATGTTTGAATCGGAGGGAAAGTCCGTGGCCTCATGGGTGCGCGCCCTCCGTTTGGAGCGGTGCCGCCGCGACCTGCTGGATCCGGCGCTTACGGAGCGGCCGGTGAATTCGATCGGCATGCGCTGGGGGTTCTCCGACGCCGGGAATTTCAGCCGCCTTTTCCGGCAGACCTACGGCGTTCCGCCGGCTGAGTTCCGACGGATGCGTCCGAATAGTCGCAGCGAGCCTGGCGACGTACGCGGGTGACCGTGCCGGGTCGGGCCGTTGGCGTCGCGAAATTTGGTGGGCGACCAGTTCATTCGTGGGCGAGACGGGTGTTTAGGCTGCCGCGATCACGGGGTAGTGGCGGCGCATGAGCTCGGTGTCTGGTCCGGGTGCGGAAGGCGCGAGCGGCGGCGGGAGTGCGCGTCGGCACGCGTCGGGGGACGAACGGGACCTGCTGGCGCCGTTGTTGCCGGCGGGTGAGCCGGTGGAGAGCCTGCTGCGGCGAGCGCAGTTCTTCACACCCGGTACGCCATCGCCGGACTTTCGTGAGCTGCACCGCAAGGGCGGGCGCGGCGCGGAGGCCTTCTATCGGGAGCGGTGGCGCCACGACAAGGAGGTGCGGTCCACGCATGGTGTGAACTGCACGGGGTCTTGTTCGTGGAAGGTGTACGTCAAGGACGGCATCATCACGTGGGAGACGCCACAGACCGACTATCCCTCGGTGGGGCCGGACTCACCGGAGTACGAACCGCGGGGATGTCCGCGGGGGCGTCGTTTCCTGGTACACCTACTCCCCGTCCCGTGTGCGTTATCCGTACGTGCGCGGGGAGCTGCTGGGGATGTGGCGGGCGGCGCGCGACCGGCTGGGGGACCCGGTCGCGGCTTGGGCGGAGATCACCGGTGATCCCGAGCGGGCCGGAGTTCGCCCGCAACGCCGAGCTGTCCGGGGGGCCGGTCGATGATCTGCATGGGGGCCGGCACCAACCATTGGTACCACTCCGACCAGATCACCGGACGTTCTTCACGTTGACCATGCTGTACGGCCGCCAGGGCGTCAACGGCGGCGGCTGGGCGCACTACGTGGGGCAGGAGAAAGCTGCTGCGCGCCCACCGCGCCGACGTCGAGCTGCTGCGCCGGGCGCTGAGCGAGGCGGGCACCCCCTACGCCGACGTGGTCGCCGCGGTACGCGCGCAGCTGCCGAAATCGGGCGGCGGAGACCTGAACCTGATCCACCGGGCCTGGCGCGACGGCCCGCCACGTGAGGAGGTCGGCCTGGAGCCCTTCGCCCCACCGCAGTACCTGACCGGGCAGGACAGGAGACCATGAACGACACCAGCGCCGCCCAGCTCTTCTGGTGGGTCGGGCTGCCCTACCTGGGCCCTGGCCATCTTCGTCGTCGGGCACGTCTGGCGATGGCGATACGACCAGTTCGGCTGGACCAGCCGCTCCACACAACTTCAGGAACGTCGCGCCCTCAAGTGGGGCTCGCCGCTCTTCCACTACGGCACGTTCGCCGCCATCGCCGGCCACGTCATCGGCATCCTCATCACCGCCTCCGTCCCCGAAACCGTCGGCATCTCCGAACCCACCTACCGGTGGTTTTCCGCCGTCGCGGGCAGCGTGGCCGCCGTCCTCGCCATCGGCGGGATCGTCGTCCTGGCCGGCCGCCGGCTGCTGATCCCCCGGGTGCGGGCCATGACCAGCGCGGTCGACTACGTGGCGCTGATCCTGCTGCTCGTCGTTGTGCTCACCGGGATTGCCCCGACGATCGGCGTGAACCTGTTCGGCGGCGGCTACGACTACCGACAGACGGTCGCACCCTGGTTCCGCGGCCTTTTCACGGGCCAACCCGACGTCCACGCCATCGCCGCCGCGCCGATCATCTACCAGGTACACGCCACCGCCGCTGGATGATCTTCGCCGTCTGGCCGTTCAGCCGGCTCGTCCACGCCTGGAGCTACCCGCTGTGGTACCTGTGGCGGCCGTACATCCCGTACCGCAGCAGACGCGCCGCCCCGCCGCCCGAGCCCGGCACCGGCGGCCGCAAGTGGCGCAAGATCGGCGTGCCCTACTGAGGTTGTGCGTGGCCGCGCTTGTGCCCCCCATCCGCACCGGCCCCGTCGCGTCCTAGAAAGTACCCTTGGGCCGTGTTCTCGCCGCAAGGCCCCGCTCTGCGGGAACTGGTGATCCAGGCGCTGTCCTCGGTCGAGCGCGGCTACGACTTGCTCGCTCCGAAGTTCGACCACACCCCGTTCCGCACACCCGATCGCATCCTCGGCGCAACCGCCGACGCGCTGCGTCCGCTCGGGCCGTTCGGGCAGGGACTGGACGTGTGCTGCGGCACCGGCGCGGGCGCGCGGACCCTCAAAACGCTGTGCCAAGGGCGGATCACGGGCGTCGACTTCAGCGCCGGCATGCTGACGCAGGCGCGCAGCGCGCACCCGGACGCCGAGTGGGTACGAGCCGACGCCCGGGCGCTGCCCTTCACCAAGGCCTTCGACCTCGCGGTCAGCTTCGGCGCGCTCGGACACTTCCTGCCCGCCGAACGGCCCGCGCTCTTCGCCGGGATCTACCGCGCGTTGCGGCCTGGCGGGATCTTCGCCGTCCCGATCGGCGCACCGCCATGCATCACGTCGGGCCGGTATTGGGCGCTGCTCGGATTCGACCTGGCCATGCGGGTACGGAACGTCGTGTGGCGTCCCCCCTTCGTCATGTACTACCGCACCTGCCCGCCGCGCGCGGTCCGCGACGACCTAACGGCAGCCGGATTCACCGTGACGACGGTCGCCATGACTGCCCTGGGCCAACGCGCGGACGGCAGCCCTCGATACCGGCTCGTCCTCGCGCGCAGAGCCTAGGCGTACGGCAGCCGGCGGACTCGGTTGCTCTCGTGCGAGCGACGCGACGCTATCCGAGCCACGCGGCCACCTGGGACTTGGCGCCGGCGGCCCAGCCGAGCTGGAGGTGGTTGAGCGACAGCGTCGCGGCGGACGCGCGGTTGGCGATGCCGTCGGTGGCGGTGCAGCTGGCGATGAAGACCGCGCCATCGGACGGGCCGGTGTGTTCGTTGTGCAGCAGCGGCATGTTCGGCGAGCTGCCGCACAGCTCGTAGACCGGCACGCTCGCGGGAACCCCGGCGTTGATCAGCGGCTGCACCAGCGAGCCCTGGTCGATCGCGTACTGGATGCCGCGGCCGGCCGTGTAGAAGCCCTGCCCGCCGTAGTAGGTCGTGTACCAGTCCTGCTCAGTGGTCGGCAGCGGGTAGACGTTGTCCCAGCGGGCGAGCATCTGCCCGCCGCCGGGGAATGCCGTGCCCTCGTAGCTGTACTGGGTCTCGTCGTACCAGAGCCCGAAGCAGACCATCGCGGTGTGCGGGGCGGGCGCGTTGAGGGAGCCACCGCACTGGGGGAAGATGGCGAAGTCGTGGCTCCATCCGTGCCGGTAGCCCCAGTCGAAGCCCTTGTTGGGGCCACCGACCAGCACCAGCTTGCGCACGTCGCCGCCGTAGGCGGTGCCCCACGAACGCTTGAGCGACGAGACGTACATCCGGGCGTTGAACGCGCCTTTGGACCAGCCGATCACGTCCACCTGGGAGGCGCCGGTCTTGGCCTTGACGAGCTTGACGGCGTCGCCGATCTGCTCCGACCAGTAGTAGCCGTCGCCGGTCTTGTGCGGGAAGCCGATCGCGAAGACCTTGTAGTCCAGCCCGTCCAGGTACTGCATGAGGCCGGTGGCAGGGCAGGACGAGCTGCCGCAGCCGTTCGGGCCGAGGGCGTTCGGGTTGGCCCATGCCTGGTCGGCGGTCTGGTTGGCGCCGTGCACCAGCAGCACCGGCACCTGCTTCGACCCGGTCAGCGCGCCCGGAGCCTGGTAGAGCAGGAAGCGCGAGGAGTGCGGCCGCGCCACCCCGCCGAACAGCCGCTGCGTCTGCCCGGTCTGGTCGCCCCGGCCGTCCGGCGGGTACGTCTCGGTCGCGAAGCCGCTGGAGCCGTCCCGATAGCGCTCCACTTTCGCCCAGCCGTTCTCCAGACCGCTGGTGAAGGTCGCCTCCAGAGTCACCGACGCCGTGGCTCGGGCGGATGACGCTATCCCCACCGAAACGCCGGCCAACAGTAGCGCCGCTGCCAGGATGGCCACCGATCCACGCATCACGGACCCCTTTTATGAGAGGTGATTCACTTGTTAAATTGAGGCAAGCCAACGACTTCGTCAAGGGGTGGAACCATGAACCGCATGGTGCGGACCGGCCGGTTGACGACCTTCCTGCGCGACACGGGTGAGGGCGTCCCGGTGCTCTTCGTCCACGGCAACCTCTCCGACGGCTCGGCCTGGGACGAGCAGATTGCGCTGCTTCCGCCCACGTACCGCGGCCTGGCGCCCGACCTGCGCGGCTTCGGCCGCGGCGGCGCCGAGCCGGTGGACGCCACCCGGGGCGTCGGCGACTACCGCGACGACCTGACCACGCTGCTGGACGCCCTCGAACTGGACGCCGTCCACCTGGTCGGGCACTCCCTGGGCGGCGGTGTCGTGATGGACCTGGCGTCCCGCCATCCGGGCCGCGCGCTGAGCATCACGCTGGTCGCGCCGGTCTCCCCGTACGGCTTCGGCGGCACGAGGCCGGACGGCACCCCCTGCGCGCCCGACTTCGCCGGATCGGGCGGCGGTACCGCCAACCCCGACCTGGTCAAGCTGATCGCCGAAGGTGACACGTCCGACGCCAATCCGCTGTCGCCGCGCAACGTCGTCCGCACCCTGTACTTCCCGGGGCCGGACACCGTACGGGACGAGGACGGGCTACTGGCGGGCATCCTCGGCACCCGCGTGGGCGACGGCCACTACCCGGGCGACGCGGTGGACTCGCCGCACTGGCCGGGTACCGCACCCGGTACCCGCGGCGTCCTCAACGCCCTGTCCGCCAAATATCTCGACTGGAGCGGCTTCCCGGATTCCGGCTGCCAGGCCCCGGTGCTGTGGGTGCGCGGCGACCTGGACGCGATCGTGTCCGACACCTCGCTGGTCGACCTCGGCAACCTGGGTGCGCTCGGGCATGTCCCCGGCTGGCCGGGCGAGGACGCGTTCCCGCCGCAGCCGATGGTCGCCCAGACCCGCCGTGTGCTCGACCGGTACGGCTCGTACAGCGAACGGGTGATGGAGGGCACCGGGCATTTCCCCTACGTCCAGCAGCCCGGCGAGTTCGCGGCCATGCTGCACGCTCATCTGGAGGCCCGCGCGTGACCTGGCGGGTCGAGGAGGAGCCGCCGGTCACCAGCACCCGCGGCCGCCCGCTGTCGGCCCGGGGCGAGCGCACCAGGCGGCGGCTGCTGACCGCCGCCGAGGAGACGTTCGCCGCCCTCGGCTACCAGGACGCGTCCATCGTCAAGATCACCGAGGCGGCCGGGGTGTCGCAGGGCACCTTCTACATCTACTTCGAGGGCAAGCAGCAGATCTTCGACGAGCTGATCGCCGACCTCAACCGGCGGGTCCGCCGCGCGATGTCGGAGGGCGCCCGGCAGGGCCGCACCCGGGCCGAGGCCGAGCGGCTGGGCTTTCTGGGCTTCTTCCGCTTCACCGCCGAGCACCCGGCGCTGTACCGGATCATCCGGCAGGCCGAGTGGGCGTCCCCGGACGCCATGCACCGGCACTACACCACCATCGCCGAGGGCTACACGACCGGGTTGCGAGAGGCGATGGACGCCGGTGAGGTCGTACCCGCCGATCCGGAGGTCATCGCGTGGGCATTGATGGGCATCGGCGAGCTGATCGGGATGCGCTGGATTCTGTGGGAGAACAGGTCGCGCCGGATACCCGACCACGTCTTCGAGGAGATGTACGCCTTCATCCGGCGGGGTCTGGGCGCCCGTTGAACGTCGGGCGCTGGCTGCGGGACCGTGCGCGCACCACTCCCCGGCGCACGGCGATCGTCTTCGGCGACGTCCGGGTCACCTACGGGGAGCTGGACGAACGTTCCGAACATCTGGCGGCCGGCCTGCTCGCCTCGGGAGCGGCGGCGCCCGGTGACCGCGTCGCCTCGCTGACCGGCAACAGCCCTGAGCACGTGGAACTGCTGTTCGCGTGCGCCAAGGCGGGGCTGATCCTCGTCCCGCTGAACGTACGGCTGACCGCCGCAGAGCTGTCGTTCCAGCTCGAGGACGCCGAGCCAACCGTGCTCTTCGTCTCTCCCGCACTGCGTGACCTCGCCGAGCGTACGACGTCCGGCATTCGGCTCGCCGAGCTGTCCCGGCGGGGCTTCGACGCGCTCGCCGCCACCGGCGCGCTGCCCGAACCGGACGCCGACGCCGGGCTGCTGCTCGTCTACACGTCCGGCACCACGGGACGGCCCAAGGGCGCGCTGCTCACCCACGCCAACTGCTTCTGGACGAACCTGTCCCTCGACCGGGGCCTCGAGCTGCGTGAGGACGACGTCGTCCTGCAGGTACTCCCCCAGTTCCATGTGGGCGGCTGGAATGTGCAACCGCTGCTGGCCTGGTGGAAAGGCGCCACGGTCGTGCTGGAACCGGCCTTCGACGCGGCCCGTGCCCTGCGCCTGATCGCCGAATGCCGCGTCACGACAATGATGGGCGTCCCGGCCACGTACCAGTTCATGGCCCAGCATCCCGCTTTCCCCCAGACCGATCTGTCGCACCTGCGTACGGTCGTCGTGGGTGGTGCGCCCATGCCGGAGCCGCTGCTGCGTCTGTGGCACGACCGCGGCGTACGGATCGTCCAGGGTTACGGTCTCACCGAGGCCTCGCCCAATGTGCTGTGCCTGCCACCGGAGGAGGCCGCCGCACGGATCGGCTGGGTGGGCCGTCCCTATCCCCATGTCGATGTGGCGTTGCTCGGCGTCGACGGTCCCGGGCAGGGTGAGCTCCTCGTCCGGGGACCGAACGTATTCGCCGGCTACTGGCGCAATCCCAAGGCCACCGAGGAGGCGTTCGTCGACGGCTGGCTGCGTACCGGCGACATCGCCGAACGCGACACGGACGGCTGCTACCGGATAATCGGCCGGGTCAAGGACATGTACGTGTCCGGGGGCGAGAACGTCTATCCGGCCGAGGTCGAGTCCGTGATCGCCGCCTTCCCGAGTGTGGCGGAGGTCGCGGTCGTCGGCGTGCCCGACGAGCGCTGGGGCGAGGTCGGGTGCGCGTTCGTCGTCGGTGCCGACGTGGACGAGACGGCCCTGCTCGCGCACTGCCGCGAGCATCTGGCGGCCTTCAAGGTGCCCCGCCACGTCAGGACGGTGCCCGCGCTCCCCCGCTCGGCCGTCGGCAAGATCCTCAAGGCCGACCTCCGCGCCGAATTCCACATCTGAGCGCGCTTTGAGCGCGCACGCACGCGAATCCAAGTGGGCACGATCTGGCACCAGCAGACCCACGCCGCGCGCGGCGCTAGCCTGCGGGGGGTGCTCGCTGCGCCGTACGGGGTCGACGTGTGCGAGCCGACGCAGACCGAGGCCGGCCCGCCGACCGTGACCTTCGACCTGGGCGACGGGGTGCTGGTCTTCGAACCCGCGCCCGACAACGACGCCGGCCACGCGTGGAACCGCATCCGCAGCGTGCTCGAAGGCGATTGACACCGCACCGCTTGAATGGCCGCGGGTTGCCGTGAGCTTCGAAAGCCGAGGCAGGGAAAGGACAGGCTGAGGGCCGCGTGGGTGCGGCTAGGTCCTTCGGCGGAGTTGGCGGGAGAGGACAACGGCGGCGATCAGGGCGGCGCCGTAGAAGAGCTGCTGGACGTAGTTGGCGGCACCGAGGAGTTGGAGGCCGTTGACGCCGGTGGCCAGGAAGTAGACGGCGATGCCGACCCCGAGGGCGTTGAATCGTCCGGGCTTGAGGGTGGTGGCGCCGAGGAAGACGGCCGCGTAGGCCGGCAGCAGATAGGGGGCGCTCGCCGTCGGGTCGGCCGATCCGGTGGTGCCGACGAACAGGATGCCGGCCAGGCCGGCGATCAGACCGCCGAGGACGAAGCCGCCCCACCGGAGCCGCGACACCCGGATGCCGCTGAGCCGGGCCACGTCGCGCGCCTGTCCCACGAACAGGGCGCGCAGGCCGAGCGGGGTGAACGTGGAGACGTACCAGACGATCAGCATCAGGACGAGGCCGTAATAGAACTCGACGGGGATGCCGAGCAGCTTGGTGGTGAAGGTGGCCCTGGACAGCGACTCGCCGATGCCCGTGATCGTGTTGGAGCCGGCCAGGAAGTAGATCAGCCCGGTGAAGACGCTGCCCATGCCGAGGGTCACGATCAGCGCGTTGGTGTCGCAGGTGACCACGAAGAAGCCGTTAAGACAGCCCGCGATCACCGCCACCGCCACCGCGATCAGGCAGGCCGGCAGGATGCCCATGCCGTGCCGGGTATTCAGCACCCCCACCACCATCGCGGTGAGGCCCATCACGCCCCCCAGCGAGAGGTCGAAGTCGCCGGTGAACGAGGGCATGAGCGCGGCCAGCGCCAGTACGAACAGCACGGCCTGCGAACCGAGGATGTTCGAGATGTTGGACCAGGTCAGGAACAGCCCGGGGCTGGTGATGCTGTAGATGATGATCAGCGCGACCCAGGCGACGGGCAGCGCGGCCCGTTCGGCCAGGACCGCCAGCCCACCGGTGCGCGCCGCGAGCTCCGCGCCGGATCGCTGCTCGCCGGCTCCGCTCTCGTCGGTGGCGGTCTCAGCCGTCGACATGGCGTCCCTCCGTTCCCAATGTGTGGTCCGGGCCGGGCGCGGAGGCCTCATCCGCCAGCACCGAGGCCGCGTCGGTGGAGTAGTAATAGACCGCTGAGCTGATCTTTTCCTCGGTCACCTCATCGCCGGACAGCTCGGCCCGGACCAGTCCGGCGGCCACGATGATCACGCGGTCGCAGACGGCGGCCAGCTCCTCGAAGTCGCTGGACACCCACAGGGTGGCCATGCCGCCGTCCGTCGCGTCGCGCACCATCCGGTAGATCTGCGCCCGCGCCGCGACGTCGACTCCCTGCGTGGGCTCGTGCAGCAACAGCAACTTCGGGTTGATCTCCAACCACTTGGCCAGCACCACGCGCTGCTGGTTGCCGCCGCTGAGTTGCCAGGCCGGGGCGCCCGGATCACGCGGTCGTACGTTGAACCGGTCCAGCAGGTCGCGCACGACTTTGCGCAGCCGCCGCAGCCGCAGCCGCCCGAAGGAGGTGTGCTCGTCGTTGACCAAGATGGTGGCGTTCTCGGCGACGGTGAGGGCGGGGGCGATGCCGTCGCGCCGCCGGTCCGCGGGCACCAGGGCCACCTTCCGGTGCACCGCCTCGAACGGTTTCAGCCGCGGCACGGAGACGGTCCAGCCATCGACACGCATGCTGCCCGCCGCACCCGCCGCGGACCCGAACAGCAGGTACGGGACATCCTCGGCCCCCGAGCCGAGCAGGCCGGCCAGACCGACGATCTCGGTGCCCCGGACATCCAGGCTCACGTCCGCGACGCGGCCGCCCCGCAGGCCCCGCACCTCGAACAGCGACTTAGCCAGGCGTCCGTCGCCGGCGCGCCGGTGGCTGAACTCGACCCGCTTACCGGCGCCCTGGCCGACGATGAGCTCCACGAGCCGCTCATCGCTGATGCCGGCGAGAGCGGTACGCCCAGCCACTTCCCCGTCGCGGAGCACCACGGCCCGGTCGCATACCGTTCGCACGGCCGACAGGTCATGGGAGATGAAGACGACGCTGGCGCCCTCCCGTACGACCGTACGGATCAGGTCGAAGAGGAACTCGACCTCGCTTTCCGGCAGGAACACGGTGGGCTCGTCCAGGAACAGGATGGAGCGCGCCACGTCGTCGCGCAGCCGGTACGCCCGCAGCTCCTCGGCGGCGCGCACGATGGCCACCAGCGCCTGGCCGACCGGGGGAAGCCGGTCGATGACCGTCGCCGGGTCGATGGTGACCTGGTACGAATCGAGCAGCCGGCGAATTCTCCTGCGCTCCGCGCGCCAGTTGATCGGCCGGCGGGAGTGGACGCTGCCGGACTCGGCCACCACCAGGTTCTCGGCGACGGTCAGGGTTCTGGCCAGGCCCAGATCCTGATGGACGAAGCTGAGGCCCAGGTCGCGGAACTGCCCGGGGGCGAGGGGAAGCGGAACCGGCCGGCCGCCAAGGTACATCTCGGCGCCTGCATCCGGGGCGTTCACCCCGGCCAGCACCTTCACCAAGGTGGACTTGCCGGACCCGTTCTCGCCCAGCAGGGCCACGATCTCGCCCTGATTGACCAGGAAGTCGACGTCCTTGAGGGCGCGGAAGGAACCGAAGCGCATGGTTATGTGCCGCATCTCCAGCACAGGCACCCGGTCCGGGGGCGACTGAGCTGCGGGCGGCTGACCCCCGGGGGTGGTCGCCGGATCCATCGTCAGCCGATACCCCAGAGCTTCTCGTAGCCGATGATGAACTCATTGCCGAAGCCGTTGTTCGGCTTCGCGGCCTCCGTGTAGTTCTTGATCGTGAAGAGCCGCGACGGGTCGCCGGCCTTGTCCGGCGACACCGGCTTCGTCCCGCTGAGCACCCGCAGCGTCTGGTCCATCGTGGCGTACGCCCGCCACAGCGCGGTCGGGCCCACATCGGAGCCCATCGGCAGCCCCTTGCCCATCTGGAGGATGTATTCGGGCGTCGCGCCGTAACACCCGTAGAGCTTGACGCCGGCCCGGCCACTGGCCCGCACGGCGGCCGCCGCCGGCGGCACCTCACCGTCGAAGATGGGGATGACCGCCTTGATGTTCGGGTTGGCGACCAGCGCCGAGCTGACCGCGGACTGCACCTTCGTGCCCCAGTCCGGCACCGCGATGTCGGTGGACGTGATCTTGCACTTGGGGCAGTACTTGGTGATCTCCGCCCGCAGCGCCCGGTTGATGATCACGCCGTCGGGCACGTCGTTCGACGTGATCACGAAGATGTCGAACGGCTTGGCCCGGTTGTCCAGCAACGCCACGTCCACCGACCGCTGGAACATCTGCCCGTTGGGGACGTTGGTCTGCGCCGTCACCAGCGGCGACGTCTGCGTGGGGTTCTCATAGGTGTCACCGAGGCCGGAGTCGATGACCGCGATGCCCGCGTTCTTCGCCGCCTGCAACTGGGGCTTGATCAGGTTGGGATCGATGCCGCAGACGAGCACGATGGCGTCGTAGCGCTGGCTGATCGCCTGCTGGATGCCGGGTATCCATGCGGACGGGCCACCGCTGTTCTGGAAGTTCTTGCCCGTCATACCGAACTTCCCGCCGAGCTTGACGATGTCATCGGCGATCTGGTTGCAGACCGGGAGCTGGCTCGCGGTGGGCATCGCGAAGATCTTCTTGCCTTTGAGCTTGGACGTGTCGAAAGCCGGACCCGGTGGGACGAATTTCGGGACGGCGCTCGCCTGCTCCACCAGAGACTCGAGTTGACTGATCTGAGCCGCGCTGAGGTACGAGCTGGCTCCCGAACTCCCCGATCCGGTCGTCGTATCGGTCGTCGAGCAGGCGGTGACGATCAAGCTGACTGCCGCGATCGCCGCAGCGGCCCAACTCCACCGAAGGCGCCTGGTTCCACGGCCTAGCTTGCTGCTGTTCATCGAGCCCTTGCCTCGCAAATGCCGAGTACGGATGACCAACCAGGACGAGCCGTCAACATCGTGGATCAAGACTCTGTGCCTCTAGAGGAACTGTCAACACATTCATTCACCAGATGGAAGAAACTGTTCACTATCCAGCCGTCGCAGCGATCGCGGAGCTTGACGCGGTCGCGGGTCGCGGTGAGGTTGGGAGCCGAGGCACGTGCGCTAGGGGGAAGGAACCGGCCGATGACAATGGTGCGTTCCGGCGATCGGACAGAGACCTACGACGAGCTGCGCGAACGGGCGGGCCGCATCGCCTCCGGGTTGGCTTCGGTGGGCGTCGAACCTGGTGACCGCGTCGCCATCGTGGTACGGAACGATCCCGCCTTCCTCGAGATCACCGAGGCGACGGCCCTGCTGGGGGCGCTGCCCGTACCGGTGAACTGGCACTGGCGGGACGCGGAGCTGGGCCACCTGCTGGTCGACAGCGACAGCCGGGCCGTCTTCGCGCACACCGACCTGCTGCCGACGGTGACGGCGGCGCTGCCGGACGGCGTACCGCTGATCGAAGTGCCGGTGCCGTCCGAGGTGAACGAGGCGTACGACCTCGGGCTGCCGGGACTCACCGGGCGCCACCCGGACACCGGAGACTGGGCGCGGACGCAGCCCGCATGGGACGCCACCGCCGACGCGCCGCCGATGAGCGTCATCTACACCTCCGGCACGACCGGACGGCCCAAGGGAATCCGCCGACAGCAGACGCCGCCGGAGACCACGGCGCGGATGGCGATGTCGATCCTGGAGATCTTCGGTCTGCAGCCGCAGCTGCGGACGCTGATTCCCGCGCCGCTCTACCACACCGCCCCGAACGTGCACGCGATCCTGGCCGTACGGCTGGGGATCGATCTGACGCTGCTGCCGCGCTTCGACCCCGAGCAATTCCTGGCCACCATCGAGCGGAACCGCATCGAGCACATCCAGATGGTGCCGACCATGTTCACGCGGCTGCTGCGGCTGCCGGAGAAGGTACGGGCGTCGTACGACATGTCCTCGCTCAAGGCCGTCGTGCACGCGGCCGCGCCCTGCCCGCCCGACGTCAAACGGGCCATGATCGACTGGTGGGGCCCGATCATCAGGGAGTACTACGGCGGGTCCGAGACCGGCGCCGTCGTGGCCTGCGACACGGTCGAATGGCTGGCCCACCCCGGTACCGTCGGGCGACCGGTGTACGGCTCGGCGGTGCGCGTGCTCGACGGCGACGGCAACGACCTGCCGCCCGGCGAGGTCGGCGAGATCTTCCTCAGACCGCCGGACTTCTGGCCCGACTTCACCTACATCGGCGACGATGCCAAGCGGCGCGCGGCCGAACGCGACGGCTACATCACCGTCGGCGACATGGGGTACCTGTCGGACGACGGCTACCTGTTCCTGCGCGACCGGGCCCACGACATGGTGATCAGCGGCGGCGTCAACATCTACCCCGCCGAGATCGAGGCCTGCCTGCTGGCCCTCCCGGGAGTCCAGGACGTCGCGGTCTTCGGCATCCCGGACGACGATCTGGGCGAGGCGCTGGCCGCGCACGTCCAGGCCGACCCCGACGCCGGGCTCACCGACGACGCCGTACGAGATCATGTCCGCGCGCACCTCGCCGGCTACAAGGTGCCCGAGGTCGTGGTCTTCGACGACAACCTCCCGCGCGAAGACTCCGGGAAACTGTTCAAACGGCGGCTCCGCGAGCCCTATTGGGCGAACACCGGGCGCACCATCTAGCGCGACAGCCGGGCCGTGCACGAGCCGACAAGGGCCTTGCACCGATAGGCAAGGCGCCCCGGCCATTGTCCGACCGACCCGGGTTGATGGCCGAGGGACGACTTCGCGGCACCATCGCCACCGCGGGGGCCGTCGTCGCCTGGCGGGCCTGGCCGCGCGACGACCTGTGCGACGTCCCCAAGGCGGTCGCGACGCCGAGCCCACGGCTGCCCGCCGCGACGCCCGCATCCCGGATGCGCGGCTCGACGCGGCCTACGTCGAGGGCCGCGAGGTCTGGCGACTGCCGGGGCCGGGCCCGGCCGTACTGCCGCGCAGCCCGACGGTGTTCGGCGACGCCACGATCGTCAACCAGGGACTCGACGCCGTCGAGGCACGCCGGTTCTCCGACGGCGTACGGCTGTGGCGGCAACCCCGCGAGGCCGGCGACAGCTGGTCGCGTTCCCTCACGGTCGGCGGCGCCTACCTGTACGGCGTCGACGACACCGGGGTGACGGCGATCGACCGCCGCACCGGCACGGGGAACACGATCAGAATGTGCTGCGGCGAGGTGACCGACGACGCGGCCATCCGCGGGTACTCCGACGTGCTCCTCGCCGCCGACCGCTACGCCTTGACGGTCTTCGACCTCCCACGCTGACTCAGCTCGCCAAGACGACGCCTTCCGCGCCCACATCGTCGACACCCAGTGTCTTCGCGGTGGGCGAGGGCGACACCTCGTCCTTGGCCGGATAGGTGCCCAGCACCTGGTCGGCCACGGGATTGGTGACGCCGAACCAGTACTGCTCGTTGCGGTAATGGTGCAGGCGGTGGCTGCGCCAGATGGCCCGGTACGGCGCGCGCTTCGGGCGGTACGACGAGTGGATCAGGTAGTGCGTCCACTCGTACAGCGACAAGGTCACCAGCGAGGTGGCGATGCCGGTCATGGCCGGGCGCTTCGACCGGATGATCAGCGAGTTGAGTGCGACCAGCCCGAGTACGGACGGAACCACGGCCGGCGTCGGGATGAAGACCAGTTCCTCGTCGCGCGGGTCGCGGTGATGCGCCCGGTGCTTGCGCGAAAGGAGCGGGTCCACCTGCCGGCCCCGCACGGTACGGGGGCGCAGGTGCAGCACGTTGACGTGGATGAGCCACTCGACGAACGGCTCGAGGCCGAGGATGACCGCCGGAACGACGGCGTCCCGCTTGGACCACCGGCCCATGGTGAGCCGTGCGGCGACGGCGGTGGCGGCGGCCGGGACGAGGATCCGCGGGCTGGGGTTCCGGAAGAAGGTCCGGGCGGCCTGGCGGAGCGTGAGTCCGGGAGCGAGCCAGTCGACGCGGTCGGTGTCGGGGCGAGTGCGGGTGGTCGTGGCGGTCAACGCTCCTCCTCGGGATCGGGCTCCGGGTTGCTTCGCAGGGGAGTCGTGCTCAGGGCCGGCCCTCGGTGTCGCGCTCGGGGCCGTCGGCGAAGTGGCTCATGACGGCGGCCTGGCCCTGGGCGAGCAGCCGTACGGCGGCGTCCCGGGCGCCGGCGGCATCGCCGGCGGCGATGGCGGCGATCATCGCGCGGTGCCCGGCCACGTCGCGCCGCTCGTCGAGCATCAGCCGGTCGACGATCGGCTCGACCGGCTCGTACGCCCGGCGCAGCGCGTTGAGCGACAGCCGATAGCAGACGTTGCCCGACCCGTCCACGATGAGATCCCAGAAGTGGATGTCCGCGGCGGACAGCCGGGCCACGTCGTCGCCGTCGATCTCCGCGAGGTCGGCGACGAGGGCTTGCAGTTCCTCGACCAGCGGCGCGGGCATCCGGTCGGCGCTCAGCGCGGCGGCGTCGGCGCCGATGGCGGCCCGCATCTCCAGCACGGAACGGACGACGTCGGGGTCGATCGCGCCGTCCGCCCCCAGGAACAGCCGCGGCAGCACGTCGAGCCCGGCGCTGCGGCGGTAGTCACGCACCCGGGTGGCGCCGCCGTGCCGGATCTCGACCAGCCCTAGCTGGTCGAGCCGCTGCAGCGCCTCGCGGAGCGCCTGGCGGTTCACCCCGAACTCCTCGGTCAACGTGCGCTCCGGCGGCAGGGCCGCGCCGACCGCCAGCCGACCGTCGAGGATCTGCGCCGCTATCTGGTCGAACACCGCCGCTGACACGGACGTACGCCGGATCGGCGCGAAGCCAGTCATGCGATCGAGTCTGGAGGTAACGAGGTCCGTTGGTCAAGTGGTCAGACCAAATCATCAAGGTGATCACTTCCCCGCAGGCGCCGCATAGCGCCGAGGCCGCGGCGAAGGCCGGCAGCCCGATACTGAACAGCCGCCGGGCGCGTCTGACGGGGCTCAGTCGCCGACGGCGCGCAGGTTGCGCTCGTGGGCGTACTGGTCGAAGACGTCCCTGGCCCGGTTGCGGGCGATGAGGTCGATGATCTCGGCCTGCGCCGCGTCGTACCGCGCCTTGGCCTCCTGCGCGGCGCGGGCCTCGGCGCGGGCGGCCGCCCGAACGGCGGCCCGGGCGAGCGCGGCCTCCTCCCGCTGGACGGCGTCCATCGCGACCGCGACGCGCAGCAGCGACAGGTGCCCGGCGAGCAGGCCGATGGCCGGCAGCGCGACCCAGAACGGCGCCAGCCCGGCGATCACCGCGGCGGCGCAGCCGAGCACGAGCAGGGACAGGCCCAGCGTGCGCCGGCGCCGTCGCGCGATGACGGCGCCCCGGCCGCCCCGGCCCACCCGGCGCCTCGCGGGCCGGGCGGGCTCGTCGCCGGTGAGATCATCACTAAGGTCATCGCCGGTTACGCCGATGTCCTCGTACGGCTGCGGCGCCTCCTCGGCCAAGGCCGCGGTCGCGGGCGCGAGCGCGGGCGCCCGGCGATGGGGCAGCCAGGAGAATCCCGTACGGGCTGGATCGGTATCGCGGCGCAGCCACATCGGCACGAGCACGACGGCCCACACCGCGACGATGGCGAGATAGAGAACGGCGCTGCTCACCGCATCGCCCGCTCGACGGCGCGGGGCCGCTTTTTCGGGACCGGCGGATTTCCCGTCGACGGATTTGGATCAACAGCGCCCTTGATGGCGCGCCGAAGCCGCGAACCGGCTTCGTACGCGCGCATCCTCACGTCCCGCACGGTAGGACCCACTGTCCGTGGTTGACGAGTATTGGGGACGGTGTGTCGCGAGATCGAACGCCGGATTACCCGGCCTTTGCGGCTGCTTTCTTGATCGTAAATTTCCGGCGTTCACGTGGGAGATCGCGGAAAGGCCTGCCGCGCGTTCGGCAGCCACCGAGCCCGCACACCGCCGCCGACGTCTTCAACCGTCAGGGCATAACAGAGGTGATCGCGCCAGGCTCCGTCGATGTGCAGATGCCGTCGCCGAATTCCCTCTTCACGGAAACCGAGTTTCTCCACTACGCGGCGGCTGGCGGCGTTCTCTGGGCGGATATTCGCCTCCACCCGATGCAATCCGACGGTGAAAAAGCAGTGGTCGACGGCCATCGCCACGGCCATCGGCATCACGCCGCGACCGGCGACCGAACGGTCGATCCAGTACCCGACCTGGGCCGACCGGGCCGACCCCCACACGATGGCGCCCACGGTGAGCTGCCCGGCGAACTGCCCCTCGTACGTGACCACCCACGGCAGCGCGAGCCCCTGCCGCGCCTCGCGCCGCATCGTGTGCACCATGCCGACGTACGGGCCGAGCCCGCTGCGGAACAGCGGGGTTTCGGGGTTGGTCGGCTCCCAGGGGCGCAGCCAGTCGGCATTGCGGACCCGTGCCTCACGCCACGCGGCGGCGTCGCGAAGCCGCAACGGGCGCAGCCCGACCACCCCCTCGGACAGGGTGGCCGGCCACCCCCTCATGCGTTCCACGTCTTCCATGATTCCTGGTGGTCGCGGCAATCGCCACACCTAAACCAGGGAGACCCCTCGCAACCCGATGTTTCCCGCGCACCGGGCCACCGTGTGGCCTGGAAGGCGTCCTCAGCCGAGGGCCACGGTGCCCCGTGCGACGGCCTGCCGACGCGCTGGTAGACAAGGACGGCGGACGCCTTTACCCGACTTCAACCGGAGCATTGATGAACGACTTTGACTTTCTCGCCGGCACCTGGGACGTCGCCAACCGGCGGCGGACGGACTATCTCGACCCGGCGAGCGAGTGGGAGGAGTTCCCGGGAATCAGCCACGCCTCCCGTCATTTCGATGGCGGCGCGAGCTTCGATGAGTTCGAGTTCCCGACCAGGAACTCCGGCGGCCTCACTTTGCGCCTTTACGACGCCGAACGCGACGAGTGGACCCTCACCTGGGCCGGCAAGGGAATCGGCCGGCTGGAGCCGCCGGTCGTGGGCCGGTTCGTCAACGGCCGCGGCGAGTTCTTCGGCGACGACACCTTCGCCGGCACGCCGGTCCGGGTGCGCTACATCTGGTCGGACGTCACCGCGGATTCCGCGCGGTGGGAACAGGCATTCTCGACGGACGGCGGGCAGAGCTGGATCACCAACTGGGTCATGACGCTGACCCGCCGCTAAGCCGCGGGCGTTAGCCGGGTTCAGGCGCGCGGGTGGTCGCCGCCGGCGATCTGGTCGACCGCGTGCGCCAGTACCGGCCCGAGCACCGCCATGCCGTCCCGTACGCCGCCGGTCGAGCCGGGCAGGTTGACGATCAGCGTGCGGCCCGCGATTCCGGCGAGGCCCCGGGACAGGATGGCGGCCGGGACCTTGTCGCGCCCCTCGAGCCGGATCGCCTCCGCGATGCCCGGCACCTCACGCTCGATCACCTGCCGGGTCATCTCGGGGGTCTCGTCGGTCGGGGTGAGGCCGGTGCCGCCGCTGGTCACGACCACGTCGTAGCCGGCCGCCACGGCATCGCGCAGCACCTCGGCGACGGGCTCGCCGTCGGGGATGACCACCGGGCCGTCCACCTGGCACCCGGCGTCCTCCAGCAGCTCGACCAGCACCGGCCCGGACCGGTCCTCGTAGACCCCCGCGGCCGCCCGGTTGGACACCGTCACCGCCATCGCCCGGATCATCGGTCCCCCGGTCTGCGCCAAAGCCCCGTCTTGCCGCCGGCCTTCTCCTCGACCCGGACATCGGTGATCACGGCGGCCGGGTCGATCGCCTTGATCATGTCGATGAGGGCCAGCCCCGCGACGGACACGGCGGTCAGCGCCTCCATCTCCACGCCGGTCCGGTCGGCGGTACGGACCGTCGCGGTGATCGCCACGCCCGCGTCCTCTACCTCCAGGGTGACCGCGACCCCGTGCAGGGCGATCGGATGGCACAGCGGCACCAGGTCGGGCGTGCGCTTGGCCCCCTGGATGCCGGCGATCCTGGCCACCGCGAGCGCGTCGCCCTTGGGCACGTCGCCGGCGCGCAACGCGGCGACGCACTCGCCGGACAGCCGAACGAATCCGGTGGCGACGGCGGTACGGGCGGAGATGTCCTTCGCCGAGACGTCGACCATCCGCGCCGCGCCGGACGCGTCCAGATGTGTGAACTCTGAACTCACGGGAGCTCCATGACCGAGACCTCGGCGCCGGCCGCCAGCGACTCGACGGCCTCGGGCACCACGATGAGGGCGTTCGCGGCGGCGAGCGCGGCCAGTTGGTGCGACCCCTGGGCCGTCGCGGGCGCCACCGTGTACCGGCCGTCGGCGAACGTCAGCGTCGCGCGCAGGAAGTGCCGCAGACCCCGGGGCGACGAGACCGGCTCGCTGAGCGTGGCCGTCACCAGGTCCGGCGGCTCGGGCGGCAGGCCCTGCAGGGCGCGCAACGCCGGGCGTACGAAGACCTGGAACGAGACGTACGCGCTCACCGGGTTGCCGGGCAGCGTGAAGATCGGGGTCTGCTCGCGCAGCATGCCGAACCCCTGCGGCTGCCCCGGGCGCATCGCGACCTTGGTGAACGTCACCCGGCCCGTGAGCACCTCCTTGACCACGTCACGCGCCCCCATCGAGACGCCGCCCGAGGTGATGATCGCGTCCGCGCGCATCACCTGGTCGTCGATCGCTTCGAGGACCTTCTTCGGCTCGTCGGCCACGGTCGTCTCGCGATAGCCGATGCCTCCCGCCTCGGCCACGGCGGCGGCCAGCATGAAGCTGTTGGAGTCCCAGATCTCCCCATGGGCCAGCGGCGATCCGGGCTCGCGCAGCTCACTGCCCGTCGACAGCACGACGACGCGCGGCCGTGGCCGTACGGTCACGCTGGCCCGGCCGACGGCCGCGAGCATGCCCACCTGGGCCGCGCCGAGCGGCGTTCCGGACGGCACCACCGGCTGGCCGGCGGTCACATCCTCGCCGACGCGGCGGACGTAGTGGCCCGCCGTGGCGGCCCGGTCGATCCGTACGGACACGGTGCCGCCGTCGGTCCACTCCACGGGGACGACGGCGTCCGCGCCCGTAGGCATGGGCGCCCCGGTCATGATCCGGGCGCACATACCGGGCGTGATCGCCTCCACGTCGGCCGCGCCGGCGGCGATGTCGCCGATCACCGGCAACGTGACGGGCGACTCGGCCGAGGCCCCGGCCACGTCCGACGCGATAACGGCGTAGCCGTCCATCGCGGAGTTGTCGAACGGCGGCAGCGACACCGGGGCGGTCACCGTCTCGGCCAGGACGGCCCCGCGTGCCTCGAGCACGGCGAGGTCGAGCGTCGGCACCGGAGTCAGGGCAGCGAGAATCGACACGAGGTGTTCGTCGACAGTGCGCAATTTCGTCACAGCCGGCATCCGAAGATCATCGGCCTCCTTCGGCATCGGCCCGGCGCTCCGCGAGGAACTCCGTCAGCCAGGGCAGGAACTCGTCGGCGAGGTCCGGTCGGTCGGCGGCGAACATCACGACTGTACGCAGGTAGTCGAGCTTGTTGCCCGTGTCGTAGCGGCGCCCGCGGAACAGCACACCGTGCACCGGGCCGCCCTCGGCGTTGGACCGCTGGGCCAGCGTGAGCAGCGCGTCGGTCAGCTGGATCTCGCCGCCGCGCCCGGGCGGCGTCTTCTCCAGGACGTCGAAGACCGCCGGGTCGCAGATGTAGCGGCCGATGATGATCCACTGGCTCGGCGCCTCGCCCGGAACCGGCTTCTCCACCAAGTCGGTGACCCGTACCACGTCGGCGTCGTCGGTCGGCTCGATCGCGGCGCAGCCGTACAGCGCAACCTGCTCCGGCTCGACCTCCATCAGCGCGACGACGTTGCCGCCGTACCGATTCCGTACCTCGATCATCCGCTCCAGCAGCGCGTCGCGCGCGTCGATCATGTCGTCGCCGAGCAGCACGGCGAACGGCTCGTGGCCGACGTGCTGGCGGGCGCAGTACACCGCGTGGCCGAGGCCCTTCGGCTCGCCCTGGCGCACGTAATGCATGATCGCGAGCTCGTCGGACTCACGTACGGCCGCCAGGCGCTCGCTGTCGCCCTTGGCGTGCAGCGCCTCTTCGAGTTCGTACGCCCGGTCGAAGTGATCCTCGATAGATCGCTTGCTGCGCCCCGTGATCAGGAGCACGTCGGACAGGCCGGCCGTGACCGCCTCCTCGACGACGTATTGGATCGCGGGCTTGTCGACGATCGGCAGCATCTCTTTGGGCGTCGCCTTCGTCGCGGGCAAGAATCGGGTACCGAGACCTGCGGCGGGGACGACCGCCTTGGTCACAGGTGAAAAGTCGGCCATAAGACAGACCCTAACGACCCGCGAGGATAAGAGCGTGCAGGACATCCGGTCGAAACGCGCCATCAGGACGCAGTTGATCACCGCTCGGCGGGCGCTGGGCGACGCCGACCGCGCCGCCGCGGGCCGTGCGCTGCGCGACACGCTGCTCACCCTGCCCGAGGTCGAGATGGCGGCCGGCGTCGGCGCGTACGTCTCCATCGGCACCGAGCCGGACACGCGCAGCCTCCTCTTCGGGCTCTGGAAACGCGGCACGTACGTGCTGCTGCCGAAGCTGCTGCCGGGCGGCGACCTCGACTGGGCCACGTACGAGGGGCCCGACTCACTCGCGCCCGGGCCGCACGGGCTGCTGGAGCCGACAGAGCCGCCGCGCGGGGTCGACGCCATCAAGGCCTGCGACGTGGTGATCGTGCCGGCGCTGGCCGTGGACCGTACAGGGGTACGGCTGGGGCGCGGCGGGGGCTCGTACGACCGGGCACTGGCCAGGATCGGGCCGGGGATCTTGTCCATCGCCCCCGTGTACGACTCCGAGCTCGTCGGCGCGCTACCGTACCAACCCCACGATCAGCGGGTCCGGGCGGCGGCCACGCCCGGCGGCGGCGTCACGCGCTTCCCCTCGAAGGGAGTTCAATGACCTGGCGGATCCTTGCCCTTCTCCCGCTCGACGAACGCCTGATCAAGGGCATGTTCGACCCGATCGGCGCGGACGTCTCCATAAGAGTGCCCGAGCGCCGCGACTCGGCAGCACTGCACGTGGCGCTGGCCGATGCCGACCTGGTCGTGGGCGACTACACCGGTGAGCTGGCGGTGGACGCCGCCGCCGTGGCCGCGGCGCCGCACCTGGCGCTCGTCCAGATGCCGTCGGTCGGCGTGGACAGCTGCGATCTCGACGCGCTGACCGCCGCCGGCGTGCCCGTGGCCAACGCCGCGGGGGCGAACGCGCGGTCCGTCGCCGAGTGGGCGGTCGGCGCGGCGTTCGCGCTGTGCCGGCGGCTCGCCTGGGGCGACCGGCAGGTACGGGCCGGCGAGTGGCCACAGCAGGAGATCCTCCGGCGCGGTACGCGCGAGCTGCACACCCAGCGGGTCGGCGTGCTTGGGTACGGCGCGATCGGCGCGGAGGCGGCCCGGCTTTTCGCGGCGCTCGGATGCGTGGTGTCGTACTGGTCGCGGAGCCGTCACCAGGACGCCGTGGCGACGTACCGGGATCTGGACGACCTGCTGGCGAACTCGGACGTGCTGGTCGTGGCCGTGCCGCTGACCCCGGAGACGTCCGGGCTGCTCGGGCCCGAGCGGCTGGCCCTGCTGCCCCCGGGAGCGATGCTGATCAACGTGGCCAGGGGCGGCATCGTCGCCGAGGACGCGCTGCGCGCCGCCCTCGACGCGGGCCGGCTCGGCGGCGCGGCGCTGGACGTGTACGACGTCGAACCGCCGCCCGCGGGCGATCCGCTGCGAGCGCACGCGGACGTGCTGCTGTCTCCGCACGTGGCCGGCGCCACCGGGCAGGCGCAGCTGAACATCGTCTCGCTCGTCGTGGAGAACATCACCGCCGCCGTGCAGGGCCGTCCGGTCCGGAACGTGGTGAACGGCGTCGACCCGATGATCCGCCGCCACTGATCCTGCCCGTCTCCACCACGTCGAAGGCCCGTCGCTCACGGGGCAGAATCGCATGATCACATACGGGATAATCGACGTTGTTCGGGATGGGGGGTGGGCCGATGCATCTCGATCTATGGCTGCTCGTCGGGTCGGGGCTACTGATCAGCGCGATCGCAGCCGTACGGCTGTCGCTGCGCCTCGGCCTGCCCAGCCTGCTCGCCTACCTGGGCCTCGGCCTGCTGATCGGCGAGTCGGGGTTCGGCATTCACTTCGACAACGCCGAGCTGGCGCAGACGCTCGGCTTGGCCGCGCTCGTGATCATCTTGGCCGAGGGCGGCCTTACCACGAACTGGCGGCAGGTACGGCCCGGCATTCCGGCGGCCATCTCGCTCGCCACCGTCGGCATCGCGATCAGCATCGTGGTCGTCGCGGTGGGGACGCACTGGCTGCTCGGCGCCGACTGGCGGCTCGCGTTCCTGCTCGGCGCGGTGCTGGCACCCACGGACGCGGCGGCCGTCTTCTCGGTGCTGCGCAGGCTGCCGCTGCCGCCCCGGCTCGCCGGGGTGCTCGAGGCCGAGTCGGGCTTCAACGACGCACCGGTCGTGATCGTCGTCGTGCAGCTCAGCATGCACACGGACGCGACGCCGAACCTCTGGGTGCTGTTGGGCGTCATGGTGTACGAGCTGGCCATCGGGGCGGCCGTCGGCCTGGTCATCGGCCCACTGGGGGCATATGCGCTGCGCCGGGTGGCGCTGCCCGCCTCCGGCCTGTACCCGATCGCCGTGCTGTCGCTCACGGTGTTGTCGTACGGCGCGGCCTCCCTGCTGCACGCCAGCGGATTGCTGGCCACCTACCTGTGCGCCCTGGTGCTGGGCAACGCCCGGCTGCCGCATCGGCCGGCCACCCGGGGTTTCGCCGAGGGCCTCGCCTGGCTCGCCCAGATCGGGCTGTTCATCATGCTGGGCCTGCTGGCGTCCCCGGCCGATCTGCCATCGCAGGTGGTGCCGGCGCTCGTGGCCTGCGTGGTGCTGGTGCTGCTGGCCCGTCCGATCTCGGTGCTGCTGTCCACGATCGGCTTTGGAATCCCCTGGGGCGAGCGAGCGTTCCTGTCATGGGCGGGGTTGCACGGCGCGGTGCCGATCGTGTTCACGACGGTGCCGATGACGCACAACGTGCCGGGGGCCGACCGGCTGTTCGCCTTGGTCTTCGTCATCGTCATCGTGTCCACCGCGATCGGGGGGCCGACCCTGCCGTCGTTCGCGCGGCTCTTCCGGGTGACCGCCCCGGCGGAGGCACGCGAGATCGACGTCGAGGCGGCGCCGCTGGAGGAGCTGCACGCCGACCTGCTGGAGGTCCATATCCCGGCGGACTCCCAGCTGCACGGCGTGGAGATCTTCGAGCTACGGCTGCCGGCCAAGGCGTCGATCACGCTGGTGGTGCGGGACGGACGTAGCTTCGTGCCCAGCCCGGACACGATGCTCCAGGCGGGCGACAAGCTACTGGTCGTCGCCGCCGCCGGGACGCGGGACGAGGCCGAACGCCGCCTGCGCGCCGTCAGCCGGCGAGGAAAACTGGCCGGTTGGTACGGAGAGCACGGCGACTAGACAGATAGCAGTACTATTAGCAGTCGATAGACATGAGTGCCAGCCCCATTGCGGGGTTCGTGCGGCAAGGAGGAGCCCGTGCCGACGTATCAGTACGCCTGCACCGCGTGCGACGAGCGGCTCGAGGTCGTGCAGAGTTTCACCGACGACCCGCTGACGGAGTGCCCCGTGTGCGGCGGCCGACTACGCAAGGTGTTCTCCGCCGCCGGGATCATCTTCAAAGGCTCGGGCTTCTACCGGACCGACAGCCGGTCCGCCGCGAAGTCCTCGTCGAACGGCGCGGGCAAGAAGGCCGAGTCCGAGTCGTCTTCGTCGGAGTCGAAGAGCTCGGACGCCAAGGGCTCCGACGCCAAGAGTTCCGACGCCACGGGCTCGGGCTCGAAGAGCTCCTCCGGCTCGTCGGAGAAGGTCGCCTGAGCCCCTCCCCCACGGCCCGGCCGCCGCACGGGCTTTGGCGTTACGTGACGTACCGCCCAGAACGCTCCGGCACCCATCGAGATGCCGGGGCGTTTCTTGTTCTTCTTGTACTCAGGTCGGGTTGCGGGCTACCCCGTAGGGCCTACTCAGGGCTCTCCCGCTCCTTCCCAGGGGGTAGGGCAAGACGCGACTGTCGCCCGACGCGTGCGCCCTAGCCGTACAGCATCATCAAATCAGCGGCGCTCACCTGAAGGGTCCTCGGCCGGGATCTCAGATATCCAACTACAACTAGTAGTACTACGCTTTGTCGTATGAGTTCAGGGGTGTGGGGCCAACCCCCGGTCGTCCGCTCAGGGTCGCGCCAGGGACGGGTCGGGGGCGCCCCGGATTTCCCCGAGACCCCGCGCCGACCGACGCTTGACGAGGCACCGCGGCAACCCGGACCGCAGCGACGCGCACCGCGGCAACGTGGAGCACCGAGCAATCGAGATAGTACTTGACAAGTCTCGAAAGTCGAGAGATTCTCTAAGCAATTCACGACATATCTCGAAATCTTCAGAGGAGACCGATTATGAGTGCTGTGGGCCATGGCCCGCCCAAGGCGAGATCGCATCGCCTGGCCGGCCTGACCTCGGGGCGGCGGACGAAATGGCTCGTACTGGCGGCCTGGTTGATCACGCTGGCCGTGCTGGGCCCGTTGGCGGGCAAGCTCGGCGACGTCGAGAACAACGACGCCGCCGCTTGGCTGCCGGGCGGCGCGGAGTCGACCCAGGTCGTCAACCTCCAGAAGCAGTTCAGCAAGGACGAGACGATGCTCGCCGTCATCGTCTACGAGCGGACGGGCGGCATCACCGCGGCCGACAAGGCCAAGGCGCAGGCCGACGTGGGCCAGTTCGCCCAGCTGCCCGGCGCCGAGCGCCCGCAGGGCCCGTTCGTGTCCAAGGACGGCAAGGCGCTGCAGACCTTGGTCCCATTCAAGGACACCGACGACTTCACCAAGGCCATCGACAACGCCCGTGACCTGGCCAAGCGCGGCCCGCCCGGATTGACCGCACATGTCACCGGCCCGGCCGGCAGCGGCGCCGACATGTTCAAGGTGTTCCAGAGCATCGACGGCTTCCTGCTGATGGCCGCGGGCATCGTGGTGATCGTGCTGCTGCTGATCATCTACCGCAGCCCGACCCTTTGGATCATCCCGGTCTTCTCGGCCGTCGCGGCCCTGAGCATTTCCCAGGCCGTCGTCTATCTGCTGGCCAAGTACGCCGACCTGACCGTCAACGCGCAAAGCTCCGGCATCCTGACCGTCCTTGTCTTCGGCGTGGCGACCGACTACGCGCTACTGCTCGTGGCGCGGTACCGCGAGGAGTTGCACCGGCACGAGGACCGGCACGAGGCGATGGCGTTCGCGTTGCACCGCGCCGGCCCGGCGATCGTCGCCTCCGCCGCCACTGTGGCGGTCGGCCTGCTGTGCCTGCTCTTCGCCGAGATGAACTCCACGGCCGGTCTTGGCCCGGTGGCCGCGGCCGGTGTGATCTGCGCCCTCGCCGCGATGACCACGCTGCTGCCCGCCCTGCTGGTGATCTTCGGCCGCTGGGTCTTCTGGCCGCTGGTGCCGCGGTACGACGTCAAGTACGAGAACCCGGACGCGTACGAGAAGGAGCACGGCATCTGGTCGCGCGTCGCCGGACTCGTCAGCGCCCGGCCGCGCGTCATCTGGGCCGTCACCTCGCTGGTGCTGATCGGGCTCACCTTCGGGTTCGGCTCGCTCAAGGCCGATGGCCTGTCCAACGCCGGTCAGTTCGTCGGCAAGCCCGACTCGATCGCCGGCGAGCAGGTTGTGGCCCGGCATTTCCCCGCGGGCTCCGGCTCGCCGGCCGTCGTGATCGCCAAGGCCGACGCGGCCGGTCCAGTGGCCGAAGCGATCGGCCGTACACCGGGCGTCGCCGACGTCGGCAAGCCGGTCACCGCCGCGGGCCACGTGCAGTTCGAGGCGACGCTGACGGACTCGGCCGACAGCAAGGCGGCCGAGCGGACCATCGACGTCCTGCGTACCAACACCCATGCCGTAGCGGGGGCCGACGCCAAGGTGGGCGGCATGACCGCCACCAACCTTGACATCGAACGCGCGGCGAACCACGACAACAAGCTGATCATCCCGATCGTGCTGGGCGTCGTGTTCCTCATCCTGATGGTGTTGCTGCGGGCGCTCGTGGCGCCGCTGCTGATGATCGGCACCGTGGTGCTGTCGTTCGCCGCGTCGCTCGGGGCCAGCGCGCTGATCTTCCAGCACGCGTTCGGCTTCGAGGGGACGGATGCCGGGTTCCCGCTGCTGGCGTTCATCTTCCTGGTGGCGCTGGGCGTGGACTACAACATCTTCCTGATGACCCGGGTACGGGAGGAATCCCAGGCGCTCGGCACCCGGCGGGGCGTGCTGCGGGGTCTCACCGTCACCGGCGGCGTGATCACCTCGGCCGGCCTCGTGCTGGCGGCCACGTTCGCCGCCCTGACCACCCTGCCGCTGGTCGGCATGGTCGAGATGGGCTTCATTGTGGCCTTCGGCGTCCTGCTCGACACGATCGTGGTCCGGTCGCTGCTGCTGCCGGCGCTGGCGTTCGACCTCGGCCGCCGGATCTGGGCGCCCAGCCGCCTGACCCGCACCGAGCCGGTCACACCCACCGAGCCGAAGGTTCTCGAACCGATCGGCTGACCCGTTACCGTCGGCCGGCGCCACTCGGCCGATCCATATAGATACCAGCGGGGCCCGGCGCGAGCCGCCGGGCCTCGCTCGCGTATCTGCGCTTGGCGAGCGTGGCCGGTTGGCGGCTGGCTGGTCGTCGGTATGGCGGCGGCTGATCGGTGGAGGCGGGTTATCCACAGGCGGGGCGGGGTCTCCCGGAGGCGGGGCGGGTCTGGTTAGGGTCACGCCATGTCCTTGGATACGCAGTCCTCGCATAGTCGCGCCGAGATAGGCGTCATCGGCGGGTCCGGGTTCTACTCCTTCCTCGACGACATCGAGGAGGTCACGGTCGACACCCCGTTCGGCCGGCCGAGCGATCCCATCGCGCTCGGGGCCGTGGGCGGGCGGCGCGTCGCGTTCGTGCCGCGCCACGGCCGCGACCATCGTTTTCCGCCGCACGCGATTCCGTACCGGGCCAACCTGTGGGCGCTGCGGTCGCTCGGGGTGACCCGGGTGGTCGCGCCGAGCGCGGTCGGCTCGCTCACGGCGGAGTACGGGCCCGGCACGCTCGCCGTCCCCGACCAGCTCATCGACCGGACGTACGGGCGGTCCCAGACGTTCTACGACTCCGGCGGCGCGGTGCATGTTTCGTTCGCCGATCCGTACTGCCCGGTGGGCCGCCGCACGGCACTGGAGGCGGGCCGCGCGGCGGGCTGGGCGCCGGTCGACGGCGGCGCCCTGGTGATCATCGAGGGTCCGCGTTTCTCCACTCGCGCCGAGTCCCTGTGGTACGCCGCCCAGGGGTGGACGCTCGTCGGCATGACCGGGCATCCAGAGGCCGTGCTCGCCCGTGAGCTGGCGCTCTGCTACACCGCCGTCTGCCTGGTCACCGACCTCGACGCCGGCATCGAGAGCGGAGAGGGGGTCACGCAGGAGGAGGTCTTCCGGGTCTTCGCCGAGAACGTCGACCGCTTGCGCGACCTGATCGCCGACGTCGTCGCCGGCCTGCCCGCCGACCGCGACTGCCCGTGCCCGCACGTCCTCGACGGCATCAAGCTGCCGCTGGAGCTGCCATGAGCTCGGCGCGACCCGGGCGACACGTGTCCTTTCGGGGCGCGTCGTCGCTCAGTGCCGGCCCGGGTGGGCGACCCCCTGGCCCCCGCGCGAGGTTAACCCGGCTGATCAGCCGGCATCGCCGCCTGCTGGCGGCCGCCTGCACGGCCGCGGCCGTGGCCTGCGCGCTCTCCGCGGTGCGCCCCGCCGCGCCGCGCGGGGTCCGCGTGCTGGCCGCGGCTCGAGACCTGCCGTCCGGCATCACGCTGCGCCCGTCCGACGTACGCCCCGTGGTCCTCCCGCCCACGGCGGTGCCGGACGGTGCCGCCCGAACTAGCCTGACCGGCCGGGTCCTCGCCGGTCCGGTACGTAGCGGCGAGCCGCTGACCGACGTCCGGCTGCTCGACCCCGGGCTGCTCAACGGCTACGGCCCCGGCCTGGTGGCTGTCCCCATCCGCATGGCCGACGCGGGCGCGGTCCGCCTCCTGCACCCGGGCGACCACATCGATGTACTCGCGGCAGCGACCCCACCCGGCGACGCACCCGACGGCCTTCCCGCCGCCGGCTCCGATGCGGGCGGCAAACCAACGGCCTGGACTCGGCCGGTCGCGTCCTCCGTACCGGTCGTAGCGATCCCGCCCGCGTCAGGCGACAACGAGGTGACCCCGATCAACGAACCCGGCGACGGCGCGCTGGTGGTCGTCGCCGCCCGCCGCGACCAAGCCGCGACACTGGCCGCGTTTGCCGGCGGAGCACGGTTGACGTTCGTCATCGTCGGCTAGTCGCTTAGCGTTGTCAGGTGAACACTGAGCGGAACAGGAGTCATGGAGGGGG
>DATBKU010000157.1:0-25672 GCA_036555725.1 Streptosporangiaceae bacterium | reverse complement strand
GCTGCCGTTGTTGGTGATCGTCATGTTCGCCGTGAACCCGGTGTTCCAGGCGTTCATGACGTAGGCCACCCGGCAGCCGCCCACGGGCGGCGTGGTGGTCGGCGGCGTGGTGGTGGTCGGCGGCGTCGTCGGAGGCGTGGTGGGCGGGGTCGTCGGCGGGCTCGTCGTCTGGTTGTTGTTCAGGCCGAAGAACGCGATGGCCATCGCGGCCTGGCCGGACAGCGGCAGACTGTGCCCGACGCCCTGGACCTGGATGCCCTCGACGGGCGGCATGACGCCGGTGCCGCCGTACCGGGTCCGCGTCCAGCCGGACTGGGGAGTGTCGGTGGAGGACGGTGTCTGGCTGACCCCGAGGACGTTCGTCCACTGCTTGATCTCTTCACCGAAGTTCGGGAACGCCAGCGTCGTGTCCGCCGTGCCGTGGAACAGCTGCATGCGCGGCCGCGCCCCGGTGTAACCGGGGAAGGCGTTGCGGACCATGTCACCCCATTGCTGTGCGGTCATGATCCGCTGACCATTGGCGCACTGGGTGTTCCACATCGACCCGTCGGTGGTGGCGAAGCAGCCGAACGGCACGCCCATGAACGCGGCGCCCGCCTTGAAGACGTCGGGGTAGTCGCCGAGCAGGACGTTGGTCATCATGCCGCCGGACGACGCGCCCGTGACGAAGACCCGGCTCGCGTCGCCGTTCATGTTCTGCTCGGCCCACCGGACCATGGACACGATCCCGACCGGGTCGCTGTTCCCGTTGTGCGTCAGCGCGCCCGGCGAGGAGACGTCGAAGCAGCTACCGCTCCGGGTGGCCGAGGGGTAGACGACGATGAAGCCGTACTGGTCGGCCAGCCGGGCGAACTCCGTACCGGAGAAGAAGGCCGGGCCGGAGCCGGTGCAGTAGTGCACGGCCACCAGGATCGCGGGCCGTGCCGCGACGGTGTCCGGCCGGTACACGTACATGCGCAGGCCGGTCGGGTTGGTGCCGAAGTTGGTCACCTCTTGCAGCGAGGCCGCCGGCGCGGACGGCGCGAACATCAGGTAGGTCACCAGGAGCATCACCGCGGCGAACAGCCCGCCGAGAATTTTCGCCGGCACTCTCATCGGTCTTTCTCTCCTCTGCTGGGAGCCGCACATGGGTCATCGCCTGCGATGACCCAGCACGCATCGCGCGGCGGAGGCCCTTCGGGCACCCACCACGGGTGATCAAGTTGACGGCGTACCGGTACCTGCGCTGAAACATTTCGGAGCTGGGTCCGAATGTTTCAGGGGGTAACGTACGTCTCCCCCGGCATGCGGTCAATGGCGAGATGAAAGCTGATGAAAGGCGCGGCCTCAGCGGGCCGGCGGCGCCGTGCTCTCCCTGACGATCAGCTCCGTGGCCAGCTCGACGCGCAGCTGATCCGGCCGGCGTCCCGCCGCCAGTGCGACGATCAGGTTCGCCGCGGTGGCGCCCATCTGCACCAGCGGCTGCCGTACGGTCGTCATGGGCGGGCCGGACCATTGCGTGAACGACAAGTCGTCGAAGCCCACCACGCTGAGCTCGTCGGGGATCCGTACTCCGGCCCGGCGCGCGGCCTCGTACACGCCCAGGGCCTGCAGATCGTTCGCCGTGAAGATCGCGGTGGGCGGGTCCGGCAGGGCCAGCAACTCGGCTCCGTCGCGCAGCCCGCCCTCGACGTACAAGGTGCTGACTCGTACGAGATCGGGGTCCGCCGGCACCCCGTCGGCGTCCAGGGCCGCCCGGAACCCGTCCAGCCGGGCCCGGCAGCACGGCCACTGGGTCGGTCCGCTGATCATCGCGATCCGCCGGTGCCCCAGGCCGAGCAAATGCCGGGTGGCCGCCAGCCCGCCGCTCCAGTTGGTCGCGCCGACCGACGGGGTCTCGTGCAGCGGCTCCCCGGTCGGGTCCAGCACCACCAGCGGGATCGACCGGGTGGACAGCTGCGACTGCTGCTGGACGGTGAGCTCGGAGAACACCGCGATCACCCCGGTGGGACGGCGGGCCAGCACCTGCTCGGTCCACGCCTTCCCCGGAGTCAGCCGACCCTGCATCTCGGTCAGCACGACGGCCAGTTCGTGCTCTCTGGCCACTTGCTCGACGCCCTGCATGATCTCCAGGGCCCACAGGCTTTCCAGCGCGTGGAAGACCAGCTCGATGATGGCGAGCGAGCTGCCACTGTCCGGCCGCCGGTAGCCGTGCTCGCGGATGACCTCCTCGACCCGTTGGCGGGTACTGAGGGCCACCCCCGACTGCCCGTTGATCACCCGCGAGACCGTCGGCGGGGACACCCCGGCCAGCCGGGCGATCCTGGCAACGGTCATCTCCCGGCGCCGACGACGTGACCTCGGCACCTCCGGTACGCCAGGCATGTCGGAGCTACCTGCCGTCATGGCTGGCAGTGTACGCGCGCGGCGGCATGGCAACGGGCGCCGGACCCGTGACGTACCGGCGCCCGTTGCGAACCCGAAAGGCCGCCGCCGAAATCAGGCGCTTTCGGGAGACAGCGCGTAGCTTTCGCGGAATTCGCCGAGCCGGCTCCTGACCAGGGTGCGCAGCCGGATGGCGCAGTCTCCGTACGCCTCCAGCGGCTGCCCGGACGGGTCGGGGATGTCGGCCCTGGGGTCGAGGCAGATGGTGCGGTCGGCGGCCCCGGGGGCCAGGGCCAGCACCTGATCGCGCTGGGCCCGGGTCATGCAGTACACGACGTCGGTGTCGGCGCACAGCCTCGGGGTGAGCTGCCGGGACTGGTGGTCGAGGGGCGCTTCGACGCTGAGGTCGACCAGCACGGTCACGGCCTCCTGGGTGAGCGGCGCGCCGGGGGCGCGGACCGAGACGCCGGCGCTGTCGACCCGCCAGTGCCGCGTGTCCGGGTCGGCGGCGAGCTCGGCGCGGGCGATGGCCGCGGCCATCGGCGAACGCGAGGTATTGCCGCCACAGACGAACAGCAGCTGCCGGGTGGCGACCTGCCGCCCGCGGCGACGTGCGACGTAGGCGCGGACCGTGGGGTAGCTCAGCATGAGCGCGGCGCAGCACACGATGAAGGCGGCTATGTACTGCGCGCTGCTCGGCAGCGTCGCGCCGTACAGGCCGTTCAGCACGAAGGAGGCGGCCACCCCGGCGAGCAGGCTGGACGTGACGTGCACCGGCATGCAGAAGGAGAACTCGCGCCGGTCGAGGAAGATCAGGCTGGTCATGATGAACAGGCCCTCGTAGCACACCCCGATCAGCATCGCGGGGATCACCAGCGAAGTGGTGAGGAAGGTGGTGAACCCGATCCGCAGCGCGTGCATCCAGGGGCCCGCGTTGATCAGCGCCGGCACGGCCACCAGCGCCAGCATCCAGAAGGGCGTCGTCATGTGCTCTTCGATGAAGTACCGCCGGTCGAGCTCCCGGTCGCCGGTCTTGGCCTGAACGCTCATGATGCGGAACCGCATGGCGTAGGCCAGGACGTAGAAGCCGAGGCTCAGAACCGCGCCGATCGTCAGCGTGTAGTTCTTGATGTCGGTCAGCGCGATGACGGCCGAGATCATGCACAGCGTCAGCGCTGCCGCGGAGTACCAGTGGATGCGCCAGCGCCGCAGGAGGTCGATGGTCGGCGAGAGGATCAGCGTGCCGATCCGCATGAGCACGAGCATCAACACGATGGACGCGCCCTGGAAGGTGAAGTTCAACGTCGTGGTCAGCACGATGATGGCCATCCAGAACGCGGCCTCGGCGGTGTGGCGGCCGGGGAACGGCACGTTGCGTCCGGCGATCCGGCGCCGCCGCGAGTACCGCCACCACCCGGTGGCCAGGACGAACACCGGCATGGCCAGCAGCTGGCCGAGGACATGGGCCGGGAGCAGCACCAACCCGCCGATCGGATGGTCCATCCCGGGGAGCATTCCGGCGGATATGGCCTTGGCCAGCGCGCTGTAGGGCGTATACCACAGGAAGTAGCCCACCCCGAGCGCGAACATTCCGAACGCGGTCATCTGCCGTTTGTTCAGACGGCGGCCCACGCCGCCATTCAGCGCACCGGACTGGCCCCGGATTGTGCTCGTCATGGCGCCTCCTCGGCTGTTGTGCCGAGCGGGAATCGGCCGCCCGCCAATTCCCCCGCGCCCGCCCGGGAAGTTTCCCGCTAAGGATTTTTGCAGCTTGACACGGCAGGTCTGAGGAAACAAGGCTTTCGCCACCTTGAATGACCGTCGGTATTTACGTCGGCGGGGAAATCGCTATCTTACGGTCATACTTATTGGCCGGCAGGCGAACTCAAACTGCGGTATCGACGAAATGGTCAGCCTTTCCGATAACCGTTCCGCTCGACCGGAATATGTTCCAGCTGTGGTCGAACATGTTCCACCTAGGACGATCCCGTACAATTAGGGTTCGCACCTTACGTCACTAGCGATCATGCGAAACTGGGTCGCCATGCCGTCAGACAACAGCCCCACCGTCCGTCACCGGCGGCTCGCCGCCGAGCTGCGCCGACTCCGTGAGAGCGCCGAGCTGACCCCCGAGCGCGCCGCCGCGGCACTCGGCTGGAGCCGCCCCAAGCTGGTGAAGTTCGAGACGGCACGGACCGCCCCCTCCCCCGGCGACGTCGCCGCCATGCTGGAGCTGTACGGCGCGTCCGAGGCGTATAAGATCGCGCTCATCCAGCTCTCCCGCGACGTGCGCAAACGCGGTTGGTGGACGGCGTACGACGACGTCCTGCCGGCTTCGTACGCCGCGCTCGAGGACGACGCCACGGAGATCCGCTCCTGGCAGGTCCAGGAGATCCCCGGCCTCCTGCAGACCGACGAGTACGCCTTCGCGATCATCCGGCTCAACAACCCCGACGCCAGCGAGGAGACACACCTGCGCCGGCTACAGGCGCGGATGGCCCGCCGTACAGTGCTGACCCGGCAGTTGGCCCCGACGTTGCGCGCGGTCATCGACGAGTCCGCACTGCGCCGGCCGATCGGCGGGCCGGACGCGATGCGGCGGCAACTGACGGCCCTACTGGAGTCGGCCCAGCGGCCCCACGTCCACCTGCAGATCGCGCCCACCACCAAGGGCGACTTCCCCGGACTGGAGGGGTCGTTCGTCGTCCTGTCCTTCGGCGGCCCGATCGACCTCGACGTCGCGTACATCAAGGGCGTCGCCGGCGGCATCTTCGTCGAGAACGTCGAGCAGGTCCGACGCTGCCGCACCAAGTTCGACCGCATCTCCAAGGCGGCGCTGAGCGAGGCCGAATCCATCGCCCTGATCGAAAACCTCGTCTAGGTCCTAGCGGATGACCAGGTGCAGAGCGGCGAGGGCGCGCGCCAGCCGGGCCTGCGCCGCGGCGGGCGAGTCACCCGTCACCACGACATAGCCGAGCTTGTTCCCCGAGTCGGTGAACGGCCGGACCACCCCTCCGGGCCCGACGACCACCTCGACGTCGGCCACCCCGGGCTGGCTCCGCACGGTGTCGAGCCCGACGACGTCGGCCAGCACCCCCTCTCGATCGAGGGGCGAGGTCAGCACATGGATGATCCCGTGGCCGGAGTGCCTCCGCTCCAGCTCGTACGGCCGGCCCAGCACGAGGTTCAGCTGTGCCGCGACCGTGTCGACGCCGTAGACCGCCCGCATGAGCCGCGGGTAGCCGTTGCCGCAGAGCCGTGCGCCCACCTCGAGCAGGTACGGTGTGCCGTCCGGCGCGAGGATGACGTCGAAATGCGCGGGGCCGTCGATCAAGCCCATTGCCGCGCACAGCCGTACGGCCGAGTCCACGACGCGGCGGCGGACCGGCTCGCCGATCGGCGCCGGGCAGGTGTGTCCGCCGATGAGGAAGCTCGGACCGGGCAGCACCCGCTTCTCGGTGATGACCGAGAAGATCGCTTCGCCGTCGCAGAGGAAGACCTCGACGGTGAGATTACGGCCGACGAGGAACTCCTCGATCATGACATCGCCGGAGAAGGAGTACGCCAGGGCGTGCTTTAGCGCTGGAGCCAGCTCATCGGACGTGGAGACGAGCGTGGTGCCCTTGCTGCCCGACGCGTCGGCCGGCTTGACGACAAGGGGGAGCTCGAGCCCGGTGGCGAGCGCGGCCTGCTCGTCCGGGCGATACAGCCGGGCCCACCGGTACCGGGCCAGTCCGGTACGGCGCACGATCTCGTGGAACGCGGCCTTGTCCATGGAGGCGGCGGCCGCCAGGCGGGGAAAGCGGTAGGGCGTTCGGTAGTGGCAGGACAGCTCGTGCCACGTCATCAGGCACGCGTCGCTGCCACCGGACACCACGGAAGCCGGCCGGACACCGTCGAGGGCCGCTGCGATGGCCCGGTGATCGCGGGTCGAGACGTGGAGGAACGCGTCGGCCAGCGGCAGGGCGGGCCGGTCGCGCCGTTGGTCCACCGCGATGGTGCGCAGGCCGCGGCGGCGGGCGTCACGGTAGAGCGGAAGCTGTTCTTCGCTGGCTCCGAGCACCAGCAGCGGCTCGGCATGGCTCGTGTTCATCGTGGGGGGCCTCCCGGCGATGTCCATCTGGTCAGTCCGCCGCCGGTGAGCGCGGACGCGTCGGCGGCGGTACGGACGGCGTTCCTCCATCGGCGGTGTCCTCTGGACGTACCGGGAGGTTGGCTTCGGCGATGTAGTACGGGCGGGTCGGCCTGGAGTCGAGCAGCAGACGGTGGAGGTACCGAGCCGACAGCGCCAGGGCGACCAGGGCCAGGGCGGCGACGTCGAGGGCGACCAGCGTCACGGCCGTCGAGCCGGCCGTTCCGAACAGCCCGGCCAAGGTGACGGCGACGGCGGCGAGGAACCCCGCCGTCGCCAGCAGATACACGGCGTTGAGCGGACGCCAGGAGAAGCCGAAGAACAGCTCGAAGGCGTGGCCGAACAGCTGGACCGGCCGAAATCGGGAACCGCCCGCGTCGCGGCTCCGGTGTGCCGTCGCGACCGCCGTGTAACGGGAGGTCACGAGCGGCACCTTCGCGGCGAAGTACGAGTTGGTCATGGGCAGCTCGGCCAAGGTGCGGGCGACGGGGGTGCGGAGCACGCGGAACGACGAGGCGCCCTGGGGCAGTTCGATGCCGAGCAGCCGCCGGGCCATCCACTGATGTGCGGTGGACCCGAGCCGCCGCGCCCATGGGTCGTGCCGGTCGCGCCGGATCCCGAAGACCACGTCGAACCCCTTGGCCGCCTCGGCCAGCAAGGTCCACGTCTGCTCGGGCGGAAACTGCAGGTCGGCGTCCAGTTGGACGATCCACGGGCGGCTCGCGTACCGGAACCCCGCGGTGATCGCGGCGGACAGCCCGAAGTTGCGGGTGAACGACAGATACCGGACCCGGTCGTCGACGGAGGCGAGCTTGCGCATGCGTTCGAGGGTGTCGTCGGCGCTACCGTCGTCGATGAAAAGGATCTCCAGGTCACCGATCTCACCGAGGGCACCCAGAATGCCCTCGTAGGCGACCTCGACCTGCCGGCTCTCGTTGTAGCAGGGCACGACGGCGGTGAGACCCGTATCCCGCGTCATCCGTCCGGCGTTCGCGACTTCGGTGTCAGACATCTCGCCCTCCCTTTCCGGGGCGCAGGCCTGCGGGGCGTACGGGGCGCAGGCGCAGCAGGATCGTGGTGCCCACCGTCAACTCCATTGCGGCCAGGGCGTACACCGCCCCGGGCGCGCCGAAGAGCGGAATCGTCACCGCTCCCACCGCGGCCACAGCCGCTGTGCCCAGCGCCGCGCCGATCGAGCTCGTCCGCAGGCCTGCGGCATTGGCGTTCTCCAGGAGGTAGGCGCTGTAGCTCAGCAGCAGATAGGCCGGGGCGCGGGTCAGCACCAGGCCGATCGCGAGCGGGAGCGGCCACGCCGCGACCTGGCCGGTGGCCAGCACGCCCCCGGCGACCGCGAGCCAGGCCACGGTCAGCAGGCAGACGAGCCGGGCGATGCGCCGCGAACGCTCCCGGCCGTACTCCGCGCCGGCGCCGAACAGCCGCACGGAGATCGCCGGTTGGAAGATCCGTTGCAGGAAGTAGGTCACGGCGAGCACGAACGACCAGCCCATGAGGACGAGGAACAGGTCCCCGCTCTCGTCCGAGTGCCCCGTGAGCGCGAGCTCGACGTACAGGAGGCTGGTCGCCGCGTTGAACAGCACCTCCGGCGTGCCCATGAGGACGACGGTGCCGGCGAGCAGCCGCCGGACCGTTCGCCGGGCGTGCGTGGGCGCGTACCTCGGCAGGCCGCGCACGAGCAGCGCGATGAGCGCGGCGGTGAACGCGAGCAGGCCGCAGACGTACCCGATCGGCGGCGGCGTGGTCCAGTACACGAGGCCGGTGAGCAGCGCGGTGCCGGCCGACAGGGCGAAATAGTTCGCGACGTCGCGACGGAGCCGGCCGAGCGCCCGGAACAGCGCGATGCCCAGGACGGCGCACCCAAGCAGGATCTGGTCGGCGGCGGCCGCGAGGTAGAGCGTGGGGGTGCTCGACGGCGCGACGGCGACGGCGACCGCCACCGCCGCCAGGAACGGGAGCGGCAGGTAGGCGACCACGGCCCGCAGCGGACCGACGAGGTCACCCCGCGTTCGCAGGGCGCGCGGGATGAGTTTCAGCGCCGCCTTCTCCGGCCCGGCGACGACAAGCGCGGTCAGCCAGACGGCGGGCCCGACCGCCGCCGCGTAGCGGTTGAAGTCCTCCTGCCCCCAGGCGGCGAGCAACACCACTCCCGAGCCGTACATGACGACCCGGAACGCGGCCCGGCCCGCCACGAGCGACAGCAGCAGCTGGGTGCCGACCCGCGGCGGCTGCCGTGCCCGTACGACCGTCAGGGTGTCCTCATGCGACGCGCTCACGACGCCATCCCCGCAGGTGGGCGGTGACACCGCGGATCACTCTGCCGGGAAGGAACAAGATGACCACGGCGATCGCGACGTGGACGCCGATGAAGGCGAGGGCCTCGTTCTTCGAGGGGAAATGACCGAGGAAGACCTTGATGTGGTATGCCCAGTCCCACACCGGGGGCAGCGAGCTCCACCAGGGGTCGGGGTGCGGATTGACGGTGAGATAGGCGAGGTCCTCCAGGCCGGACAGTTGCAGCACGAGGAGCGCCGCGGCCAGCCGCAGCGCAGTGGAGCGCGATCCACCGCCCAGCCGATAGGCGAGAACGAGGGCCAGGATGATGAGCGGCACCAGGGTGAGGACCGTGTAGTAATGCTCCGGGCCCGGATCGCGGCGGTAGTAGAAGATCCTCGGCACGAAAACGCAGAACATCGCGAGGAATGAGATCGGGATCAGCACCTGCGGAAGCCGCAGTCGCCGCGCCCAACCGAGGTCCAGCCACGCGATCGCGACACTCGCCGCGGCAAAAGGCGTGAGCTTGAACAAGAACACCGGCAGCGAGTCGATCTCACGCTCGTGCGGCATACCGAACCAGACAATTCCGGCCAGCGCCGCGGCGATCACGGCCGCCACGAGCGTGACCGCGTTCGCGCGGAGAAAGGGTCTCCCGTCGAGCCCGTCGGCAGGTCCATGCCAACTCGTGCGTTCCGCGGTCTGCGTCGGTTCGGCGCGCATGCTCATCTCCTCAGCGACCTCTTATCCAGTTATCAGCCGACGCCTGCCGGTAGGCAGAACCGGCGACTGGGAAAGGTTGACACGAGACGTTCTCGCGTCAAGTAAGGCCCGGTAAAGCCGCCGGGCGAGCATATGACAATAGGAAGGCACGAGAAAGGGCGAGACTCGCCAAAATTACCGGCCGGCCGCCCACCGTGGAATCGCCACACGATACATGGGCACGGGATGGAAGCCGAGTGACTGCTTCACCTCGAACATTCCCTGACCCGCCGACAGCTCCTTACGACCACCACGCTCAATTACGTAATGGATCAGTCGCATATAGTGGTCGAAATAGAGGTGTTTGCGCCCGCCCTCCGCTGGTCGCAGGGCGGCCCAGGTCCCGATCCGCGGGGCGACCGGGTGATCCAGCAGCCCACCGAAGGCCAGTAGCCTGCCCGTCGCGTCGCGATAGGACAGGGTGAGCACGTCCTGGTGACCGTACAGCGCCGCGAAATAGCCCGCGGGCAGCGGCGGGCGCGGGTCCAGCCGGGATCCGAGCCGGGTCACGTGGGCACGGTGCATCCGCGCCACCGTTTCGGCGTCGAGATCGGTTCGCCCCGGGGCGAAGTCGATCTCGAGCTCGGTATCGGCGGCCACGATGCGGCGCTGGCGGCGCAAGTCGGTGCGGCGGCTCTTCCGCAGCGACCCCAGCCAACCCTCGACGGACGACCAGGTGATCGGCATGCTGCCCGAGGTGGCCGAGCGCTGGCAGATCGCGCCGCGCCGGGCGAGCAGCGGCAGGTCGTCGTCGGTCACGCCCCGGTACGCCACCCCGGCACAGCCCCAGCCTAGCCACCGAACGGCCGCCCGCTCATAGGCGCGCAGCAGCTCACGGCGCCGTTCGGGCGGAACCCAGGAGGCGAAATGCCAGCCGGGACAGTGCGCATAACCCGGTACTCGCACATCAAGCAGCAACGGCTCCCGGCGCGGTGCCGGTATCCCGCCGCGGCGCAGCCCGAAGTAGACGGCACTGACGACGCCGCATACCCGCGATCCGTCACGCAATTCGGCGAGCAGAACGGGTGCCCATGTGGCGGCGGAGAGCGCCCGCATGACGTCATAGGACCATGCGGCGGTAAGCCGCTCGCCGCGTTGGAACTCCCGATAACCGGGGGGTTCCGGATCGTGCCTCGCGTCATAGAGCTCCACCGTCATGTGGGCGGCCCCCAACTCATGGAAAGAGCTGTAACCATAAGTGGCACAGGTCTATCGGCTCGTAAAGCACATTCCGATGATCAGTTCATTTTCGCGGGCAATATAGCCCGTCCGGCCGGCTGATCGCTGACTACAGTGCGGGTGTGGAGACGTCGAGGGGTCCGGCGGACTGGGCGGGCTCGGCCGGTTCGCTGGGCGAGCGGCTGCGGGCGGCCCGGCGGCGGCGGTTCGTCGGGCGCACCGGTGAGGTGGAGCTGTTCCACCGGGCGCTGAGCGCGCCGGAGGAGTCGTTCCGGGTGCTGTTCGTCCATGGGCCCGGCGGGGTCGGCAAGTCCTCGATGCTCGATATCCTCGCCGACGACGCGGCGGCGGCCGGGTCGGCGCCGGTCCGCCTCGACGGGCGGGCGGTGCGGCCGTTTCCGGAGGACCTGTTGGGCGCGGTCGCGGCGGCGGTGGGCGCCGATGCGGGCGCGGACCCGCTGGCGGCCTTGGCCCGCCGCCGGCGGCCGGTGCTCCTCGTGGACACCTACGAGGCGCTGGCCCCGCTCGACACCTGGATGCGCGAGGAGTGCCTGGCGGTGCTGCCCGCCGACGCGCTGGTGGTGATCGCGGGCCGGAACGCCCCCGGCCCGGCGTGGGCGGCCGATCCGGCCTGGCGTGAGTTGCTGCGCGTGGTGTCGCTGCGCAACCTGCCGCCGGAGGACGCCCGAGCCTATCTGACCGGCGACGACGTGCCCGCAGAGCTGCACGACCGGTTGCTGACGCTCAGCCACGGCCATCCGCTGACGCTGTCGTTGCTGGTGGACGCGGTGCGGCGGGACGGTGCCGCCGCGGTCCCGCGGTCGCTGGCCGAGGCTCCCGACTTGGTCCGTGTGCTGCTCGCGCAGGTCGTCGAGGCCGCGCCCGGCCCGCGCCATCGGCAGGCCCTGCAGGTGTGCGCGCACACCCGGTTCGTCACCGAGGCTCTGCTGCGCGACGTGCTGGACGGGGAAGACGCCGGTGCGCTGTTCGACTGGCTGCGCGGGCTGTCCTTCGTCGAGGAGGGGCCGTACGGTCTGTTCCCCCACGATCTGGCCCGCGACGTGCTCGACGCCGACCATCGGTGGCGCGATCGGGAGGGGTATGCGGACCTGCACCGGCGGGTGCGGGCCCGCCTCCTCGACCGGATCCCCCGGGCCGCCGACGCGGCGGAACGCCGGCACCGTGTAGCGGACGCCCTGTTCGTCGCCCGCCATATTCCGGCGATGGCGCCGTACCTCGAACGGCCGGGCACCGGGCAGGAGTACATCGACGACCTGCGCCCCGCCGATCGGGCGGCCATCGTGGAGATGACCGAACGGCACCAGGGCGAGGATCAGGCGATGCTCGTCGGTTACTGGATGGACCGGCAGCCGCTAGCGTTTCGCGTGTTTCGCGCGGCGGGCGGGGAGATCATCGGCTACGCCACTCGGCTGGCCCTGCACGAGGCGAGCGAGGAGGATCTCCGCACCGACCCGGGAGTGCGGGCGATGTGGGCGTACGCCCAGCGGCACGGCCCGCCGCGGCCAGGCGAGGAGATGTACGGGTTCCGGTTCTTCGTCGACAAGACCCACTACCACGATCCGTCCACGTCGCTGGCGCTGCTGCCGATCTGGACCGTCGAGGCGTTCCTCGCGCAGCACGCCTGCTCCTGGGAGTTCATTGGCACGTACGAGAACCCCGCGGTCTGGGAGCCGATCATGTCGTACATAGACTTCGGCCGCACCGCGGAGGCCGACTTCGAGATCGGCGGGCGCCGGTACGCGATGTTCGCGCACGACTGGCGCCGCGTGGGGATACAGCAGTGGCTGGAGCTGACCGCCGACCGCGAGCTCGGCGCGCCCGTCGATCCGGACCGGCTGCCCGCGCCGCTGCTGGTGCTGTCCCAGCCCGAGTTCGCCGAGGCCGTACGAGACGCGCTGCGGGACCTGCACGCGCCGGACCGGCTCGCGGGCAACCCGCTGCTGCGGTCGCGAGTCGTCCGTGAGCGAGGCGGGGAACGATCACCGGCCGCCGTGCTCGGGGAGCTGCTCGGCGAGGCCGCCGGCACGCTGCGCGCCGACCCGCGCCACGAGGTGCTGTTCCAGGTGATCAACCGGACGTTCCTGCGCCCCGCGCCCACCCAGGAACGGGCGGCCGAGCAGCTGCATCTGTCGTTCAGCACCTACCGCCGCTACCGCGACCGCGCGGTGGCCCGGATCGTCGACTGGCTGTGGCAGCGCGAGCTGTACGGGTCGACCGCCGGCAAAGCTGAACACCAAATGGACACCGATCGGCCTGCCGGATGACCAGCTGACCATCGCATCGTCGAGCCATCCACCACCAGGAGGAGGCAGACAATGCGACAGCACGCCGTTGTTCTGGGCGCCGGCATCGCCGGCCTGTTCACCGCCGCGGTCCTCGCCGAGACGTACGAGCGGGTCACCATCGTCGAACGCGATCCGCTGCCCACGGCCGGACAGGGCCGGCGAGGCGTTCCGCAAGGCCGGCACGCTCACGCCCTGATGCCGCGCGGCACCCAGCTGCTGGACGACCTGTTCCCCGGGATCGTCGCCGAACTGATCGCCGCCGGGGCGGTGCCGGCCGAGCCGCTCGTCGACTTCCGCCTGCGCGTCGGCGGCCGGGTGCTCCGGCAGGTGCCGATCGGCGTCCCCGCCGTACAGGCGAGCCGGCCCTTCCTGGAGGGGTACGTGCGGAACCGCGCCAGGGCGCTGTGCGGGGTCGAGGTGATCGACTGTTGCGACGTCGTCGGGCTGGTCACCGCGGAGAACAACGAACGGGTGTGCGGAGCCCGCGTCATCCGCCGCGCCGCCGGCAGCGCGGAGGAGATCCTGCCCGCCGATCTCGTGGTCGACGCGATGGGCCGCGGCGGCCGGACGCCGGCCTGGCTGGCGGCGCTCGGCTACCCCCGGCCGCCGCAGGAGGAGTTCCGTGTCGGCGTGGCCTACGCCAGCCGCTACCTGCGGCTGCCGCCCGGCGCCGGTTCGCTGGAGAAGACGATCGGCGTCGGCCCGGTGCCGGGCCGCCCCCGCGGCATGATGATGCTCGCCGTGGAGGGCGACCGCCGGCTGCTCACCCTGGCCGGGTTCACCGAAGACCACCGGCCGCCCACCGATCCCGAGGGATTCCTGGCCTTCGCCGAGACCATCGCCCCGCCCGACGCCCTCGCCGCGATCCGCGCCGCCGAACCGCTGAGCGACATCGCCGCCTATCGGTACCCGTCGTACCTGCGCCGCCACTACCAGCGGCTGCGGCGGTTCCCCGACGGCCTGCTGGTGACCGGCGACGCGCTGTGCAGCTTCAGCCCGATCTACGCCCAGGGGATGACCGTCGCCGCTATGCAGGCGACCGCGCTGCGCCGCTGCCTGCGGCGCGGTCCGGACGGCCTCGCCCGCCGCTACTTCCGTACGGCGGCGCGGATCGTCGCCGGGCCGTGGCGGATGGCGGTGGGCGCCGACCTGGCGTTGCCCGAGATCGAGGGCCGTCGCACCCCGGCCATACGGCTGCTGAACGCCTACAGCGAGCGGGTCATCGCGGCCGCCGAGCACGACGCCACGACGGCCCGGCAGTTCATGCGGGTCACCGGGCTGCTCGACGCGCCGGCCAGCCTGCTCCGCCCCGGCGTGCTGCGCCGCGCGCTGCGACCCGCCGGATCGGCGCCGCGGCCATGAACACGATCGTGGACGTGCTGCTTCTCCTCCGCCCCGGATGCCTGATCTGCCTTGAGATCCTCGTCCTCCGCTGGGCGGCATCCTGCGGACCGCCGACCGGCTCCCGGTGGCCGCTCCGCCGTACGGAGGAAGATCCTTAGTCTGGGGATGAGATCCTTGGACCGACCGATACAGTCCGTACTGAGAAACGTTGGCAACTGGTGCCAGCGCTGGGGCTCCAACCGGGGCTTGTATGGCGACCGAGGGCATCTCCCCGACCGACCTGAAAACGCACATCGCGCATCCGGCGCGGGTATACGACTACTGGCTGGGCGGCAAGGACAACTTCGCCGCCGACCGCGAGGTGGCCGAGCGGGCGCTGGTGGCCGCGCCGGACATCGCGCGCAGCGCCCGCGCCAACCGCGGGTTCCTGCAACGGGCTGTACGGCTGACCGCCGAGCAGGGCATCCGCCAGTTCCTGGACCTCGGCGCCTGCCGAGAACGCACGACATTATTGTTGACAATTTTGGCGACGCCGATCAGGGTGATTGTCGTGTCCGGTCCACGCATGCCCTGAGAGGTCATTGATGGTTTCTGCGGCAACGTCCGGGTCCACGGGTCCGCTGTTGGTGGTCAGCGCCCATGCCGGCGATTTCGTGTGGCGCGCCGCCGGCGCGATCGCGCTCGCGGCCGAGCGCGGCGACCGCGCCAAGGTGGTGTGCCTCAGCTTCGGCGAACGCGGCGAGTCCGCCCGCGCCTGGCGCGAGGGCAAGAAGCTGGACGAGGTCAAGGCGATGCGGCGTACCGAGGCGGAGAACGCCGCCGCCGCGCTGGGCGCCGAGATCGAGTTCCTCGACGCCGGCGACTACCCGCTGCTGGAGACGCCGGAGCTGGTCGACCGGCTGGTCCGCGTCTACCGCGAGGTCGCTCCCACCGTGGTGCTGACCCACACGCTGGCCGACCCGTACAACGGCGACCACCCGGCGGCCGGGCGCATGGCGCTGCAGGCGCGAGTGCTCGCCCAGGCGATCGGCTACGACGCGCCCGGTGACCCGCTCGGCGCGCCGCCGGTGTTCTTCTTCGAGCCGCACCAGCCGGAGCAGTGCGACTTCAAGCCCAACGTGCTGCTGGACATCACCTCGGTCTTCGACCGCAAGCGCAAGGCCATGGAGTGCCTGCCGGCGCAGCAGCACCTGTGGGACTACTACACCGACCTGGCCAAGCGACGCGGCGTGCAGCTCAAACGGAACGCCGGGCCCAACCTGGGCCTGCAGACCAACACGATGGCCGAGGCGTACGTCCGGGTGTACCCGCAGGCGACGGGGGTGCTGGCGTGAGAACCGTGGTGGTGACCGACCCGCCGCGCGCATCGATCGACGAGATCGACGCCCTGGCCAAGTACGGCGTGGCGACCGTGCACGAGGCGATCGGCCGGACTGGATATCTCGGCCCGGGCATCCGTCCCGTACACCTGGGTTCCCGCATCGGCGGCACCGCCGTCACGGTGCTGTGCTGGCCCGGCGACAATCTGATGATCCACGTCGCGGTGGAGCAGTGCCGGCCGGGCGACGTCCTGGTGGTGACCGCGACGTCGCCGTGCACCGACGGCATGTTCGGGGAGCTGTTCGGCACCGCGCTGCAGCACCGCGGGGTGCGCGGCCTGGTCATCAACGCCGGAGTGCGCGACGTGGCCGAGCTGCACGCGATGGGCTTCCCGGTCTGGTCCGCCGCGGTCAGCGCCCAGGGCACGGTGAAGGCGACGGCCGGCGCGGTCAACGTTCCGGTGAGCATCGGCGGGCAGGTGATCCGGCCGGGCGACGCGATCCTGGCGGACGACGACGGGGTGCTGTGCGTCCCGCGCACCGAGGTGTCCGAGGCGGTGGAGGCGGCCCGGGCGCGGTCCGACAAGGAGGAGGACACCCGGGCGGCGTTCCGCCGCGGCGAGCTCGGCCTCGACCGCTACGGGCTGCGCGACCGGCTGCCCGGCCTGGGCGTCGAGTACATGACTCACAAGGAGTACGTCCGCCGGTACGGCACGAGGACTGCGCCGACATGACCGAAGGCCTGTGCTGCATGCTGATGCGCGGCGGCACGTCCAAGGGCGCGTACTTCCTGCCCGAAGACCTGCCCGCCGACCCCGCCGAACGCGACGACCTGCTGCTGCGCGTCATGGGCACGCCCGACCCGCGGCAGATCGACGGGATCGGCGGCGCCCACCCGTTGACCAGCAAGGTCGCGATCGTCTCCCGGTCGGACGGCCCGGACAGCGACGTCGACTATCTGTTCCTGCAGCTCGGCGTGGCGGACCCCTTCGTCACCGACCGGCAGAACTGCGGCAACCTGCTCGCCGGCGTCGGGCCGTATGCGGTGGAACGCGGCCTGATCAAGGCCGGTGACGAGCGGACGAGCGTCCGTATCCACATGATCAACTCGGGCAGCATCGCCACCGCCACGTTCTCCACGCCCGGCGGCGTCGTCGAGTACGACGGCGACACCGCGATCTCCGGGGTGCCGGGCACGGCGGCCCCGATCATGCTCGACTTCGTCCGTACCGAGGGCTCGACCTGCGGCGCGCTGTTGCCCACCGGGCGGGTCCGCGACGTGATCGACGGCATCGAGGTCACCTGCGTGGACAACGGGATGCCGGTGGTGGTGGCCGCCGCGGCCGACCTCGGCGTGAACGGCGACGAGGCCGTCGACGTCCTCGCCGCCGACGCCCGGTTGCGGGAGCGGATCCAGTCGCTGCGGGTGCAGGCCGGCAAGCTCATGGGGCTCGGCGACGTCACCGGCGCCTCGATTCCGAAGACCACGCTTGTCGCCCCGCCGCGCGCGGGCGGGATGATCAACACCCGCACCTTCATCCCGCTCCAGCCGCACACCTCGATCGGCGTGCTCGGCGCCGTGACCGTGGCCACAGCGCTGCTGATCGACGGGGCCGTCGGGCACGATCTCGCCGTACGGCCGGAGCCGGGCCGTCCGATGAGCGTGGAGCACCCGACCGGCGGCCTTGAGGTCGATGTCGACCTCGACACCACGGGCGTACCGCCGCGGGTCCGGCGATCGAGCATCGTCCGTACGGCCCGCAAGCTGTTCGACGGCACCGTCTTCCCGCGCCCCTGACTTTCCGCCGAGACTGGAGGCCGCCCATGGCGCCCAAGCACGAGATCGCCCACGTCGCGCACGTGGAGCTGCTCACCCCGGAGCCCGACAAGAGCCTGTGGTTCTTCACGCGTGTTATGGGGCTGACCGAGAACGGCACCGAGGGCGACTCGGTGTACCTGCGGGCCTGGGACGACTACGAGCACCACACGCTGAAGCTCACCGCGCACCATACGTCCGGCATCCGCCGCACCGGGCTGCGGGCGAGCAGCCCGGAGGCCCTCGACCGCCTTGTCCGGGCCATCAAGGACGCCGGGCTGGGTGTCGGCTGGCGCGACGGCGACCCGGGTCTCGGCCCGATGTACGTGTTCCGCGACCCGGACGGCCACGAGCTGGAGCTCTACTGGGAGAGCCAGTGGTACGAGGCCCCGCCCGAGTTGAAACCCTCGCTCAAGAACCAGGCGCAGGCGTACCCGGCGCGCGGGGTCTGCGTCCGCCGCCTGGACCACGTGAACTTCCTGGCCGCCGAGGTGGAGCCGAGCACGGAGTTCGTCCGGGACGTCCTGGGCGGGCAGCCGACCGAGGAGATCATGCTGGACAGCGGCAAGATCGCGGGCCGCTGGCTGAACTTCACCAACAAGTCCTACGACCTGGTCTATGCCGCGGACTGGACCGGAACTCGCGGGCGGCTGCACCACATCGCGTTCGCCACGGACACCCGCGAGGACATTCTGCGGGCCGCCGACATCTTCCTCGACAACGGCGTGTTCATCGAAACCGGCCCGCACAAGCACGCCATTCAGCAGACCTTCTTCCTGTACGTTTACGAGCCCGGCGGCAATCGCATCGAGCTGTGCAATCCATGCGCCCGGCTGGTGCTGGCCCCCGACTGGAAGACCATCACCTGGAGCGAGGCCGAACGGGCCAAGGGACAGGCGTGGGGCCTCAAGACCATCGAGTCGTTCCACACCCACGGCACCCCGCCCGTCGACGCGCCCAGCGCATAACTTCGAGGGACGAATGGCAGTGTCGGCGGCCGGCGTGACGGTACGGATCCGGGAGGCGATCCTCAGCGGCGAGTTCGTGCCAAACCAGCGGCTGGTCGAGGCCGACCTGTCCGAGCAGTTCGCCGTCAGCCGGGCCGCCGTCCGCTCGGCGCTCCTGGAACTGGCCCATGAAGGGCTGATCGAACGCATCCAGAACCGTGGTGCCCGGGTGCGCGCGGTCTCCCTGGACGAGGCGATCGAGATCTGCGAGGTCCGGATGGTCCTCGAGGGATTGTGCGCGGCCAAGGCGGCCGAGCGGATCACCGATGGCGAGAGCGAGGAACTGGCGGGCATCGGCGACACCATGCGCGCGGCCATTTCGTCCGGGGACGTTCTCGGCTATTCCCGTCTGAACGAGCGGCTGCACAGCCGCATCCGAGAAATCAGCGCCCAGCGGACGGCCGCGACCGTCCTGGAACGGCTGCGCGCGCAGAGCGTCCGCCATCAGTTCCGGCTCGCCATGTTGCCGGGCCGGCCGAACGTGTCGTTGCCCGAGCACCTCGCGATCATCGACGCGATCCGCGCCCACGACCCCGGGGCCGCCGAGCGGGCCGCGCGCGCCCACCTGCGCAGCGTGATCGACGCGCTGGTGGACGCGGGAGCCGACGCGCCCCGCAGGGTCGCCGCGCACTAGCGTCACCGGCGGACGCGGAGCGCCTCCACCTGGTCGGTCGCGACCGGGCCGCCGGGGTGAGCTGGAAGCCGCCGAAGGCGAGCACGCCGTCCGGAAGGGGCCCGGCCGACAGGGAGACGCGGGCGAGGCCGAGCCGCGCGTCCAGCAGCCGCCACCGGTCGGTGTGCGGGTCGTAGACCTCGGTGCTGTCCAGCGGTCCGTCGGTCCCCGCGCCGCCGACCACGAAGATCCGCGCGCCCACGACCGCAACCCCGGGGTTGCCCGGGCCTGGTTCAGCGGCGCCACGGTACCGCCGCCGTCACCGCCGTACGGCCCGCGGATCAGCCCGGGCGGTAGCAGCAGCGCAGCCCCGTGTGCACCGTGGCGCGCAGCTCCGCGCCGATCACCGCGTCGGCGTCGGCGATGCGTTTCATCGCGCGTCTGATGGCCTTCCCGACGGCGACCCGGGCGCGTTCCTCGCTGCCGGTGAACTGGCGCGGACGACCGCCCATGCCCGCCGCCGCGGCCAGCTCCGCGACGAGCCAGTCGTACTCGGTACGGACGGCGGTGACGCGCTCGAACTCGTTCATCGACTCCAGCTCGTCGATGTCGGCCTGGAGCTGCGCCAGCCGTTTCTTGTACATGCGCACGGCCTCGTCGTCCAGCACCGGCTGGGCGGAGGTGGCCACCGCCGCCTCGGTGAGTCCGGGGCCTGCGGCCAGCTCGACCGCCGGGATCTCGTACCCCGGGTTGGCGAGCAGCGCCGCCAGGTGCCGCATGCCGACGCTGTCGTCCACGCGAGCGGTACGGCTGCCCAGCTCGACCTCCCATTGCCGGCCACGCCGCCGGCACGCCACCGTGCCGGTCACGTCCGGGCCGGCCGTATGCGGCCTCGCGTCCGGCGGCAGCGCCATGCCCAGCGCGGCCGCCTCCTCGGCGGCGAGGCTCAGTTCGCGGCGCGCCGCCGCGTCGCGTGGCCCGTCGCGCAGCGTGAGCGCCTCGCCCAGCCGGGAGCGTGACAAGACGGCGGCCGGCCAGTGCCCGAGCGCGAGGTTGTCGTGGACGGCCATGCGCAGATGCTTGACGGCCTTGTCCACGTCGCCCGTGGTCAGGCAGGCCACGCCCAAGTGCCGGTGCACCGAGCCGAGGCAGACGATCCCCGGTCCCAGCATCGCCGGGAGGTGCGCGAACGGCTTGAGGACGGCGTAGGCGCGGGCCGCGGTGCGGGCGTCGGCCAGCATGTGCGCGACGTCGACCGCGCAGCAGGCCGCCATCAGCCAGCTGCCCGTGCGAGGCAGATCCGCCAGGACGCGGTTGCGGAGCCGGGCGAGGCTGCCGGCCGCGAGCCGCCGCTCCCCGGCGGCTGCCGCCGCCACCGCGAGGCCCGCGTACCCGGCGTTGTCCTGCGCGCTGAGTACGGGTGAGTTCGCGAGCTCCGACAGCTTCGGCACGAGCTCGGCGATGCGGCCCTGGAACCAGCGGATCGTGCCGATCTGGGCCGCGTGCCAGCCGGGCACGCCGAAGTTGCCGGCCGCTTCGCCCCGCCGGGCGGAGGCCGTCGCCATCGCCTCGGCCTCGTCGAACCGGCCCGCCCGGATCGCGAGCATCACCTCGATGGCGCTGACGACGTACCCGATCGCCAGGTGATCGTCCTGCGCGAGCAGGCCGCGCAGCTCCGCCAGGCTGCGCTCGGCCCGTGGGTCGGCGGTCGTGAACATGTCGACGGTGTGCCACAGCAAGCCCACCAGCAGGTCGCTGCGGCGGTCGGTCTTCGACGCCTCGCCGATCAGCTCCTGCGTCAGCTCGTAGCGCAGCATCCCGTGGTCGGGGCCCATGACGCACTGATGGGCAAGGTTCAGCGCCTCCGCCAGGGCCACCGCGTCGCCCGCCCGCCGGGCCTCCCGTACCATCGCCAAGATCGCGCCATGCCGGCCGGCCGGGAAGTCCTCGTCGGCGGCCAGCCTGACACGCAGCCGGAGCGCCAGCGAGGACCGCGAGTCGACCAGCGACAGGGCGTCGCGTTGGCGCACCCGCACCATCGCCATGTCCGCGGCCCGGCGGCGCTCGTTCACCCACAGCCCGCCGAGACCCAGCGCCGCCCGCGCCATCCCCCGGCCGTCGTGCTTCCGCTCGGCTTCACGGTAGGCCGCGCCGAACCACTGGCGGCTCTCGCTCAGCCTGCCCTCGACATGGAGCGCCCGTTCCCCCGCGACAAGAGCCGGCTCGACGTCGTCCCGCCGTTCGGCCGTGCTCGTCCCCGATTCCCGTGACCCTCGCACAGGTCTCCCCCATGGCCGCCTGTCCATATCGCGGTCCGGCGCCGACCCCCCGCGCTGCGAGCAGCTCCCCCTTCGGGACCCCCGGCCGGCGCCGAACCGCGAACGCTCATCTCCACGGGCGGATCGGCGCTCCGGTTCAATCACGGACCGGGCCGGGCGACGGGTGTCCGGCGGACGACCGGGGTGATCTGCTGTTTCACGGCAAACTCTGTGACGACCTCGGCCGGCCTCCGTACGCCTGTCCGCTCGCCGGCAGGACCGCCGGCGGGCGGGATTCGGCCGAGCCGGAGCAGCAGCTGCGGATAAGCACCGCCGGAGAACCCCGGGACGGGTCGGGCGGTTCATCCATGGCGGGTGAGGCCGGACGGGCAGGCCCGTGTCACGGTTCGGCACCAGGCCGGAAAAGGTGTGGGGGCTGGCGGCATCGATGAGCATGGACTCGGCGGACGTGTCCAAGGTGCGGGAGAACCTTCCGAGGCGGACGCGGCGGGGGTTCATGATCCGCGCGCTGCTGCGCCCGACGGCGACCGCCACCTGTGTTTTGGTCGTGTACTTCGCGCTGCCGCTGCACAGGCAGTTCACCGCCGTCACGGCGGTACTGCTGGCCGCGGGTCTGGTGCTGCTCGTCGCGATCATCGTCTGGCAGGCCAGGGCCATCTACCGGTCGCCCTACCCTCGACTGCAGGCCGTTGAGGCGCTGGCGATGTCGGTCCCGTTGTTTCTGGTGTTGTTCGCTACCGGCTACTACCTGATGGAGGGCACCGAGCCGGGCGCCTTCTCCGAGCAGCTGACCCGCGTTGATGCCCTGTACTTCACCATCACCGTGTTCGCGACGGTGGGCTTCGGAGATATCGTCCCGCTCACGCAGTCAGCGCGAGTCCTGACGATGGTGCAGATGCTCGGCGACCTGCTCATCATCGGCCTCGCCGCCCGCGTCCTCGTCACGGCCGTACAGCGCTCGATCGATCGACGGGCCCGCGACTCCGGCGCCGGCGGCGATCCCCCATAGGCGGCCACCCGCACCCGAGGCTCGCTGCCACACGGCGCAGATCGTGCGGCCTGCCCGAACCCTCCGAATCCGTGATCGCCGAGCTGAACTAGGACCGGCGGACGCGCCGGCCGGTGACCCGAGTGGGGAGGATGCGGATGAACAGCTCCCGGACCCCACCGGCCCATGGCTCGATTCCCGTCTCCAGCGCGGCCTCCCGTTCGGCCGCCGAGTCGAGGTGGTGCGCCGGACCGCGGACGAGCACGCTCCAGCCGCTCTTTGACGTGGTGTCGATCTCGTCGATCTCGAACGCCACCCTGTACTCGGCGTTCGCGATGCCCGTACGGAGATCCTCGTCCGTCGGGCTGTCGTGCGCCGTACGGAACACGATCGCGCCTTCGTGCACGATGTAGTTGACCGGAAGCACGGTCATGCCGTCGCGGCCGGAGTACGCCAGCCGCCCGACGCCGCCCGGCGAGATCAGCCGCAGGCACTCCTCCTCGTCCAGCAGTTCCAGCCGGCCCTCTGCGTCGCCGGTCGCGCTGTCAGACATCAATCAGTCCCCCTTTATCAGACCGCGTCGAGGCGCGTGAGCGGAGGCGCACGGGAATCGAACCCGCCGACGACGCAGCGCGCCGTCCACTGGTTTTGAAGACCAGGGAGCCCACCAGAACCCAGGCGCCTCCGGTCGGGAGCATACTCACAGCTATGACGAAGATCAGACTGACCCAGTACTCCCACGGCGGTGGCTGCAGTTGCAAGATCCCTCCCGGGGAGCTGGAGTCTGTGCTGGCCGACCTGGCCGTGCCGGGGGCGGCGGATGGGGCGCTGCTCATCGGGTTCGAGCACGGCGACGACGCCGCCGTGGTGCGCATCGACGGTGATCGAGCGCTGGTGGCGACCGCCGACTTCTTCTCTCCCGTGGTGGACGATCCGTACGATTTCGGGCGGATCGCCGCCACCAACGCGCTGTCCGATGTGTACGCGGTCGGCGGGGAGCCGCTCGTCGGCCTCAACCTGCTGGGCTGGCCGCGCGACACGCTGCCCATGGAGCTGGCTCGCGAGGTGCTGCGCGGCGGCCTGGACGTGGCCCGCGAGGCGGGCTGCGTCGTCGGCGGCGGGCATAGCATCGATGATCCGGAGCCGAAGTACGGCATGGCGGTGACCGGTATCGCCGATCCGGAACGGCTGCTGCGTCTCGACGCCGGCGAGCCGGGCCGGCCGCTGAGCCTGACCAAGCCGCTGGGCGTCGGGGTGCTCAACTCGCGGCACAAATCCACCGGCGAGGTGTTCGACGAGGCGGTCGCCGCGATGACGACGCTGAACCGGGACGCCGCGCGGGCGGCGCGCGACGCCGGCGCCCGCTGCGCCACCGACGTGACCGGGTTCGGGCTGCTCGGCCACCTGTTCAAGCTGGCGACGGCGAGCGGGGTGACCGCCGTTATCGACGCCGCCGCGGTGCCGTATCTCGACGGAGCGCGCGAGGCCGTACGGGATGGGTACGTCAGCGGCGGCACCCGGCGGAACCTGGACTGGGTCGTGGCCGGTTCCACCGACCTCGGCCGGGCGTCGGAGGAGACGCGGCTGCTGCTCGCCGACGCACAGACCTCAGGCGGGTTGCTCGTCGCCGGCGAGGTGCCCGGCGCGCCGGTGATCGGCGAGCTCCGGGCGGCCGGCGACGCCGCGCTGATGGTCAGGTAGCGGCCCGATCCGGATGCAAGGTCGATTTGCGGGTAGGCGCATTCCCGAATCCCCGTGGGGAGAGGAGAAGCCATGATCTCGCCGGGTCGGCAGGACCGGGTTCTGGCCGGCATCGAAAACCTGCTGAGGCGAGAGTCGCCCGATCTGGTCGCTCGGTTCGCCGTCTTCGAACGTCTCGCCCGCGACGATGGGCCGCCACCGCCCGAGCTACCGTGACGTCGTTAGCAGCCGGCCAAGCAGCAGTCGGCTAAGCGGCCGTCAGCCCGCACCGGCGGCCAGCGCGGTCGTGAGGATCTTGCCGTGCTCGCACACGGAACCGCCGGGCCACTTGGCGGTGAGCTGCGTACGCTCGTCGGGCGGTATGACGAGCAGCCGGGACGGCGTCGGTTCGCACTGCCCCGTGGACGACTCGCCGCTGCCGGCGGCCACCGTCCAGTGGATGCGGGTCCAGGCGCTCTGCCCGGGCCGCAGGGTCACGCGTACGGCCGCGGGCCGCGTCTCGCGGACCACCTCGGTCGGGAGGTCGTTCCCCTTGGCGCCGGCGAGCTGCATGCCGACGAAGCCGTAGGTAGTGCAATGCCGGTTCGACGTGTTCGTCAGGACCAGCGCCGCGTAGCGGTTGCCGGCCGCGGGCTCCAGCATCCGTACCCGGCCGGACAGCTGGGAGGTGTGACAGCGCGCCGTATCAGCGGCGGCGGCGCGCGGCGTGGACGGCGCGGCCGCTGAGGCCGAGGGCACCGCGGCGCTCGGCGCCTGAGTGCCGGCCGGTGCGGTGCTCCCGGGGCCACCCGAAGCGGCGCCACCCGAAGCGGTGTTGTCGCTCCCCGCGCAGCCTGCGGCGAGGAGTCCGATGATCGTGATGAGGAGGGCGATTCCAGGTCGCAGGCGGTTACGCATGGGTCAACCTCGCTCGGTCGTGGTCGCGGGCGGCACGAGCACGACGCCGGCGCGCGCGGCGGCAACGCCAGCGCGATGGCGACGCACATAGCACCGCCCACGAATCAGACGCACCCGGGCCGCCCCCGGTTCCCGTCGGCGTTGCGTCAGACGTAGGCCCGCTCTTTGGCGTGGTCCTCCAGCATGCCGCGCAGCTGACGGCGGCCACGGTGGAGACGTGACATCACCGTACCGATCGGAGTGCCCATAATGTCGGCGATCTCCTTGTACGCGAACCCCTCCACATCCGCGAGATACACCGCGATCCGGAACTCCTCCGGCAACTCCTGCAACGCCCGCTTCACATCAGAATCCGGCAAATGCTCCAGCGCCTGCGCCTCCGCCGACTTCAACCCACTCGACGTATGCGACTCCGCCCGCGCCAACTGCCAATCCTCAACCTCCTCCGTCGCCGCCTGCCGCGGCTCCCGCTGCCGCTTCCGGTAGGAGTTGATGAAGGTGTTGGTCAAGATCCGATACAGCCACGCCTTGAGGTTCGTGCCCTCCCGGAACTGATGAAAAGACGCAAACGCCTTCGCGAAGGTCTCCTGCACCAGATCCTCCGCATCGGCCGGGTTACGCGTCATCCGCAACGCCGCCGAATACAGCTGATCGAGGAACGGCAGCACATCACGCT
>DATBKU010000156.1:0-1583 GCA_036555725.1 Streptosporangiaceae bacterium | reverse complement strand
GACCAGGCCGCATCCCCCGATCATGATCGGCGGCGGCGGGGAGAAGAAGACGCTGCGCCTCGTGGCCAGGTACGCCGACGCGTGCAACCTGTTCCCCAGCCCGGACATGCCGCGCAAGCTGGACGTGCTGCGCGCGCACTGTGAGGCCGAGGGCCGCGACTACGACGAGATCACCAAGACCTGCTACTTCATCTTCGACGTCGGAGAGAAGGGCGAGAAAACCGGCGAGATGGTCGACCGGCTCGGCCAGCTGGCCGAGCTCGGCTTCGAGGTCGCCATCGGCGCGGTGGCCAACGTCTGGCAGGTCACCCCGCTCGAGGTGATCGCCGCGGACGTCATCCCCGCCGTAGCCGGTCTCTAGGATCCCGAACGGGCCTGCTTGACAGCTTGCGCGCTGCGTTCATCGCCTCGCGCGGTCAGGCCGGCCACGATGCCCGGGACGTCGGTCTCCGGCCGGTTCTGGCTCAGCTTGGCCTTGGCCTCGATCCGGGTGATCTGCAGCTCCAGCCCGACGATGGCGCGGAGCTGGCCCTCGATGAACTTGCGCGGCGCGTCGTCTACCGACCACTCTGGCGCCTGGCCCGGGCTTTGCCGTCGCGCCAGCTCGTGCTTGGCCGTCAGCCGCCGGACGACATCCTCGACCCAGGCCGGGTCGTCGTGCACGACCAGCTGGCCGTAGACGTGCGCCGTTACGTAGTTCCAGGTCGGAACGACCCGGCCGTGCTCGGCCTTGGCCGCGTACCAGGACGGGGACACGTAGGCGTCCGGGCCGCGGACGATGGCCAGCGACTCGCCCTGGGCGGGCTTGCGCCACTGGTCGTTGTTGCGCGCGACGTGGCCGAGCAGGGCGCCGCGCTGACCCGCCGCCGGCTCGTACGCGAACGGGAGCATGGTGGCGAGCAGGCCGTCCGCGGTGAGCGTGATCAGGTCGGCGGCGCCGTGCCGGGTCAGCAGTTCGTGCACGGTGGCGTCGTCGGCGGCGAAGTGGGCGGGAATGTACATGGCGCCTTCCAGGCTAGCCGCGGAAGGACCGGGTCAGGCCGGCCCACACGGCGTCGTAGTCGCGCTGGCGGTGGGCCGCCTCCATGGCCTGCCGGGTCGGCACGAGCATCCAGCGGCTCTCGAACATGAACGCCAGCGTGTCGTCGATCTTCTGCGGGCGCAGCTCGGCCGTGCTGGCCCGCTGGTAGGTCTCGGCGTCCGGCCCGTGCGAGGCGAAGGTGTTGTGCAGGCTCGCCCCGCCGGGCTCGAACCCTTCGGCCTTGGCGTCGTAGACGCCGCGGACCAGGCCCATGAACTCGGACATGATGTTGCGGTGGTACCAGGGCGGCCGGAAGGTGTCCTCGCCCACCAGCCAGCGCGGCGGGAAGATCACGAAGTCCGCGTTGGCCAGGCCGGGCAGCTCGCTCGGCGAGGTGAGCACGGTGAATATGGAGGGGTCCGGGTGGTCGAAGCTGATCGAGCCGATCACCATGAAGTTAGCCGTGTCGTATTTGTACGGCGCGTAGTTCCCGTGCCAGCCCACGACGTCGAGCGGTGAGTGGTCGTAGTCGGCGGCCCACAGGTTCCCGCCGAACTTCTGC
>DATBKU010000155.1:0-9774 GCA_036555725.1 Streptosporangiaceae bacterium | reverse complement strand
CCTTGGGTCATGTTGAGCAGGTGTTGCACTTCGCGGTCGACGACAACGGCGTACAGGCCTTCCTTGCCGCCGAAGTGCTCGTACACCACCGGTTTGGCGACATCGGCGCGGGTGGCGATCTCCTCGATCGTCGTACCGTCGAAACCGCGTTCGGCGAACAGGTGGCGGCCTATCTCGAGCAGTTGCTCCCGGCGTTGCCGGCCGGTCATCCGTCTGCGCTGCCGCCGCGGCGCGGGATCGGAGATTCGATCATGATCATCGTCGCGGTCATGCACGACGTCGCGCGGCGAGGCGCTGCTCGTTGGGCCAGCGGACGTCGTACGCCCAGCGGGCCCTCTCCAGCATCCAGATGACGCGAGCACTGGGATCGATTTGCCCGCGTAGCACGCCGTGGCGAGCGCAGGTCGGATCGGCGTGATGCAGGTTGTGCCATGATTCGCCGAACGACAGGATCGCCAGCCACGCAACGTTGCGGGACTTATCCCGCGCCTCGAAAGGCTCCTTGCCGAAGGTGTGGCAGATCGAGTTGATCGACCAGGTCACATGGTGCAGCAGGGCTACTCGTACGAGTGAACCCCAAAAGAACGCGGTCAGCGCACCCTGCCACGACAATGTCCACAGCCCGCCGGCCACCGGCGGCGTCAGCAACGAGATCGCGACGAGCCAGGGAAACGCGCGGGATATCCGGGCGATGTCGTGGTCGGCGATCAGATCGGGAGCGAACCGGTGCGGTGAGGTGCGTTCGCCGGCGAACATCCAGCCCACGTGCGCGTAGATCAATCCTTTGGTGAGCGCCCGCCAGTCGGTGCCGAATCGCCACGGCGAGTGCGGGTCGCCGTCCTTATCGGCGTACTTGTGGTGACGGCGATGGTCGGCGACCCACTGGATGATCGGGCCTTCGATGGACAGGCTGCCCGCGACCGCCAGCGCGATCCGCAGCGGCCGCACCGCCTTGAACGCCCCGTGCGTGAAGTAACGGTGGAATCCCACAGTGACCCCAAGCCCGGAGATCATATACGCGGCCAGCGCGATCACCACGTCATGCCAGCCAAGCGCCCACCCCCACGCGACCGGCACGGCAACGACCAATGCCGCGAACGGCACGCCCACGAACAAGGCCAGCAGCACCTGCTCCACCCTGCTCTGCGACTCGGTATCGACGGCGGGTGGCGGGCGGGGCCGAACCCGGGCTGGATCATGCGGCGAAATCACACTCATCGCGGCCGCCTTTCCTTTGTGATGTAAGTCCTTGTTGATGCGGACTTACGCCAACGTAACCTACGCTCGCGTAGGTAGCGGGATGGCGTGGTGAGCGCTTCGCGAAAACCCCATGCATGCGCGTGATAACCGGCAAGCGGAGGCGCGCGTGCGGGGATCGGCAGTGGCCACAACGGCCGGTGGACATCTCGGAGGGTGATTGGGAGGCTGAATTCAACCGGCGGACTTCTCGTCGTCGGCGTGGCTCCTGCCGCTGAAGGGGGGTGGCCCGGGTGGAGCTGCGTCAGCTTCGTTACTTCGTGACACTCGCCGAAGAGCTGCATTTCGGTCGTGCCGCCGCGCGCGAGCACATCGTGCAGTCCGCGCTAAGCCAACAGGTCCAACGCCTCGAACGCGAGCTTGGCGTACGGCTCCTGGAGCGCAGCACACACCATGTCGAGTTGACCGGAGCCGGCGCCGCGTTCCTGGTCGAGGCGCGGCAGATCCTCGCGCAGGTGGAGCGGGCGGCGGCGGTGGCCCGCAGCGCGGCGAAACCATCGCCCACCCTGCGGGTCGGCGTGATCGACGCGGGCTGCTCCTCGATGCCACAGATTCTGCACGAGGTCCAGGCCCAGTACCCGAACCTGGTGATCCATCAGGTGGAGGTCGGCGTGCCCGAGCAGTTGCAGCAGCTGATAGACGGCCGTCTCGACGTCGGCATCGGCCGGGCGGCGTTCGCTCCGCCGGAGATAGCGTCCGAGCTGTTCCGCCGGGACCCGCTGGGCGTGCTGGTCCCCGACGGCCACCGGTTCACCGCTATGGAGGGTGTACCGGTGCCCACCCTCGCCGAAGAACCGCTGCTGCTGGCTGCGGACGAACAGGCGCCGGAGTTCAACCAGTTCGTGGTTGAGCTGTGCCGGTCGGCCGGTTTCACCCCCACCGTGTACGAAGGCACCGTCGAGAGCATCCGCGCGGCGGCGGAACTGGTCAGCCAGGGGCGTTGCCTGTACTGCGTGCCATCCTCGTGCACGGCGGCGCTTCCCGGCACCGTGTGGCGGCCTTTGATCGAACCGGTCTCTCACTATCCCTGGTCCATTCTGTGGCGATCGAATGACGACCGCGATCACATACGTGCCGTCGTCACCTGTGCTCAGGAGCTGTCCCGGACGCTGGGCTGGCTGGCCACCACGCCACTGGTTGATCGCGACAGCTGATGGGGCTTGCTGAGGTTGCTGGTTTCCGGCCGGACGTAGTCGAGGTTAACTCGTAGCGCACAGTCGGCCACGCCTGCGCACCGCGTGGGCTCACCGAGTGGGCAGGGAAGTGAACGATGGCTGCTGATATCCGCTACTCAGGCATGTACGACGCGGCGCTGACCGCGCTTGGCATCAACCAGAACGGGTCGAGTCCTAGATGTGATCACGTCGACGCGCTTAGGCCGGTCACGCCTCAATCCGCCGGGTGCCGGGAGTGCCTGGACAGCGGAGCCAGCTGGCTCGGGCTATTGGTCTGCCTGACTTGTGGCTGGGTGGCCTGTTCCAACGACTCCCCGCAGCGACACGCACATGCGCATTACCAAGAGACCGATCATCCGGTCGCCGGTGGGCTTGAGGCGGGATCGGCGTGGAGATGGTGCTACGTCCACTCCCGTGTGGTGTAGGCGCCGCGGCGACAAGCAGGCGGCTCGGCCGGCCCGGCGCATGTCAGGAGACGCGACCGAACAGGGTGTGGCCGCAAGCGAAACGTGCCATTTCTCGTACAGTGCATACTGGCAACAATGAAACGATCTCGCGCCGCGCGCCCACCCCTGCCGGGTAGTCCCTTCAACGTGACACCTGTCGTGGTACCTATCGTCGAACAGTTCGCCCTGGACGACCGGGTAACCCACGACACCTACGGCCTCGGCAAGGTGATCCGCGTCGAAGACGAGATCGCCGTGCTCGTGGATTTCGGAACACAAACCCAACGCATCACGGCCCCCTACGACAAGCTGTTCAAGCTCTGAGTGCGGCAACGGCATGGCCTGGCCGGTTCGCCGTCACCACAGATAGCAATTCGACCCCGTAACCCCATCACCAGCGAGAACGCCGCGGACGATCGGGGGCCCACGGCGCGGATACAGCCTCAGCGGGTTCTTCGCCGCCCAACTCGGGATCGGGGTGCTCGGCGAAGTGGTGATGACGAGCGAGTACGAGACCGGATCGATCCGCTGGGTTCTGGTGCTGCGCGTCTACACGGCCGGGACGCTCATCAACGCCGTGGCCATGCTGCATCGCCGAGACGCCTGACCCGCCCGACTGCGGTGCGATGGCATCGGGAAACTTCCTGGCTTCCCGGGCCGTTGATGCTGGTAGGCCCGCCTTTCCGGGAGGCCGACATGCCCAGGTTCACGATTGCGGTGCTGGCGTTGTTGATGCTGACCGCGGTCAGCTGCGGCCACGACGGTGCGGGAGATGAGCCCGCGCAGCACGACGGCTCTGAGTCCGCTGAGGCGTCCTCGCCTCCAGCCGCATCCAATACCGGGCAGCCGCGGCCGGGTTGGCAGATCCACGTCAACCAGTTCGCCAGGTTCGCTATCTGGCACCCGCCCGGCTGGACCGTCGCGGAACGTCGGGGCGAGGGACGGTCGCTGGAGTTGACGCTCACGCCGCCGCGCCAAGGCGACAACCATGACGACAACGCCGTGCCCGGCGGTGTCGTGGTGCGCCGTCAGTTCGGCGCCCCGGAGATGCTGACCGACGTGCCCAACACCCAGTGCCGCCAGATCCGCATCAGCCAGCTGCCGGGCGTGCGCTGCCTGGACACGATTTCCGGCCGCGTCATCGCCGTGCTGGCCGGGACGGGGCAGGGCACGTTCACCTTCGAAACCTCGCGTCGCTCGGCCGGATACCCGGAATTTGACCACATCGTGGCCGGCTTCCAGTTGCTGCGGGGCGCCTGATGCCAGGCGGCCGCGGCCTTGCCGGCAATGGCAGGCCGCACTCGAAGGTCTGTCGTCGGTCAAGCTGTCGTCGGTCAAGCTGACAAGCGGACGTCTCGCCGTACAGGGGGCACAGGCTGATGGTGTCCCCTGCCCGGGAAGGGGTCGGGAAGGGGACACCACCAATTTGGTGATCAGCGCGGTCCTGGCATCTGGTCTTACCGGACGGGTGGTCGGACGCCGCTGGGCTGGTGTCCGGAGGTGACCGCCGGGGTGGCAGCCGACCTTTGGGCGCCGCCGGTGATGGCCAGGCCGCCGGTGGGGACGTAGGAGGCTTCGTCGAAGGTGCTGCCGGTGGGCGGGTTGGAGACCGCGATGACCGGCCAGGCGCGGCCGCCCAGGATGGAGGTGGAGATGTAGTCGCCGACCATGCGGCCCTGGCTGGTGTTGGCGATCGAGTTCAGCGCCATCGGCCCGGCCAGCTGGGTGGGCGCGGCCCATGAGGTGCCGCCGTTGGTGGATGAGGTGTAGCCGGCGGTGAGCTGGCAGGTGGCCGCGGTGCAGTTCGCGGTGGGGTAGCGGTAGTAGGTGACGGCGAGGCGGGCGGTGCCGCCGGAGGTGGTCCGGTCGACCCCGATGCCGGGGATGAAGTGGTCACCGGCGTCGCTGGTGACGCGGGTGACCGCGCCCCAGGTGGTTTCGCTGGTCGATTTGCTCATCACGATGTCGTTGGAGGGGCAGCCGGAGCGGAACCGGCAGTCCTGCCATACGACGTACGCGATCCCGGCCGAGTCGATCTCGGCTGAGGGCAGTGGTTCGGTGCGCAGCCCGCCCGCGACAGGGTGGTCCCGGATGGTGGCCACCAGCACGGTCGCCCGCCACGTGGTGCCGCCGTCGACAGAGCGGAACGAGCGGATCTGCCCGTTGTTGCTCAAGTACGGCACCAGCACGGTGCCGTTGGGGCGGACGACCGGCTGGCCGCCGAGCCCGGTGGCGCTGGTGCTGCGTACGGTCCAGCTCGTGCCGCCGTTGGTCGAGGTGGCCATCCGCATCGCGTTGCCGGCGCCGTTGTCGTCGAATTCGGTGTAGCAGTTGCCGAAGAACGGGCTGGTCGAGGTGTTGTCGCAGGCGATCCAGTTCTTGTCCAGGTTCGCGCTGCCGGAGGCGGTTGCCGTGGTGACGGGGTTCTGCCAGGTCAGGCCGCCGTCGGTGGACCGGCTGGTCAACACGGCGGCGCCGAGGACGCCGTTGGTGTCCCGGATGGCCAGCGTGGAGATCATCCACACGTTGTCCTGAGCGTCGAAGGCCACCGCGGCGTCGCTGACCCGGTTGAACGTACCGCCCGCGAAGGTGGTGATCCCGGGCAGGTTCCCCCGCGTCCAGGTGGCGCCGCCGTCGCCCGACCTGGCGAAGGCGATGTCGGAGGCGCCGCCGTCGAAGAACCGGCCGGTCTGGAAGGCCGACACGATGGTGTTGCCGAACGCGAAGGTGTCGGGTTCGACCTGAGTGCGGTGCTGGCTGGTGGTGTTGGTGAACGTGTCGGCACCCACCTGGGTGAGCGCGACGTTGGCGGACGCGGGGCCGGTCCCGATGACCAGCGCCACCACTGCCGCCACAGCGGTGATGGGCACAAGCGCGAGCCTGCGTGAGGCCAAATGACGCAGAGGTGTACGCACGGGGTCCTCCTCGTGGGGGTGGCCGACACCTTTGCTGGGACGGAGTCAGGCGGGTCGACACCGGCTCAGTCGTAAGCGCCCCTAAATCTGGACAGCATTGACCGGTGCGTCAAGGCGCGAGTTGGGCGGATCATGCGCCGACCTCGTCTTTGTCACTTTCTAGCGGCCTCTTCCGGTCACCGATGAACCAGTCAAGTGCCGGCGACCCGGTGCAGGACCCTGGGAGGCCCTTCGGTGTGGCGCCTCCCGGAGTCCTGACCGGTGCGGTGCGGGTCAGCTAATCGGTACGGCCGCGGTGAAGATCTCCTCGTCGTTGGCGGGATTGACGGTCTGCGGCCCGGGTGCCGGGGCGGTGCACAGCTCTGGTGGCGTGCCCGGGGTGGCGGTGCCGGGGCACAGGAACAGCGCGGTCGTCCGGGTGTCGGACCACACCGGGTAGGCGGTGGTCGTGGTGGCGTCGACCTGGATGTAGTCGCCCATGAACTGCCCGTTGAATTGGGTGGGCGGCGGCATGGACGACGAGGTCACCCGGGTGTGCCGGAACGCGCCGCCGCTCTTGCTCGTGGACAGGGTGATGTCGGAGGCGCCTGTGGTGTTGTCGTTGCCATACTGCCGGTCGTAGTACCCCACCACCAGCGTGCCGCGCGGGCTGTAGGCCATGCCCTGCCAGAACTGGTCGGTGCTGCCCTGCTTGGCGGCGTCGTTGACCACCGGCAGGGTCCGCACCCCGGTGGTGGTGCCGGTGAAGGAGGCGCCGCCGTCGGTCGAAGTGGACAGCACGATGTCGTTGTTGCAGCCGCCCTCCTTCACGCCGGTGTACAGCCCGCCGAGGCTGGGCGTGAGCCCGGCCGGGGTGCAGCCCTTGGCCTCATTGGAGTTCCGGTTGATGTACGACCCGTAGGTGACCGCGATGCGCCGCGGGTTGCCCGGGTCCACAGCCGCGTACGGGTAGTTCGCCGCGCGGAAGATCGAGTTGGTCGACGAACCCTTCTCGATCACGCACGAGCGACCCGGGTCCTTGCCGGCGCCCTGATAGGTGTCACAGTCGGGCAGCTCGTGGAAGTCACCCACCTTCACCGGCGCCGAGAAGCTCGCGCCGCCGTTGGTCGAGCGCACGGCCAGGACCTGGAAATGGTTGTCCCCGCCGGTGTTGGCGGTGTTGTAGTTCGCGAACACCACGTGCAGCGTGCCGTCCGGCCCGACGACCGGCTGGGAGAACTGGTTGTTGTTGCACCGCCCCTGCGGCGTCGGGATCCCCGAGGCGTTCGGGCACAACGCCGAATCGGAGCTGACCAGCACCGGCGCGGAGAAGTGCTCGCCGTAATCGTTGGAGGAGGACGCGAAGATGTAGCCGGTACCGTCCTCGGCGAACGTCGTCCACGTCACATACACCCGGTCCCGGAACGGGCTACGCGGGTTGTTGTCCACCGTCATCAGCGGCTTGTCCAGCAGGAAGTTGCCGGCGCCCGCCAGGTCGGCGTGCTCGGCCACCGGCCGCCCGGTGAAGTTGAACGACGCGCCGCCGCTCCCCGTGGACCGGTAGATGTAGAACGCGCTTGACTGGTCAGGGTCGGCGGTGACCGACGCACCCCGCTTGAACTGCTGGCACAGCAGATACGCGTTCCCACGGGTGTCCCAATCCACCGCAGTGTCACCCGACGCCTGGAAGTACTCCCGGGCCGTCCCGCCGAACGCGGTCCCGCGTACGAACCCGTTCGGAGTGGTCGCATCAGCCCAGCTCCGGCCGCCGTCGCGCGAGTAGCTCACCCCGCAGGTGCCATCCCCGCGGCGGTAGTCGTTGTAGGTCGCGATGATCTGCCTGGTGTTGTTCGGGTTCACCGCCACCCAGGTCTCGTTCTGCGACTGTCCTCTCCCGTTCAGGTCGGTGTCGGCGACGTTGAGACAGTTCTGGTTGACCTTGACGTTGTCGCCGCGGCGTCCATCGCATGCAGCCGACGCCCCCGCCTTCCCCTCGGCTTTCTCCGCCGTCGACGGCGCCGCTGCCCGCCGCTGAGCAGCGGGGGCGCCCAACGTCTCGGCGAGCATCCCCGATGCGTGCCGTTGCTGGATAGCGGTCAGGTCGTCGTACCCGAACGGCTCGGCTCCCGCCCGTGGCGCCGCCAGAGCCATCGCCGTCACGAGCGACGCACCCACGGCCACGATGCCGACGATGTGACGTCTGCGCATCTTCATCCTCCGATCACGCCTTCAGCAGCGAAGGCGGTGTCGTGATAGGGGTTCGCGCGGAACCTAGATCCAAAACCGAACGCACACAATGGCCATAAGCCAGATGGCCCAACCCGGACGAACCGGAATCCACGACCGGCCTCGTCCACGTACCACCCAAACCGCGGCCGCGGGCGGCCGCCGAACCTCACGCACCGCAGTCTTCGTCAGATATACGGCCGCAGCAGCGGTTCGCGATCATGGCGTGCCGAAATGTGGGTGAGAACCGAGAGCGCTCCGGACGACTCGGCGGGAATTGGGTCAGGGCGTCACAGGTGACGGCGACGCCATTGGGGTCCGATGGTTTTCCAGTCGGCGTCCAGACTCCGGCCGGCGCGGCGGGTTCGCCAGGCCTGGAGTCCGTGAATACCGATCGCGACGGCATCACTCACCTTCATTGCATCAGGCGGTGTACGGCCGCCCGCCGCGTTTAGGGCTCAGAAGTTTCAATTTCACCGATCGCCGGACAGTCCCGCTTAGCCATCTACCGAGCGCCCGTCCGACGGGCTGTCCGGCGTCAGTATTCGAGTTCAGGGCGCAGCGGCCCGCCGACGGTGTGGAGGTGGCGAAGCACCTGGGCGTAGGAGGTCAGCAGACCCGTCTCGTAGTAGGGGATGCCGTGCCGGGCGCAGGAGGTGCGGACGAGCGTCTGGACGCGGCGCAGGGTGGGCCGGGGCATAGACGGAAACAAGTGATGTTCTATTTGATAGTTCAGCCCGCCGAGGATGAGGTCGGTGACGCGGCCGCCGCGGATGTTGCGTGAGGTCAGCACCTGGCGGCGCAGGTAGTCGATCTTGTCGTCCTTGGCGACGATGAGCATGCCTTTGTGGTTGGGCGCGAAGGAGCATCCCATGTAAAGCCCGAACAGGCCTTGTTGGACGGCGATGAAACATGCGGCCTGGATCGGGGACAGCACCCAGAACACGGCGGTGAGGTAGCCGCCGCCGTGCGCGGCCAGCAGGACCGCTTCGATCAGTCTGGTCTTGGCCGGGACGGTGGTCCGGTCGATCAGGGTCCGGATGCCGGCGGCGTGCAGGTGGAGGGCCTCCAGGAGCAGCATGGGGAAGAACAGCCACGCCTGGTGGCGAGCCAGCCAGACGCCGATTCCGGTACGGTCGCCGGTTTGGTCGCCGGTGAAGGCGATCGCGCTTCCGGCGATGTCGGGGTCGCGGTCGACCTGGTTGGGGTGGGCGTGGTGCCGGTTGTGCTTGGAGATCCACCAGCTGTAACTGAATCCGACCAGCAGGGTGCCGTGCAGCCGGCCGAGCAGATCGTTGACGCGCTTGGCACCGGAAATCTGCTGATGGCCGGCATCGTGCCCGATGAACGCGGTCTGAGTGAACATCACGGCGAGGAACGCGGCGACCGGCATCTGCCACCATGACCGGCCGATCAGCGCGAAGGCGGTCCATCCCGCCGCGAGCAGCAGCAGATTGAGGCTGATCTTGACCGTGTAATAGAGCGGCCGCCGGTTCAACAGCCCGGCCCGTCGCACGTGACGGGACAGCGCCGCGTAGTCGCTGCCCCGGCCGGTGTCTGGCGCCCGGTACTGGTCGGCACGGCGCGATCCGTCGCCGCGGTTCGCGGTTCCGGACGCAATCCCGGTGGTCATGGGTCTCCCTGATGGCTCTGATGAAGGCGGTAGGAGGTAGGCCGGGGGCACGGGGGCGCTCCGGTGATGACGCATTGGCCGGGTCGGGATGAGGAAAGCAACCAGATACCGGCGAGAAGCGCGAGGCAGGCCCGGCTGCGTGC
>DATBKU010000154.1:0-2801 GCA_036555725.1 Streptosporangiaceae bacterium | reverse complement strand
CCCGGCATACCACTCGGCGGTCGCCTTCCAGTCGCCCTTGTCCCCGGAGTTCCAGTAGCTGCCATGCACGATCACGATCCCCGGCTGGGCGGTGCCGTCGGCCGGGTCGTTCCAGTACGCGTCCAGCGCCTGCCGGACATGGGAGCCGTATGCGAACGTCTGCTCGTGCTGGACCGTCGCGTGCGATGTGCCGGGCGCGGCGATGAACACCGCCATCAACCCCGCCACCAGAGCAAGCGCCCGCAGACGCAGCCACCCGGCGCCCAAACGCATGCGTGTCACCTTTCGCGGGGAGCGCCGGACGGCGCTGGAGTCACAAGCATGGCCGCCGAGATGACGCCCAGAGTCGAGGATCGGTTTACTGGCGGTGGCCGTCTCCGGACAGGGATCATTAGCGCGCCCGGCGGCGGGCGTTTGATGGCGGTTTGATGGCGTTTGATGGCGAGAGCGGGGTGCTGATGCGGATCGCGGTGACCGGAGCCGGCGGACGACTGGGCGGCCAGGTAGTGGATTTGCTGGCCGCCGAGGACGACCACGACGTCGTCGCCGTGTCGCGCCGGAAACCGCCGTACGAGCGCGTGACCACGATGGTGGCGGACTACGCCGACCCGGCTGCCCTGCACGCCGCCTTGCGGGACGTCGACACGTTGGTGTTCGTCACCAGCGACGGCGAGACGGCGCAACTCCTCATGCACCATCACAACGTGATCGAGGCCGCAGTCGCCGGCGGCGTCACCCACATCGTCCTGCTGAGCAGCCTCGATGCCGACCTCGATTCGCCCTTCTGCTACGCGGTCACCGGTCGCTACACCGAACAACTCCTCGACGGCACCGAGTGCTCGGTCTCCATCGTCAGGGCCTCGATCTACACCGAGTTCTTCATGCGCTGGCTCACCCAGGCCCGCACCACCGGCCAGATCCGGCTGCCCGCCGCGGACGGCCGCATCTCGCTGGTGTCGCGCACCGATGTGGGCCGCTGCCTCGCCGCCCTTGCCCTGACCCCGCCGACCGGCCGGACGCACGACCTCACGGGCCCCGAGTCGCTCGACCTTCCGGCCATCGCCGCGGTCGCCGAACAGGTGTGGCGGATCCCGATCCGGTACGTCGACCTGACGCCGGCCGAGTACACCGTCGAGATGGCCCGGGCGGGCGAGGACCCGTGGTGGATGTACGCCTTCTCGTCTATGTTCGCCTCGGTCCGTGAGCAGCGCTGGACTCCTACCTCCGGCGAAGTCGCCCGGCTCACCGGCCGTAACCCCACGCCGCTCCGCGACATCCTTGCCCACCCCATCGGCTGAGCCGCCGTCCGCGTCGACGGGGTCACGTGCACCACTGGCGTCAACGTCGTCACAATGCGTTGAAACCGTCACAAACGATTCGGCGTCAATACATCTGGAAGGGCGATGCCGTAGCGACACGCCCTTCGACGCTCTGGGAAAGCGCTACGCCGAGCCTGGGGCCTGGTCGACCGTACGGGGGATTGGGGACCATGAAGACCTCGCGGTGGAAGCCGCTGCCCGCCGACGTCATGGGTGCCGCGCGGGAGCTTGCCGGGCAGTTGCGGCTCCTCATGGATCGTGCCGGGCTGAGCCCCCGGCAGCTGGCCGCCGACGGGAACGTCCCGTACGACGTGACCGCGCTGCAGCGGTTCTTGTCCGGGCGGGTGCTGCCGCCCCGGCAGCTGGTCGAGGTGATCGCCGCCCGCTGCGGCGGTGACCGCGAGCAGCTCCTGAGCACACTCGATCGCGCCGTGGTGGCCAGGGATGCCGGCCTCCCCTGGGCCGCCGGGACCACCTCCCGACCCCGGCGCTCTCTTCGCGACCGGCCCAAGCTCATCGTCGCCGCGTTCATCGGCTTCATCGTGGTCACCAACGCGGTGACCGCGGCTGTTGTCGTACGCCTCACCGACCGCTCGTCGTCCGAGGACGCCGGCGGGGCGGCACGGACGGCGCCGCCAGATCCGCCGCAGTCCGCGGGTGTGCCGACCCCGGCCCGGTTGCCGCTACGTGGCACGCCGCCCGCGCCTACGAAGGCAAGCTTGATCAGGAACGGTGGCTTCACCGGTACGACGATGTCGTGGTGGCCAGTGTCAGACGTACGGATAACGGCCGATGCCGACCGGCTCCGGGCCGACGTCGGAGGGGGCAGCCGGGAACGGTGGGACCGCATCGTCAGTGCCGCCAGCTTTCCGCTGCGGAACGGCCGTACCTACACCCTCACCTTCGACGCCGCCGCCGACGCTGACATCACCGACCAGGTGACGGTGGAGCTCGACGATCAGCCGTACACCGAGGCGCTCAGCCGCAAAGTCAAGCTAACGACGTCGATGCGGCGCTTTTCGTACCGCTTCACCGCCAACGTCGCCCTGGACCAGGCCGCCCTCAACTTCGAGCTCGGCGGCCATCCCAACGACCACACAGTCTGGCTCGACAACGTCACCCTCATCCCCGCCTGACCCTGGGTCTACGGCCTCCGAACCGAGACGGTGGGTGGCGTGGGACTCGAACCCACAACCTACGGATTAAAAGTCCGGAGCTCTGCCAATTGAGCTAGCCACCCGGCGCACCAAAGGTTACCGGACCCTGCCACCCACTGCCGTTACGTGCGCGTTCGCCCAGGTCGGGCGCTGGCGTTGGCCTGGGTCGGGTCCGGCGCGTGCCGGGTGCTGACGGCCCGTGCCGGGACGGACGAGCACACACCGAGCACACATGGCCCCCGTCGGTCCCGCCCGGCATGGTCAGTGTGGGGGGCGGGACGCTCGGAGAATGCTCTGTGATCTGGTGCGAGCGGGGTCTAGCGAT
>DATBKU010000153.1:0-147027 GCA_036555725.1 Streptosporangiaceae bacterium | reverse complement strand
GACCCCACGACAGAGGAGCGGTTCGCCCGGGCCCGCCGGGTCCGCGGCCCGGTCCCGATCGCCGACGTCGTCCCGGCGCTCGACGACGTGGAGCCGCACCTCAAACGCCTGATCGACGCCGGGCTCTCGAAGTTCGTCCTGATCCCGGTCACTCCCCCAGACGATTGGGACGCCGAGCTGGCCGACGTCCGCGACGCCGCCCTCTCTCTCCAGACCTGATGCGCCCGGACCGGCCGTACCCAAGTCAGGCGCCGGCGGTCCAGGTGCGGAGGGCGTGTTCGGGGCGGTGCGCCGTCGTACCGCTGTCGATCACGATCGTCTGGCCGGTGATGCAGCGGGCCTCGTCGGAGGCGAGGAAGGCGACCAGCGCCGCGACGTCCGAAGGCTCGGCGGGCCAGGGCAGCACGCGTTCGGCGGCCTTCTCCGCCAGTCGCTTCGACGTCATCACGCGCCTGGCCATCTCGGTGAGGACCAGGCCGGGCGCGACGGCGTTGCAGCGGATGCCGCGCGCGCCGTACATCGTGGCGACATAGCGGGTGAGCGACATCAGCGCCGCCTTCGCCGCGCCGTACGCCGCGTGGTCGGTGTCGCCGAGCAGCCCGGAGACCGAGGTCGTGTTGACGATCGCCCCGCCGTCCTTCAGCAACGGCACCGCGTGCTTGCAGCCGAGCATCGCGCCGCGCAGGTCGACGGCGAGCGTACGGTCCCAGACATCGACCTCCATGTCGCACAGGTCGAGATCCCGGCCGTACACCTCGCGGGACAAGACGGCGGCGTTGTTGTGCAGCACGTCGAGCCGGCCGTAGGAGTCCACGGCGGCGGCCACCATGGCCCGTACGTCCGCTTCGGCGCTCACGTCGGCGGTGACCGGCACGGCCGTACCGCCGTCGGCGGCGATGAGCGCGGCAGTCTCTTCGGCGCCGCCGGCGGAGATGTCGGCGACGACGACCGACGCGCCCTCGGCGGCGAAGCGCAGCGCGCAGGCCCGCCCGATGCCGGAGCCCGCGCCGGTGACGAGGGCGACCCGGCCGGCGAACCTCACCACTCCACCAGCAGCCGGGGCAGCCCGCGGCCGACGAGGCTCTTGCGGAAGGCGATCTCCTGGCCGGGCACCAGGCGCAGGGACGGCAGCCGCGCCATGGTCCGCTCCAGCGCGATTCGCATCTCCAGCCGCCCGAGGGCCGCGCCGACGCAGTGGTGGATGCCGTATCCGAAGACCATGTGGTCGCGGGCGTTGGCCCGCCGGACGTCGAACCGCTCGGGCTCGGGGAACACGGTCTCGTCGTGCGATGCCGAGTCGGCGTGCAGGAACACGTCCGCTCCCGCCGGAATCCTCACCCCGTGCAACACGACATCGTGAGTGGCCGTCCGGAACGAGCCGAGACTCGCCCCGTCGATGCGGAACGTCTCCTCGATCATGTTCGGGATCAACGACGGGTCGGCGACCACCTCGGCCCAGCCGGAACACTCTCGCTGCAGCCGGTAGATCGCGTTGCAGAGGCTGTTCGGCACGGTGTCGTTGCCGCCGAGCAGCAGCGCGCTGATCGTCTCGACGACCTCGCGGTGCGACAGCACGTCGGGGATCAGCACCGCCATCAGGCTGGCGAAGTCGTCGCGCGGCTCGGCCGTACGGTCGCGTACCAGCCGGTCGACGTAGTCGAGGTACTTCAGGAAGCCCTGCGCCAGCTGGCGCTGCCGCTCCGGCGGCTGCGGCATGAGGAACAGCTGGAACCAGGCGTACACCCACTCCTTGACCCGCTGCTCGTCCTCCGGCGGCACGCCGATGAACGCGGCGGTGAGCCGGGCCGACGGCGGGTGCGCGATGTCGCCGACCAGATCGGCATGACCTTGCTTGCTGAGCTGGTCGAGCACCGCGTCCACCTCGGCGCGGAACGCGTCGCCGAGCCGTTCGACGGCCCGCGGGGTGAAGGCCCGCGAGATGGCACTGCGCATCCGGGTGTGCTGCGGCGGGTCGACGTTGGCGGCGAAGTTGTCGAGGAACGACTGGTGCTCGCCCAGCAGCCGCTTCACGTCGTCGGTGAGCATCCGGTTGACCGTCAGCGACCCGACGCTGGAGTACGACGCGTGGTCGCGATACCCGTTCCGGACGTCCTCATAGCGCGTGAGCACCCACATCCGCAGATGGTCGCTCCAGAAGACCGGCTGCTCGCGGCGGAGCCGGCGCAGGAACGGGTAGGGATTCGCGACGTGCCAGTCGGCGGTCACATCAAAATCGCTGGCCGCTTCAGCAGTACTCACGAGAGGATCCTTCGCGGGTTGTCGACGAGCATGAGGTGAATCTGCTCCTCCGTGACGCCGGCCGCGCGCAGCGCCGGCAGCACATCCCGGCTGATGTGCAGCAGGTGGTAGTTGGGGTGCCGCTCCCGTACGACCTCCGGGTCGAAGCGGTCGTTGAAGCAGTACGAGTCGTGCGACAGGACGAGGCGATCGGCGTGGCCTCGCTCGCACAGCGCGACGACGGTGGCGACCCGGTCCTCGAACGAGGTGAACTCGATGCCGAACCGGTCCATGCCGAGGTACGACCCGTTCGCGATGAGTTCCTGCAGGTAGCCCAGGTCGGTCGAGTCGCCCGCGTGGCCGATGACCACCCGGGACAGGTCCACGCCCTCGGCGGCGAGAAACTTCTGCTGGTCGAGGCCGTTGCGCGTGGCCGACTCGCTGTGGGTCGTGATCGGCGCGCCGGTCTCCCGGTGCGCCCGGGCGACCGCGCGCAGCACCCGTTCGACGCCCGGCGTGATGCCCGGCCGCCCGGTCGCGCACTTGAGCATGGCCGCCTTGACGCCCGTACGGCCGATGCCCTCGGTGATGTCGCGGACGAAGAACTCCGCCAGCCGGTCCGGGCCGCCGAACAATGAGCCGGGGCCGCGGTTGGCGAAGTACGGCGGCAGCGCGTCGTAGGTGTAGAGCCCTGTGGCGACCACGATGTTGACGTCGGTCTGCTCGGCCACGCGCTGCACGGCCGGGACGTACCGGCCGAGGCCGAGCACGGTCAGGTCGACGATCGTGTCGACGCCGGCCGCTTTGAGCTCGTTGAGCTTCGCGGCGGCCTCGGCGGCGCGGGTCTCGAGATCCCAGCCCTCGGGGATGTCCGGCCAGTTCCACAGGATCTCCGGGCTCAGCCCGAAGATGTGCTCGTGCATCAGCGTCGCGCCCAGCTCCCCCACCGGGCCCCGTAGGGTCTCGACGGGCGTCATGGGCCCACCAAGGGGAACTTGGGATGGTCGAAAGGCTGGTTGATCTCCAGTCCGAGGCCGTCGGTCTGGCCGTACGGGGCGCCCGTGTAGAGCGCGGCGGCGTCGAAGTACGTGGCGGTGAACGACAACCGCGTAGTGTCGCGGCGGTTGGCGGAGGCGCCGTGGATGACCAGCGCGCTGTGCACGGTCGCATCCCCGGCGGCCAGGTCGAGTGGCGGCGAGAGCGCCAGGTCGGTTAGCCAGGGGTGCCGGCTGAGCGCGTCGTCGCCCTCCCGGACGAAGCTGCGGCCGAGCGGGCCGTACCGGTGCGAGCCGGTATAGAACCGCAGCGCGCCCATGTCGGCCGGCACGTCGACCAGCGCCAGCCACACGGTCAGCATCGCCGCGCTGTCCATCGGCATCCAGGGAAAGTCCTGGTGGAAGACGGTCGCGCCGTGCCCGTTGCCGCCCGCCGGCTCCTTGACCAGCAGGTTGGTCACCTGCAGCCGGACGGCCTCGACGCCGACCAGCAGCCGTACGACGTTGCGGCCGAGGTCCGGCGACAGAGCCAGGGCGCGGTACGCCTCCTCGTGCTCGGCGATGTCGCGATCCTGGCCAAAGGCCTGGTCGACGAACGAGTTCCGGAACCGCTCCCGCTCGCGGGCCCGCAGCCGGTCGAGCGCCCGCTCGCGGAGTACGGCGACGAACTCCGGCGCCACCAGGCCGGGCAGCCGGACCCAGCCGTTCGTACGGTAGAAATCGACCTCGCCGTCGGTTACGGCGCGCACCGGGACCTGCGTCTGCCGGGCGGAGTTGGGCATCGCGACCCCCTCGTCGGCCGAGCGGCGCCGCGCCGACCGGGTACGGCGGCTTCCAGGGACTTCTCCGTGACGATAACGTCACCTAGATTGGCGAGCAAGCGCTTGGTGGGAGGCTCCGTGGGGCACAGACCGTTCCGCTTCGCCGCGGTGATCCGGATGGCCGGTTCGGGGAAGGAGTGGGCGGCCAAGGCCCGCCGCCTGGAGGACGCGGGCTTTTCCGCCCTGCTGGTGCCCGATCACCTCGTCGGCCCGCGGTTCGCGCCGGTCGCCGCGCTGACGGCCGCCGCCTGCGCGACGACCCGCCTCAACGTGGGCACCCTGGTGTTCGCCAACGACTTCCGCCACCCGGCCGTGCTCGCCAAGGAGGCGACCACCATCGACGTGCTGTCCGGCGGGCGGCTCGAACTCGGCATCGGCACCGGCTGGATGGCGCAAGACTACGACCGCGCCGGGCTCGCCCTCGACTCGCCGGCCGTTCGGGTCGCGCGGCTGGCCGAGGCGATCCAGGTGCTCAAGGGGCTGTGGCGGGGCGGCCCGTTCTCGTTCGAAGGGCGGCACTACACGATCGCCGGCCTGGAGCAGGAGCCGGTCCCGGTGCAACGGCCGCATCCCCGGCTGCTGCTCGGCGGCGGTGGCCAGGCGATGCTGCGGATGGCCGCCCGCGAGGCCGACATCGTCAACCTGACCATGCGGGTACGGCCGGACGGCTCCGGGCCCGACCCCGCCGACGGCGGTCCGGACGCGTTCCGCCGCAAGATCGACATCATCCGTGCGGAGGCCGGCGACCGGTTCGCCGACATCGAGCTGGGCACGTCGGTCTACCAGCTCGGGGTGTGCGGGGAGGCCGCGGGCTGGAGCAAGGCCAACCCGAGCGCGCAGGCGGGAACCCCACAGGTGCTCGTGGGCGACGTCGCGGAGATCTGCGACACGCTGCGCCGCTGGCGGGAGGAGTGCGCGATCTCCTACCTCGTCCTGCACAACGAGTTCGATCTGGACGCCTTCACCCCCATCGTCGCCCGGCTCGCCGGCACCTGACACCCAAACCCCGCCGATCCGGGTCTTACCAAGGATCTGACTTAGAGTGTCGGGCCGGTGGCGGCCGCTTGTGGCGAAGCGGCGCGCGAGCGGTACCGGCGCGGGCGCCGCGAAGTACGATGCATAGGTCCCACTATCCCCGCGCGAACATACTGAGGTGCCGTGACAAACCTCGCGGCCGACCGGCAACAACGCGGTAACCTGCCCGCCGACGTGACGACGTTCGTCGGCCGCCGGAAGGAACTCGCCGAGGCCAAACGCATTCTCGAAAACGCGCGGCTCGTCACGTTGACCGGCGTCGGCGGGGTCGGCAAGACCCGGCTCGCGCTCCGCGTCGCCGCCGACGTCCAGCGGACCTTCGCCGACGGCGTGTGGCTGGCCGAGCTGTCCGCGCTGCGCGACGCCAAGCTGCTGCCGCGCACCGTGGCGATGGCCCTGGAGCTGTCGCACAGCCGGTCGGCCGACGACCCGGTCGACGTGCTCGCCGACTATCTGGCCGACCGGCACCTGCTGCTGATCCTCGACACGTGCGAGCATCTCGTCGACGCCTGCGCGATGCTGACCGAGGTGCTGCTGCGCGCCGCGCCCCGGCTGAAGATCCTCACGACCAGCCGTGAGCCGCTGGCGATCATCGGCGAGAGCACGCTGCTGGTCCCGCCGCTGGACATCCCCAACCCGGAGCGGCCGGTCGACCCCGACTGCGACTCCGTGGCGCTGTTCACCGACCGCGCCCGGGCGACCGTGCCGGGGTTCGTGATGACCCCGCAGAACGAACGGGCGATCGTACGGCTGTGTCAGCGGCTCGACGGCATACCGCTGGCCATCGAGCTGGCGACGGTACGACTGCACGCGATGTCGGTCGACCAGATCGTCGATCGTCTCGACAACCGGTTCCAGCTGCTCGGCACCACCCGTACCAGCCTGGAGCGCCACCAGACGCTGCGCGCCGCGATCGAGTGGAGCCACGACCTGTGCACACCGCAGGAACGGCTGCTGTGGGCGCGGCTGTCGGTGTTCCCTGGCGGCTTCGACCTGGCGGCGGCCGAGTACGTCTGCGCCGACGATGAGCTGCCGGCCGACGCCGTCCTCGACACCCTCAGCCGGCTCGTCGGCAAGTCGATCCTGCTGCGCGAGCAGGGCACCGCCGGGTGGGACGAGGTCGGCTCGCGCTACCGCATGCTCGACACGATCCGTGAGTACGGCACGGAGCGGCTCGGCGAGCTCGGCGCCGGCGACGAGCTGCGCCGGCGGCACCGCGACTTCTACCTGCGGCTCGCCGACGAGGCGGCCGGCGAGGCCGGCCGCGACCATCGCCAGCTCGCCGTCTTCACCCAGCTGCGCCGCGAGCAGGCCAATCTGCGGGTCGCCCTCGACTTCTCGCTCGACACACCGGGCGAGGAGCTCCGCGGCCTGCACATGTCCGGCGCGCTGCACCTGTACTGGGCGTTTCTCGGGCTCTACAGCGAGGGCCGGAACTGGCTGGCCCGCGCGCTGGCGGCCGTGCCGGACGCCGGGGCCAACGGCCGGGCCGATCGCGACGACGATCGACCCGACCGGGGGCAGGCGCTGTACGCGGCGGCCCGGCTCGCCGCCTGGCAGGGCGACTTCGCCGTCGCCGAGACCCACATCGGCGAGGCCGGGCGGATCGCCGACGAGCTCGACGACCCGCTGCTGCGGGCCAAGGTCGTCCACGTCCGCGGGCTCATCACGTTCCTGTCGGGCGACGACCAGGGGGCCCGGCCCGTGCTCGAGGAGTCGCTCGCGGCGCATACCGCGCTCGGCTGGCCCGACCCCATCGCGTTGTCGGCCGTGGCTTTCGCCGCGGCCGCCTGGTGCCTCGCCGGGCAGTTCGACCGGGCCGTGGCGGTCTGCGAAGACGGCCTCAGCACCTGCGAGGCCACCGGCGAGCGCTGGTGCCGGGCCGACATCCTCATGGTGCGTGCGCTCGCCCGGTGGATGTCGGACGATCCGGAGCCGGCGCTGATCGATCTCCGCGAGGCGCTGCGGACCAAAGAGACCTACGGCGACCTGCCCGGCATCGCGATGTCGCTCGACGTCATGGCCGGCTGCGCGGTCTCGCTGGGCGAGGCGGAGCGGGCCGCGGTCCTCTTCGGCGCGACCGAGGTGCTGTGGGAGTCGCTGGGCGCGCCGTTCGCGGGGCCGAGCTATGGCGCGGTCCGCGACCTCACCATGAGCTCCGCCGAACAGACGATGGGCGCGGAGCGATTCGCGACCGCGCACCGGCGCGGCGCCGGGCTGCCGGTCGCCGCGGCCATCGAGTACGCCCTCGGCGACGGCGCGGCGGCGCCCGCGATCACCCGGTCCACCGGCGCCGGTACGCCGGACCCGCTGACGAGGCGCGAACAGGAGGTCGCCGGCCTCGTCGCGCAGGGCCTGTCGAACCGCGAGATCGCCGAGCGATTGGTCATCGCCAAACGCACGGTCGACTCCCACCTCGAGCACATCCTGGCCAAGCTCGGCTTCACGTCGCGTACGCAGATCGCCGCCTGGGCCGCCAGCCGCTCGCCGGACTGACCGCCGGTCACCGGACCGGCCCGGTCGAGAGCACCTGGTACACCTGGACCACGCCATCGCCCGTGGCGTACACCTGGCGCCAGCCGACCAGCGGGCGCGGCCGCGGACCCCACACCTGCCGCGCGGACTTCCGGCACCGCCCGCACAGCCGGCCGCTCTCGGTGTCGAAGAACAGCACGAGATCGCCGGGCCGCGCGCCCGGGTGGCCGGGCGTCGCGCGGCCGATCCGCGCGTGCCAGGCCAGCCCGCCGAACGGCCCGTGCTGGTAGATCTGCAGCAGCCGGGCGGTGTGCGCGTCGGTCCAGATGCGCGGCGCGGCCTGATCATGCTCGGACATCCACGACCGGAAGGCCTCGAGCTGGGTGCCGCCGCCGGCGCGGCTGCCGGGCAGGGCCCACCAGCCCCGCGCCGCGGTGCCCACGGTCGCCGCCGCCACGGTCACGACCAGCGCCACCGGCAGCGCGACCGCCATGCGGTGCCCGCCCGGCCGATCCCGGAGCCGGTTCCCTAGGACACGGCCGGCCAGCCAGAGCGCGCCGAGCCCGCCGAGCATGAACGCCGGGAAGATCGGGAACCAGTAACGGATCAGCTGCAGCCGCAGCTTGGGCGCGCTCGGGTCGAGGACGCCGCCCAGCAGGGTGAGCGGCACCCACAGCAGCGCGCACCAGACCACCGGCACCGCGAGGCGGCGCCGCCAGACCGCCCCGCCGGCCAGGGTCAGGCCGATGAACGCGATCATCCAGTTCCCCTCCGGGTACTCCCGGAGCGTCTTGGGCAGCCGCAGGATGTACGTCGAGCGGGGCTTGCCGCGGAAGGTCCGGGCGATCTCGATCGGCGCCGGTCCCTCGGCATGGTGAGTGACGGCGTGGATCCGGGCCATCGGGTTGCCGTACAGCGCCCAGCACAGCAACGTCTCGCCCGCGAAGAGCGCGGCCATCGGCGCCGCCACCAAGAACAGCCCGCGCCAGCCGACGCGGCGCCACAACAGGATCGGGATCAGCGGCCAGACGAACACGATGAACTCGCGGACAAGGTACGACCAGCCCAGCAGCAGGCCCAGGCCCACCAGCACCCACCACCGGGCCGGCAGCCGGCGCCGCCGGATCGCCAGCGCCAGCGACACCGCGACCGTGAACAGGCCGGCGGCGAGCACGTCCGGCAGCGGGTCGGCCGCGTCGGCGAACACCGGCGTGGCCGCCACCACGACCAGGGCCGCGGCGACCCCGGCCACCCGGGAGAACAGCTGCGTGCCCAGCGCGTACGTGCCGAGCAACAGGATGAGCGTGGCGATGATCGGCACGACGTAATAGGCCGCCTGGGAGTAGCCGAAGACCGCGATCGCCAGCCGCATCGGCAGCAGCAGCCCGAACCTGGTCACCTGGTGCATCGCGGTCGAGGTCTCGAGCGGATGCGGGAACCGGGCCGCCGCCTCCATGTAGTTCAGCTGGTCCGACGGGGTCGGCGGGCGCAGCTGGGAGAGCACCACCGCGAGCCAGCCGGCCGCGAGCACGACCGGAAGCACCCAGGCGGGCACGCCCCGCCGGGCCGATGCCCCCGAGCCGCTGGACGCCGCGGTCGACGCCGGTGCCGCGGTCGGTTCGGCGGTTCCGGTCGACTCGGACCGCTCGTTCGGAGACGGCTGGTGATGACCAGTGAGCACTCCGCACAACTTGCCAGCTCACCTGGCATGCACCGGTGACATACAGGTGACGTGCAGATGAACTCGTGAGCCGGTCAGCGAAGGGCGAGTTTGCTGCCGGGAAAGGCGGCGATCAGGTTCTCTCGCCAGGGGCCGTCGAGGAAGTCGCGGGCCCGCTTGCGCCACAGGGCGAGGCGGGCATCCGGTGCCACCTCGTCGTCGAGACCGAGCGCGGCGTCGCGGGCGCGCTGCAGCCGGAGATGCGCGTCGAGGTCGGTGCCCCAGAGTGTGACGGCCTCGCAGTCGGTGTACAGAACCTCGTACGCCCCGACAAGGCGGTGGCCGTACTTGGCGAGCACCGGCGCCCACTCCTCCTGAACGGCGGCCAAGTAGTCGAGCGCCGCGCCCGGACGTACACGCGCGCTCTCGAAGACGTACAGCGGGGCGGCGTACGGCTCGGCGAGCAGATCGGCGATCGCCGGGCTGCCGGGCGCCGCGCCCAGTGGCCGCGAGAACGCGCCGAAACGCAGGTCGTCGATGGCGGACAGGAAGAGGTTCTCCTTGACGTTGTCGTAGATCTCCATCATCTGCCGCCAGCCGCCGTCCCACCCGCCGTGGCAGTCCCACAGCGTCACGACCTTGAACTGTGGATGCCCGGTGATGCCGACGGCGTAGAACGCGCCGACCAGATCGATGTCGCTGGACCTGATCGACATGCCGGCGGTGAGCTCGTGGTCGCCGGCCACCCGCTCGTCGTCCTGCCTCTTGTACGCGGTCAGCCACTCCAGGTACTCGAGCGGCCGGCGCGAGTTCATCGGATGGAACTCGACCTCTTCCAGCAGGTAGATCCCGCGCCGCATGCCGCCGCCTCCCAGCTACCAAGCGAGTGCTTGGTTGGGACCCTAGGCCAGACCCCGTTCCTCGGTCAACGCAGGTGATCCTTTACCGTGGGACGTGGCAGGACCGACCCCTCTAGGTGATCATTCGGACACGCCGAGTGTTAGCGAAATCGCGGAGAACTCAGAAATTAGACGTGACCGCGGGGAGTACTTGGGTGAGGGCGGTGGGGTCGCTGGAGTTGTACCAGGCCGCGTCGGTGGCCTCGGAGATCTTCTTGAGCACTTCCTTGTCGGCCTCGGCGCCGAACGCGATGGTGAAGATCCGGACGCCGCTCTCCCGGTCGAGCTTGGACATCAGTTCGCTTTGGGAGATGCCGTTCGGGTCGTTGTCGTTCCCGCCGTCGGTGAGCAGCACCACCGAGTTGATCGCCCCGTCCTGCTCGTTGGCCTTGACCTGGTCGTACGCGGCGAGCGTGGAGCTGTACAAGCCGGTGTAGCCGCGGGTGCGCAGATTGTTGATCTTGCTCTGTAGCGCCTCGCGGCGGGTGCCGCCGCTCACCGACGCGCCCAGCGGACCCATCGGCATGAGCTCGTGGTAGGCCTTGATGCCGTCCAGCCGCGTGGAGAACTCCCACAGCCCGACGCTGTCGAGGTCGATGAACTCACCCAGCGCCTGGGTCAGCGACGCCTGCACCAGCTGTAGCCGGGTCTTGCCCGCCTTGGGCACGTTCGTCTTCATCGAGCCGGAGACGTCCACGACGAGCAGCACGTTCGCCCGCTTGCGCAGCTGCTCCCAGCTCGTCAGCACCTTGTTGAGCACGCGCGGGGCGGGCGGCGCCAGCATCTTGGCCGGCTGGTCCGGCAGCAGGCCGTTCGACTGCTTCGTCAGGTCGCCGGGCTGGTTGTCGTAGGTACGGAAGGCGTTCTGCTGGAACCGCTGCTGCACGTCACTGCCGCGCAGGTACTTCAGGAAGTCGGCCGCCGCCCGCCGCTTGGCCGCACCCGCCGTACGCAGGGTCACGAACGGGTGGTCGGAGACGAGTGTGCCCTCCTTCGGGTAGATCGCGACCAGCGGCGTCTTCGGCTTGGCGTGCTTGCCGGCGAGGGCCGGGTCGCCGGTCGGGTTGCCCTGGTTGTAGTACCAGACCGACATCTCCTCGACCGCCACCGCCGAGACGTACGACATGCCCTCCCCCGCGTCGTCGGCCCGCTGCAGGCCCTGCAGGAAGGTGAGCGTCGTGTCGCCGTAGTGCACGACCGAGCCCTCGACGCCACGGACGTACGACTGCACCTCGGTACTGTCGAGATCACTGGAGGCCAGGTCGTCAGACTTGTGAGTGGCCGCGAAGTACGCGCCGACCGTGGCGTTCAGGCCGGAGGTCGAGAAGTTGGGGTTGGTCTTGCCGAGCCGGAACTTCCCCCACTCCGGGTGCCCGTAGTCACCCCACCCCTTCGGGTCCTTCGCGATCTTGAGGACATCGTCCCAGCCGAGCTGCTTGCGCGGCCAGCCGAGCGCCTGGGCCATCGGCCGCGGCATGGCGATCACCAGCGGCGCCACTGCGATGCCGGGCGTCTCGTCGGGCACCATGTCGGGGTCGCCGGACCTCTCCAGCCGGTACCGCAGCAGGTTCACCCAGCCCGAGCCGGCCGGACTCCACACGTCGGGGCGCGGGCCGCCGTCGGCCTGGTCGTTCCAGCCACGGGCCAGCGCGGACATCGCCTCGCCGGAGGACTTGTTCTGCAGCACCACCTCGACGCACTGACCGCCGACCTCGCGCCCGCTGTAGTCGCGGGCGAACTTCTGCATGAGCCCGTACTTCTCCGGCGAGGAGACCACGTTCAGCTTCAGCCCGGACCCGCCGCAGCTGCCACCGCCGGCGCGCATTGCGACGACCGTGAACGTGGCGATGACCACGACGGCGAGCCCCACCGTCAACGCGATCATGAGCCCGAGCGAGCCGCGGCGCCGGCGTGTGTACGGCGACTGGGGCGGGAACCCCGGCGGGGGCGGAGGCGGATACCCGCCGGGCGGCGGGTACCCAGGCGGCCCGGGAGGGGTGGGCGGCGGGCCGGCGGGCGGTGTACTCACAGATCCTCCAGGACCCCTGAACGAGTCGGTGCGCCTAATAGACGGGATCGTGGCACGCTCAGGTTCCCTACCGGCTCAATCCGGCCGAATCCGGCACCAGCCGGTTACCTCGCCGTGATGACTCCCTCGCCTGCCAGGCCGGCGATCTCCGACTCGGTCAGCCCGGCCTCGCGCAGCACCTGCTCGGTGTCGGCGCCGAGCTCGGGCGCGGGCGCCGGGCTCCGGGTCTCCGGCGTGCCGCCACCTGGCGCGCCGCCTGGCGCGTCGCCGTCTGGCGCGTCGCCGCCCGGCGCGCTGCGGATGGGCGAGCCGGGGGCGGGGTAGCGCCCGATCCCGGGCTGGTCGAGCTCGCTCAGCAGCGGGTTGTCCGCGTTGGCGGCCACGGCCTCGGCGAACGTACGGTACGGCGACCACAGCACGGACGTACGGCCGAGCGCGTCGGCGACCTCGCCGAGGGTACGTTCGGCGAACCACGGCTCGATCAGCGCGGCGATCGCCTCGCGGTGCCGGTAACGGTCGCCGTCGTCGCGGAAGTCGGCCTTGAGCAGGCGCTCGAGCTCGGCGAAGACGTCGGTCAGCCCGGTCAGCGCCGCCAGGTCGGCGAAGTGCCGGGCCGTCATCGTGACGACCATGACCCGGCGCCCGTCGGAGGTGGCGAAGTCGCGGGCGAACCCGCCGTACAGGTGGTTGCCGATCCGCGGCCGGTCGACGCCGTTGACGACGGCCTCGCCGAGGAAGCCGAGGTTGCCCGCCGTCGCCAGGGCGACGTCGGCCAGCGCGACCCGGACCCGGCGCCCCTCCCCCGTACGGCCGCGGTGCCGGTCGGCGGCCAGGATCGCGATCGCCGCGTACAGGCCGCAGGCGACGTCCCACGCGGGCAGCACGTGGTTGACCGGCTCGGCCAGCACCGCCGGCCCGGTCGCCAGCGGAAAGCCCACCTCGGCGTTGACCGTGTAGTCCACGGCGGTACGGCCGTCGTGATGGCCCTCGATGCCGACGTGGATGAGGTCGGGCCGGGCCTGTCGGAACTCCTCGTACGAGGGCCGGCGTGCGTTGGTGAGCACGATCCCGGCCGACGCGGCGAGCCTGGTCACGACGGCGCGGCCGCGCTCGGACCGCAGATCGACCATCGCCGAGCGCTTGCCCTTGTTGAGCCCGGCCCAGTACAGGCTGGCGCCGGAATCGGTAACCGGCCACCGGGTGACGTCGGGCGCGCCGCCGAGCGGATCGACCCGGATGACGTCGGCGCCCAGCTGGGCGAGGGTCATCCCGCCGAGCGGCGCCGCCACGAAGCTGGAGACCTCGACGACCCGAAGCCCGCTCAACACCGTTCGAGGACCGCCGCCAGGCCCTGACCACCACCGATGCACATCGTCTCCAGGGCGTACCGGGCGTCGCGGCGTTCCATCTCGTACAGCAGGGTGGCGAGGATGCGGCAGCCGGTCGCGCCCACGGGGTGGCCCAGCGAGATGCCCGAGCCGTTGACGTTGAGCTTGTCGAAGTTCGTCAGCCCCCACTCGCGGGTGACGCCGAGGACCTGCGCGGCGAACGCCTCGTTGAGCTCGATGAGGTCCATGTCGTCCAGCGAGAGCCCGGCGCGGCCGAGGGCCTGCGCGGCGGCGGGCACCGGGCCGAGCCCCATCAGGTGCGGCGGAACCCCGGCCACGGCCCATGACACCAGGCGGGCTCGGACGGTCAGGCCGAGCCGGTCGGCGTTCTCGCGGGTCGTGACGAGGCAGACGGCGGCCCCGTCGTTCTGGCCGCTGGCGTTGCCCGCGGTGACGGTCGACTCGGGGTCCAGCCGGCGGCGTACAGGCTTGAGCGCGGCGAGCTGTTCCAGGGTGGTGTCGGCGCGCGGGTGCTCGTCGCGGTCGACGACCACGGTCTCCTTGCGGCCTTCCACCTCGACCGGCACGATCTCGTCGGCGAACCGCCCGGCCTGCTGCGCGGCGACCGCGCGCTGGTGCGACAGCAGCGCCAGCCGGTCCTGCTCCTCGCGCGGGATGTCGTACTGCTTCCGTACGTTCTCGGCGGTCTCGAGCATGCCGCCGGGCACCGGGTGATTCGCGCCGCCCGCGGTGACCCGGGCGCGGGCCAGCCGGTCGGTGAGCTTGATCTCCTCGCCGGGCCGGCCCCACCGCAGGCCGGTCGCGTAGTACTCGGCCTGGCTCATGCTCTCCGCGCCGCCGGCGATGACGGCCTCGCAGGCGCCGGACGACACCTCGAGCACCGCGTTGATGACGGCCTGCAGGCCGGAGCCGCAGCGCCGGTCGAGCTGGCTGCCCGGGGTCTCCACCGGCAGGCCCGCGTCGAGGGCGGCCACCCTGCCGATCGCCGGGGCCTCGCCGTTCGGATAGCACTGGCCGAGGATCACGTCGTCGATGCGGTCGGCGCCGGTGCGCTTGAGCAACTCGGTGATCACGGTCGCGGCGAGCGTCTGCGCCGGTATGTCCTTGAGCGCGCCGCCGAACCGGCCGACCGGGGTGCGTACGGGCGAGCAGATCACGACATCGGTCACAGGAGCCTCCATGGCTTAGAGCCTACGGTCGCGGGAGATGAGCTGGCGGACGATGACGTTGCGCTGAATCTCGTTCGTACCCTCCCCCACGATCATCAACGGCGCGTCCCGGAAGTACCGCTCCACATCGAACTCGGTCGAGTACCCGTAGCCGCCGTGGATGCGCAGCGCGTCCATCGCGATCTTCATGGCGGTCTCGGAGGCGAACAGCTTGGCCATCCCGGCCTCCATGTCGGCCCGCTGCCCGGCCTGCAGGCGGGCCGCCGCGTCGAGGGTGAGCAGCCGGGCCGCCCGCTGCGACGTGGCCATGTCGGCGAGGTAGTTGCCGATCGACTGATGCCGCCAGATCGGCAGGCCGAACGTCTCGCGCTGCTGGGCGTAGGTGAGCGCGTCGTCGAGCGCCGCCTGTCCCACCCCGAGGGCGCGGGCGGCGACCTGGATCCGGCCGACCTCCAGGCCTCGCATCATCTGCGCGAACCCGGTGCCCTCCGCCGCGCCGAGCACCGCGTCGGCGGGCACGCGTACGGCGTCGAAGACGACCTCGCAGGACTCGACGCCTTTGTAGCCGAGCTTGGGCAGGTCGCGGGAGACCGTGTAGCCGCCCGCCTCGACGAGCAGCACGGACACGCCTTTGTACGGCGGGTCGGCGTCCGGGTCGGTCTTGCCCAGCAGCGCGATGAGCCCGGCCCGGCGGGCGTTGGAGATCCAGGTCTTGACGCCGTCGACGACAAAGCCGTCGGCGTCTCGCCGGGCGACCGTGCGCATGGCCTGCAGGTCGGAGCCGCCACCCGGTTCGGTCAGCGCCATCGCCGCGCGCAGCTCACCGGTCGCCATGCGCGGCAGGTAGCGGGCCTTCTGGTCGTCCGTGCCGAACTCCCGCAGCAGGAACGCGACCACGCTGTGCCCGCCCATCGCGCCGGCCAGGCTCATCCAGCCGCGGGCCAGCTGTTCGGTGACGAGGGCGAAGCAGGGCACCGAGACGTCGGCGCCGCCGTACTCCTCGGGAACGAGCAGGCCGTACACGCCGAGCCGCTTCATCCGCTCGATGAGGTCGCCGGGATAGGTGTCGGCGTGCTCCAGCTCGCGCACCACCGGCCGTACGTCGGCGTCGACGAACTCGGCGACCACGTCGACGATCGCCCGCTCGTCCTCGTTCAGGTCGTCCATCGTGGATTCAGCTCTGGGTGACGGCACCGCCGGCGATGAGGTCGTCGACGTCCGTGAAGCCGAGTTCGGTGAGCACCTCGCGGCTGTGCTGGCCAGGAAGCGCGGGCGGGCCGCCGATCGCGCCGGGCGTCCTGGAGAACCGCGGCGCGGGCGCCGGCTGCGGCTCGCCGTCCCCGCCGGTCACGAACACCTCTCGCGCGGTGTTGTACGGGTGCTGTTGCGCCTCCCGGAGCGACAGGACGGGGGCCACGCAGGCGTCGCCGGGCAGGAAGATCTCGGCCCATTCGTCGCGGGTCTTGGCCTTGAACGCGGTGGCGAACCGGGCCCGCAGCTCCGGCCAGCGGCCGAACTCGTGCTGCGCGGGCAGGCCCTCCTCGCCCTCCAGGCCGAGCCGGCGGACGAGCTCGGCGTAGAACTGCGGCTCGATCGCGCCCACGGCCATGTGCCCGCCGTCGGCGGTCTCGTACACGTCGTACCAGGGTGCGCCGGTGTCGAGCATGTTCACGCCGCGCTGGTCCTGCCAGGCGCCGGCGGCGAGGAAGGCGTGCACGAACGTGGACAGATGGGCCGCGCCGTCGACGATCGCGGCGTCCACGACCTGGCCGGTGCCGCCGGCCCGGGCCTCGAGCAGCGCCGCGAGCACGCCCACGACGAGGTACATGCTGCCGCCCGCGAAGTCGCCGAGCAGGTTGATCGGCACCTGCGGCGGTCCGCCCGCCCGGCCGATGGCGTGCAGCACGCCGCTGACCGCGATGTAGCCGATGTCATGCCCGGCGCTCTGCGACAGCGGCCCCTGCTGTCCCCAGCCGGTCATCCGTCCGTACACCATCTTGGGGTTGCGGGCCAGGCAGTCGTCGGGGCCGATGCCGAGCCGCTCGGTGACCCCGGGCCGGAATCCTTCGAGCAGCACGTCGGACCGCTCGACGAGCCGCAGCAGGACGTCCTTGCCCGCGGGGTTCTTGAGGTCGACGGCGACGGACCGCTTGCCCCGGTTGCTCAGGTCCTTGTCCGGCTTCGGGAAGGCGCGCGCGTTCGCGCGCTCCACCCGGATCACCTCGGCGCCGAGATCGGCGAGCAGCATCGCGGCGAACGGACCCGGCCCTATCCCGGCCAGCTCGATCACCCGCACCCCGGACAGCGGCCCCTTGCCCATGTACGACCTCTTTCCCAGATTCTGGGTCTTCAGGTCGATGGAATCACATTCGGTTCGGTTAGCGGGGCCTGGCCCTGACGATCATCCGGATGTTCGGCCGGCGGTCGGCGGCGACTAGGAAATACCACCGGCGGTTCGGCGCCCGCCACCACGTGCCGCCCAGCGTGGCGCCGTGGGCGGCCCGCCCTGCGGCAGCGAGCGCAGCCGCCGGGCGAGACCGACACGGAACCGGCGGGGCGGGCGCATGGCGTAGCGCAGGACGCGGGCGCGCGTCGGCGCAAAGCCCCGGCCGCCGTTGGCAAATCGCCACGAGGGGCGGGAAAGGCTGTTATCGACGATTCTCTGGGCAATGGCCAGGCGATACCTTCTGCGGCCGGTGGCCGGCAGCACGAGGTAGGCGAGGCGGACCAGCCTGACATACCGCCGATCCACGCTGAGCTGCGCCGTTTCTCCGTCCATCACGAAGGCTCCTCTGGGCGCGACGTGAATTCCCGGACGAGAGATTAGAAAGCCGCCGAGATCGTCAGTCGAGAGTTGGCGCAATCATTGCCCGACGCGGACCAAGAAACCCGTCGATATTGACTGACGTACTGACAGGAGTGCTGACGCGCCTCCCCGCAACTCGCCGGTAGCGGCCAATCGCGCCCCGCAGACGCCAAATCCACACGTCAACCGTCGATCTGACTATCCTGCCGGATATGGAGTGGTTGGAGCGGATCGCCCATCTGCGGCGAGGGACGCCCGCCGGGGAACGCGACCCGGATCAGGCCCTGCTCCTCCTGCACGTGCTCGGCCGCCTCCAGCGCTACGGCTTCCAGCCGGTACGGTTCCGCGAGGTCGAAGGGGCCCTCGCCCGGCTGATCGCCGAGTACGGCCCGCCCAAGCCGATCAATCCCGGGCCGGCGTTCCACCGGCTCGGCGGAGACCTCTGGGACGTCGCCTCGGCGGACGGCTCCGCATTGTCCAGCCCCGACCCGGACGCGCTGCGCGCCGCCGACGCCGCCGGCCGCCTGACGCCCGCCTTCGCCAAGGAACTGCTCGCCGACCCGGCCCTGCTCGGCCGCGTCGTACGGCTGCTACTCGACATCAACTTCGAGCCGAGCCTGCACGCCGAGATCTGCGCGGGGGCCGGGGTCCACGTGGAGTTCGCCGACCTGATGGCGCTGGCCCACCAGTTCGACGGCGCGTCGCTCAGCCTGGGCAGGGAGGCGACCGACCGGCAGCGGGTGCTGGTCGCCTACGCCTGCCGCTGCGCGTTCTGCGGCTTCGAGGGCTGGCTGGGCAGCAGCGTCGTCGGCCTCGAGCCCGCGCGGCTGCGCTGGCGGGCCTTCAACGGCACCGACGACCTCACCAACTGCGTGTGCCTGTGCGCGCTGCATCATCGGCTGCTCGACAAGGGCGTCGTGGGCCTGACGCCCGCCGGCATGATCCTGGTCTCCCGCCACTTCGTCGGTACGACTCCGGCGGCCCGTGAACAGGTCCTCGCGCTGGCCGGGCGGCTGGCCCGTTCGCCGCAGCGCGGCTTCCCCGGGCCGGACGGCCGTAACCTCGAATGGCACGCCCGGCAGGTGTTCCGCGGCCCAACTCGCCCGGCCCTGTGAACCGCGGCTCTTTACGACACATCAGAACGTTCACGGGAAAACGCCACTACTGTGTGGGGCCAACTCATCGACCAGAGGGCGGCAGTGGACGCGACGACAGTGAGTGACCTGTGGGATCGGGTGACGGGGACGCAGCCCGATCCGCCGTGGTGGATCGTGGCCCTCGCGGGCGTCGCGGCGCTGGTGGCCGTCATCCACGGCCCGACCTGGCGGGTGGCGCGCAACATCGTGACGATCGCGCACGAGGGCGGGCACGCCCTGATCGCCCTGGTCACCGGGCGGCAGCTCGACGGCATCCGGCTGCACTCCGACACCTCGGGCGTCACGGTCTCGCGCGGCAAGCCGCACGGCCCCGGCATGATCTTCACGGCGATGGCGGGCTACGTGACGCCGCCGCTGCTCGGGCTGGCCTGCGCCTGGCTGCTCAGCGACGGCCGCATCACGCTGATGCTGTGGGCGGCCATCGCGCTGCTCGCCGCGATGCTCATCCTGATCCGCAATGTGTACGGAGTGGTATCGGTGGTCGCGACCGGCGCGATCATCTTCGCCGTGTCGTGGCTGGGCAGCGCCGAGGTCCAGGCCGGGTTCGCCTACCTGGCCGCCTTCTTCCTGCTGCTGGCCGGGGCCCGGCCGATCGTCGAGCTGCAGCAAAAGCGGGTCCGCCGGCAGGCCCGCGACTCCGACGCCGACCAGCTGGCCCGGCTGACCGGGCTCCCGGGGCTGGCCTGGGTGAGCGTGTTCGCCATCGTCGCCGTCCTGGCGCTGTTCTTCGGCGCGCAGCTCCTCGCGCCTGAGTCGGCGTCCCTGCCCGACGTCTCCGGCCTGCCCGGCTTCTGACCCGCACTACGCTCCGCAGGCCGGGTGCGGCCATGGGCCTCCCCGACCCGGCGGGCCGGGGCGCACCATGGCCCATGGCCGACAAGCAGCCCAACCGCGAGAACTACCACCGTAAGCGCAAGTCCCGGCTGCGCCGCAAGCGCCGCCGCAGCCGCCCCACCCGCGCCGGACGGCGGTCCTAGAAAGACCTTTAGGTGTCGACGAAGTTCTGGGGGACCAGGACGCGAAGGGCGTTGGGCAGCAGGGACACACGGACCGGGGTGCGTCCGCGGATCTCGCCGTCCACGTCGACGGGCATCGGCGGCTCGGTCGCGATGTGGACCTCGCGGGTCGTGATGAAGGCGTCCTCGTCGAGGCTGCGCCGATGGCCGGCGAGCACGTGCCGCACCGTGGCGACGGCCAGCCGGTGCCGGCCCGCGTCGCCGAGCCGGTAGACGGCCAGCAGCCGGTCGTCCGGGCCGGCGTCGTGGGCGATCGGCCGCCCGCTGTGGTGGGCCCCGTTGGCGATGTTGAGCTGGTGGGTCGCGAATTCATAGGTGTCGTCGCCGGTCCGGACGGTGGCGCGGAACGGCTGGTGGACGGGCATCCGGCGCAGCGCCGTCAGGGCGTAGGCGGTCCGGCCGGCGATCCGCTTGAGCCCCGCCGGGACGCCTTCGGCGACGGCGACCGACATGCCGAGGCTGACCATGTTGGCGAAGACGTCCTCCCCGGCCTCACCCCGGACGAGGCCCGCGTCCACGTCGGCCACCTTGCCCTTACGGATCACGCCGGCGGCGCCGCGCAGGCTCAGCGGCAGGCCCAGGCTGCGGGCGAAGTTGTTGGTGGTGCCCAGCGGCAGCACGCCGAGGGCGATGTCGCGGTGCACCAGGTGCCCGACCGCCTCCTTGAGGGTGCCGTCGCCGCCGCCCACGATGACCAGGTCGGGGTCGAGCGCGAGGGCGGCGCGGAAGGTGGCGGTCAGCGCCGCCGGATCGGGGACGGGAAAGGCGACGGCGGGGCCGCTGCCCGCGAAGACGCGACGGCGGGCGGTGGCGAACAGCCTGCGGCCGCGCCGCGACCGGGTGTTGACGATGAGTGCGGTCCGGCCGCCGGAGCGGATGGCGCGCTCCAGCTCCGCCTTGGTGCGCGTCCGCGCCGCATCAGCCATGTACGCCCTGTTTCGCCGTGATCGTGCAATGGTTCCCGGGAAACTCGACTGTAGTCAGGACCGCGGCGGTTCAGTGACCGCAATGGGGCTCGCCGAGGTGGGCGTGCGGCCCCGTGTCGTCGGCGACGTGACGCGGGCCGTGCGCGTCGTCGCAGTGTGCCGCGGGGTCGCCCGCGTCGTCGCGCGCGTGGTCGACCTCCAGCGTGGCGTGGGTGATGCCGTACGAGTCGCGAAGCACGTCGCCGAGGTTCCGGCGTACGGCGTGACAGTCGCCGCCCGGCTCGACGAGAACGTGCGCCGACATCGCGACGTAACCCGACGTGAGCTCCCAGACGTGAAGGTCGTGCACCTCGACCACGCAGGGCTGCTGGGCCAGCCGGGCGCCGAGCTCGGCAGGGTCGATGCCCGCCGGCGAGGCCTCCATGATGACCCGCCCCGCGTCGCGGACCAGGCCGTACCCGGCCTTGACCATGAGGGCCGCCACGATCAGCGAGGCGATCGCGTCGGCCCGGGCGAAGCCGCTGAACCACACGATCAGGCCGGACACGGCGGTGGCGATGAACGCGTACAGGTCGTTCAGGATGTGCTGGAACGCGCCCTCGATGTTGAGGCTGCGCCGGTCGGCCCGGCTGATCATCCAGGTGGCCGCGAGGTTGACGGCGATGCCGGCGACCGCCGTGCCGAAGACCAGCGGCCCGATCACGTGCGGCGGCTCGATGAGGCGCCGCACGGCCTCGATGACGAAGTACAGCGCGAGCAGCAGCAGCGTCACGCCGTTGAGCTGGGCGGACAGGATCTCGGCGCGCTTCAGCCCGTACGTGTAGTCGCCGTGCGGCGGCCGTGCCGCCAGCCGCATGGCGAACAAGGCGAGCACGATCGAGAAGGCGTCGGTCAGCATGTGCCCGGCGTCGGACAGCAGCGCCAGCGAGTGTGCGATCAGCCCGATGACCACCTCGCCGGCCATGAAGGCGGCGAGCAGCGCCAGCGCCCCGAGGAGGTAGCGACGGTCGGTGTCGCCGGCCGGGGCGCCGTGCCCATGGCCGTGTCCATGCCCGCCGCTCATGGGATCCAGTCTAAAAGATGATCACTGTGCGTGACGCTCCGCCCACGCCGCCAGGTCGCGGCGCTCCACGGCGGCCGCCATCAGGTCGGGGAAGGCATCGGGCGTGCAGGCGAAGGCGGGCACCCCGAGCCCGGCCAGCGCCGCCGCGTTGTCGTGGTCGTACGACGGCGCGCCGTCATCGGACAGCGCCAGCAGCACGACGACCTGGACCCCGGCGGTCTTCAGCGCCGCCACCCGGCTCAGCATCTCCTCCCGAATACCGCCCTCGTACAGGTCGCTGACCAGCACGAAGATGGTGTTGGCCGGGCGGGTGACGAGGCGCTGGCAGTACGCGACGGCGCGGTTGATGTCGGTGCCGCCGCCCAGCTGGGTGCCGAACAGCACCTCGACCGGGTCGTGCAACTGGTCGGTGAGGTCGACGACCGCGGTGTCGAAGACCACCAGCGACGTACGCAGCGACGCCATCGACGCGAGCGCCGCGCCGAACACCCCGGCGTACACGACCGACGCCGCCATCGAGCCGCTCTGGTCGATGCAGAGCACCACGTCACGCTGGACGGCCTGGCGGCGCCGCCCGTACCCGACCAGCTTGTCCGGCACGATCGTGCCGTGCGACGGCAGGTAGTGACGCAGGTTGGCGTGGATCGTACGGTTCCAGTCGACGTCGGCGAGCCGCCGCGGCCGCAGCGTGCGGGCGGCGCGGTCCAGGGCGCCGCCGATCGCCGACCTGGTGCGTTCCGCGAGCCGCCGCTCCAGCTCGCGGACGACCGTACGCACGACGCCCCGGGCCGTCTCGCGGGCGCGCTCGGGCATCACGCGGTTCAGCGACAGCAGGGTGCCGACGAGGTGCACGTCGGGCTCGACGGCCTCCAGCATCTCCGGCTCCAGCAGCAGCCGGGTGAGGTCGAGCCGCTCGATCGCGTCCTGCTGCATGACCTGCACGACGGACGACGGGAAGTACCCACGGATGTCGCCGAGCCAGCGGGCCACCTGCGGCGCCGACGCGCCGAGCCCGGCTGAGCGCCGGCCCGCACGGCCCGCTCCACCCGCAGTCGACCCGTACAGCGCCTCGAGCGCCTGGTCCATCCGCGCCTCGTCGCCGCCGAGCGTGACGCCTGTCGAGTCGGCGGCCTCGCCGCCGAGCACCAGCCGCCACCGCGTCATCCGGTCCTCGGTACTCATTGGTCTCGCTCCGCTCGACGCCTCGCGGGCCTTGACGTGGCGTCTTCCCTCGTCGTTCGTTCCTCACTCCTCAGTCCAGCCGCCACGGCCCGCTCGGTGCTCATCGCGCGCCATCCCCTCGGTTCGCCGCCGCGAGGTCGACTGCGGTGACCTCTCCGCTCCCTTGTCGAGGCGGGGCCCAGCCGAAGATGTCCAGGACCGTACGGACGGCGGGGGCGGCGCGGCCGGCGTCGACGTCGTCACCCGGATCGTTTCCGGTCCGGGCGGGCTGCTCGTCGACGCGGCGCAGGCGCTCGCCGATGGCCCGCCGCTCGGGCGCCTCGTACGTGCCGAACGTACGGCGGAGCAGCGGCAGCACAGTGGTGAAGTCCTCGTCGGGCAGGCCGCCGATCCAGCCGTCGACCAGCCGCAGCAACGCCTCGTCGTGCACGAGGATCAGCCCGCCGCCGCTCAGGAAGCCCTCGACCCAGGCGGCCGTACGGGCGGGCGGCTGCCCCACCGACACGGCGCGGGCCATCCGATCGGGCACATCGGCCAGCCGTCCGGCGTCGAGCAGCAGCCGGGTCAGCCGTCCCTCGAGCAGGCCGTGCAGGCCACGGCGGTCGACCACGGCCGCGAGCGTGTCGTGCCATTGGCTCGTGTGGGCGGCGTCGCCGAGCAGGGCCAGCGCCGCGTGCATCGCATCAATCTGCGTGAGCAGCGCGCGGGCCGCGGTGTCGTCCAGGCCGCTGACCGCGGGTGGCAGGCCCACGCAGATCCGGACGATCAGGCCGTCGACGACGGTGCGCAAGGGCCCGGTCGCGGTGCCGCGTACGTCGCCGTACCGCAGCGACCGGACGAGGGCCGGCAGCGCGGCCATGAGGTGGGCGACGTCGGTGTCGGCGGCGGCCTGGTCGGCGAGCGCCCGCATGACCGTGGGGAGCGCGTCGCCGAGGTCGGCGAGCAGGCACCGTTCGGCGAGCGCGGTCAGCTCGGGCAACGCTCCGGGTTTCTCGGCGGCCGCCGCCGCCAGCGACTTCGCCTTCGCGGTCGCGGCGCCCGGCACGGTCGTGCCCCACACGCCCGCCTCGATCAGATCCACGTCGAACTCGGGCTGCCACGCCAGCGTCCACGTCTCGCGGAACGTGCCCTTGGTCTGCCGGGCGCTCTCGGCCGGCACGCCCCAGGCGATGTCGAGGACGCGCAGCCGGTGCAGCAGGCGGCTGCGATCGAGGTCGCCGGGCTTGCGGAGGTCGAAGTCGTAGTCCTTGTCGAGCGCCGCCGGCTTGAGGCGCAGCCGCCGCTGCTCGCGCTGCAGGTCACGCTGCAGCGGCACCATCGGCGTCCAGGCCGGTACGGAACCGAGCCGCTCCCCGACGACCATCTTCCGCTGGATCAGTTCGAGCGGCAGGGCGGCGCCCTCGCACAGGACCGCCCGGGTGGCCTCGGTCACCTCGTCGAGCCCCGGCAGCGGCCGGTCGCGGAGGGCGGCCAGCGCCTCGGTCAGCCGTACGGCCTCGATCACGTGCGCGGACGACACCGGGAGGTCCTCGTCGCGGAGCACCCGGGCCGCCTCGGTCAGCCATCTTTCTATCGGCCGCCGGCGCTGTGCTTCACCCCCATGGCTACGCCCCGCCATCCCCGATGTGAACAGGTGGTGGTACCAGCCGGGCGACGTGACGCCGGCACCGTAGCCCGACCAGCTCGCCAGCCGGCCGTGGGTCCACGGCACCCAGGTCACGTCGACCTTGATCTTCGGCAGGCCGCGCAGCGTGCGGTCGTCGTGGGTGACCGGCACCTGCGCGGTGATCGCCGGGACGTGCCAGGCGCCGCACACCACCGCGACCCGTTCGTAGCCCTCCTTGAGGGTGCGCCGCAGCGTCCGGCGCATGTACGCCTCGCGCTGCTCCTCGCGGCGGGCGTACGCCTCCGGCATGGGCGGCGCGTGCTCCCGCAGTACGGTCATGGCCTCGGCGATCGCCTCGAACGGGCTCGGTCCGTCGCCGCGATGCTCGATGACGTCGTCCCACCACCGTTCGGCGTCGTCATACCCCGCCGCCCGCGCCAGCCGGCCCAGCGGATCCATCCGTACGTCGTCCGGGGCCGCCGCCTCTCCCGCCGCCGGTGTGTCGTCGTCACCCGGGGTGTCGCCCGCCGCCGGATTGCCGTCGTCGCCGGCAGCCTCGTCCCCGCCGGCACCCTCGCCGGCAGCCGCAGGCCGGCCCTCCGCTTCGGGACGGCCCTCCGCTTCCGGCCGGCCCTCCGCTTCCGGCTCGGGCTTCGTCTTCTGGAAGGCCAGCTGGTGGGCGGCGGGGAGGTCGCAGAACCGGACCGGGATGTCGGCCGCGCAGGCGTACCGGATCGCCTGCCACTCCGGGGAGAACTCCGCGAATGGCCAGAACGCGGCCCGCCGCCCGCGTTCGCCGGGCGCGTGGGCGAGCAGCGCGACCGGCGGCATCATGTCGGGCTCGGCGGCGAGCCGGACGATCGAGTCCGCCTCCGGCGGTCCCTCGATCAGCACGACCTCCGGCTTGACCTCGGCCAGCGCACGGCGCAGCGACCGGGCCGACCCCGGCCCGTGATGGCGGATCCCGAAGACCAACACCTCGCTCACGCGGCTCCCTCCTCGCCGGGCGGCTCGTCGGTGCGTGAGCAGACTCGCAGTACTGGTCGGTTCGCCGCACTCCTCGCCTGACGGCTCGTCGTTTCGCTCACGAGACCTCGCGGCAGGCTCGGTAGAAGTCGCGCCAGTCGGGGCGGTCGCGGACGACGGTTTCGAGGTACTCCTGCCAGACGACGCCATCGGACACCGGGTCTTGGACGACGGCGCCCACGATGCCGCCCGCGACGTCGGCGGCGCGGAGCACCCCGTCGCCGAAGTGCGTGGCCAGGACGAGACCACTCGTGATGACCGAGATCGCCTCGGCGCTACTGAGGGTGGCGCTCGGCGACTTGAGCTTCGTCCGGCCGTCCTCGGTCAGGCCGCCGCGCAGCTCGCGGAAGACGGTTACCACGCGGCGGATCTCGTCGAGCCCGGCCGGCGTCTCGGGCAGCTCCAGGGCCTTGCCGATCTGGTCGACCCGGCGGGCGACGATGTCGACCTCCTCGTCGGCCGTGGCCGGCAGCGGCAGCACGACTGTGTTGAACCGCCGGCGCAGCGCGCTGGACAGCTCGTTGACGCCGCGGTCGCGGTCGTTGGCGGTCGCGATCACGGTGAAGCCCTTGCGCGCCTGGACCTCGTTGTTGAGCTCGGGGATCGGCAGCGTCTTCTCCGACAGGATCGTGATGAGAGTGTCCTGGACGTCGGAGGGCATCCGGGTCAGCTCCTCGATGCGGGCCACCGCGCCGGACCGCATGGCCAGCATCAGCGGACTCGGCACCAGAGCCCGCTCGGAGGGGCCCTCGGCGAGCAGCCGGGCGTAGTTCCAGCCGTAGCGGATCGCCTCTTCGGCCGTGCCCGCCGTGCCCTGCACCAGCAGCGTCGAGTCGCCGCTGATCGCGGCCGCGAGGTGTTCGGACACCCACGTCTTGGCCGTGCCCGGCACGCCGAGCAGCAGCAGCGCCCGGTCGGTGGCCAGCGTCGCGACCGCGACCTCCATGAGCCGGCGCGCCCCGACGTACTTCGGCGTGATCACGGCGCCGTTGGGCAGCTCGCCGCCCAGCAGGTAGACCGTGACGGCCCACGGCGACAGCCGCCAGCCCGGCGGCCGGGGCCGGTCGTCGTGCTCGGCGAGCAGCGCCAGCTCACCGGCGTACTCCTGCTCCGCGTGCGGGCGCAGGATCGCCGTGCCCTCAACATCGCTCACGTGAGCTCCTTCAGCATGTCGTGTCGGAATCGCAGGGTCTCGGCCAGCTCGGACAGCGGCCAGATGTCGTACGGCCGGGTGACTTCCTCGAGCCGGTCGGCGACGTCGGGGCTGAGGCGCTCGTCGGCGAGCCGGCACAGCTGGCCCAGGTAGCGTGCCCCGTCCGGACGGCGGGCCGCGTCGGTCAGCGCGCCGAGCACGGCTTCGGCCAGCTCGCCGGCCCACGGCCCGGGGACCCGGTCGAGGACTCGCAACAGGTCGCGGTAGCCGCCTGCCCAGCGCAGCAGCTCGGCCGCCGCCGCGTCGCGCTCGCTGCCGGGCAGCACCCGGAGCAGGTCGACGATCACCTCGATCTCCTCGGGCACCGCACCCCCCTTGAGCAACGCCCGCGCCCACTCGGCGTCGCGGCTCAGCACGGCGGCGCGCGCCCAGCCGATGTGCACGTCTCTCGCGTGGTCGTCGGCGATCGGCAGGCAGACGACCTCCATCGGCGGCAGCCCGAACAACTCTGTCCAGGTGGCCAGCGGAGTATGGCCGAGCAGCTCGCGCAGGGCGGCGGCCCCGCCGTCGGGCTGGTCGACGACGATCCACGTCTGCTCGCGCAGCCGGCCCGGCCGGCGCTCCGGACGCAGGCAGGCGCGCGCCCGCTCGGCCATCAGCTCCCCGTACGCCGAGCCCGGCACCCTGGCCAGCAGGTCGGCGGCGACATGCCGTACGTCCTTGGCCCGGTCGCCTCGCGCCTCCTCCAGGAACTCCTCGTCGTCGGGGCCGAGCCCGTGGTCGAAGGTGGCGAGGAAGGCGGCGCGGTCCTGCGCCGGCTCGGTCGGCCACGTGCCGCGCAACGCCTCGCGCGCGGCGCCCGGGTCGATCTCGCGCAGCCGCAGCAGGTAGGTCAGCCGCTGCCCGCGGGTGCCGGTCTCCCAGGTGGCGGAGTCGGGCGGGCCGTTCTGCGGTGCCGTCATGGGCTCGGCGACGAGGTAGGCCCAGTCGGGGTTGCGCAGCGCCAGCCACATCGCCCGGCGCCCGGCCGCCCGCGCGAGGTAGGGGCGCAGCGCCCGGTCGGTGCGGGCCCGCTCCAGCAGGTCGGGCAGCGTCTTGGCGGGGACCCGCAACCCCGCGCCGGCCGCGGCGGCCAGCCACTCGGGCAGCGCCCGCATGTGCTCGCCCGCCAGGATCCGCTCCAGCCGGCGGGCCGCTTCCGGGGGTACGGCCGGCAGGGTCTCCGGCGGCGCGGGCGCCACCGGCTCGGCGGACCCGGGCCGCCAACCCGCCCGCCGTCGTACGGTCAGCACCGCGGCCTGCGCCAGCAACCGGCCCGCCGGATCGGCGCCCTCATCCGGAAGAGACACCTCCGGGACAGACGCCTCGGGCAGCGCAGGGGGTGGTCGCCGCTGCGTGCCGAGCAGCGCCGCCGTCACATGGTCGGCCCAATCTCTCAAAGGATCACCGGGCCCTCGTCGTGCCAGGCGGACAGCGGGAGCAGGCCGCCGGGGGTCCATTCGCCGGCGACCGTGATGGCCGCGCCGCCCGACGTGGCCAGCAGTCGCCATGGGTCGTAGGAGATCAGCGGGATCGCGTCGCCCTCGTCGTCGACGAGATGCCATTGGCCCTCGTGCCGGGCCGGACGTACGCCGGAGAGCAGAGCGGGCCAGCGGTCGAGCCACGGGTCGCGGCTCAGGGCCGTGGCGTACTCCCCGAGCAGCCCCTGGATCGTCATGCCCGCGGGGGGCTCGTCGAGGGCCGCCGGGCCGTGCCGCTCCACGATCAGCGCCCGCAGCGGCTGCGCGCCCGGGTAGTACGCGAGGTCTGCGTCGAGCGTCGTGCCGACGATCAGCGAGGTGTCGAGCGCCCGCCCCGGCGCGCCGAACGACAGCACCAGCGCGGGCCGGCCGGACTCGTGGCCGCGCAGCCAGACCCGCCGGGTGATGAGGTTGTCGCGCTCGCTGTCGACCGCGCCGGCGACGTACCAGCGGTCGCGGACGCCGTCGCCGCGGAGCACCTCGTCCTGCGGGACCGTGAAGCCGATGCGGGACCGTATGGTCTGGCGGAGCGGCTCGGGCAGGCCGGCGCGGCGCCGATGGGCCTGCACGAGCAGGTGCAGCAGGGCGTACTCCGCGAGCAGCCGCTCCGGCCAGCTCGTGTGCCGCTGCGGCAGGGCGGCCAGCGAGCGGACCTGCCCGGCCAGCCCGGGCGCCTGGGCGTCGACCAGGCGGCGCGCGGCATCGTCCCACAGCCGGTATGACGCCTTCTCGGCCTGGGCGAGGCCGTGTGTCACCTGGTCGCGCAGCCAGCGGTCGAGCTCGTCGACGCCGTCGTCGACCCGCCGCTCGCGCCGCTCGACCGTCTTGGCGTCGGGCTTGCGCGCCGTGCCGCCGACCGGCCGCTCGGTACGGGCGGTACGGGCCGTACGGGTGGCCAGCCACTCGCCCACCCACCCCGGTGCGACGCCGTCCGGAACGCTGCCGTCGCTCCACAGCAGCAGCAGCCCGAGCGCGTGCTTGCAGGGGATCTTGCGACTCGGGCAGCTGCACCGGTAGGCCGGCTCCGACAGCTCGACGCTCACCCGGTAGAGACCCCGGCCGCCGCCCTGGCACTCCCCCCAGACCGCCTCGGCACAGCAGCCGAGCCCGGCCCATTTCGCCGGCTTGGCCACCACCCCGGCCGCCCGCCCCGACGACGCGTCCGGCGCCAGGGTGAGCACATGATCACGGCCCCACCGCTCGCTCACCCTTCCGAAACTATCGGCACTCGCCGACATAACGCGCCCGCCGGGTGGATCGCCGCGGCCTATTGGATCCGCTGGCCAATTAGAACCAAATTCTGGTTCGATGAGTGCATGGCGCAACCGCTGGACGTCCTGATCATCGGAGCCGGCTTCGGCGGGATCGGCATGGCCATCCAACTCAAGCAGGCCGGGATCCACGACTTCGTGATCGTCGAGAAGGCCGATGACCTCGGCGGGACCTGGCGGGACAACACTTACCCCGGCGCGACATGTGACGTGCCCTCGCATCTGTACTCGTTCTCGTTCGAGCCTAAGACCGACTGGAGCCGCAAGTTTCCCTCGCAGCGCGAGATCCTCGACTACCTGCACCATTGCGCCGACCGCTACGATCTGCGGCCGCACCTGCGCCTCGGCACGGACGTGCGCGAGGCGCGCTTCGACGAGGACGCCGGCCGGTGGCTGGTCGCGACGAACGACGGCGCGCTCACCGCCCGCGTCCTGGTCTCCGCGTGCGGGCAGCTCGGCCGCCCGGCCCTCCCCGACATCACGGGCCGCGACGCCTTCCGCGGCCCGACCTTCCACTCCGCCCGCTGGGACCACTCCTGCGACCTCACCGGCAAGCGCGTCGCGGTCATCGGCACCGGCGCGAGCGCGATCCAGTTCGTACCGCCGGTCGCCGAGCGGGCCGAGCGGCTGACGCTGTTCCAGCGCTCCGCCGCGTACGTGATCGAAAAGCCGGACCGGCCGTACGCCCACTGGGAGCAGGCGCTGCTCGGCACCGTGCCGGGCCTGCACACGCTCAGCCGGGCCAAGACCTACCTGTTGTACGAGTCCCGCGCGCTCGGCTTCGTGAAGTTTCCGAAGCTCATGGACCGGTTCGCGCAGCTCTTCCGGAACCAGCTCGCCGAGCAGGTCGCCGACCCCGCCCTCCGCGAGACCCTGACGCCCGACTACCCGATGGGCTGCAAGCGGATCCTCATCTCCAACGACTACTTTCCGGCGGTCACCCGGCCCAACGTCGAGGTCGTCACCGATCCGATCGAGCGCATCGGCCCGGACGGCGTGATCACGCGCGGCGGCGTCGAGCATCCGGCGGACGTGATCATCTACGGGACGGGGTTCCGGACCACCGAGTTCCTGGCCCCGATGGCGATCGTCGGCCGTGACGGGCGGGACCTCAACGCGGCCTGGCGGGACGGCGCGGAGGCCTACCTCGGCATCACCGTCAGCGGCTTCCCCAACCTGTTCCTGCTGTACGGCCCGAACACGAACCTGGGCCACAACAGCATCATCTACATGCTCGAATCGCAGATCAGGTACGTGGTCGGCTGCGTCCGGGCGATCCAGCGGTACGGCGTCCGCTGGCTGGACGTGCGCCCCGACGTCCAGCGCGCCTTCAACCGCGAGCTGCGCCGCCGGTTCCGTACCACCATCTGGGACAAGGGCTGCACGAGCTGGTACAAGACCGCCGACGGGAAGATCGTCAGCAACTGGCCCGGGTTCACGTTCGCCTACCGGCGCGCCACCAGGCGACCCGACCCACGTGACTTTCACGTACGGCCGAGCCGCCGGTAGGCAGCGCAACTCAAGCGTCGGCGGGGACGTAGGTCAGGTTCAGCACGCCCGTGGTGAAGGTCTGTGACTCGACCAGCTTCAGCGGCACCGTCGGGCTGTCGGGATCGAACAGCCGCAGCCGGCCGCCGCCCACGACGATCGGGTGCACCAGCAGCTTGATCTCGTCGATCAGACCCTCGGCCAGCAGCGACCGGATCAGGGTCACGCTGCCGGTGGTGCCGATGTCGCCGCCCGGCTGCTCCTTGAGCTTCCTGATCTCCTCGAAGACGTTGCCCTTGATCAGCGTCGAGTTCTTCCACTCGACCTTGTCGAGGGTCGTGGAGACGACGACCTTGGGCGTGTTGTTCATGAAGTCGACCATCTCGTCGGGCTCCTCGGTGCGGTCCGGCCACGCCGCGGCGAACTCCTCGTACGTCACCCGGCCGAGCAGCAGGGTGTCGGAGGTGCTCAGCGCCGACCAGACCGCCTGGCCCATCTCGTCGTTGAAGTAGGGGAAGTGCCACTGGTCGGGCGCCTCGACGACACCGTCGAGCGAGATGAACTGGCTTGCCACGATCTTTCTCATCGCGATCTCCAAGGTCTTCTAGTGGGTTCCTGTGCCGTGCCACTACTTTCCTACCGACAAATAAATTTGTCAAGACTCAAATCACTGTCGGCTGCGCGACGCAATGCCGTACCCACACAAAGGGGCTCGCCCCGACCGGGCCGGTCGGGGCGAGCCCAGGGAGCGTCAGCGGGTCAGGCGGCGGGCGCCACCTTGGGCTCCTCGTGCTGCTCGACGCCGGGCGCGCGGGTGATCAGCGGCAGCGCCATCGACACCAGCGCCAGGATGCCCATCGTGGTGAACGCCAGCGTGTAGTTGTCGCCCTCGCCTATCAGCTTGGCTATCAGCAACGGGCCCACGATGCCGCCGATGCTCCAGCCGACGATCATGAGGCCATAGATCGCGCCGGCGTTGCGCAGCCCGAAGAAGTCGCCCGCGGTCGCCGGCATCGCGCCGAAGCCGCCGCCGTAGCACAGGTAGATGACGGCGGCCAGGATCGCGAAGAAGGCGGCCGTGGAGGCATGCGGTAGCAGCAGCGAGCACACGCCCTGCAAGGCCAGCATGGTGAGGAACGCGGTCATCCGGCCGATGTGCGTCGACACCCAGCCCCAGAAGATGCGGCCGCCGCCGTTGAACAGCCCCATGAAACCGGTCAGCGTGGCCGCCGCCGCCGTGCTGTAGGCCGCGACGTCCCCGGCGACGGTCGCGATCACCGAGATGAACGCGATCCCGACGGTGACGTTGAGGGTGAGGATCGCGGTCAGCAGGAACCACTGCGGGGTACGCAGCGCCTCGGCCTGGGTATAGTCGCGGCCGCTCTCCACGACCTTGCCGCCGGACGACGGTTGCCAGCCCGGCACCGTGTACCCCTCGGGCGGGTTGCGGAACTGGGACGCGCCGAGGATCACCATGACCAGGTAGCCGAGGCCGAGCCAGAGGAACGATCGCGTCGGCACCTCTTTGTAGTGGTCGACCAGCGACTGGGCGACGGGCGAGGTGAGCACGGCCCCGAAGCCGAACCCGCCGACGGCGATGCCGGTGATCAGGCCGCGGTGGTCGGGGAACCACTTCTGCAGCATCGCGATCGGCACGATGTAGCCGAGGCCGAGCCCGAATCCGGCGATCACGCCGTACCCCAGGATGAGCAGCCAGAATTGGTCCTTGCCCGACGGCATGCTGGCGAGCAGGATGCCGATCGAATAGATGATGCCGCCGGCCAATGCCACGATCCGCGGACCGCGGCGGTCTTGGATCCGGCCGCCGATGTACGTGCCGACGAAGATCATGCCGATCGTCACCGAGAACGGCAGGGCCGCCGTTGACTTGGCGAGGTGGAACGCGTTGTCCTTCTGCAGAGCCTTGGAGAAGACGCTCCAGGCGTATACGGCGCCCAGCGCGAGCTGGAGCAGTACGGCCGCGCCGGCGATAAACCAGCGCCCGCGGGTCGGATCATCGGATCGGGTGGATGCCATTCTCATGACTCCTTGAGCGGTGGGTATGGGCTGGCCCCCGAGTTGGACCCCGATGCCCCCGGCGGGCGCGGTCAGGCCCGCTGCACAGTAACTACCGCCCCCTTGTAGTCAGGGATGTCGGCCACCGGCGACCGCTTGCTGTGGTCGATCAGGACCAGGCCCTCCGGCCAGTGCACCTGGAGGTTGCCGGGCACGAGCGGGGCACGCAGCACCCGCCCGCGCATTTCGCCGACCGCGTTGGCGAGAATGATCTCGTCGCCGTCGGCGTACCCCTCGCGGTCGGCGTCGACCGGGCTCATCAGGACGGTCTCGCGGACCGCTCCGGTCAGCGCGTCATGCTTCTCGTGGATCATGCTGTTGAACTGCTTGCCGCGGCGGGTGGCCACGATGTACGAGCCGTCCGGACGCTCCAGCTGCGGCGGTCGCACGGCGCTGAAGGCGGCCTTGCCGTCCGGCGTGGGGAACTTCCAGCCCGCGCACAGATGCGGTCCGCCGTACTGGAACTCGTCGCCGAACTTGGCGAGGTTCTGGATCCCCTCGTACGAGGGGATGGAGCGGGCGATGTCCGCCCGGATCGCGGGCGTGCCGTCGTACCTGAGCTTGTCGGCCAGGTCGGGGCGCACCCGCGCGCCGAGTTCGCCGTACACGCGCCACTCCGGCCAGGCCTCGGCGAGCCGCGGTCCCTCGATCTCGGGGCTGAAGATGATGCGTCGCTCGGTCGAGGTCTCGGTGACGCCGCCCGTCATCTCGTAGCGGGTCTCGGCGGGCAGCAGCAACACCGTGCCCTGGTGCTCTTCCGACGGCTCGACCAGCATCTGGCTGGACAGGCAGATGTCCATGAACACGCTCAGCTTCGTCTTGCCGAGCGCGGCCCGGGTGTACGCGGGATCGGGCAGCACCTCGAGGAAGTTTCCGCCGGCGCTGATCAGCACGTCGAGCTCCCCCGCGTGTGCCGCGTCGATCATCTCCGGAGCCGTACGGCCCTTGCCGCTCGGGACCTCGAAACCCCACAGCTCGGTGAAGTTCGGGGCGTCGGACAGCGGCTTGCCGCCCGGCAGCACCGTGGCGTACGCGCCCATCTCCGCGCCGCCCTGCACGCCCGAGTGACCGCGGATCGGCATCAGCCCGCAGCCCTCGCGGCCCACGAACCCCTTGGACAGCCCCAGGTTGATGATCGCCCGGACGTTGTCCTCGCCGAACTCGTGCTGGGTGATGCCCATGCTCCACACGAGCACGGCCTTGTCGGCGTCGTGCAGCATGCGGGCCAGCTGCTGCATGTCGTCGCGGCTCGCGCCGGAGCTTGCCTCGAGGTCCTCCCAGGTCTCCTTGTCGAGTACGGCCCGGAGCTCGTCGAAGCCCTTGGTGTGCTGGTCGATGAAGTCCGTGTCGGTCCAGCCGCTGTCGATCATGTGCTTGAGCACGCCCGACAGGAAAGCGACGTCGCCGCCGACGTTGATCAGGAAGAACTGATCGGTGATCTTCGTGCCGAACACCGCGCTCTCGACGTTGGACGGCACCCAGTACTTCTCCATACCGGGCTCGCGGTAGGTGTTGACGGCCGCGACCTGCGCTCCGGCCTTCTTGGCGTGGTAGAGGTACTTCATCGCGACGGGCTGGTTGTTGGCCACGTTGGAGCCGATGAAGACGATCAGATCGCTAGCGATCCAGTCCTTGTAGGAACAGGTCGTGGCTGCCACGCCGAGCGTGCCCTTGAGCCCGACGGTGCTCGGCGAGTGGCAGACGCGGGCGGCGTTGTCGATCGAGTTGCTGCCCAGCGCCCGGACCGCCTTCTGCGCGGCGAAGTAGTTCTCGTTGGGCTCGCCGCGGCTGGTCATGTAGACGCCGAACCGGTCGGGGCCGGCCGCTCGCAGCGCGTCGGCCGTGAGGTCGAGCGCCTCGTCCCAGCCGATCCGGCTGAAGCCCGGCTCGCCCGCCCGCCGGATCATGGGGTATGGCAGGCGGCCCATGTCGCGGAGCTCGGCGCTGCGCTTGCCGGCCAGCGGGGCCACGTCGGCCAGTGCCTCGCCGTCGAGCGGCGGCATCGTGTTGAGCCGCAGCAGCCGCAGCCGGACGTTGCACAGGTGGACCTCGTCCATGGTCCAGTCGTGCATGCCCTTGGTGCCCAGCGCGCACCCGTCGCAGGTGCCCTGGGTGAGGATGCGCCAGGCGTACCGCCATTGGTCGCGGTTCTCCCGGAACGCCCGCCAGATCTCCGCGTAGTTGTTGGGACGCCCCTCCCCGACACCGAACGGCTTCAGGCTGGCCCAGTTCTTCGGATCGAGCCACTTCTCACGCCGGGCCATCGCGACCTCCCTAAAGGTGGTCAGGTATGTCGTCAAAGATCAACCAACGTCTTCTGGATACTCCATACCGTGGCACGCCGACCATGACCCGGCAAGACCGCATAGTGAACATGTGTGCGCTATGCGAATGTCGATAGCCTCCTGTTCATGCCCACTGCTCTGGTCACCGGCGCCACCGTCGGCATCGGCGCCGCCTTCGCCCGCCGGCTCGCGGCGGACGGCATGGATCTCGTGCTGCTGGCCCGCACCACCGAGCGGCTCGAGGCCGCGGCCGCGGATTACCGGTCGACGTACGGAGTCAAGGCCGAGGTGCTGACCGCCGACCTGGCCACCGACGACGGCATCGCGGCGGCCGAGCGGCGGCTCGCCGGCGACCCCGTCGACCTCCTGGTGAACAACGCCGGGTTCGCCCAGCGTGGCCGCTTCCTCGACGTTCCGCTCGCCGACGAGCTCACGATGCTGAAGGTGCACTGCGAGGCCGTCCTGCGCCTGACGTACGCGGCGCTGCCCGGCATGATCGACCGAGGGCGCGGTGGCATCATCAACGTGGCGTCGGTGGCGGCGTTCCTCTCGCGCGGGACGTACGGGGCGTCCAAGGCATGGGTGGTCAGCTTCAGCCAGAGCGCCAACCAGGACGCGGGCCGCGCCGGCGTGCACGTGATGGCGCTGTGCCCGGGCCTGGTGCATACCGAATTCCATGACCGGGCCAACATGGACATGTCGCGGATCCCCGAGTTCATGTGGCTGGACGCGGACGGTGTCGTCGGCGTCGCGCTCCGCGACCTGCGCCGCGGCCTCGAGGTCAGCGTGCCGGACGCGCGATACAAGACGATCGTCGGTGCCGTCAAGCTCGTCCCCCGTAATCTGCTCGGAAAGATCTCGGCCCGAACCGGCCGCCGCTACCGGTGACAGACCGGTGACAGAGCGGCTGCGTACAGGCACCATGGAAGACCCCTTCAGTGAAACTGCGAGACCAGGAGCGGGGTCTCAATGCGGGTCCTGGTGACGGGCGCCGCCGGGTACGTCGGGTACGCGGTGGGGCGCCGGTTGATCGAGGCCGGACATAATGTGGCCGGGCTGGTGCGCCGGTCGGCGCAGGCGCACGAACTGCCCGATGGGGTCGTGCCGGTCGTCGCCGACCTGCTCGACGCGGGTAACTTCCGGGTGGCGCTGACGACGGTCGTCCGCAACCAGCTCAACGGCCCGATCGAGGGCGTGTGCCACCTGGCCGCGCTGGTACGGGTCAGAGACTCCTTCTCCGAGCCGCTGTCGTTCTTCGCCACCAACGTGCACGGCACGGTGAACCTGCTGCGCTCCATCCCGGAGTCGGCCCGCGTCGTACTCGGGTCGACCGCCGCCGTCTACGGCGCCCCGGACCATCAGCCGATCACCGAGGACCAGCCGCCGGCGCCGACCAGCCCGTACGGCGCCTCCAAGCTGGCCGCCGAGGAGGCGCTGCGCTACTACGTGCGGTCACGCCCCGGCGGTGCCGTCGTGCTGCGGACGTTCAACGTGGCGGGCTCCGTCGACGGCCGGCCCGACCCCGACGAGACCCGGCTGGTGCCGCGCGCGCTGGGGGTCGCGGCCGGGCGGCTGCCGCACCTGGCCATCAACGGCGACGGCACGGCCGTACGGGAGTACGTGCACGTCGACGACCTGGCCAACGCCTACCTCCTGGCGCTGGAGGCCGACCTCGAGGGCGAGCACCGCGTGTTCAACGTCGGCAGTGGCAAGGGCACGTCCGTACGCGACGTGGTGGCGATGGTCACGCAGGTCACCGGGCGTCCCGTCTCGACGGTGAGCAACCCGCCCAAGCCCGAGCCGCCGCTGCTGATGGCCGACAGCTCGGCCATCCGCGACGAGCTCGGCTGGGTGCCGGCCCGCTCCGACCTACGACAGATCATCGCCGATTCCTGGGCCGCCCTTACCAGGGCCTCGTGAGGTGCTTCCCGGACCGGCCATAATCGGCTCCTGGGCGGCCCTTAACAAGGCTTCTTGATACTTCGAGGGCCGGTTTCGGACGTTGACACCCGATCGGCGCACCGATTCGCTGGATATCCCGCGGACGGCATGACGCGGACGGCATCGGGAGGCTCCATGCGTCGCAGGCTCGCAGTCGTACCCTCCGTCGTGGTGCTCGCCGCCGCGCTGGCCGTCCCCGGTTCCGCCGCCGCGGCGGCCCCGGCACCCGCGGGCCCCGGCGCGGTCTCGCATTTCGACCTGGCCCGCAAGGACTGCGTCGGGACGGCACGGAACACGACGTCGAAGGTGTGGTTCACGGTCGCCGGCGGCGTGCTGTCCGACGTGTACGAGCCGACGATCGACACCACCAACGTCGAGTCGATGCGGTTCGTGGTGACGGACGGGCGCACGTTCACGGAGCTGCAGGGCCGGGACACGACGTACAGCGTGGCCACCGACGACACCGGCATGGCCTGCACCGTCACGACGTCCAGCAAGGCGGGGCGGTACCGGCTCGTCACGACGTACATCACCGACCCCGCCCGCGACGCCGTGGTGATGCGGACCCGGCTGCTCGGCGGTAAGGATCTCAAGCTGTACGTGCGGCTCGACGCGAGCGTCGGCGGCAACGGCGGAGGCGGCGACGTCAACGGCGGCCCCGACACCGGAACCGTGCAGGGCGGCATTCCCGACATCTACGACGAGAACACCACGACCAACGCGGCCAACCGCGACTACGCCCAGCCGACGCACCTCGCGCTGACCGCTGACCGCGCGTTGCCGGCGGCGACCGTGGGTTTCGCGGGGACCGCCAGCGACGGCGCGGCGATGCTCGACACCGATCGCAGGCTGACCTCGTACGACTCCGCGCCGAACGGCAACGTCGTGGCGACCGCGCGGCTGTCCCTCTCCGGCCAGGACGCCACGTTCGCGCTCGGGTTCGGGCGGACGCGATCGCAGGCGGTGGCGACGGCGGGCGCGGCGGCGCACCGGTCGTTCGGCGCCACGCTGGCCGACTATGGCAGGGGCTGGCACAGCTATGACAAGTCCCTGGCCACCGCACCTCATGGCAGCGACCGGGACGCGTACTACCTGTCCGCCAACGTGCTCAAGGCCAGTGAGGACAAGACCTTCCCGGGCGCCGTCGTGGCCTCCCTGGCCAGCCCGTGGGGGCAGGCGATCAGCGCCGCCGACAAGCCCGGCGGCCAGGCCGTCTACTTCGGGTCCTACCGCGAGGTGTTCTCGCGCGACCTGTACGAAGCGTTCACGGGGTTCCTCGTCGACGGCGACCTGGCGACGGCGCGCGCCACGGCCCGGTTCCTGCTGGAGCGCCAGCAGCTCCCGGACGGGCGGCTGCCGCGCAACTCGCTGCTCAACGGCAAGCTCGCACCCGACTCGGGCGGCGACCAGCTCGACGAGACTGCCTACCCGATCCTGATGGCGTACCAGTCCGGGCTCGGCGGGCTCTGGGACAACGTACGGCGCGCGGCCGACTTCCTCGTCGCGCACGGGCCGTCGTTCGGCGTCGAGCGGTGGGAGGAGCAGTCGGGCTACTCGCCGTCGACGATCGCGGCCGAGATCGCGGGCCTGGTGGCCGGGGCGGAGATCGCCCATCGCAATGGCGATGACGCCCGGGCCCGGTTGTACCGCGCCACCGCAGACCATTTCGCCCGGTCGATCAAGGGCTGGGCGGTCACGACGTCCGGTCCGTACGCCCCGCGCTACTTCCTCCGGCTGTCCCGCAACGGCGATCCCAACGCCGCGGAGTCGTACAACCTGGGCAACGGCGGGCCGACCGAGGACCAGCGGCGGGTGGTCGACGCGGGGTTCCTGGAGCTGACCCGGCTGGGCATCCTGCCTGCCCGGGACGCCGACGTGGCCGCGTCGCTCGGCGTCGTCGACAACGTGATCCGGCGCGACACGCCGAACGGCCCGGGGTTCTACCGGTACGGCTCGGACACGACCGGCACGGAGGACGGGTACGGCGACTGCTACGAGCCGGACGCGACGTCCTGCTCGCCGACCGGCAAGCCGTGGCCCACCGGCAACAACGGCTCCGGTCACCTGTGGCCCGTCCTGGCGGGTGAGCGAGCCGAGCAGCAGCTGCAGACCGGTGACAAGTCGACCGCGCGGGCGCTGCTCACCGCGATGCGAAGGCAGACCTCGGGCACCGGGCTCGTGCCCGAGCAGGCCTGGGAGAACCCGGCGCTGGCCGCCGCGCCGTTCGGCGCCGACCCGGCGACCGCCTCGATCGGGTTCGCGCCCGGCGAGCCGGCCGGGTCCGCGTCGCCGCTGACCTGGGCGCAGGCGCAGTACGTACGGCTGACCCTGGCACTCGGCGCTGGCCGTGGTGGTCGGCGGGGCGGGTTGGTCGGGGAAGAACCGCCGCCGGAGCAGCCCGGCGTCGTCAAGCGGCGCTACGTCGACCACGGGATGCCGCAGGCGGCGCCGCTGACGCTGATCGCGCCCGACAACGGCGCCTCGGTCGACGGCACCTCCGTCACGGTGCGCGGCACCACCGCGCCCGGCGCCCGGGTCGAGGTGGCCTCGACCAACACCGACCTGGGCACGGCGTCGGTCGTCACCTCCGCCCGGGCCGGCGCGGACGGCACGTTCGCGGTCGACGCCCCGGTGAGCTTCGGCACGGTGGTGCTGACGGTCGCGGTGACCGACGGGTCGCGTACGGCCTACGCGCAGCGTTCCGTGGTGGGCGAGCTGACCGGCGGAACGACGGTGCTCGACGTCACCGACCCCGACGGCGACGATCATGGGCCGGGCACGTACGCCTACCCGACCTCGGCCGACTTCCACGACGGCGCCTTCGACCTGCAGCGGTTCCGGGTGATCACGGACGCGTCGACGGCGTACCTGCAGGCGACGGTCCGTGACCTGACCCCGACGTTCGGCTCGCCGATCGGTGCCCAGCTGCTGGATGTGTACGTCCAGCAGCCCGGGGTCGCTGAGACGTCGACCGACCCGGCGTTCCCGCAGCGCAACTACCGGATCGCCGACGCCGACGCGTGGACGCAGCGGATCGAGGTGCAGGGCTTCGCGGCCCCGGTCTGGGTGGACGCCACGGGCGCGGCCAAGTCGGGCGCGGCCGTACGGTCGTCGGGTACCACCCGGACGATCACCATCGCGCTGCCGAAGTCGGCCTTCGGCACCCCCGGTGCCGGCTGGCGGTTCGCGGTCGTGCTGCACGGCCAGGACGGCTTCAGCGCCGACCAGGCCCGCGGCTTCGCCCCGACCCCGCAGCCGTTCCTGTTCGGGGTCTGCGCTCCCGGCGGAACGAGTCCGATCTGCGCGCTCGACCCTGGCTCGGTGCCCAAGGCCATGGACGTCATCGTGCCGGCCGGGGTCTCCCAGGAGGACGAACTCGACCCGACCGGCGGCCCGGTCTCCATCCGGGCTGTGGCGGTCCCGTGACCCCAGGTGCCATAACCGCACGCGATCTCGATCCGACTGTCGCAGCGCCGTGACCTTGAGGCATCCGGAGAGCAAGTAAACTCCGAGCGTGGCCGAGGCGAAATTCGAGGTCCAGATGCTGCACGACCGCGTCATGGTGCGGGTCGAGAAGGAGCCGGAGGAGCGGCGCAGCAGTGGCGGCATCGTCATCCCGTCGACGGTGGAGCAGAGCAACCGCCTGGTCTGGGGCGAGGTCTGCGGGGTGGGCCCGCACGTCCGCACGGTCAAGGTCGGCGACCGGGTCCTCTTTCACACCGGTGACCAGTACGAGGTCGACATCCAGGGCCATAGCTACCTCGTCATGCGCGAACGCGACCTGCACGCCACCGCCAGCGAACGCCCCGAACATGGCACCGGCCTCTACCTCTGACCGCCGCGTGCGCCAGTGCGCCGAGGACAACGCGTGGACAGCCGACTGGCGGTGGTGACCGGCGGGGCCGGCGGCATCGGACGCGCGGTCAGTCTGCGGCTGGCGCGGCTGGGGCATCAGGTCGTGGCGCTCGGCCGGAACGAGGAAAGCCTGGGCGCGCTGGAACGCAGCGCCAAGGACGAAGGGCTCGCCGTCGTCGGGCAGCCGTGCGACGTCACCGATGAGGAGCAGGTGACGCGCACCATCGAGCGCCTGGGAACGGTGGAGATCCTGGTCAACAACGCCGGGATCGCCGCGACCAACCCGGTACAGCGGACCAGCCTGGAGGAGTGGGAGCGGCACCTGCGGGTCAACGCCACCGGTGCCTTCCTGCTGATCCGAGCCGCGCTGCCGGGCATGCGGGAGGTCGGGTGGGGCCGCATCGTGTCCATCGCCTCCACGGCGGCGCTGGCCGGCACGCCGTACACCGCCGCGTACACCGCGAGCAAGCACGCGCTGCTGGGGCTGACGCGGGTGGTGGCCGCGGAGGTCGCCGGCACCGGCGTGACCAGCAACGCCGTCTGCCCGGCCTTCGTCCGTACGCCGATGACCGACGAGTCCGTGGCGCGAATCACCGTGCGCACCGGGCGGGACGCCGCGGCCGCCGAGGCCGCGCTGGCGCACGCCTCCCCGCTCGGGCGGCTGCTGGAGCCGGAGGAGGTGGCCGCCGCCGTCGAGTACCTCACCAGCGAAGACGCCGGCTCGGTCAACGGCCAGGCGCTGGTGCTCGATGGAGGAGGTCTACCGGGATGAGTCCCTTTCGGGGGTCGGTTCCGTTCACGGGCGAGTGGCGGCACTTCCGGCTGGAGCACGACGACGCCACCGCGACCGTCACGTTCAACCGGCCGGACAAGCTGAACGCCCTCACCTTCGAGGCGTACGCCGACCTGCGCGACCTGCTCGCCGAGCTGCCGCAGCGCGGCGATACCCGGGCCCTGGTGCTGCGCGGCGAGGGCAAGGCGTTCTGCTCGGGCGGCGACGTCAACGAGATCATCGGCGAGACGCTGCGGATGTCCCCCGACGACCTGATCGCCTTCACGCGGATGACCGGCGATGTGATCAAGGCGATGCGGGAGTGCCCGATCCCGATCATCGCCGCCGTCCACGGCGTCGCCGCCGGCGCCGGCTCCGTCCTCGCGCTGGCCGCCGACTTCCGGCTGGTCGCCAGGTCGGCGCGCTTCGCGTTCCTGTTCACCAAGGTCGGGCTGTCCGGGGCCGACATGGGGGCGGCCTACCTGCTGCCCCGCCTGGTCGGGCTCGGCCGCGCCACCCAGTTGCTCATGCTCGGCGACACCATCGACGCCGCGGAGGCGGACCGGTACGGGCTGGTCAGCACGCTGGTCGACGACGACGCGCTCGGCGAGGCCGCCTCGGCGCTGGCGCGCCGGCTGGCCGGGGGGCCCGCGCTGGCGTACGCGCAGACCAAGGCGCTGCTGACCCGCGAGCTCGACATGAGCCTGTCCGGTGCGCTGGAGCTGGACGCCATGACCCAGGCGCTGCTGATGAACAGCGCCGACTACGCCGAGTTCCACACGGCGTTCAACGCCAAACGCACCCCGAACTGGCAGGGCCGCTGATGAGCGCTGAGCGGGAGACACAGAGCGCGCACCGGTTGGTCAACCCGCTCGAGCTCGCTCCCGCGGTCGGGTTCTCGCACGCCGTCGTGGCCGCGCCGGGCCGCACGGTCTACCTCGGCGGGCAGACCGCGCAGCGCCGCGACGGCACCATCGGCGGGGAGACCCTGAGTGAGCAGTTCGACCTCGCGCTGGCCAACCTGGTGACGGCGGTGCGGGCGGTCGGCGGCGAACCGGAGCATCTGGTCAGCATGATCGTCTACACCACCGACGCGGCCGGCTACCGCGCCGGCCTGCGCGAGCTCGGGCAGATCTACCGGCGCCATCTCGGCAAGCACTACCCGGCGATGGCGTTCTTCGAGGTAAGCGGTCTGTTCGACCCCGCGGCGCTGGTCGAATTGGTGTGTACGGCCGTCATCCCCGGCTGACGACGTCGATGACGTGCTTCAGGCCCGGTTCACGCAGCCGGGCGTGCAGTTCGAAGAACACGTTCGCCGCACGATGGCCGGACCAGTCGTCGGGCATCAGCTCGAGCGGCAGCCCCGGGTCGAGGTAGGGCATGCGGCGCCACGCGTCGACGGTGCGCAGATAGTCGGCGAAGGCCTCCTCGCCGTCCATCGACCGGCGCCGGCTCCAGCGGGCGAGGAGCGGCTCGTGCGCGCGCAGGAACTCGTCGTACATCTTCTGCAGGGCGGCCAGGTCCCACCAGTGGGCGATCGCGTGCCGCAGGTCGGCGAAGGCGAGATGGTGGGAGCGGAAGAGGTCGACGTAGTCGGTGACGTCCAGCCGTTCGAGCGCGCCGCGCGCCTCGTCGGCCAGGTGCATGGGCGCGATCCACACCCCGGGCGCCGCGGTGCCGAAGCCCAGCCAGGTCAGCCGCGACCGCAGCAGGTGCCGCTTGTGCCGCTGCGACTCGGGGACGGAGAACACCACCAGCACCCAGCCGTCGGTCAGGTTCGCGACCCGGCGGCCGTAGATGCGCCGGTCGCCCTCCGCCAGGATCCGTCCCGCCTCCTCTGACAGGGAGTATCCGGCCGTGCCCCCGACGCGCTTCGCTTCGAGGAGGCCACGGCGCTTCAGCCGGGAGACCGAGGAGCGGACCGCCGGGGCGTCCACGTCGAGCTCGGCCATGAGCCGGATGAGGTCGGCGACCGATACCCATCCCCCGCGCTCGCGGCCGTACGCCCCGTAGAACGTGACGATCAGCGACCGCGGCCGAGGACCGCGTTCGTCGGCGGTATCCGTGGTGTCGGTCACAAGCGCACGATATCGACACCCATGCGTACCGAGCCAAGAAGCCGATTGACAATGCCGTGGCATTGACGGCAGTAACAGAAGCGATATGTTGGGTTTCATCGTCTCGGATAGGCGTCGCCATGGACCTCTCACCCTCGGCTCACGTCGATACGTTCACCCGCGACAACCTGCCGCAGCCCGAGCGGTGGCCCACGATGGTGCTCTCCCTGCCGGAGTTGCGGTATCCGGAGCGGCTGAACTGCGCCGAGGAGCTGCTGGACAAGACGATTGAGCGGTACGGGCCGGACCGCCCCTGCCTGATCGGGCAGGACGAGTCGTGGACGTACCGCGAGCTACGCCGCCGCGCCGACCAGGTCGCCCGGGTGCTGGTCGAGGACCTCGGGGTGGTGCCGGGGAACCGGGTCCTGCTGCGCGGCCCCAACAACCCCTGGCTGGTCGCGTGCTGGTTCGGCGTGATCAAGGCGGGGGCGGTCGCGGTGAGCGTGCTGCCCGTGCTGCGCAGCGGCGAGCTGCGCGAGATCGTGGAGAGGGCGCAGGTCTCCCACGCCCTGTGCGATTCCCGCTTCGTCGCCGATCTGGTCAAGGCCGAGGTCGACGGCCTGCGGGTCGTAGCGTACGGCGGCAAGGACGGCGACGACCTGACCGTGCGCTGCGGCCGCAAACCGGCGGACTTCCCGGCGGTGCCGACGGCGGCCGACGACGTGTGCATGATCGCGTTCACCTCGGGCACCACGGGCAAGCCCAAGGGATGCCTGCACTTCCACCGGGACGTGCTGGTCATCGCCGACACCTTCTCCGCACATGTGCTCAAGCCGAGAGCCGACGACGTGTTCGCGGGCAGCCCGCCGCTGTCCTTCACCTTCGGGCTGGGCGGTCTGGTGGTGTTCCCGCTGCGGGCCGGCGCGTCGACCGTGCTGCTGGAGCGCGGCAGCCCCGAGTTGCTGCTCGCCGCCCTGGCCGAACAGCGCGTCAGCGTGCTGTTCACCGCGCCCACCGCCTACCGCGCCATGCTCGCCGAGCTGGGCCAGGCCAATACCACCGATACCGCGTCGTTGCGTCGCTGCGTGTCCGCCGGTGAGCATCTCAACGCGCGCACCTGGGAGGCGTGGCGGGACGCCACCGGCATAGAGATCATCGACGGCATCGGCTCGACGGAGATGTTGCACATCTTCATCGGCTCGGCCGACGCCGACATCCGGCCCGGCTCCACCGGCAGGGTGGTGCCCGGCTACGAGGCGCGCGTCGTCGACGACACCGGCGCTTCGCTGCCCGACGGTCAACCCGGGCTGCTGGCCGTCCGCGGGCCGACGGGCTGCCGCTATCTGGCCGACGACCGGCAACGCCAGTACGTACGGGATGGCTGGAACTTCACCGGCGACGTCTATGTCCGCGACGCCGACGGCTACTTCTGGTACCAGTCGCGCGCCGACGACCTGATCATCTCGGCCGGGTACAACATCGCGGCCATCGAGGTCGAGGAGGTCCTGCTGCGCTCCCCCGACGTCGCCGAGGCCGCCGTGATCGGCGTGCCCGACCCAGAGCGTGGGCAGATCGTCAAGGCCTTCGTGGTGCTCCGGGCCGATGTGCCCGCGACCGAGTCGACCGCGCGGTCCCTGCAGGAATTCGTCAAGGAGCAGATCGCGCCGTACAAATATCCGCGCGCCGTCACCTTCCTCGACGCGCTGCCGTACACGCCGACCGGCAAGCTGCAACGGTTCAAGCTCCGGGAAGTGTTGTAACGCGTTGCTTTGACTACCGTCATGAGAACGATATAGCTTGACAATGCCGGCGAGATGCACGGGAGGCTCGGCAATGCGCATCGCCTGCATCGGCGGCGGTCCCGGCGGGCTGTACTTCGGCGTCCTGATGAAGCAGCTGGGCCCACACCACGACATCACCGTGTGGGAGCGCAACTCCCCCGGCGACACCTTCGGCTTCGGCGTGGTGTTCTCCGACGAGACGCTCGGCGGCATCGAGCACGCCGACCCGGCCGTCCATGCCGCCATGACGGCCGAGTTCGCGCGCTGGGACGACATCGACATCCACTACCGGGGCGAGATCGTCACCTCCGGCGGGCACGGGTTCGCCGCGATGAGCCGCCGGCGGCTGCTGGAGATTCTGCGGGAGCGCAGCCACGAGCTCGGCATCGTCGTCCATTCCCGGTCCGAGGCGCCGCCCGCGGAAGAGCTCGCCCGTGAGTACGACCTGGTGGTGGCGGCCGACGGCGCCAACAGCGCCACTCGGGCCGCCTTCGCCGACGTCTTCGTCCCCGACCTCGACGTGCGCCGCTGCAAGTACATGTGGCTCGGCACCGACCTGGTCTTCGACGCGTTCAAGTTCTACGTCGTCGAGACGCCGTACGGGGTCATGCAGATCCACGGTTACCCGTACGACGCCGAGATGAGCACGTTCATCGTCGAAATGAGCGACAAGGTGTGGCGCGCGGCCGGCTTCGACCGGTTCGCCACGCGCGAGTTCGCGCCCGGCGAGAGCGACCTCGACAGCATCACGGTGTGCGAAAAGCTGTTCGCCGACATCCTCGACGGCCACACCCTCGTGCCCAACAATTCCAAGTGGCTCAACTTCACGACGATCCGAAACCAGACCTGGCGGCACGGCAACGTCGTACTGATCGGCGACGCGGCGCACACGGCGCACTTCTCGGTGGGGTCCGGCACGAAGCTGGCGATGGAGGACGCGCTCGCACTGGCCGCCTGCCTGCACGAACAGCCGGGCATCGACGCCGCGCTGGCCGCGTACGAGGCCGAGCGCCGGCCGGTGGTGGAGAGCACGCAGCGGGCGGCGCAGGCCAGCCTGGAGTGGTTCGAGAACATCGGGCAGTACCTGCGGCAGGAGCCGCTGCGGTTCGCGTTCAACCTGCTGACCCGCAGCCGCCGGGTCACGTACGACAACCTGCGGCTGCGCGACCCGGAGTTCGTCGACGAGGTCGCCGGGCGCACGCCGCCGATGTTCACGCCGTTCCGGCTGGGCGAGCTGGAGCTGAAGAACCGAATTGTCGTGTCGGCCATGGACATGTACTCCGCGGTCGACGGCACGCCGGGCGACTTCCACCTGGTGCACCTGGGCGGCAAGGCGCTGGGCGGCGCGGCGCTGGTGATGACCGAGATGGTGTGCGTGTCCGAGCCGGGTCGCATCACCCCCGGCTGCGCCGGCCTCTACCGGGCCGAGCACGAGGCCGCCTGGGCGCGGATCGCCGACTTCGTGCACACCCACAGCACGGCCAAGATCGGTTTGCAGCTGGGCCACTCCGGGCGTAAGGGCTCCACGAAGCTCATGTGGGAGGGCATGGACGAGCCGCTGCCACACGGGAACTGGGAGGTCGTCGCGCCGTCGCCGATCCCGTACCGGCCGGGCGTCAACCAGGTGCCGCGCGCGCTGACCCGCACCGAGATGGACGAGATCCGCGAGGAGTTCGTCCGCGCCGCGGTTATGGGCGACCGGGCCGGGTTCGACCTGCTTGAGCTGCACTGCGCGCACGGCTACCTGCTGTCCAGCTTCATCTCGCCGGTGACCAACCAGCGCACCGACGCGTACGGCGGGTCGCCGGCGAACCGGCTGCGCTACCCGCTAGAGGTGTTCCGCGCGATCCGTACGGTGTGGCCGGACCACAAGCCGATGACCGTACGGATCTCCGCCACCGACTGGGTCGACGGCGGCATCACCGGTGACGATGCGGTGGAGATCGCTCGCGCCTTCCAGCAAGCGGGCGCCGCCGCCATCGACGTCTCCACCGGTCAGGTGACGCCGGACGAGCGGCCGGCCTTCGGGCGCAGCTACCAGACGCCGTACGCGGACCGGATCCGCAACGAGGCCGGCATCGCGACGATCGCGGTCGGCGCGATCTCGTCGTACGACGACGTCAACTCGATCATCCTGGCCGGGCGGGGCAACCTGTGCGCCCTCGGCCGCAGCCACCTGTACGACCCGCAATGGACCCTGCACGCCGCCGCCGACCAAGACTACGAAGGTCCAGGCGCCGACTGGCCCGACCCGTTCCAGGCCGGCAGCCGCAAGCCGCGCGCCGGCCGCGCCGACGAGCCCCGGCCCCGGCTGCAACTCGTACGGGAGGGCGAACCCCGCACCCGGCACGAGCGCTGGCGCCCCCGGCCATAAACCAAGTGCGGGATGCGCGGCGACCCGGCAGCATGCAGACATGCGACCGATCGTCCGGCTCTATGAAACCCGCGACCTGGATGCGGTGATAGTCCTTTCGCTGCGGGCCTGGGCACCGATATTCGATTCGCTCGAAAATATCCTGGGCGGTATTTATCACCGGCTGCATTCTGATTGGCGCGCGGATCAACGGCGAGCGGTGCGAGCCACCTGCACCGCGGCCGGAATGCGCGTCTGGGTCGCCGAGCTGAACGAGGGCGTCATCGGATTTGTCGCCGCGCGGCTCGATCACGAAACGGATATCGGCGAGATCTACATGATCGCCGTCGATCCGGAATATCAGCGCAACGGCGCCGGTGCTCTCCTGACCTCCACCGCGCTGCGGTGGTTCAAAGACAGCAACATGACAGTGGCAATGGTGGAAACCGGCGGCGACCCCGGTCATGCGCCGGCCCGGCGCACCTATGAGCGCGCCGGTTTCGTCGCTCTCCCCATCGCCCGGTACTTCAAGACGCTCTAATCACCCGCCACCCCCAGGACTAGGCCATGCACATGATCATGTGGCGGTTGCCGCGACGCAGAACTCGTTGCCCTCTGGGTCGGCCATCGTGATGTGGTGGCCGGGGAACTCCTGCTGGACGGTGCCGCCGGCCTTGACGAGGCGCTCGGCTTCCGTCCTGATCCGTGACCACCGTTCGTCGGGACTGCCGTCACCCGGGACGCGGATATCGATGTGGAGCCGGTTCTTGGCCGTCTTGGGCTCGGGAACCTTGAGGATGGACAGACGGGGGCCGACCCCGCCGGGGTCGCACAGCCAGGCGGCGTCGGCTTCGGAGACCTCGCCCGGTTCGTCGCCCGGTTCGTCGAACTGGGCGAGCCACTCGTCGCGCGTCTTGGAGGGAGCAGGGGGCGGCTCGTCTATGTAACCCAGCGCCGTCTTCCAGAACTCGGCGAGAAGACGCGCGTCCGCGCAATCAAAGGTCAGATCGATCCTGGCTGCCATGGCCGGAGCGTACTGCGCACCAGTGACACTCCGGCCGTGGCCAGATGGCGCGGGCGAGCGCAACGATGACCTTGGCACACGTGGCCGGTGGCGGTCAGCCGCTTGCGGAGCCGGCGCCCGCTCCTGTTTGGTTAGTCAAATGCCTTAGGCGATCGCCTAAGACGTCAGGAGCGAGTTCCCATGGTCGGACGTCTAGCGTCAGCCAGGCGCAGTGCCTCGCCGCCACGTGCGCGCGCTGTCGAGGGGTTCCTCGACGCCGCCGAGCGGTTGCTGATCGAGGAGGGCCATGCCGGCGTCACGACACGGCGCCTGGCAGGCGCAGCGGGGCTCAATCAGGGACTCATCCACTACTACTTCGGCTCGCTCGACGAGGTAATGCTGCAGGCGCTCGAGCGCTTCACCGACCGGCTGATCAAAAGACAGCGGGCGTTGTACGAAGCCGACAAGCCGTTCATCGAGAAATGGCGGACCGCGATGCGCTATCTCGAGGAGGACCTCGCGGCGGGCTATCCCAAGATCTGGCTCGAGCTGCAGGCGTTCGGCTGGAACCGGCCCGAGATCCGCGAGCGCATCGCCCGCGTGAACCAAGAGTGGCGCGAGGTGCTGACCGATGCCTTCGGGAACGCCGCCGACGAGTACGGGCTCGATCCGCGGGAGTTTCCATTGGAGGCCCTGGTCAGCCTCGTGATGACCTTCAACCAGGGAATCGAGCTGGAGCGCGTCTCCGGGGTTTCGGCGGGCCACGACGCGCTGCTCGCCTGGATCGACCAATGGCTGGAATCACAGGGGGAGACCAATGAGCACGACCACCACCACGCCGCCCGTCGCGGCGGCCAGACCTGAGCAGAGCCGCGCCCGCTACCCCGATGACGAGGGGTACGTCGAGCGGGACGGCGTCAGGACGTTCTACGAGGTCTACGGCGAGGGAGATTCGACGATCCTCCTGATGCCGACCTGGTCGATCATCCACTCCCGCTTCTGGAAGATGCAGATCCCGTACCTGGCGCGTCATTTCCGGGTCGTGGCATTCGACGGGCGCGGCAACGGCAGGTCCGATCGCCCGGCTGAGCCCGACGCCTACAAGGAGGAAGAGTTCGCCGGCGACGCGCTCGCGGTACTGGACGCCACCGGCACCGAGCGAGCGGTCACCGTCTCGCTCTCGCGCGGAGCGGAGCGGTCACTGCTGCTGGCCGCCGGGCACCCCGATCGGGTCGCGGGGATGGTGGTGATTGCCCCGGCTCTACCGCTGGCATCGTCCGCGCCGCGCGACGATGCCCAGGCGATGTTCGAGCGCCCTCGTGACTCCTACGAGGGGTGGGGGAAATGGAACCTCCATTACTGGCTCGATAATTACGAGGACTTCCTCGAGTTCTTCTTCTCCCAATGCTTCACCGAGCCGCATTCGACCAAGCAGCGCGAGGACGCGGTCGGCTGGGGCCTGGAGACAGATGCCAGGACGCTGATCGCGACCCAGCTCGCGCCGCGGCTCGCCGACGAGGCCGCGGTGCGCGAGCTGGCGGCCCGGGTTCGCTGCCCGGTGCTGGTGATCCATGGACGGGACGACGCCATCCGCCCCCACGATGTCGGAACGGCCTACGCCGAGATGATCGGCGGTGCCTTCGTGAGCCTGGAAGGATCGGGCCACATTCCGACCGCTCGCGACCCCGTCAAGATCAACTTGCTGGTGCGCGACTTCGCCGAGCGGGCGCTCGCCTCCGGAGGCGCGATCGAGGCCCCGCCCGTCTGGGTCAGGGGCCGGTCCCGGCGCAAGCGCGCCCTGTATATCTCCTCGCCGATCGGGCTGGGCCATGCGCAGCGGGACGTGGCGATCGCCAGGGAGCTGCGCAGGCTCCACCCGGACCTGGAGATCGACTGGCTGGCTCAGCACCCAGTGACCAAGGTGCTCAAGGGCGAAGGCGAGCGAATTCATCCGGCGAGCGCCTACCTCGCCAACGAGTCCGGCCACATCGAATCGGAGTCAGCCGAGCACGACCTGCACTGCTTCCAGGCCTGGCGGCGGATGGACGAGATCCTCCTGTCCAACTTCATGGTCTTCCACGACCTCACCGAGTCCGAGCAGTACGACCTGTGGATCGGCGACGAGGCATGGGAGCTCGACTACTACCTGCACGAGAACCCGGAGCTGAAGCGCGCCGCGTACGTGTGGCTCACCGACTTCGTCGGCTGGCTGCCGATGCGGGACGGCGGCGCCCGCGAGGAGTACCTCACCACCGACTACAACGCCGAGATGATCGAGCACATCGCGCGCTACCGGCGCATCCGAGACCGAGCGCTGTTCGTCGGCAACCCCGGCGACATCGTGCCCGACCGCTTCGGCCCCGATCTGCCCGCGATCCGCGACTGGACCGAAGAGCATTTCGCGTTCACCGGCTACGTGAGCGGCTTCGATCCGGCTCAGCTCACCGATCGGGAGAAGCTTCGCCACGAGCTGGGCTATGCCCCCGGCGAGCAGGTTTGCATCGTCACCGTGGGCGGTTCCGGCGTTGGCGGTCACCTGCTCCGCAGGACGATCGAGGCATTCCCGCAAGCCAAGCGCCTCGTCCCTGAGCTGCGGATGGTCGTGGTCACCGGACCCCGGATCGATCCCGCGACGTTGCCGAGCGCCGAGGGACTGGAGCTGCGAGCCTACGTGCACAACCTCTATCGCCACCTCGCGGCCTGCGATCTCGCCGTGGTTCAAGGCGGGCTGACCACCGCCATGGAGCTCACCGCCAACCGGCGGCCGTTCCTCTACTTCCCGCTCCGCCACCACTTCGAGCAGAATTTCCATGTCCGCCACCGCCTGCAGGGCTATAAGGCCGGGCGGCACATGGACTTCGAGCTCGACGGACCTGAGGAAATCGCCCTCGCGATCGCAGGTGAGATCGGACGCGAAGTCGACTACCGCCCGGTCGAGACCGACGGCGCGACGCGGGCGGCGGCGGCCATCGCGGAGCTCCTTTAGGCGGCCGCGATCAGCTCATTGGTCGGCGAAATGGCCCGTGACGGCGCGGCCGGGGACGAGACTGTGCCCGGCCGCCGCGCCTGAACGTCGATCTGCGACACGGCGTCATTGCTCCCAACAGGCGGCGGCTACGGGTCCTTGATCGCGGACGAGCCAAGGAACGCGGCGGTAAGCCGTTTCGGGGCGGACAGTCGCCAGGCCTCGGTGACGAGCTCGGCGACCTCTTCGTGGTCGGCCTTTTCGAGCTTGATCTCGACCCAGGCGAAGCGACCACCCGTCCAGGACGGGGCGAAGACCTCGGAGTCCTCGGCGACCAGCGCGGCCTGCTCCTCGCGAGTGGCCTTGAGTACGACGACCTCCTCGGCCTCGTTGAGGTAGCAGAAGCCTTTGTCGCGCACCCTGAAGCCGGTATAGCTCGGATGCCCGTGATTTTGGGTCACCTCCGGCAACCCGAGCACGATCGCGAGAAAATCCTCAACGCTCATACCCGAGGTGTATCAGCCGGATCCGACAGCTCTACCTTGTATTTGCCCACCTCCTTGTCCGGACAGGAACGCGACACCTCGCATTTCAGACACTCTCCGTCAGCAATTGCTGACGCTTCGCGGCCACGTCCGGCCAACTATTGACGGAAAGTGGCCGTCCGTGTCGCTGCGTAGCAATAAACTCACTCTCGGTGTCCCCTTGGAGCGAGTCGCGCCGCTCGATCCGTCCCCCCGATATTGGTTCAGAGGGTGCACATGGACCGCGATTCCCCCTCCGTCAGCGAGCTCGCCTGGCGGCTCAACGAGGTCTACAACTCCATGCAGCGGCTGGTCTCCCAGGAGCTCTACATCGCCGAACAGCGTGCCAGCGAACGCCGGTTCACCGAGGTGGAGCGCGATATCGAGCTGCTCCGGGCCCGGTTCGAAGACGACCTTCGGACGATGACGTCGCGCTTCGAGCACCGCGACCGGGAGCGCGGCTCCAACTGGCGACAGAGCGTCTACGCCGGAGTCATCCCGACCGCGTTGCTGTTGATCTCACTGGTGGTACAGGTCTGGCTCTCTGTGCAGGAGAACCATTGAAAGCTCATATCAAAGCACGCTTGTCCCGCCGCGATCTTTATCTGGGCCTCATCGTGGCGATGCTGACCGGGCTCACCATCTGGGTCTCCATGGAGATCCAGGCACTCGGCGACCGGCTGCAGAACGCGCAGCAGGACCGCGACACGCTCGTGCAGCAGGTCCGCCAGCTCGGCGGCGTCCCGAAGGTCGGCCGCACCGGCCATCGCGGCGCCACCGGCGCCCCGGGCGAGCAGGGCCCGCCCGGTCCGCAGGGCCGGCCGGGTCCGCGCGGCCTGCCCGGCGTGCCCGGCCCCCAGGGCGATGCCGGTCAGCAGGGCCCGCCCGGCGTGCTCGGCCCGACCGGTCCGCTCGGCCCCACCGGTCCTTCGGGACCACCCGGTCCGGCCGGCCCTGGCGGTCCGGCCGGCCCGCGAGGCCCCCAGGGCGACACGGGCCCGCGCGGCGACACCGGCCCTCGCGGCGAGCCAGGCCCCGCACCCGACCAGGTCTACTGCGAACCCCAACCCCCGGGCCAAGCCTGGCCCTGCACCACCGAGCCCCCTGAAAGCGGCACCCTCCCCACCCTGTGACGTCCCGCCCGCGGCGCGGGTCAGGTGGTGGTGAGGCGGGAGCCGGTGCGGGCCTTGCGGACGTGGAGTTGGGCGGGGATGCGGGCGCGTAGCTCGCCGACGTGGCTGACGATGCCGACGGCGCGGCCGCCGTCGCGCAGGCCGTCGAGCACGTCCATGACCTCGTCGAGCGTGTCGTCGTCGAGGGTGCCGAAGCCCTCGTCGACGAAGAGAGTGCCGATCTCGGTGCCGCCCGCCTCGGCGGTCACCACGTCGGCGAGGCCGAGGGCGAGGCTCAGCGAGGTGATGAAGGACTCGCCGCCCGACAGCGTGACAGGGTCGCGCTCCCGCCCGGTCCAGGCGTCGATTACCCGCAGGCCGAGCCCGCCGCTGCCGCCCCGGCGGTCGCCCGCGGCCTTGTCGACCGTGTGCGCGAGCGCGTAACGGCCCGCGGACATGCGGGCCAGCCGGTCGTTGGCCGCCGCGACGACCTGCTCCAGCCGGGCGGCCAGCACGTAGGCCGACAATCTCATGTTCAGCCGGTTGACCCCGGGCTGTCCGGAGGTGAGGCCCGCCAGCCGGGACGCCACGGCGTGCCGCTCGGCGGCCGGCCGCCACGCCGCGACCCGGTCCGTCAGTTCCGTACGCAGCTCGGCGAGGCGGGCGCCGCGCTGACGCGCCCGGTCGCGGGCCCCGGCGACGGCCATGTGGACCTGCTCCGCCGTGGTCAGCGCGGCCTCGAGGGCGCCGAGATCGGGGCTCGGGGCGGCGGCCGCCTCGGCCAGCTCGGCGTCGCCGAGCAGCTCACCCACGGCGGCCTCCTCCGTCTCATGCGACCGGACCCGTGCCGCGAGCTCGGCTCGTGCGTCGTCGGCCAGCGCCGCCCGCACAGCGTCCGCAGCGGAGTCGAAGCCCTGCTCGGCCGCGGCCCGCTCGGCCGCGACTCCCGCGTCGGCGAGCTCCTGCGCGGCCGTGTCGGTACGGCGGGCCGTCTCGACGGCCGTGTGCAGCAGTGCGGCCTCGCGGCCGAGCCGCTCGACACGGGCCTCCAGCGTCGGGTCGTCGCCGCAGGCCCGGTCGAGCAGGTCGCGCAGCCGCGCCACCTCACCCCCCAGCTCGGCCAGCCGGGTGCCGTTCTCGGCCAGCGAGCGTACGACGGCCTCCCGTTCGTCACGGGCCTGGGACAGCTCGGCCTCCGCGTCGAGCACGGCGGCGGCCAGCCGTTCGGAGTCGGCGATCTCCGCGTCGATGGCGTCGAGCTCCGCCTCGGCCTCGGCCAGCTCCGCCGACAGCGCCTCGACCGCGCGGTCACCGACGAGATCGCGGGCGTTGTCGAGGTCGGCGCTGAGCTTGGCCACCCGGGCGGCGGCCTCCTCCCGCTCGGCCTGCGCCTGCTCGTAGGCGACCTGGGCGCGTTCCTCCTCGGCGTCGCCGGGAACGACATCGTGCGCCGCGGCCGGCGTCGGATGGTCCGGCGAGCCGCACACGCGGCACGGCTCGCCCTCGGACAGGTCGACGGCGAGCACCGCGGCCATGCCGTCCAGCCGGGCCTGGCGCAGCTCCTGCACCTGGTCGCGGAGCTCTTGGGCGCTGTCGACCGCCGCGCGGTGCGCCGCCTCGGCCGCGGCCAGCTCGCCGTCGAGCGCGTCCCGTCGTACGGCCGTCATGACCCGCCGATCGGCCTCGTCGACCGCCGCGACCGCACCCGGCCGGGCGGCCGCCTGCCGTTCTGCGTCGGCGCGCTCCGCCCGCAGCTCGTCGACCCGGCCCGGCAGCTCGGCCAGCACGGCGGTGAGCATCGCGTCCTGCCGCTCCAGCCGCTCGCCTTCTCGCCGGGCGCGATCGATGTCGCGGTCGATCCGCGCGAGCCGTACGGCGTCGGCGCGCAGCCGGTCGAGGCCGGCCATCTCGTCGCGGCGGGCGCGTTCGGCCGCGGCCAGCAGTTCCTCGGTCGCGCCTGACGGGACCAGGTCGGCAACGGCCGACCGGGCCTCGTCGGCCTGGCGCGCGGTCACCTCGGATCGGCGGGCCCGGTCGGCCACGGCGCGCAGCAGCGGCATGACCCGGTCGGCCCGGACGGCGGCCTCCAGCCGGGCCGCGAGCTCGGCCCGCTCCCCCGCTTTGCCGTCGAGCGCCGCGCGACGACGGACCGCGTCGGCGTGCCGGCGCTGCCGGTCGGCGAGTGTACGGCCGCGCTCCGCGGCGCCCCGGGCCGAGTCGAGCTCGGTCGCGGCCTCGGCGAGTAGCGACTCGGCCGCCGTCCGGACGGCGTCGAACTGGCCGGCCAGCTCGGTGGCCCAGGCCACGAACGCCTCTTCAGGGCGCTCGGTGCCGGCGGTCTCGGCGATGCGGTCGGCGATGGACTCGACGGCCGCGCGCAGCTCCCCGGCCGCGCGGTGGGTCGCCGTCCGCCGCTCCGCGAGCCACCGCTCCACCTCGGTGAAGACCTCGGTGGCGAACAGCTTCTCCAGAACCCGGCGGCGCTCCTCGGCGCCGGACCGCAGAAACGTGGCGAAATCGCCCTGCGGCAACATCGCCACCTGGCAGAACTGATCGGCCGACATGCCGAGCAGCCGGCCGATGAAGTCGCCCGCCTCGTCCAGCCGGGTCGACCGGCCGATCCACGCACCCGTCACGTACTCCTCGACCATGACCCTGGCCTGCTCGGTCGTGGTGCCGCTGCCCCGCCTCTTGGGCCGCTGCCAGGCCGGGGCGCGGGTGATCCGCAGCCGGCGCCCGCGCACCGTCGCCTCCAGCTCGGCGCGCGGCGCGACGTCGGGCGGCGCGTGGTCGCTGCGCAGCCCCTTCACGGCGTTGCGAGCCCCCGGCACCTGGCCGTACAGCGCGAAGCACACCGCGTCGAGGACGCTGGTCTTGCCCGCGCCGGTCTGCCCGTGGATGAGGAAGAGCCCGGCCTGCGACAGCTCGTCGAAATCGATCTCAGCGGTGCCGGCGAACGGCCCGAATGCGGTGACCGCGAGCCGGTGCAGTCTCACCGCGTTTCCCGCTCAGCTTCGTGGCGGCATGATGCGCCGGCTTCCCTCGTCGCGTGCTCGCTCGCTTTCGCTCGCTGCGCGCGCTCTTCGGTCCAGCCGTCGGGCCGCCACTTCAGCTCGCTCACTTGGCCGCCTCGGCACGGCGGCAGCACTCGAAGGCCTCGTGCAGCAGGGCCCGCTCGGCGGGGTCGGCGGGGGCGTCGCCCACCTCGGTCACGAAGTCGAGCGCGACGTCGAGGTCGGAGCGCTCCTTGACCCGCTCCGTCCAGGTCCGGCCCGCCGCGGCCGCGTCCGCGGGCTCGAAGCCGAGCACCAAGGTGTGCGGGAAGCGGCCACGCAGCCGCTCCATCGCGCCCGGCGGACGGGCCGGATCGGTGAGCGTCACCTGCAGCCAGTGGTCTTTGAACGGCTCGTACGCCCCGTCGGTGAGCAGGTCGTCGAGGCGGCCGCGCAGCCGGGCCAGCGGGCGCGGCACCGGGGCCTCGACGAAGTCGATCTCTTTGACGCCGTCGGCGCCGATGTCGACCAGCCAAGTGCCCTTTCGCTGCCGGTCCTCGGAGAAGGAGTACGCCAGCGGCGAGCCCGAATAGCGCACGGTCTCGCTCAGCCGCTGCCGGCCGTGCAGGTGCCCGAGGGCCACGTAGTCGACGCCGGAGAACACACCCACCGGGACGTGCGACACCCCGCCCACCGAGATGTCGCGCTCGCTGTCGGACGGCTCGCCGCCGGTCACGAACGCGTGCGCCAGCACCACCGTACGGACGCCGGGGCGGCGCGCGGCATCGGCGCGGACCCTGCCCATGGCCTCGGCGAGCACCGCCGCGTGCCCCCGCTCGGCCAGCTCCCAGGTGTGCCGCACCAGCTCGGGCTCGAGGTACGGAATGCCGTAGACGGCCAGGCCGTCGCCCAGCAGCACCGGCTCGCCGATCGACTCCGCGCCGGTGCGGACGTGTACGCCGGCGGCGTCCATCAGCCCGGCGCCGAAGCCGAGCCGCTGCGCCGAGTCGTGGTTGCCCGCGATCAGCACCACCCGGGTGCGCTCGGCGAGCCGGCGCAGCGCCTCGTCGCACAGCCGTACGGCGTCGACCGGCGGCAGCGCGCGATCGTACACATCTCCGGACACCAGCACGGCGTCGACGCGCTCCGCCTGAACCGTCTCGACGAGGTGATCGACGAAGGCGGCCTGGGCACCCAGCAGGTCGACCCGGTGAAACGACCGGCCAAGGTGCCAATCGGAGGTGTGCAGCAGTCTCATCGGGCGGCAGCATAGGCAGCACGTCGGACACTTCCGCCTCAGAAACGCCGACAAACCCCAAACGATCAGTAAGTGGGTCACTACTCCCGCCCCTGGAAACCCACTGGACACCCCTGGACCCCCCGGAGACGCCGATGCACAGGGCGCCCCAGCCGCGGCTGGAAGAGGTCGCCGACCGGATCTACGCTTACGTCCAGCCGGACGGCGGCTGGTGCCTCAACAACGCGGGATTCCTCGTCGGCCGGACGGCGGTCACGCTGATCGACACGGCCGCCACCGAGATGCGGGCCCGGCTGCTGCGCTCGGCGATCGCCTCGGTGACCCCGCTCGCCCCGCGCACTCTGATCAACACGCACCACCACGGCGACCATACGTACGGCAACTGCGTCTTCGCGCACGAGGCCGTGATCATCGGGCACGACGACTGCCCGGCGGAGATGGCCGACCAGAACCTGGTGCTCACCCACCTGTGGCCGCACGTCGAGTGGGGCGACATCGAGATCGTGCCGCCCAGCGTCACCTTCCCCGACCGGCTCACGGTGTACGCGGGGGACCTGCGCGTGGAGCTCATGCACGTCGGCCCCGCGCACACGACGAACGACGTGGTCGCGTGGATCCCGGAGCACCGCGTGCTGTTCACCGGCGACCTGGTGTTCAACGGCGGCACGCCGTTCGTCCTCATGGGGTCGGTCGCGGGCTCGCTGGCGGCGCTGCGGCGGCTGCGCGAACTGGAGGCGGCGACGATCGTGCCCGGGCACGGCCCGGTCGGCGGTCCGGAGCTGTACGACACGACCGAGTCGTACCTCGGCTGGATCCAGGAGGTCGCCCGGCACGGCATCGCCGCCCGGCTCTCCCCGCTGCAGGTGGCCAGGGAGGCCGAGCTCGGCTACTTCGGGGAGTGGCTGGACCCGGAGCGGATCGTCGGGAACCTGCACCGCGCGTACGCCGAGGAGCAGGGCGCGGCACCGGGCGCCCCGCTCGACAATCTGGCGATCATGCTGGAGATGATCACCTACAACGACGGACGGCTGCTGACCTGCCTGGCCTGACCTGCTCGGGCTGTGGACAACGAGGGCCATCATCGAGATGCTGGGCCTTACCAAGCAAGCACTCGGTCAACCCCCGGAGGCACAGCGTGCGCGAGCATGATCGGTTCTACATCGGCGGCGGCTGGGTGGCCCCCACCGGCACCGCCACCATCGACGTCATCTCCCCGCACACCGAAGAGGTCGTGGGGCGGGTGCCCGACGGCGCTCCCGCCGACATCGACCGCGCCGTGGCCGCCGCCCGGGACGCCTTCGACAACGGCCCGTGGCCGCGGCTGGCTCCGGTCGAGCGCGCCGACGCGGTGGCCAAGCTCGCGGAGCTGTACGCCGCCCGGCAGAGCGACATGGCCGAGCTGATCACCGAGGAGATGGGCTCCCCGATCCTGTTCTCGCAGCTCGCCCAGGCGCCATTCCCGCAGATGATGCTGAGCTACTTCGCCGAGCTGGCCCGCACGTACGACTGGGAGGAGGAGCGGCAGGGCATGCTCGGCCCGGTGACCGTACGGCGGGAACCCGTCGGCGTGGTCGCGGCGATCGTGCCGTGGAACGTGCCGCAGTTCGTCAGCATGTCGAAGCTGGCCCCGGCCTTGGTGGCCGGCTGCACGATCGTGCTCAAGCCGGCCCCGGAGACTCCGCTCGACGCGTACCTGTTCGCCGAGCTGGTCGAGGAGGCCGGGATCCCGGGCGGGGTCGTCAACATCGTCCCGGCCGGACGGGAGACCGGCGAGCACCTCGTCTCGCATCCCGGCGTCGACAAGGTGGCCTTCACCGGGTCGACGGCGGCCGGCCGGCGCATCGCCGCGATCTGCGGTGAGCGGCTCAGGCGGTGCAGCCTCGAGCTCGGCGGCAAGTCCGCGGCCGTCATCTGCGACGATGCCGACCTCGCGATGACCATGGAGGGGCTGAAGATGGCCTCCCTGATGAACAACGGGCAGGCGTGCGCGGCGCAGACCCGCATCTTGGCGCCGCGGTCCCGGTACGACGAGGTCGCCGACGCGCTGGCGAGCATGGTCGGCGGGCTCACCGTCGGCGACCCGGGCGACATGAGCACCGAGATCGGGCCGCTGGTCGCCAAGCGGCAGCAGGACCGGGTCGAGGGCTACATCAAGCTCGGCCAGGACGAGGGTGCGAAGGTCATCGCCGGCGGCCTGAGCCGTCCGTACGACCGGGGCTGGTACGTGACCCCGACCGTCTTCGGCGACGTGGACAACTCGATGCGCATTGCCCGGGAGGAGATCTTCGGCCCGGTGCTGGCGCTGATCCCGTACGAGGACGAGGCCGACGCCGTCCGGATCGCCAACGACAGCGAGTACGGCCTGGGCGGCTCGGTGTGGACCGCCGACGTCGACCGGGGCGCCGACATCGCGCGCCGCATCCGTACCGGCAGCTGCGGCGTGAACATGTACATCATCGACGTGAACACGCCGTTCGGCGGCTACAAGGCCAGCGGCATCGGGCGCGAGCTCGGCCCCGAGGGTCTGACCGCGTACGTGGAGCACAAGGCCCTGGCGCGCCCGGCCTGACGTGACGGTTGAGGGGTCCACCGGTGCAAACCGCTGGACCCCTCATCGCCGCCTCTCGACGGATGGCGGCGCCACCGGCCCTGCCGCTAACAGGTTGCCGCCGCTGGCGCCGCGCCTCCAGGTGACCGCCCGGTCCATTACGGGACAAACCTCCTGGACAGACGCCGCATATCGGACCCTTTTGTGTCACGTGACACGGCGAATGTATAGCAAGAGTATTCGCCATCGCGCCGCCTATGAAGGGGGCCGGCGCAGAAAATGACATTGCAGATGCACGCGCGTATGCAAGGACCAGGCCGGACGCGCCATGTACCGACACTTTTGCAACATCAAACCCATTGAAAGACCCGACGCGCGGCCGATTTGTACGCCATCATGGGGGTTTCTTCAGGCTGCCAGGCGACCGCTAATCGCCCGGCAGTCTCCGTTTGAGCAGCCCGGTCCATTAGAAGAAATCTCCTACCAGGAAGACGATTCATGCACGACATCTGTAGCCGCCGCCTGCTGCTGTGCCCGGATGACCCGGACGCGCCATGGGCCTCCTAGCCTGGTTCGCGAACAGGCGAAAACGAGTACACACGCGAGCCGAGCTCGAGGAGTTCCTGGAGCGCAACCGTCCCAACGGCACGGACCTGGAGAAGCTGAGCCTGCTGATCGGCCTGGTCTTTCTGAACAGCCCGGGCTCGCGCGAGAAGATGATCGCCCGCGCCCGCCAGCGAGGCATCCGCGCCGACCGAATCGAACAGCTCCTGCGCGGCGACGTGGCGTTCGGCTTCCGGTGGGACCTGATCGAGGGCATGCTCAAGGACTGCGGCGCGGACTCCGCGAAGGTGCGGCTTGCCCACGACCTCTTCCACGACTTCCCGCGTACCGGAATGTCGTCCCGGGCCACCGACCCGTGGACCGGTCAGAACGGCTCGATCGTGTTCACCGACGTCGCCGGGTTCAGCGACGCCGGTCGCACCGACCCCGACCGCGGCATTATCCGCAAGGTCATGTACCGGATCCTGCAGGACGCCTTCGAGCAGTCCGGCATTCCGTGGACCGAGTGCCATCGCGAGGACCGCGGCGACGGGGCCCTCATCGTGGTGCCGCCGACCGTTCCGACCAGGTGGATCGTCCATCCACTGCTCGCCGCCCTGACCGGTGAGCTCGAGCGGCACAATATCCACGCCGACGAGGCCACCCGGTTCCAGCTGCGGATCGCGCTCGATGTCGGTCCGGTCGAGTCCGACGCCGAGGGCGTCAACGGCGAGGCCATCATCAAGGCCTCCCGGCTCGTGGACGCCCCGCCCCTCAAGGAGCGACTGGCGCAGACCCAATCGTGCCTGGGGTTCATCGCATCGGACTTCGTCTACGACCGCGTCATCAAACATCGCCCCGGTCCCGTCGACCCGGCCGGTTACCAGAAGATCCGGTGCCGGTTGAAGGGATCGAGGTTCATCGCATGGATCTACCTGTCCGCACCGGCGGGCGGCTAGGCGCGCGGCTGGAAGAGGGCGCGGTAGGCGGTCCGTACGGCGGCCAGCGGGCGCTCCAGGCGGAGCAGGCGCTCCTTGGCGGCGCCGTCCTCGGCCTCGTCGACCAGCCGGGTCAGCTCGTCTTCGACCGCGCTGAGCCGCCGGCCGAGGTCGCCGAGCAGACGGGCGCCCTGGACCGCGTCGGTCATGCCGGGCGGCAGCGCGGCCTGGGCCTTGGCCTGCCGCCGCAGCTCGTGCAGCTCGAGCAGCAGCGCGACCTTGGACCGCAGTACCCAAGGGTCGAACGGCTTCACGAGGTAGTCGACCGCGCCGACCGAGTAGCCGCGGAAGGCCAGGTCGGGTTCGGCGCTGGCCGCGGTCAGGAAGATGATCGGGATGTCCTTCGTACGGTCCTTCCGCTTGATGTGGTACGCGGTCTCGAACCCGTCCATCTCCGGCATGACGACGTCGAGCAGGATGACGGCGAAGTCGTTCACCATGAGGGCGCGCAGGGCGTCCTCGCCGGACCGCGCGCACACCACGCTCGCCGGCAGCGACTTCAGAATGGCGGCCAGCGCCACGAGGTTCTCCTCCAGGTCGTCGACCAGGAGGATCCGTGTTTCGCCGTCGCTCGGAGTTCCGCTCATACACTCACGTCCAGCCACTTGCGCATCACCGAGAAGAGGTGCTCGATCTCGACCGGCTTGGTCACGTAGTCGGACATGCCGGCGACGAGGCTCTTCTCCCGGTCGCCCTTCATCGCCTTGGCGGTCAGCGCGACGATCGGCAGGTTCGCGTACTGCGGCATCTGCCGGATCGCCTGCGTGGTGGCATAGCCGTCCATCTCGGGCATCATGACGTCCATGAACACCAGGGCGACGTCCTCGTGCTCCACGAGGCTCTCCACGCCCTTCTTGCCGTCGCCTGCGTAGAGCACCTTGAGGCCCGACCGCTCCAGCACCGTGCTCAGCGCGAACACGTTGCGGATGTCGTCGTCGATGATCAGCACCTTCTTCCCGACGAAGGCCGTCTCCTCGACGATGACCACGCCCGGGTCCTCGAAGTCCGGCCCCTCCTGGGCCGGCTTGCCGGGCACCAGCACGGGGAGGCTGATCTCCAGCACGTCGAGCTCGGGCTCGACGGCGTCCGGCCCGGCGATCCCGCTCTCCGGCAGGTAGAGCGTGAAGGTGCTGCCCCGGCCCGGCTCGCTCTCGACCCTGATCTCGCCGCCCAGCAGCTCGGCGATGTCGCGGCAGATCGACAGACCCAGCCCGGTGCCGCCGAACCGGCGGCTGGTCGTCCCGTCGGCCTGCTGGAACGCGTCGAAGATCACCTGCAGCTTCTCCACGGCGATGCCGGTGCCCGTGTCGGTCACGCTGAACGCCAGCACACGGTCGGCCGCACGGAGCTGATCGGTGGCGAAGACGACGCCGCGGGCGACGTGCACGTCCAGCCGTACGCCGCCCTCGGACGTGAACTTGATCGCGTTCGACAGCAGGTTCCGGATGATCTGCTGCAGCCGCAGCTCGTCGGTGGTCAGCCCGTCCGGCACGTCGTCGGCGACGCTGACCTCGAAGTCGAGGCCCTGGTCGACGGCCAGGTGGCGGAAGGTCACGTTGACGTAGTCGACGAGCTTCGTGACCGGGATCTTCTCGGAGTGGATCTCCATCTTGCCGGCCTCGATCTTGGACAGGTCGAGGATGTCGTCGATGAGCTGCAGTAGGTCGCGCCCGGCGCCGTAGATCGTACGGGCGAACTGCACCTGCTCGGTGGTGAGGTTGCCGTCCGGGTTGGCCCACATCAGCTTGGCGAGCAGCAGCTGACTGTTGAGCGGCGTGCGCAGCTCGTGCGACATGTTGGCCAGGAAGTTCGACTTGTACCGCGAGGACAGCGCCAGCTGTTCGGCACGCTCCTCCAGGGCCCGGCGGGCCTGCTCGATCTCGGCGTTCTGCACCTCGATCTCGCGGTTCTGGGTGACCAGCAGCGCTGCCTTCTCCTCCAGCTCGTTGTTGGACCGGCGCAGCTCGGCCTGCTGGCGTTGCAGCTCCACCGAGCGCTCCCCCAGCTGTTCGGCCAGCCGCTGCGACTCGGCCAGCAGCGACTCGGTACGGGCGTTCGCGATGATCGTGTTGATCGCCACCCCGATCGTGTGCACGAACTGGTCGAAGAAGGCCAGGTGCACGTCGCTGAACAGGCTGAACGAGGCGAGCTCGATGACGCCGAGCACCTGGTCCTCGAAGACGATGGGCAGGACGACGATGTTCGCCGGGGACGCCTCGCCGAGCCCCGAGCTGATCTTGATGTATTCGGGCGGCGCCTCGGTGATGATGATCCGCTTCTTCTCGACCGCCGCCTGGCCGACCAGTCCCTGGCCGTAGGCGATCTCCGTGCCGAGCCGCTCCTCACCGCGGTAGCCGTACCCCGCGATCAGCCGCAGCCGCGCCGTCGTCTCACCGTCGCCCTGGTCGAGGAAGAACGCGCCGTACTGCGCCGAGACGAGCGGGGTGAGCTCGCTGAGGATCAGGCTGGCCACCTCGACAAGGTCGCGGTGGCCCTGCATGAGGGCGGCGATGCGGGCGAGGTTGGTCTCCAGCCAGTCCTTGGCCCGCGTGGTCTCGCGCAGGGTGGCCACCATCAGGTTGACGTTGTCCTTGAGCTCGGCGACCTCGCCGCTGGCGTCGACCGAGATGGCCCGGGTCAGGTCGCCGCGGGCGACCGCGCTGGCCACCTCGGCGATCGCGCGCACCTGCGTGGTGAGGTTGCTGGCGAGCAGGTTGACGTTGTCGGTGAGGTCCTTCCAGGTGCCGCTGACCCCGCGCACCTGCGCCTGTCCGCCCAGCTCGCCCTTGCTGCCCACCTCGCGGGCCACCCGCGTCACCTCACCGGCGAACGCCGACAGCTGGTCGACCATCGTGTTGATCGTGGTCTTGAGCCGCAGGATCTCGCCCTGCGCGTCGACGTCGATCTTCTGGCTGAGGTCGCCGTTGGCCACGGCCGTGGTGACCTGGGCGATGTTCCGTACCTGGTAGGTGAGGTTGTTGGCCATCGAGTTGACGTTGTCGGTGAGGTCCTTCCAGACGCCGCTGGCGCCCGGGACCTGGGCCTGACCGCCCAGCTCGCCCTCCGTACCGACCTCGCGGGCCACCCGCGTCACCTCACCGGCGAAGGCCGAGAGCCGGTCGACCATCGTGTTGATGGTCTCCTTCAACTGGAAGATCTCGCCCCGCGCGTCCACCCCGATCTTCTTGGTCAGGTCGCCCTGCGCCACCGAGGTCGCCACCTGGGCGATGCTGCGGACCTGGTTGGTCAGGTTGTTGGCCATCGAGTTGACGTTGTCGGTGAGGTCCTTCCACACCCCGGACACGCCGCGTACCTGCGCCTGACCGCCCAGCCGGCCCTCCGTACCGACCTCGCGGGCCACCCGGGTCACCTCACCGGCGAACCCGGAGAGCTGGTCGACCATCGTGTTGATCGTGTCCTTGAGCTCCAGGATCTCGCCCTGCGCGTCCACCGTGATCTTCTTCGACAGATCGCCGGCCTGGACGGCCTTGGTGATCTGGGCGATGTTCCGCACCTGCGAGGTCAGGTTGTTCGCCATGAAGTTGACGTTGTCGGTGAGGTCCTTCCACACCCCCGATACGCCGCGTACCTGCGCCTGCCCGCCCAGCCGGCCCTCCGTGCCCACCTCGCGGGCCACCCGCGTCACCTCACCGGCGAACGCCGACAGCTGGTCGACCATCGTGTTGATCGTGTCCTTGAGCTCCAGAATCTCGCCCTGCGCGTCCACCGTGATCTTCTTCGACAGATCGCCGTCCGCCACCGCCTTGGTGATCTGCGCGATGTTCCGCACCTGCGAGGTCAGGTTGTTCGCCATCGAGTTGACGTTGTCGGTGAGGTCCTCCCAGACGCCGGAGGCGCCCGTCACTTCGGCGCGGCCGCCGAGGTTGCCCTCGGTGCCCACCTCGCGGGCCACCCGCGTCACCTCACCGGCGAACGCCGACAGCTGGTCGACCATCGTGTTGATGGTGTTCTTCAGCTCGAGGATCTCGCCCTTGACGTCGACTGTGATCTTCTGGCTGAGGTCGCCCCGGGCCACGGCGGTGGCCACCTGCGCGATGTTGCGCACCTGGAACGTCAGGTTGCTGGCCATGACGTTCACCGACTCGGTGAGGTCCTTCCAGGTGCCGCTCACCCCGCGTACCTGCGCCTGCCCGCCCAGCCTGCCCTCCGTGCCCACCTCGCGGGCCACCCTGGTGACCTCGTCGGCGAACGCCGACAGCTGGTCGACCATGGTGTTCACCGTGAGCTTCAGCTCCAGCATCTCGCCGGTCGCCTCGACGGTGACCTTGCGGGTGAGGTCGCCCTTGGCGACGGCGGTGGTGACCAGCGCGATGTCGCGGACCTGGGCGGTCAGCCGCCCGGCCATGTCGTTGACGGCCTCGGTCACCCGGGCCCAGCTGCCGGTGAGCCCGCGCATCTTCGACTGCCCGCCCAGCCGGCCCTCCGTGCCCAGCTCGCTGGCCACCCGCGTCACCTCGTTGGTGAACAACGCGAGCTGGTCGACCATGCGGTTCACGGCCTTGCCGGTACGGCGCAGATCGCCGCGCAGCGCCCGGTTGCCGATCTCCAGGTCGGCGCGCTGCGCCAGGTCGCCGTCGGCCACCGCCTCGAGTACGCGGGCGGTGTTCGTGAGCGGGGTGATGACGGCATCGAGCAGCGCGTTGGCGGACTCGACGCTGGTCGTCCAGCCGCCCTGCCCGGGGCTGGCGGCGAGTCGTTCGTCCAGCCGGCCCTCCCGGATCACCTGCCGGGAGACGCGCCGCAGCTCGTCGGCCAGGTGCTGATTGCGATCGAGGATCTGGGTCAGCACCTCGCCGATCTCCGCGAGGGTGCCGCCGCCGGCCGGTGCGAACCGCGGCCGGAAGTCGCCGTCGCGCACGGCGCGCAGCGCCTCCAACAGCGATCGCAATTCCGCGTCGTGACTGCGGAGTGGCGCACTGCGGGACGTCTTCGCGCTCGTGGCAGTATTCATCGAAATCGCCCTTGATCACTCGATGTGTCGGGTCGCGTTCAGTGTGTCACCATGGCATCGGCGGCGGCGCGAGAATGCAGGACCCGCTATGCCAGCGTGTCGATGCTCCATTCGTAGCGCCGGCGACACGCCCGGACGGCCTCGAGCGGCGCCGGACCGGTGGTCAGCAGGCGGAGCGGCCCCGCCGTGATCGGCGCGAAGGCCCCGTCGAAGGCGAGAGTCTGCAGCGTCGCGGGCGACACGATGACGAGCGTTGCGCCGTACGTCTCGATCGCCCGCAGCAGCGGTGCCGCGCCGGGACGGGTCACCGCCGCGAAGGTGGCGCCGCGCACCAGCGCGACGTCGATCAGCCCGGCCCACGTCGCCTCCGGGCAGCCGGCGGCCGCCGCGACCACCACGTCGTCGGCGTCGATCGTGACCGCCGCCGCGAGCCGGTACATGTCCGCCAGCCGGTCGGCGTGGGTGAGCCGCTCCGGCGGATCGGTCGTGGGCTGGATCAAGGCATGGTCGTGCAGCGGGTCGATGTGCGGCTGCGGCCCGCCGCCCCGGAGCAGTTCGCCGAACGGTGTCGCCCCCGGAACGTCGCCGAACGCGAAGACCTGCCGCACGTACGAGCTGTCGGCGGCGGCGAGCGCGACCTCCCCGAGCGGGGGCGCGGTGACGAGCAGCCGGGCCCCGCACCCAGTGAGCAGGTCGGCGAGCTCATCTGCGGTCGCCTCGGGCGGCAGCGGCGCCGGTACGGCTCCCGCGGCCGCGAGCGCGTGGACGGCGAGGGTGAACTCGCGCGCGCAGGGGACGAGGACGGCGGCGATGTCGCCGGTCCGTACGCCGCGCCTGGCCAGCCCGGCACCCGCCGTCGGCACCACCGACGTGATCTCGGCGTAGGTCAGCGACCGGCCGTCCGTGGTGTCGATCACGGCCGGGCGGTCCGTATGGTCCGCGCGGCCCGCGGTGTGTTCGGCGATGGCGTCGAGCACGGCCGTCGTCAGGGTCGGCCCGCTGAAGGCCGGCCCGGCGATGTCCGTCCGGTCCGCCCGCTCGGTGCGCGTGGTGGTCTGCCCGCTCGTCACGTGGCGGCTCCCGTGCTCCATGAGAGTGACGGTACGTTCGGTGACGACGCCACCACATCCGAAGAAATGTGTAGGCGGATGTGTAGAAGCAGCCGGATTCATTCGGTGGCCTCCGGTCCGTCGGCGAGCCCAGCCCGGTCGATGAGGGCGCGGCGCAGGATGCGGCCGCTGGGGGTGCGCGGGATGACCGGCACCACGTGGACCGCCTGTACCTGCTGGTACGGCGGCAGGTGACTGTTCACGTACGCGAGCAGGTCGGCCGCGGAGACCGGCTCCCGCAGTACGGCGAACGCGTGCGGCGCCAGGCCGAGGTCGGCGTGGGGGATCGGCACTACGGCGGCGTCCTGGACCGCCGGATGGGTCTCCAGCATCGCCTCGGGCTCGTCGGGCGGCTCCGGCCCCGGGCCGGCCATCCGGCCCATGATGTAGAGCCGCCCGTGGTCGTCGGCGAAGGCGGCGTCGCCCGTCGGCACCCACTCCGGCAGCGGCTCCGCGTCCGCGTACGCCCGCGTGACCATGGGCCCGCGGACCAGCAGTTCCCCCTGCTGGTACGACGGCTGCGCGGGGGGCGGGCCCGAAGGGCCGGGGGGCGGGATACGACCGGCGCCGCCGGCCGGATCGACGATCCGCCAGTCAACCCACGGGAGGCCGCGCCCGACAGAGTCGAGCGTCCCCTCCTCGGCCGCCCGCAGGTTGACGTGTGTGACCCCGGCCGCCTCCGCCAGGCCGTACGCCTGCCGCACCGTGCAGCGCAGCCGGGTGGCACAGGCCCGGGCGACCTCGGGACGCAGCGGTCCGCCGGTGGAGATGATCGAGCGCAGCTGCCGGAGGTTGTAGCGCTCCACCGACCGGTCGTACGCGAGGACCTCGACCATGTCCGGCGGGAGCACGACGACGGTCACCGCCCGGTCCTGCAGGGTCCGCAGCAGGTCGAGCCGTCCGGTGCCGGACCTGGTCACGATCATCGCGCCCGCCTGCAACCCCGGCAGCAGCACGGTCGTCAGCCCGATCACGTCGGTCAGCGGCACCGCCGACAGCAGCGTGTCGGCCTCGCTGATCAACCCCGCGCCGGCGAACTGCGTGACGCTCGCCACGAGATTGCGATGGGTGAGCCGTATGCCGCGGGACGGCCCCGTGGTCCCGCGGCTGTAGGGCAGCAGCGCCAGGTCCGTGCGCGGATCGAGCTCGACCTCCACCGGCCGTCCGTCCCCGGTCAGCAGGGCCGAGAACGGCTCCACGTCAGGTTCCTGACCGAAGCACATGACGCGTTCCACCGGGGTGCCCTTCACCGCGTCCAGCGCGATGTCGAGCAGCACCGGCCAGGTGATCAGCATCCGGGCGCCGGATTCGATCAGCTGGTCTGTCATGACGTCGGCCGGGGTGGTCGGCCGGATCGGAACCGGTACGGCCCCGGCGGCCATCACCGCCTGCAGCGCGATCGCGAGCTCCGGTACGTCCGGCAGCTGCACCCCGATGACGTCACCCCGGCCGATCCCGTTGCCCCGCAGGCCGGCCGCGGCCGACCAGATGGCGGAGGTCATGTCCGCGTACGACGTGGTACGACCCGACGTGGCGTCGACCAGCGCCGGACGGTCACCGCGCGGCCGGGTGCCGAGCACCGTCTGCGTGACGGTCCTCTCGGGCACCGGTGCGGTGTCACCCTGACGCGGCTGGATCATGCCTCGAACGGTAGGCAGCCGGGCGCCGTCGCACATGCACCGACCTGTGCAGATCAGGTCGTAATCGGGAGCCTCCGCCGGCTTAGCCGGATGATGTACACATCGCGGGGGACTATGTAGTTTCGCCGCGCTCCCGTACGGCCCAGGCCGCGATCTGGGCGCGGGAGGCGAAGCCCAGCTTGGTGAGGATGTTGGTCACGTGGCGGGCGACCGTGGCCGGGCTGATGACCAGTTCGTCGGCGATGCCCTTGTTGCTCAGCCCGCGGGCGATCAGCTCCGCGATCTCCCACTCCCGCGGCGTCACCGTGCTCGGCGGGGTCACCGGAACCGAGGTCACTGGAAGCGCGGTCGCGAGCGGCGGCGCCGGCTGGTCGTCGGCGGCGGGCCGTTGCTGCGGCACCGTTGCCGTCCGGGGCGGCGCCAGGGCCAAGGCCACGGCCGCCTCCGGCGTCATGTCGCGGCCCTCGCCCCACAGTTGCGCGACCACCTGCTCGCCGAGCCTGCGCCGGATCGGCGCCAGCAGCCGCTCCTGCCGTACGCCCGTGATGGGCGCCTGGCCGATGGCGTCGCGCAGCGCCGCCGCCGCACCGGCCAGCCGTACCGCCCGCTGCGGCTCCTCCTCCATCGCGACCAGCTCGGCGAACGCCTCCAGGCTGCGCGCCACGCCCAGCCGTACGCCGGCGGTGTGGCTGCGCGTCAGGCTCTCGGCCAGTGCCTGGCGGGCGCGGCCCTTATCGTCCTGATCGAGGGCGATCCGGCCCAGGCCACTGAGGCAGCGGGCGATCTCGGGACCGGCGTCGATGTCGAGCAGGTTCCCCAGCGCCTCTTCGTAATAGGCGCGCGCCGCCATGCCGTCGCCGCGCGCCTGGGCGAGCTGGCCCAAGCCGATCAGCGCACGGCTGACGCCCCAGCCCTGCTCGACCTCGCGCATCAGCGCCAGCCCCGCCTCGAAGGCCTGCTGCGCCTCGCGCAATCTGCCCTGCAGGGCGAGCAGCGTCCCCCGGCTGATCAGCGCGTGCGCCTCGTTCCACCGGTCGCCGCCGGCGTGCGCGACGCCGATCGCCTCCTCGATATGCCCGGCCGCCTCGTCGAACCGGCCCGCGCGCATCGCCACCTGGCCGAGCAGGTCCAGCGCGGCCGCGACCATGATGGTGTCGCCGGCGGTACGGCACGGATCGAGGCCGTCGGCGGCCCACCGCGCGGCGCCGGCGAAGTCACGGCGCCCGATCGCGACCTGCGCCCGGCCGACCAGCGCCGCCCCCCACACGCCCGGCCGCAGGCCCTCCGGCCCGCGGGCGAGGAACCGGTCGGTCCAGTCCTCGCACTCGGCGAAGTAGCCGCGCGGCAGACAGTATGTACGCAATGCTGTGCATAGCCGCAGCCCCGCTTCGACGTCGCCGCGCTCCAGCGACCAGGTCAGCGCCGCCCTTACGTTGTCGAGCTCGGCGTCGTAGCGCCGGAACAGCCCGACCCGCACCGACCACGGCGCCAGGCGCTCGGCCAGCGCGATCTCGGCGTTGTACTCGGCGGCCTCGAGGACGACGTCGCGGTGCCGCCGGCGCACCTCCTCGGCCTCCCCGGCGTCGGCGAGGCGTTGCGCCGCGTACGCCCGGACGCTCTCCAGCATCCGGAACCGCATCTCGCCCTCGACCTCCGCGCCCACCGCGACCAGCGACTTGTCCACCAGCGCGGTAAGCAGGTCGAGGACGTCATCGGCCGTCACTCCCGCGGGCGCCTCGCCGGGGCCGGCTTCGAGGTCGGCCGGTGGATCTGCGCAGATCCGCTCGGCCTGGTCCAGCGTCCACTGCCCGGCGAACACCGACAGCCGCCGGAACAGCACCTTCTCGGCGTCGTCGAGCAGCTCGTGGCTCCAGTCGATGGTGCCGCGCAGGGTCCGCTGCCGCATTGGCGCCGTCCGGTCGCCGGCGCTCAGCAGCCGGAACCGGTCGCGCAGCCGGCTCGTGATCTCTTCCACCGACAGCACCCGGGTGCGGGCGGCGGCCAGCTCGATGGCCAGCGGCACCCCCTCCAGCGCGCGGCACAGATCCGCGACCGCGGCCGCGTTATCGGCGGCCAGGCTGAACGACGGGCGGGCGGCTCCGGCGCGCGCGGCGAACAGTCGTACGGCCTCGTTGTGGAACAGCGACTCGACGCCGTTGAGCCCGGCGCCGGGCGACATCGAGACGGCCGCGGGCCCGGCCGCCGGGGTGGTCAGCGGTGGCACCCGCCAGACGTTCTCGCCCGTGACGCGCAGCGGCTCGCGGCTGGTCGCCAGGATCCGCACGTGCGGACAGCCGGCGAGCAGCGTCTGGCAGAACAGCGCGCACGCGTCGATCAGGTGCTCGCAGTTGTCGAGGACCAGCAGCATGTTCCGGGCCCGCAGCGCCTCGGCCAGCGTCTCGCCCAGTGACCGCCCCGGCTCGTCGGTGATGCCGAGCGCCGCCGTGACCCGCCGGACGACGGGATCCGCCCGGGCCACGTGACCATTGCCCCCCGGCGGCGCCGGCTCCGGCGCGATCTCGCCGAGCCCGGCGAACCACACGCCGTCCGGGCAACCGTCGGTCAGGGTCGCGGCGACCCGCAGTGCCAGCCGGGTCTTGCCTATGCCCCCCGGTCCGCAGAGCGTGACAGCCCGCGTCGCGTCGAGCAGCTGACGCAGCTCGGCGACGTCACGTTCGCGGCCTATGAAGTCATTGGGCTCGGCGGGGAGGTTGTGCAGAGCCAGGTTCGCTGTCATGTCTCCAGGGGCGAGGTAGGAGGGTATCCCGTGTGGTAACTGCGAGTCTTACATCCGTGACCTTGTGCCGTCCCGTGTTGGCAGTCAATGGCCACGCGACCCGTTCCCGCCACGTGTTCACTCGTACTGTACGATGCGCGAGTGTCCTCCATCCCGCCGGTCGGCCAGCGGATCCGAGAGGTCAGACTGGAGCGCGGCATCACGCTACGTGGGCTCGCCCGCGCGGTCGGGGTCTCGCCGAGCCTGGTCTCGCAGATCGAGACCGGCAAGAGCCAGCCCTCGGTGAGCACGTTGTACGCCATCACCAAGGCGCTGGCCATCTCGGTCGAGGACGTTTTCGACACCGACGAGGTCTCCGAAGCGGTTGACGTCATCGACGCCGACGACTTCGAGACCGAGGACGACACCGCACCGGCCGAATCCATCGACGCCGGCCCCGAGCCGGCGCAGCGGCCCACCGTCGCCGACCAGTTCCGGGCCCGCCACACCGACGTCGTCGAACGCCGGGTGGGCCCCGTCGTCCGGGCCGCCGACCGAGAGGTGCTGGAGCTCGACTCCGGGGTGACGTGGGAGCGGCTCGGGCGGGTGCCAGGCACTCCGGTCGACTTCCTGCTCGTGACCTACGCGCCCGGTGGGTCCTCGTCCGGCACCGGGCTGCTGATGCGGCACTCCGGCGTGGAGTACGGCTACCTGCTGTCCGGCCAGCTGACGCTGACCCTGGGGTTCGACGAGGTCAAGCTGAGCCCGGGCGACGCCGTGTCGTTTTCATCGGCCACGCCGCACCGCTATCGCAACGACGAGGACGAGCCGGCCGTGGGCGTATGGTTCGTCGACGACTCCGGCTCCGGCGTGCCCTGAGCGCCGTCCACCTGCTTGAACACCACCCTTGTTAAACGTTGCTACACAAAATTACGATCACCCTAGATTGCCCCGCGTTGGTGTTCAGTGGGTATTGACGCGGACACACGTCAGAAACTTAACTCGATGACGGCCCCAGAAGGAGTGGCAGCTATGGCTATCCGCACTTATGGACCGAATGCCGTCGATTGGGAGGAGCGGGTCGACCTCGACCGGCTCCGCCGCGAGCGCCTGAGCAAGCTCAAGGCCGAGCTTGACCGATCAGACCTCGCCGCCGTCCTGACGTTCGACTTCTCGAACATCCGCTATATGACCGCGACCCACATCGGCACGTGGGCGATGGACAAGCTGATCAGATTCGCGCTGCTGGTCCGCGGCGGCGAGCCGATCGTCTGGGACTTCGGCTCGGCGGCCAAGCACCACCAGCTGTACAACCCGTGGCTCGACGGCACCCAGCGCGCCCGGGCCGGGATCTCGACGCTGCGCGGGGCCTTCCACCCCGACGCCGGGATCGCCGCCGACGTGGCCCGCAAGGTGTCCGCCGAGATGCACGCACATGGCGTCGCCGACGGGCCGCTGGGCGTCGACGTCATCGAGATGCCGGTGCTGCAGGCGCTGCGCGCCGAGGGCATCGACGTCGTCGACGGGCAGCAGTTGTTCCTCGAGTGCCGCCGTATCAAGACGCCGGATGAGATCTCGCTGCTCACCCAGGCGTGCTCGATGGTCGACGCGGCCTACGAGGAGCTGTACGACTTCCTGCGCCCCGGCGTGCGCGAGAACGAGACGGTCGGCGTGGTCAGCAAGGTGCTGTACGGCCTGGGCAGCGAGTACGTCGAGGGCGTCAACGCGATCTCGGGTGAGCGCTGCTCGCCGCACCCGCACGTCTACAGCGACCGGATCATCCGGCCCGGCGACCCCGCGTTCTTCGACATCCTGCACAGCCACCTGGGCTACCGCACCTGCTACTACCGCTGTTTCGCGGTGGGCAGCGCGTCCCGGGCCATGCGCGACGCGTACCGGCGCTGCCGCGAGTACATGGACCAGGCGATCGCCCTGGTGAAGCCGGGCGCGACCACCGCCGACATCGTCTCGGTCTGGCCGCGCGCCGAGGAGTTCGGCTTCCCCGACGAGATGGCGGCGTTCGCGTTGCAGTACGGCCACGGCGTCGGGCTGTCGATCTGGGAGAAGCCGATCTTCAGCCGGCTCGTCTCGCTCGACCACCCGGAGACGCTCGAGGAGGGCATGGTCTTCGCGCTCGAGACGTACTGGCCGGCGGGCGACGGCTGGTCCGCCGCCCGGATCGAGGAGGAGGTGGTGGTCACGGCCACCGGTTGCGAGATCATCACGAAGTTCCCGGCCGAGGAGCTGCTCGTCGCCGGGCGCAAGTACTGGACCGCGGGCGGCGCCCTCAGCACGCTGCGCGAATCCCAGTCCCACCTCAACACCCCGACCTTCAACACGCCGAACGGGGGCGGCCAATGACGGAGCAGGTGACGGAGTCGCAGAACAACGGCGCGGAACTGCTCGACCTGTACGAGCGGATGGTCCTCATCCGCCGTACCGAGAAGGCGGCGTACGACCTGTTCATGTCCGGCCTGGTCAAGGGCACCACGCACCTGGCGGCCGGTCAGGAGGGGGTGGCCGTCGGCTCGAGCGCGGCGCTGCGGCCCGACGATTACGTGTTCGCGACGTACCGCGGCCATCACCACGCGATGGCCAGGGGGGCGAGCGCCGAGGAGTGCCTCGCCGAGCTGATGAGCAAGGCGACCGGCATCTGCCAGGCCAAGGGCGGGTCGATGCACCTGACCAAGGCCTCGGCCGGGATGCTCGGGTCGTACGCGATCGTCGGCGCGCACCTGCCGATGGCGGTCGGCGCGGCGTGGTCGGCCAAGCTGCGCCACAGCGGGCAGGTGGCGGTCGCGTACTTCGGCGACGGCGCGACCAACATCGGCGCCTTCCACGAGGCCCTCAACCTGGCCGCGGTATGGAAGCTGCCGGTGCTGTTCGTCTGCGAGAACAACTTCTACATGGAGTACACGCCGATCAGCGAGGTCACGGCGGTGACCAACCCGGCCGCCGACCGGGCCGTGGCGTACGGCCTGCCCAGCGAGGTCATCGACGGCAACGACGTCATCGTGGTCAGGGACGCCGTCGCCCGCGCGGCCTGGCGGGCGCGCGAGGGCGAAGGCCCCACGGTGATCGAGGCGCACACCTATCGGCAGTACGGGCACAGCCGGGCCGACCCGGGGAAGTACCGCCCGGCCGAGGAGGTCGAGGAGTGGCTCAAGCGTGACCCGCTCAACATCGCGCGGACCCGGCTGGAGTCGCTCGGCGTCGGCGCCGAGACCATTGGGCAGCGCGAGTCCCGGGCCGAGCAGATCGTCGCAGCGGCCGTCGACGCGGCCAAGAACGCGCCCGATCCCGATCCGGCGCTGGCACTGACCGACGTGTGGGCCGATGGAGGTGCGGCGTGGCGGACGTGATCACTTATCGAGAAGCGGTGGCCGAGGGGATCGCCAGGGAGATGCGGCGCGACGAGACCGTCGTGTGCCTCGGCGAGGACATCGGCGCCGCGGAGGGCGTCTTCAAGACCACCGTCGGGCTGCACAAGGAGTTCGGCTCGCAGCGGGTCTGGGACACGCCGATCTCCGAGCAGGCGATCGTCGGCGCCGCGATGGGCGCGGCGATGACCGGGCTGCGGCCGGTCGCCGAGATCATGTTCAGCGACTTCCTGGCCTGCTGCTGGGACTACATCGCCAACGAGATCCCGAAGGTCCGCTACATGACGGGCGGCCAGGTGACCGTGCCGCTGGTGGTACGGACGGCCAACGGCGGCGGGCTCGGGTTCGGCGCGCAGCACTCGCAGGCCGTCGAGAACTGGGCGCTCACCGTACCGGGCCTGAAGATCGTGGCCCCGTCCACGCCCGCCGACGTCGTCGGGCTGATGGCCGCCTCGATCCGCAGCCCCGATCCGGTCGTGTTCTTCGAGCACAAGGGCCTGCTCGCGAGCAAGGGCGAGGTGCCGGCGGACGAGCACGTCGTCGAGCTGGGCAAGGCGTCGGTGGCCCGTCCGGGCGACGACGTGACGATCGTGGCGCTGGCCTCGACCGTGCCGACCGCGCTCGCCGCGGCCGACGAGCTCGCCCGCGACGGCGTCAACGCCGAGGTCATCGACCTGCGCTGCCTGGTGCCACTGGACATGGCCACGGTGCTGGCCTCGGTGCAGCGCACTTCCAAGATCGTCATCGTCGAGGAGAACCCCTACCAGGGCGGCTGGGGCGCCACCGTCGCGTCGATCGTCGCCGACGAGGGCTTCGAGATGCTCGACGCGCCGGTCAAGCGGATCGCCGCCGCCTGTGTTCCGCTGCCGTTCGCCGACGCGCTGGAGGAACAGGTCATCCCCACAGTCAGCGGGGTGGCCGCCGCCGTCCGCGCTCTCGCGGCGTACTGAGGCCGATCGAGGCGTACGAGCCGCACCGAAAGGCGTGTTGCACCACCTCTGAAGACCATCCCCGTAGAAAAGGTAAAGATGCCATGACCAAGATGCTTCTCCGCGGTGGCCACGTGCTCACCATGGATTCGCAGATCGGCGACCTCGCGAACGCCGACGTTCTCATCGAAGACGACAAGATCGCCGCCGTCCGGCCCGGGATCGAGGCGGACGCCGAGGTCGTGGACTGTAGCGGCCGCATCGTCATCCCCGGCTTCATCGACACCCACCGGCACACGTGGGAGGCCGCGATCCGCGGCTGCGCCCCCAACTCGACGCTCGACGACTACTTCGTCGAGGTGCTCGACACGTTCGCGCCGCTGTACCGGCCGGAGGATGTGTACGCGAGCAACCTGGCGGGCGCGCTGGAGTGCATCAACGCCGGCATCACCACGCTCGTCGACTGGTCGCACATCAACAACACCCCGGACCACCCGGACGCCGGCATCCGCGGCCTGCAGGAGGCCGGGATCCGGGCGCAGTACGCCTACGGCAGCGCCAACCTGTCGCTGGCCGACTACTGGTTCGAGAGCAAGATCGTCATTCCGCGCGATGACGTGCAGCGGGTACGGGAGTCGTACTTCTCCTCCGACCAGGGCCTGCTCACCATGGCGCTGGCCACCCGCGGCACCGGATTCTGCGTGGACGACGTCGTCCGGGCCGAGTGGGCCATGGCGCGCGACCTCAACCTCCCCATCACCGTGCACGTGGCGATGGGCCGCCTGGCCGGCCGGTTCGGCATGATCCGGGCGCTGCACAACCTGGGCCTGCTGGGCCAGCCCACGACGTTCGTGCACTGCTGCTACTTCAGCGAGGAGGAGTGGCGGCTGGTCGCCGACGCGGGCGGCACGGTCTCCATCGCGCCGCAGGTCGAGACGCAGATGGGGCACGGCTGGCCGCCGGTGCTGAAGGCCATCGAGTACGGGCTGCGGCCGAGCCTGTCCATCGACGTGGTCACCACAGTGCCCGGCGACATGTTCACCCAGATCCGCGCCGCGTTCGGCGCGGAGCGGGCACGGGTCAACGCGGTGTACTGGGAGAAGAACGAGCCGGCGCCCAAGACCATGCTCACCGCCGCCCAGATGCTCGAGATCGCCACCCTCAACGGCGCGCACGTCGCCGGGCTGGAGAGCCGTACCGGCTCGCTGACCCCCGGCAAGCAGGCCGACGTGGTCGTGATCGACGCCACGTCGCTCAACATGGCCCCGGTGATCGACCCGGTCGCCGCGGTCACGCTGTGCGCGGACGTCTCCAACGTCGAGACCGTCATCATCGACGGCGTCGTGCGCAAGCGCGACGGCAAGCTGCTCGCCGACCAGGCCCGTGCGCGGAACCTCGTCGAGAACTCACGCGACTACCTGGTCGCCGAGGCCGAGCGTCGCGCCGCCGAGTCCGCGGAGGCCCAGGGGTGACGGGAGCACGCCATGTGATCAGCCGGGCGGCGGACAGCACGTTCGCCGCGCCGGCGGCGGGGGCGAGCCGAGCCGAGGGGTTCCGCCGCCGCACCATCGTCGACGAGTCGTGCGGCTCGGTGCACACCGGGTTCGGGATCTGTGAGCTCGACCCGGGCGGCTCGCTGCAGGCTCATGTGCACTCGTTCGAGCAGAGCATGTACGTGATCGACGGCTCGGTGGTGCTCGACACCGGCGAGGGCTCGTTCCTGCTGAGCGCGGGTGACTACGGCCTCGTCCCGGTCGGCGTGCCGCACTCGTGGCGCAACCTCGGCGACACGGTGGCGCGGTGGGCGGACATGCAGGCGCCGCTGCCGCGCTCCGCGCACGGCGACGACACGTTCCTCGTCTCGCCGGTGCGGCAGGACGACCCGGTCCGCCCGGACGTACGGGATCCGCGCACGCTGGCGTTCGGCCACATCGAGCCGGCGAACATGGACCCCGGCAGGCAGTCGCAGGACATGCTGGCGGTGTCCGCGAGCATGCGGACGGCGCTGCTCGTCTACAGCGGCATCTCCGTGAAGATGATGGTCGACAGCGACCTCGGGGCCCGCCTGTCGACGATGTTCATGGTGCAGTACGAGCCCGACGGGGTGGCCGGCCCGCACGACCATCCGCTCGAGGAGACGTACCTGATCCTCGAGGGCGCCACGGACGCGACGTTCGACGGGCACAAGTACCGGCTCGAGGTCGGCGACGCCGCCTGGGCCGGGGTGGGCTGCGTGCACTCGTTCGCGAACGCCGGGGACGGCCCCGTGCGGTGGCTGGAGACGCAGGCCCCGCAGCCGCCGTCGCGGCATTCGTACCGTTTCGCCAGAGACTGGGACTACCTCCAGGAGAGACTCACATGACTGTGGTCATCGTCGGCGGCTCGTCCGGGATCGGTCGCGAGATCGCTCGCTTCTACGCCGAGGCGGGCGACGACGTCGTGCTGACCTGCCGAGACGCCGATCGCGCCGAGAACGTGGCCAAGGAGATCGGCGGGCAGACCCGCGGCGTCGGCTTCGACCTGTCCGAGCCGGCCGGCATCCGGCCCGCCCTGGCCGATGTCGACAACGTCGACCGGCTGGTGCTGGCGGCCATCGCGCGCGACCAGAACACCGTCTCCGAATACTCGATCGAGGACGGGCTCCGGCTGGTGACGTTGAAGCTCGTCGGCTACACGGCCGTCGTCCACGCGCTGCGGCCCCGGATGACCGAGGACGCGGCGATCGTGATCTTCGGCGGCCGGGCCAAGGACCGTCCCTACCCCGGGTCGACCACCGTGTCGACCGTCAACGGCGGCGTGCTGGGGCTGGTCAACACGCTGGCGACAGAGCTCGCGCCGATCCGCGTCAACGCGATCCACCCGGGGATCGTCGGCGACAGCCCGTACTGGAGCGGCAAGAACCTCGACGCCGTGGTGGCCCGTACGCCCACCGGGCGGCTCGCCACCATGAGCGACATCGTCGACGCGGTCGTCTTCCTGCTGACCAACCCGTCGGTGAACGGCGTCAACCTCGACGTCGACGGAGGCTGGCTGCTCACCTGACGGAGCAGCGAGCCGACGAGCGAGCGGAGCGGTCGGCGAGGTACGAGCCATCCGCGAAGCAAGCGAGAAGGCGAGCGCGACCATAAGGGAGTACGGGAATCCGCGCCTGCGCGGAGCGGTTGGATCGTACGTGCACGGCGAGTACAAGGTTCCCGGCGGCAAGCTGGTCGTCGTCGACGTGACGGTCGATGACGGCGTGCTCCGCGACGTACAGGTCAGCGGCGACTTCTTCTTGGAGCCGGATGACGCGCTGGAGCGGATGAACGCCGCGCTGACCGGCCTGCCCGCCGTCGCCGACACGGCACGGCTCACCGAACGGCTGGAGGCGGCGCTCGGCCCGGACGTCGTCATGCTGGGCTTCTCGGCGCACGCGGTCGCGGTGGCGCTGCGGCGGGCGCTGGCCCGCGCGTCCGACTGGCGCGACCACGACTGGCACCTGATCCACGACGACCCGCAGCAGCCGGCCCTGCACATGGCGCTCGACGAGGTCCTGGCCCGCGAGGTCGGTGCCGGACGGCGACCGCCGACGCTGCGCATCTGGGAGTGGGCCGCGCCCAGCGTCGTCATCGGCAGCTTCCAGTCGCTGCGCAACGAGGTCGACGACGCGGCCGCCCGGCGGCACGGCGTGACGGTCGTACGGCGGATCAGCGGCGGCGGCGCGATGTTCATCGAGCCGGGCAACACGATCACGTACTCGCTGTACGCCCCGTACTCCCTTGTGCAGGGCATGTCGTACGCCGACTCCTACGCCTTCCTCGATGACTGGGTGCTCGGTGCCCTGAACGAGGACCTCGGGGTCAAGGCGTGGTACCAGCCGCTCAACGACATCACCTCCGACGGCGGCAAGATCGGCGGCGCCGCGCAGAAGCGGTTGAGCGGCGGCACGGTGCTGCACCACGTGACGATGGCGTATGACATCGACGCCGGCAAGCTGCTCGACGTGCTGCGCATCGGCCGGGAGAAGCTGTCGGACAAGGGCACGGCCAGCGCCGAGAAGCGCGTCGACCCGCTCCGCCGCCAGACCGGGCTGCCGCGCGAGGAGGTCATCGCCCGGATGATCGCGCACTTCCGCAAGCGGTACGGCCTGGTCGACGACGCCGTGACCCCGGCCGAGCTGCGCCAGGCCGAAGACCTCGTCGCCACCAAGTTCGGCACCGCCGCCTGGACCGCCCGCATCCCGTAACAGGCCGGCGCCGGACGGTCGGCGCCGCCGGCGTGCGCGGGGCCGAGCAAGGGCGGAGCCACCCTCGAGGTATATCGGCTCAGGAGTCGGCGATGCCGAGGTCCTTCACCTCCTCGGTGAGCTCGCGCGCGGCGCCGGACGAGACCGACTCCAGCTCGTGCGCGAGCTGCTCCAGCTCGGTGCCGCCGGCCATGAGGGCGGTCAGCTCCTCGCGGGTGATGTCGTCCTTGGCGTGGTAGGCGACGCTGCGGCCGCGGTTGAGGATCATGAAGCGGTCGCCCACCGGGTAGGCGTGGTGCGGGTTGTGGGTGATGAAGATGACGCCGAGCCCGCGTTCCCGGGCCTGCACGATGTAGCGCAGCACTACGCCCGCTTGCTTGACGCCGAGGGCGGCGGTCGGCTCGTCGAGGATGAGCACCTTGGCGCCGAAGTACACGGCCCGGGCGATCGCCACACACTGGCGCTCCCCGCCGGACAGGGTGCCGATCGGCTGGTCGACGTCGCGCAGGTCGATGCCCATGGCGAGCAGCTCCGACTTGGTCGTCCGGCGCATGAAGCCGACGTCGAGCAGGCCGACGCCGCGACGCGGCTCGGAGCCGAGGAAGAAGTTCCGCCAGACGGGCATCAGCGGGACCACCGCGAGGTCCTGATAGACGGTGGCGATGCCCCGGCCGAGCGCGTCGCGCGGCGACCCGAACGAGACCCGCTCGCCGCCGACCTCGAACACGCCCTCGTCCGGCCGGTGCACGCCCGAGACGATCTTGATCAGCGTGGACTTGCCCGCGCCGTTGTCGCCCAGCACGCACGTCACCTCGCCGGCCGACACCGACAGCGAGACGTCGCGCAGCGCGATCACGTTGCCGTACCGCTTGCCGACGCCGGTGAGCCGGACCAGCGGCTCGGGAACGGCCTCCGTTATGGGGCCGGAATCGGCAGGGGTCGCGTCGTCGCTCGTCATCAGCTCGTCCTTTCCGTGCGCCGCCGGACGACCAGGTTCACGACTGTGGCGATCAGCAGCAGCACGCCCAGGAAGAAGAAGAACCAGTCCGGGTTCCAGCCGGCGTAGACGATCCCCTTGTTGGCCATGCCGTAGATGAACGCGCCGATGGCGGCCCCGATCGCGGAGCCGTACCCGCCGGTGAGCAGGCAGCCGCCGATCACGGCGCAGATGATGTAGCTGAACTCGTTGCCGACGCCCTCGCCGGAGGCCACGGACGGGAACGCGAACAGCAGGTGCATCCCGGAGAACCAGGCGGCGAAGGAGACCCCCATGAACAGGCCGATCTTCGTACGGCTCACCGGCACGCCGACCGCCCGCGCGCTCGGCGCCGCCCCGCCCACCGCGAAGATCCAGTTGCCGACGCGGGTGCGCAACAGGATCCACGTGGCGACGACGACGAACAGCAGCCACCAGAAGACGGTGACGTAGATGTTCACGCCGAACAGCTTGGGCTGGGCCGCGAAGACCGTTCTGGCCTGTGAAAACCCGTCTATGTCGGCGATCGACGGGGTGGCCACGTCGCCGGTGATCCGCTTCGTCACGCCGAGGTTGAGCCCGCGCAGCATGAAGAAGGTGGCCAGCGTGACGATGAAACTCGGCAGGCCGGTTCGGACATACAGCACCCCGTTGACCAGGCCGATCGTCAGCGTGACGACCAGCGAGACCAGCACGCCGACCCACACGTTGAGGGTCAGCTGGTAACTCACCAGCGCGGCCACCAGCGACGCCGAGGTAACCATGACCCCGGCGGACAGGTCGAACTCCCCGCCGATCATGAGCAGCGCCACCGGCACCGCCATGATCCCGAACGTCGAGCTCGAGTAGAGCACGGTCGCGAACGAGCTCGCCTGCAAGAACGGCTCGGCCGTCACGGAGAAGAAGACGAACAGCGCGATTGCGCCGATCAGCGCCCCGAGCTCGGGACGTCCGAGCGCGCGCCGAAAGAGCGAGCGGGCCGCGACGCGCTCGTCGGCGCTCGCGGCCAGCTCGACTGTCTGGGCCACCGTCAACCCCCGGCGTCAGCGGGTTCCATTGATGGCGTACTGCTCGATGGAGGCCGCCGTCGCCTTGTCGACGATCGCCGGGCCGGTGTTCACCGGCTGCCCCCCGCCGAGGATGTTGCCGTTGGTCTTGTAGAGCCACAGCTCGTCGATCGCCTCGTAGCCCTGCAGGTAGGGCTGCTGGTCGATGGCGAACTGGATCCGGCCGTCCTTGAGCGCCGGGATCAGCTGCTTGTTGAGGTCGAACGTGGCGATCTTGGCGTTGCTCCCGGCGTCCTTGGCCGCGTCCACCGCGGTCAGCGCGACGTCGGCGTTCAGCGCCAGGATGCCGTCGACGCTCTTGTCGGCCTGCAGCTTCGCCGTGATCGACGACCTGACCTGCGGCTTGTCGGTACCTGGGACGTTGAGGTTCTCCATCTGCCCGGAGAAGGTCTTCTTCGCGCCGGCGCAGCGTGCCTCCAGCCCGACGTTGCCCTGCTCGTGGATGACGCAGATCGCCTTCTTCGCGCCGATCTTGCTCAGTTGCGCACCGGCGGCGCGCCCGGCGATGGTCTCGTCCTGGCCGAAGTGCACCAGCGCTCCGAACTGCGCGGACACGTCGGCGCCCGAGTTGATCGTGACGACCGGGATCTTGGCCTGGACGGCCTTGGCGACCACACCCTTCATGGCGTCCGGCTTGGCCAGGGTGACGATGATGCCGTCGACCTTCTGGTCGATCGCGGCCTGCACCAGCTGGGCCTGTTTGCCGCCCTCGGGGTCGGCCGAGTACAGGAACTGCACGTTGTCCTTGGCCGCGGCGGCCTTGGCGCCCTTCTGGACGATGTCCCAGAATGTGTCACCCGCGCCCGAGTGGGTGATCATGGCGATCTTCAGGCGGGGACCCGCGGCGGCGCCTCCCCCGGCCGCCTGGGTCTGCCCTTCCTCGGCCTTCTTGCCGCCCGAGCCGCTGCTGCACGCGGTCACCGCGAGCAGCCCGGCCACGGCGACCGCCGCCAATCTGGTACGGCGTTTGGGTGTACGGAATCGCTGCATTGCGGGGTCCTCCTTGTGGGCCTGGGTCGGAGTTGGGGCGGGACGACCCTAACGGGACCTATGGGTCGTATGCGCGTCAGAAATAGGGCTGTTGGGCGAGCTTGTCCTTTTCGTAGCGAGCGCGTGCCTCACGCGTGGATTCCAGCCCGGACACCGCGGCGACGGGCACGTCCCACCACGCCTCGCTGTCCGGCGCGGGCGCCAGCGGGTCGGTCTCCACGTGCACGACGGTCGTCCGGGCGGCCGCCCGGGCCTGCCGGAGCGCCGTTCGGAACTCCCCCACCGTCGCGGCGCGCAGCACGTCGGCGCCGAGGCTGGCGGCGTTGGCGGCCAGGTCGACCGGCAGCACGTCGCCATCCAGACCCGAGCCGGTACGGAACCGGTAGCGCGTGCCGAATCGCTGCGCGCCCACCGACTCCGACAGGTTGCCGATGGAGGCGAAGCCGTGGTTCTGCACGAGCACGACGACGAGCTTGACCCCCTCCTGGACGGCGGTGACCAGCTCCTGGGCCATCATGAGGTACGAACCGTCGCCGACCATCACGATGACCTCGCGCGACGGGTCGGCCAGCTTGGCGCCGAGGCCGCCGGCGATCTCGTAGCCCATGCACGAGTAGCCGTACTCGACGTGGTAGCTCTTCGGGTCGCGCGGCCGCCACAGCTTGTGCAGGTCGCCCGGCATCGATCCGGCGGCGCAGACCACGACGTCGCGCGGGTCCGCCTCCTGGGTGACGGCGCCGATGATCTCCGCCTGCGCGGGCAGCGGGGCGTTCCCCTGGGCGAAGGCCCGATCCACGGTCTCATTCCAGCGGGCGACGAGGCGCCGGGTCTGGTCGCGGTACGACTCCGGCACCGACCAGCCGTCGAGGGCACCGTGCAGCGCCGCGAGGCCCAGCCGGGCGTCGGCCACCAATGCCTCGCCCGCCAGCTTCCCGGCGTCGAAGGCGGCCACGTTGAGGTTGACGAACCGTACGTCCGGGTTCGCGAACAGGCTGCGGGAGGCCGTGGTGAAGTCGCTGTAACGGGTCCCGACGCCGAGCACGACGTCGGCCTCGCGGGCCAGCGCGTTGGCCGCCGTACCGCCCGTCGCGCCGATCGCGCCCGCAGCACAGTCGTGGTCCCACGGCAGCGCGCCGCGCCCGGCCTGAGTCTCGCCGACCGGGATGCCGGTGGCCTCGACCAGGTCGCGCAGCTCCTCGGTCGCTCGGGAGTAGATGACGCCGCCGCCCGCGACGATCAGCGGCCGCCGCGCGCCGCGCAGCAGCGTGGCGGCCCGGGCCAGCGCCGCGGGCTCGGGCACGGGGCGCGGCACGTGCCAGACCCGCCCGGCGAACAGCTCCGCCGGCCAGTCGTACGCCTCCGCCTGCACGTCCTGCGGCAGGGCGAGGGTGACCGCGCCGGTGTCGGCCGGGTCGGTCAGCACCCGCATCGCGGCCAGCAGCGCGGACGGCAGCTGCTCGGGCCGGTTGATCCGGTCCCAGAAACGGGAGACCGGTTTGAACGCGTCGTTGACCGACACGTCGAACGACCGGGGATCCTCCAGCTCCTGCAGCACCGGGTTGGCGACCCGGGTGGCGAACGTGTCGCCGGGCAGCAGCAGCACCGGGATCCGGTTGACCGTGGCGAGGGCGGCCCCGGTCACCATGTTGGTCGCGCCGGGCCCGATCGAGGTCGTGCAGGCGAAGGTCTGCAGCCGGTCGCGCATCCGGGCGTACCCGACCGCGGTGTGCACCATCGCCTGTTCGTTGCGGGCCTGGTAGTACGTCAGGCCGGCGCTGTGCTCGAACAGCGCCTGGCCGAGGCCCGCGACGTTGCCGTGGCCGAAGATGCCCGAGCACCCGGCGAAGAACCGCTGCCGCTCGCCGTCGCGCTCCGACCACTGATTGGCGAGGAACCGGACGATCGCCTGCCCGACGGTCAGCCGTACGGTTCTCATCGCCCACTTCCCGTCATCGGCAGCCGCGGGTCGACCGGCTGCGTCCGCCAGGTCTCGCGCACCCAGCCGTGCGCCGGATCGTCGCAGATCAGCCAGGCCCGCTCGGCGGACGGCCCGGCCATCACGTTGAGGTAGTACAGGTCGTAGCCGGGCACCGCCATCGACGGGCCGTGCCAGCCGTGCGGGATGAGCACGGTGTCGCCGGTCCGTACCTCTTCCAGGATGTCGATCGGCCGGTCGGCCGTGCCGTACACCCGCTGGTAGGCCATCCCACGGTCGTCGGAGATCTCGAAGTAGTAGATCTCCTCCAGGACCGACTCGCCGGGACGGTCCTCGTCGTGTTTATGCGGCGGGTAGGACGACCAGTTGCCGCCGGGCGTGAGCACCTCGCAGGAGATCAGTTTGTCGGCCTCGAACGCCTCCGGCGTACAGAAGTTGTTGACCTGGCGGCTGGCCTGGCCGGCGCCGCGCAGCTCGACCGGCACGTCCGCGGCCCGTCCGTACCGCGCGGCCAGCCGTCGCTCGCAGCGCGCCGCGGGCAGCGCGAACCGGCCCACGCCGGAGACGGTGACGCGGGCGTCGCGCGGTGCGTACACGAAGTCGGTGACCCGGTCGAACACGCTCGTGCGGCCCTGCACCTCGAAGGTCCGGCCGTCGCACGACACCTGGCACGAGCCGGCGAGCGGGAGCACCAGCACCTCGGCGTCGCCGGTGTCGAACTCCCGCTTCTCCCCCCGGGCGAGTTCGAAGACGCGCAGCGAGCAGTGGTTCATGGCCACATCCGACACGAAGTCACTCATGGGCGCAGCACCTCCACGGCGGAGTCGACCGCACCGGCCACGTCGTCGCCGGGCGGATAGAGCAGGGCGCGACCGGCGATCAGGCCCTTCACGGTGGGCAGGACGAGCGCGTGCCGCCAGCCGTCGAACGTCTCGGCGGCGTCGCCGCGCACGTCGCCGCCGAGCAGCAGAGCCGGCAGCGTGGAGGCGGCCATGACGCGCTCCATGTCCGGCACCACCGGCACCTTGAGCCAGGTGTACGCCGAGGTCGCGCCGACCCCGGAGGCGATGGCGATCGCCTTGATCATCGCCTCCGGCGTGAGCACGTTGCGGACCCGTCCATTGACCCGGCCGGAGACGAACGGCTCGATCATCGCCATCAGGCCGTGCTCGGCCAGCCCGGTGACCGCGTGCGCGCACGCCTCCAGGGTGCGGGCGGTCGCCGGGTCGTCCTCGTCGATGCGCAGCAGCATCTTGCCGCCGTCGAGGTAGCCGTCGGTGATCGACGGAACGTCGTACGCGGTGAAGCGGTCGTCGATCTCGAAAGTGGAGCCGGCGAGGCCACCTCGGTTCATGGAGCCGATGACGATCTTGTCGTCGAGCGCCCCGAGCAGCAGCAGGTCCTCGATCACGTCGGGGGTGCCGAGCACGCCGTCGACGCCCGGCCGCGCCAGCGCCGTACACACGCGTTCGAGCAGGTCGCGCCGGTCGGCCATGGCCAGCGGCCGGTCGCCGGCGGCGAGCGCGCCGCGCGCGGGATGGTCGGCCGCCACCAGCATCAGCGTGCCGCCCGGGCCGACCCAGCAGTCGCGTCGGGCCCGTCCGCGCGCGGCCTTGGCGATCGCCGCCGGGCTGGTCGCCCGGATCTCGACGAGGTCCTTGAAGCGGTCGGCGAACGTCATGACCGCACCTCGCCGGTCTCCAGCAGCGTCTCGACCTCGGCGGCGGTCGGCATGGCCGCCGAGCAGGCCAGCCGTGCGGCGACGATGGCGCCGGCCGCGTTGGCGAACGTCAGCAGCCGCTCGGTGCCCCAGCCGGCCAGCAGCCCGTGGCAGAGCGCGCCGCCGAAGGCGTCGCCGGCGCCGAGACCGTTGACCACGTCGACCGGGATCGGCGGCACCTGGACGGCCTCGGACGTCCGCGCGGCGAGCACGCCGTCCGGCCCCTGCTTGACGATGGCCAGCTCGACGCCCCGGTCGAGCAGGGCCTGCGCCGCCGCCCGGGGTTCTCGCTCCCCCACCGCGACCTCGCACTCCTCGAGGTTGCCGACCGCGACCGAGACGTGCTCCAGCGCCTCGGCGGTGCAGCGGCGGGCCGCCTCGGGCGACTCCCAGAAGGTCGGCCGGTAGTCGAGGTCCAGCACGGTCCACTCCCGCCGGGAGCGCGCCTTGAACGCCGCCAGCGTGGCCGACCGGCTCGGCTCGCGGCACAGCCCGGTCACCGTCGCCCAGCACACCCGGGCCGACCTGATGGCTTCCAGGTCGAGCTCGTGCTCGTAGATCTCCAGGTCGGGTGCCGTCGGCAGCCGGTAGAAGTAGATCGGGAAGTGGTCCGGCGGGAAGATCTCGCAGAACGTCACCGGGGTCGGCAGGCCGGGCACGTCGGTGACGAACCTGTCGTCGACGCCATAGCCGGCCAAGGCCTGGTGCACGAACCGGCCGAACGGATCGGCCCCGGTCCGGGTGATCACCGCGGCGTGGCGCCCGTACCGCGCGGCCGCGACGGCGACGTTGGTCGGGCTGCCGCCGAGGTACTTGCCGAACGACTCGACGTCCTCCAGGCCGACCCCGACCTGGAGCGGGTAGATGTCCACGCCGACCCGCCCCATCGTGATCACGTCGAGGGGAGTCACGGGATCACCTTCTCCAGGTAGGCGATGCTCGCGCGGACGTCGTCGTACGGCCCGGCGCCCGGCGCGGGCGCGGCGGCGAGCATGGTGTCCTGCTCCAAGACGTACCACCCGTCGTAGCCCTTCGCGGCGAGCGTACGGACAACTCCTGCGATGTCGATATCACCGGCACCCAGCGGCCGGTACATACCGTCGCGTACGGCCTCCGAGTAGGACAATTCGCCACCCCGCACCCGCTCGGCCAGCGCCACGTCAACGTCTTTGAGGTGGGTGTGCGCGATCCGCTCGGCCGCGGCCGCGGCGAGGGCCGACGGGTCGGCGCCGCCGACGAACAGGTGGCCCGTGTCGAGGCACAGCGGGATCTGCGAGCCGGCCAGCACCCGGTCGACCTCGTCGGCCCGCTCCACGATCGTCCCGACGTGCGGATGCAAGGTGGCCCGTACGCCCCGGTCCGCGGCGCGCGCGGCGAGCCGGTCGAGGTTGCCGAGCAGCGTGGCCCAGCCGGTTTCGTCGAGGCGCGGGCGCTCGTCGTATCCGTCGCGGCCGGTGGCCGCGGCCAGCACGAGCGTGTCGCCCGCACCGAACGCCGCGACGGCCCGCTCGACCTCCGGCACCGGGTCGTACGCCGGGTCGTGCAGCACCACGGGCACGAACCCGCCGACCGCGCGCAGGTCGTGGGCCATCAGCAGCGCCGCCCGCGCGCCCGGGTCGGCCGGCAGGAAGCCGTCGGGCCCGAACTCGGTCGCGGCCAGCCCCAGCTCGCGCATCTCGGTGAGCACCCGGTCCGGCGCGAGCTGGTGCCCCCAGCCCGGCACCTCGCACACCCCCCACGAGATCGGGGCCCCCGCGATCCGCGCGCCGCCGCTCGGCACCTCGCGCCTAGGCTCGCTCATGTGGCGTCACCCGGTCTTCTTCACCTCGTCGATATGGACGACGCGGCCGAGGCGGCGCGAGCGCTCGCACGCCTCCGCGGCGTAGCAGGCCGCCAGCGCGTCCTCCGGCGGGCAGCGGTTCTCGCCGTGCCCGGCGACCAGGTCGACGAACGCGCGTAGCTCGGCGTCGTAGGCGTCGGCGAAACGGTCGAGGAACCCGCTGTACGGCGCCGCGGGCGCGGGCCCGTCCGTACGGGTCAGCGGCGTCCGGTCGCCGAGGCCCGCGACGATGCTGTCCTTGGCGCCCAGGACCTCCAGCCGTACGTCGTAACCGGCGGCGTTGTAGCGCGTCGCCGTGGCGACCGCGATCGTGCCGTCGTCGAGCGTCAGCACGGCCGTGCCGGTGTCGACGTCGTCGCACTCGCCGAAGATGTCGTCGCCGCGGTTCGCGCCCACGGCGACGGCCTGGACGACCTCGCGTCCGGTGATGAACCGTACGGCGTCGATGTCGTGGATGACGCAGTCGCGGAACAGCCCGCCCGAGGTCGGCAGGTAGTCCTTCGGCGGCGGCGCCGGGTCGAGCGTGCACGACCGGATCGTGTGCAGCCAGCCCAGCCGGCCCGCGGCGACCGCCTCGCGGGCGGCGACGTGCCCGGCGTCGAAGCGGCGCTGGAACCCGACCTGTACCGGGACGCCGGCGCCGCGCACCCGGTCGATCACCTCGATCGTGCCCGCGACGTCCGGGGCCACGGGTTTTTCGCAGAAGACGGGGAGTCGCGCGGCGGCGCCGCGGATGACGAGGGCGGCGTGGGCGTCGGTGGCCGCGGCCACCACCAGGCCGTCGAGCCCGCCGGCGAACAGGTCCGTCACCGTGTCGGCCGCTTCGACTGTGTCAACCGCCAGCCGGGCCGCGAGGTCGCGCGCCCGCGACGGGTCGGCGTCCGCGATCACCAGCGATTTCACCTGTGGATGCGCGGACAGCATGGTGGCGTGTCGCGCGCCGATTCGCCCTGCTCCGGCGAGACCAAGTCTCATGCGCACCTCCCCATCGCCGCCCCCCGACGGCGGCCCGAGCCTGGCTCGGGTTCGGGGGCCTTCCCGGCCAACAGCCCTTAGCTCAAAATTCCTGGAACGTTCCATAGAGTCAATAGCCCGGCCTGTTGTGGCCGTGCGAAAGTTCGGAACGCTGCCTGGGCGGGGCGCATCGTCAGCCCGATTCGCGCCGCGCGGCGACCGCGTCGCCGAGCCAGTCGAGCGTCCCCGTGCGCAGCGCCTCGTCGGCGAGCCGCTTGCCGGACACGGTCTGGAGCTGCGCCAGCGAGCTGTCGATCCACGGTTGCGTGTTGCGGTACCCCTGCTCCCCGTACTCCAGGGCCTGCAGCAGGCATTCCAGCTTGTCCGCGTCGTGGGCGCAGCGGGCCTCCAGGCTCGCGTGCTCCTCGTACTCGTCCACCGCGCCCTCGACGACCCCGGCCACCGGCCCCGGCAGGCCCTGCGTCTGTACGGCGGTGACCTCGCCGTTGGGCGTCTTGGCGACGTACGGCTTGGACACGTACGGCAGGTCGGTGAGCCGGGACTCCTGGCTGTCGTGGAACAGGCTGAGCAGCGCCGCTCGGTCTGGATTGGCGCCCTCCAGCGCCGCCAGCACCGCCGCGATCACGGCCGCCCGGAACGAGTGGTCCGCGACGCTCTCCGGATCGCCGACCCCGAGCACGAACCAACCGGTTCGCTTGAAGCGCTTGAGCAGCCCCATTTCGTACAGGAAACCGGTCAGTCGCTCCAGTTCGTCCGCCATGCGCACCTCCAGATGTGGCCCCCCGTAGTGCGCCCGGGCAGGCCAGTATGCGTGATCTTTTCCCCGTTGTCACCCACGCAACGTGCCTGGTGCGTCACATCTGATTCCCGTCGGACCGGTTACCTTCGCCGGGCCCGCCAGAACCGCACCTGATGGACCATCCAGTAGAAGTTGACGCCCAGACCCCAGCCGTACGTCTTGGGGGTGAGGATGCGCGGGTCGTCCGGATTCCACGCCCGGGACCGCAGCCGCCGCGCGGTCGGCCGCCGCAAGTCGTAGGGCAGGCCGAGGAAGCGCCTTTCCGGGCCGGGTTGGTCATTGCTCATCTACACCGCCTCCACTTCCAGCATGCCCGGCACAGCGGACGGCGAAGAGCCGGGGCCGTCGGCGACGGCCCCGGCTCCGCGGTCGATCTGTCAGGCGGCGACGGCCTCGCTGGTCGCCGACTCCAGGGCCAGCTCCAGCACTTCCCGTACGTCGCTGACCGTGAAGACCGTCAGCTGCTCGCGCACGTCGGCCGGGAGGTCGTCCAGGTCGGGCTCGTTGCGCTTCGGGACGAGCACGGTCGTGATCCCGGCCCGGTGGGCGGCCAGCAGCTTCTGCTTCACCCCGCCGATCGGGAGCACCCGCCCGGTGAGCGACACCTCACCGGTCATGGCCACGTCGGACCGCACCGGCCGCCCGGACAGCAGCGACGCGAGCGCCGTCGTCATCGTCACGCCCGCCGACGGGCCGTCCTTGGGCACCGCACCGGCCGGCATGTGGACGTGCACGCCGCGGTCCTTGAGGTCGCCCACCGGCAGCTCCAGCTCCGCGCCGTGCGACCGCAGATACGACAGCGCGATCCGCGCCGACTCCTTCATGACGTCGCCGAGCTGCCCGGTGAGCGTCAAGCCGACCTCGCCTGTCTCGGCGTCGGCCAGCGACGCCTCGACGTACAGCACCTCGCCGCCCGCTCCCGTGACCGCGAGCCCGGTCGCCACGCCCGGCACCGCCGTACGGCGCTCCGACTGGGCGAGCGAGACCTCCGGGGTGAACCGGGGCCGGCCCAGGTAGTCGGTCAGGTCGTCGACGACCACCGGCAGCGTCGCGTCGCCGAGCGCCACACGCGCGCTGACCTTGCGGAGCACGCGGGCGATCGAGCGCTCCAGCGCCCGCACGCCCGCCTCGCGGGTGTACTCACCCGCGATCAGCCGCAGTGCGTCGTCGGGGAAGGACACCTCGGACGGCTCCAGGCCGGCCCGCTCCAGCTGGCGCGGCAGCAGGTGATCGCGCGCGATGGTGACCTTCTCGTCCTCGGTGTAGCCGTCGAGCTGGACCAGCTCCATCCGGTCGAGCAGCGGGCTCGGGATGGCCTCCAGCACATTGGACGTGGCGAGGAAGAGCACGTCGGACAGGTCGAGCTCGACCTCGAGGTAGTGGTCGCGGAACGTGTGATTCTGTGCAGGGTCGAGCACCTCCAGCAGCGCGGCCGTGGGGTCGCCGCGGTAGTCGGCGCCGACCTTGTCGACCTCGTCGAGCAGGATGACGGGGTTCATGGTGCCCGCCTCGCGGATGGCCCGGACGATCCGGCCCGGCAGCGCACCGACGTACGTACGCCGGTGGCCGCGGATCTCCGCCTCATCCCGTATGCCGCCCAGCGCGACCCGGGCGAACTTGCGGCCCATGGCGCGGGCGACGGACTCGCCGAGCGAGGTCTTGCCCACGCCGGGCGGGCCGGTCAGCGCCAGCACCGCCCCCGAGCGGCGGCCGCCTACGACGCCAAGGCCGCGGTCGGTCCGGCGCTTGCGGACCGCGAGGTACTCGATGATCCGCTCCTTGACGTCGTCGAGCCCCGCGTGGTCGGCGTCGAGGATCTCGCGGGCGCCCTTGATGTCGTACGCGTCCTCGGTGCGCTCGTTCCACGGGATGTCGAGGACGGTGTCCAGCCAGGTGCGGATCCAGCCGCTCTCGGGCGAGGCGTCGCCGGCCCGCTCCAGCTTGTCGACCTCCTTGAGGGCGGCCTCTCGCACCTGCTCGGGCAGGTCGGCGGCCTCGATACGGGACCGATAGTCGTCGTTCTCATCGGCCTCCCCTGTGCCGGTGAGCTCGGCCAGCTCCTTGCGGATGGCCTCCTGCTGCTGCCGCAGCAGGAACTCGCGCTGGGTCTTCTCCATGCCCTCCTGGACGTCCTTGCGGATCGTCTCCGCGACATCCAGCTCGGCGAGTTGGTCGCGCGCCCAGCCGATCACCAGGTTGAGCCGTTCGATCACGTCGGCGGTCTGCAGCAGCTCGATCTTCTGCTCGGTGCTGACGTACGGCGCGTAACCCGCGTTGTCGGCCAGCGTGGAGGGGTCTTCGATCTGCTGCACGATGTCGACGACCTGCCAGGCACCGCGCTTTTGCAGAATCGCGCTGACCAGGCCCTTGTACTCCTTGCCCAGCTCGGCGGCACGTGGGCCGGCCGGCGGCACGTCGATCGTGTCGCCTTCCACCCACAGGGCCGCGCCGGGGCCGGTCGTGCCGGTGCCGATCCGCACCCGGGACACGCCGCGGACCACGACGCCCGGCTCGCCGCTGGGCAGCCGGCCCTCCTGCTCGATCGTGCCGAGCGTGCCGACCGCCGCGTACTGGCCGTCCAGCCGCGGCACCAGCAGCACCCTCGGCTTCGAGACCGAACGGATGCCGGGGCCACGAGCTCGGTCCGTGGCCCGCGCGGCCTCGATCGCGGCGCGCACTTCGCCGTCGGACAGGTCGAACGGTACGACCATCCCCGGCAGCACAACGGCGTCGTCGAGGGGCAGCACCGGCAGGTTCAAGGTCTCGCTCATGCTCTGGCTCCATCTCTCGGGACTCAAAAGCTTGAGTCATTAACACTCAAGAAAACGGAGCAGCTTTTTGTTTCCGCAGCAACGTTCGCTGACAGCGATCGGCAACCGTCACAGATCGCGGTGCCAGACCTGCTCGACGAGATCGTGTCCGAAGCTGTGGTGCCCGCCCTGCTCGGCCAGCTGAAAGCCGGCCCGCTGATAGATACGCCGGGCGGCGGCCAGGACGTCGTTGGTCCAGAGCATCATCGACCTGTAGCCGGCCCGGCGGGCGAAGGCCAGGCACTCGTCGACCAGGCGGGCCCCGATGCCCATCCCGCGGGCCGACGGCTCGACGAGCAGCAGTCTTAGCTGCGCGGTCGTGTCGTCGCGCTGCACACAGAACACGCAGCCGACCGGATCGCCGTCGACCTCTGCGATCCACGCGTTCTCCCGCCGCGGGTCGTGCTTGTCGATGTAGTCGGCGACGATGCGGGCGACCAGCGCCTCGAACGTGGCGTCCCAGCCGTACTCCTCCGCGTACAGCACGCCGTGCCGGTGCACCACCCAGCCGAAGTCGCCCGGGCGCAGCGGGCGGAGCACGTACGCATCCGGGCGGCCCGCCTCCGCGAGGACGCCCTCGATGGTGTCCATCGCCGCGACCAGCCGGCGCCGGTCTTCCTCGGTGAGCGGCGCGAGCAGCGCGCGTACCTGGTCGTCCGTCCGCTCGCCGAGCACCGCGTAGGCCGCCCGGCCGGCGTCGGTGAGCCGGATGATCTGGCGGCGCGCGTCCGTCGCCGAGCGCTCCCGTGTGATCAGCCCGTCCGCGTCGAACCTGGCGAGCAGCCGGCTCAGGTAACCGGCGTCGAGATCGAGCTCGCGGCGCAGCGTCGTCACCTCGGTCGCCGGTCGATGCGCCAGCTCGAAGATCACCCTGGCCTCGGTCAGCGAGTACGGCGAGCGCACCAGGTGCTCGTTCAGCACGCCGATGACGTTGGTGTAGAAGCGGTTGAACGCGCGGACCCTCGCGATGACGTCCTCCATTGCCCACCTCAATAGATTCTTTGACTGAGTCAAAGGTTAGCCGAGTCGCTGACCTGGGTCTAGGCCCTTTGCCGAGAACCGGATTCGAAAAGGCGTTTAACGCGGCGTGTGGAGTCGTTGGCGGAACGGATACTCCGGTCCTGACAAACCCGGAAATACTTCGGGCGCGGCGGCTCACCCAAGGCCGGTGATCAGATCAATTCCTGGTCGCCCGGCGGCACCAGGCCGAGCCCGTAGGCGACGACCAACGCCTCCGCACGGTTACGTATGCCGAGCTTGCGGAACAGCCTGCTCTGCAGGCTCTCCACCGTTTTCACGCTGATGCCGAGGGCCCGGGCAGTCTGCTTCACCGAGTGCCCGCGGTCGATCGAGTCGAGGATCTGCCGCTCACGCCGAGTGAGCTCGATGGGCGTGAACGGGCTCGTCCGCGACAGCCGCGCGTAGCCGGCGCCGATGAACCTGCGTGCCTGCTCGGCGTTGACGAGCAGATAGCCGGCCTCCACCAGCCGGAAGGCCGGCAGCAGCGTCTCGGCCAGCCAGGACGCGCCGACCAGGGCGTCCGCGCCGCGAAGCACGGCGTCGACCATGGCGGCCTGACTGGGCACCGCGGAGTGGACGACCATGATGCGCGACGGCAGGTCGAGCGGCGCCGACCAATCCGCCGGCTCCGGGTCGACCAGCACCACTATTACGTTGCCGCGACTGTGCCGTGCCGGGTGATCGGCGATGAGCGGCAGGTTCGAGTGGTCGACGATGAGCGGGATCTCCTCGGCCAGCAGGACCTCGGCGACCTTGTCGGCGAGCGCCCCGCGACGCCCGCACAGCAGCGCGACGGCGGCGTGCGGCGTCTGCTTCGAGACCGGCCGCGCGTCCGGTTCCCCGGACGCCGGCAGCAGCCCGAGCCGTACGGCGTAGGCGGCGGCGTGGGCCTGGCTGTGCGTGTCCAGCTTGGCGAAGATCCGGCGCTTGTAGTTCTCCACCGTGCGGGGGGTGATCTGCAGGGCCGTCGCGACCTGGCCCAGGGTGTAGCCGGAGCTGATGAGGTGCAGGATGCGCAGCTCGCGGTCGGTCATCAGCGCACCGGCGCGGCGCAGCGTGCCGGACTGGGGCGCGATGCCCCCGATCGGCGGCCGTACCGCCGCGAGCAGGGCAAGGACGCCGCCGGAGTAGGCGACGAGACGGGTCACGCCGGCCAGCTGCAGGCGTTCGGCGACCTCGGGATCGGGCCGGTCGTACAGCCCGACCAGATGCAGCCGCTGGTGCCGTACCCGCAGCTCGGCCACCACTCCGGCCGGGTCGCCCTGGTCCGGGTCGATCTCGAACAGGACGACCTCGGGGTTGCGCAGCTCGACCAGACGCGGCAGTTCGGCGTAGAACGCGGTGGTTCCCACGATGCGAAGATCGGGCTCCCCGTCGACTTGGGCGGCGATCGCCTCGCGGAACATTCGGTTGCGGATCTGAATCGCGACGCCAATGACGCCGTTGAGGGTCACACCGTGCGACATGGTGTCCTCTGCCTCGGGGACAGCCGGCCTGGCCGCTCGCCGGTTGGAGACCCCTCGCTCCTCTTAGAACAACACACGCACCCGTCCGCACGTCGGGGAAGCGTCACAATCACGCGCCGTGGCGGATCGGCCCTTGTGAACTACTTCGCCCGGATGCTGACCAAACCGGAATATATCAAATGATTGAGAGAATCAATACAGGCTTTCATCGAATGCCGCAGTTTACACAAACCATGACGGGAATCCCTTAAGGGATTCACTCGGCGTGATTGAAGCAGCACCTTAACCGGTATATAGCTGCGGCCCGTTCTAACGGCGTGCCTAACGGCACAGCTGCTAACGGGCCGCCGGCTGGGCGGATGTCCGCAGCTCACGGACGATCCGGCGCTCTATCACAAAGGCGAGGAACGGCACCAGCCCGGCGGCGACCATGGCGATCATGCGGCTGAGCGGCCAGCGGACCCGCCGGTAAAGATCGAAAGCGCACGCCAGATAGACCATGTAAAGGAAGCCGTGCACCGGGCCGACGACCGACACGATCGCCTCCTGCTTCGGCGGGCCATATTTGACGATCATGCCGACGCACAGCAGCAGGAGAAACACGCCCACCACGTTGGCCATCACGCGGTAACGGGTGATCGCTGCTTCCACTGGTCATTCCCTCCGGTCGGCACGGGCCCCGGCGCGCGGGCGCGGTCAGCGGCGCTGGCGCGCCTGGTCGTTGAGCCGTGCCAGATAACGGTTGTACGCGGCCAGCTCCGGATCGTCGGCGCCGTTCTGCGCGTCTTGCATGGCGACGATGGCGGGGGCGGACGGCTCCGGCTCGGCGGTGTCCCCCTCGCCGCCACCGTCGTCGTGCAGCTCGTCGTACATCATCTTGATCCACATGACGACGACGAAGACGGCGAACAGCGGCCACTCGAAGGTGTAGCCCCAGCTGCGCATGTTGCCGCCCTCGGCGCGCTGCAGCTGCCACCAGCCAAAGCCGAGGAACACGGTGGCCAGCACGATCGCCACCGCGTGCAACCCCAGCCAGCCGGGCCTGAAGAACCGTCGCACGTCAACGAGCGTACCGCCGGTCCGCAGCTCCCCACGACCGGCCCCGACCCTTGACCTGCGCGCCCGTCATGGGCACGGCCTCGTATCGCCATGGACCGCCGGCATCGCGGCGATGGTGACGTGCCACGGGTAGCGCTCGGCCCGCACCCGCGCCGCGGCGCGCCGCCAGGGCCGGGGCCACGAGAGCACCTCGGCGACGCCGGCGTAGCCCGGGCCCGTCGGCCGCACGGTCACCCCGGCGCCGCGGCCGAGCAGCTGCCGGCGCGCGGTCGCCTCTGGGCGCCGAGCCTGGGAACTTCTCGTCAACGGCTCGCACCACCCTGTGCGTCCGGCCCTATATGGCGGGGCCGATGTAGTGGGCGCGCAGCCGGATGGGCGGGCCGCCCTCGTACTCCTCCAGGGCGTGCGCGAGCCAGCCGGCCGTACGGGCGACGGCGAAGATCGCCTCGCCCGCGCCGGCGACCATGCCGGCGACCGCGGCCAAGGTGCCGGTCGCGAAGTCGATGTTCGGCCCGGGCAGCCGGCGGCGCCGCGCCTCGGCGAGCAGCGCGTCGGCGGCGGCCAGCCGTTCGTGTCCCGGCGCCGCCGCCGCGATCAGGCCGTACACGAAGCCCATGCGGGCGTCGCCCTCGCGGTAGATCGTGTGCCCGAAGCCCGGGATGCGCTCGCCGCGCCGCAGCCGCTCCCCTATCACCGGCGCCGCCTGGGCCGGCTCGCGGACCTCGGCGAGCATCCGCTCCACGCCGAACGACGCGCCGCCGTGCAGCGGCCCGCTCGCCACCCCGAGCCCGGCGGCCACGACGGCGTACGGATCGGCCCGTACCGAGGCGGCCACCCGGGCGGCCAGCGTGGACGCGGCAAGCTCGTGGTCGGCGAGCAGGATGAGCGCGGCGCGCACGATCTCGACCAGCCCCGGCTCCGGCGGGGCCGGGCACAGCCTGCGCCACAGCCGCTCGGCGACACCGCCCGCCGGTACGTCCGGCGGTACGTCCGCAGCGCCGCGGCTCGGCCGGCCCGCAGGGGGCAGGCAGTCGACCATGCCGGCGATGAGGCTCTGCCCGGCCGCGACCACGCCGGCCGAGTCGAGGTGGAAGCGCAGCGGGTCGACCGCGGCCAGCGCGGTCGCGATGACCTGCAGCCGGTCGAGAGGAAGCACGTCGGCGGGCAGCGCCGACTGCGCCGCGTACCCGGCCGCGAGCCCCGCCGGGTCGGCCGACCAGCGGTCCGGCGTGGCGAGTTCGCCCGTCCACAGCCAGCCGGCGACGCGCTCGAAGCCGTCCGGGGCGCCGCCGTACGTATGGGCGAGGTCGAGGGCGTCGCGGCCGCGATAGTACGGACGGTCGGGGCCGAGCGCCGTGATGGCCGACTCGATGACCAGCTCGGACTGGCCGGGCGGGCGCCGGGGACGGCCGCGCCCGGCCAGTTCGGCGACCTCAGCGGGATCGAACAGGCTGCGCCGCCCGTCGTCCGCGCGCCGCCGCCGGAGCACCCCGCGGCTCACGTACGCGTACAACGTGGCGGGTTTCACACCGAGCCGCCGGGCGGCCTCCGCCGCGTCGATCCAGTCTTTCACCTGGTCGTTCACCCACTCCGCGTTGTCATCACATTGATTTAAGTCAATATTGATAAAGGTTGCCGCGACGTGTCAACTTGAGGGCATGCCGCAGATTCATTTCCTTGACGTTACGAACCGCGACGGAGTGCAGACCGCACGGACCGGGCTGTCGAAGTTCGGCAAGACGATGGTCAACTACTACCTGGGCAAACTCGGCGTCGCGCAGTCGGAGATCGGGTTCCCGTTCCTGTTCCACGAGGTGCCGTACATCCGTGCGCAGATGGCGTTGGCGGAGGCGGGGGCGTTCGGCGCGCTGCGCGTGTCCGGCTGGTGCCGTGGCGTGCCGCAGGACGTCGAGAAGGCAGTTCCGCTGGGGCTCCAGCACTACAACCTGTCGATCTCCACGTCGGACTACATGATCGCCAACAAGTTCCGCGGCCGGCTCGACCGCGACGCGATCATCCGGGAGATGACGGCCGCCGTACGGACGGCCCGGGAGGGCGGCGCCAAGACGGTGGGCGTCAACGCCGAGGACGGGTCCCGTACGGATGACGCGTTCCTCATCGAGTTCGGGCTGGCCGCCAAGGAGGCAGGGGCGGACCGGCTGCGCTACTGCGACACGATCGGCGGCGACACGCCCGACCGGATCCGCGGCCGCTTCACTAAGCTGGCCGGGGCGATCGGGCTGCCCGTCGAGACGCACTGCCACAACGACCTGGGGCTGGCGGTGGCCAACTCCATCTCCGGGGCGCTCGGCGACCTCGACGCCGGCCAGGACGCGTGGATCAACACCTGCGTCAACGGCATCGGCGAGCGGTCCGGCAACGCCGACCTGCTGTCGACGATCCTGGCGTTCGAGCACGCCTTCGAGCTCACCGCTGAGGTCGGCGACCCGCTCGACCTGTCGTGGGCCCGGCGGTGCGCGCTGTGGGCGAGCTATGCGCTCGGCCAGCCGCTGCCGTACAACCAGGTCGGCGTAGGCCGCAACGCGTTCGCGCACGAGTCCGGCATCCACGCTGACGGCGCGCTCAAAGACCATGGGAACTACGAGCTGTACGACGACGCGACCCTGGGGCCGTTCCCGCACGACTGGCACGCCCAGTCGGGCCGGGTGGTGCTCACCGGCGAGTACGGCGGCAAGGCCGGGTTCCGGCACGTCATGGACAGGCTCGGCATCGAGGTCACCGACGAGGAGCTGACCTTCCAGCTCGTCCAGCTCTGCAACGCCATGACCAGCCGCCCGCTCACTGACGACGAGCTTCGCCTGATCGCGGCCTACCCGCACCAGCTCGCGCCGCTCTTCCCCGGCCTGCTCGACTGACGCGGCCTGCTCGACCGACGCGGCCTGCTCGACCGGCGCGGCCTGCTCGACCGACGCGGCTGCTCGACCGCCCAGGAGCGCTCGTACGGCCGCCGACGTGCGGGGCGGCGGCGTACGGGCGCCGGCGCGCGGCACAGCTGACGGCGGCACAGCTGACGGCGACGTGCGAAAGCGTGGGTGAAAGCCCGGCGTTGTTTTCACGTCGCCGCGCCGGCGGCGGACCGGCCGCGGGCCCTCTCGGACCTTTGCGACGCTCGGGGTACGCGCTATTTTCCTACCTCATCGACCGTGCGTGCGAAACCACGCTTTCATGATCAGCGGGGCGCCGTTCCCTTAAGGGGATCCCGCCTATTGATCGCGTCCTGGGCCCGGATCACTATGCCGATGAACTGGCCGCCGGTCGAAGGGATACCCAGCGAATTAGCTCCATGCCCGCCTTGCCGCACATTATCAAGTGATCTCGGAAATCGCCTGGTGAACCGGGCGGCCGAGCGCATACTCCCACGTCCAAGGGCGGCCATTACCGTCCTTGGGCCCACTGGTTCTATCCCCCATTTTCGCGCTGCCTTGATACTGCCTGCCCGCTCATCACGCCGGCGACAGGAGGCTCTTTTCTCGCCCTGAGAATTTCCCCGCATGCCAGGAGAAAGAAATGACGCTACATCACAAGGGGATGACGAGGACCGCCCGAAGTCGCGGCAATGGAGGCCCGGGCGGATTGCGCCCGCTGGTCAGGACCCCGCTGCTGAGCGGGGTGTGCGCGCTGGTCACCGGTGCCGTGACCGTGCTGGCCGGGGCGTCGACCGCGCAGGCGGCCGTGCCGTTCGAGATCCAGAGCCTCGACGGCAGCGGAAACAACCAGGCCAACCCGACCTGGGGCCAGGTCGGCTCGGCCTACTCCCGGGTGACGGCGGCACGTTATGCCGACGGCGTCGGCGCACCGGTGTCCGGCCCGAACAGCCGGTTCATCAGCAACCGCTTCCACAACGACGTCAACCAGAACATCTTCAACGAGACCCGGCTCACCCAGTGGGGTTGGACCTGGGGCCAGTTCCTCGACCACACCTTCGGTCTGCGTGCGGCCACGGGCTCGACGGCGACGACGGCGAACATTCCGTTCAACAGCGGCGACCCGCTGGAGGTCTTCCGCAACGATCTCGGCGTCATCCCGTTCACCAGGTCGGCCGCGGCCCCGGGCAGCGGGACCAGCACGAGCAACCCACGGCAGCAGACCAACACGGTCAACTCGTACATCAGCGGCTGGCCCGTCTACGGCGGCACCAACACGCGGCTCGACTGGCTGCGCCAGGGCACCGTGGACGGCAACCCGGCGAACAACAGCGCCAGCCTGCTGCTGCCGAGCAACTACCTGCCGCGGCGCACCACCCGCGGCGACCCGTCGAGCGCACCTGCGATGGACGTCGACGGACGGCTGCTGGCGAACCCGAACAACGCCGCGGTGGCCGGCGACGTCCGGGCGAACGAGAACATCGCTCTGCAGGCCACCCACACGCTGTTCGCCCGCGAGCACAACCGGATCGTGAGCCAACTGCCGAACACGCTCAGCGAGGAGGACAAGTTCCAGATCGCCCGCCGTGTCGTCGGCGCGGAAGAGCAGTTCATCACCTACAACGAGTTCCTGCCCGCGATGGGCATCACCCTGCCCGCCTACGGCGGTTACAACTCGGGCATCAACACGACCTTGAGCAACGAGTTCGCCACCGTGGGCTACCGGGCGCACAGCCAGATCCACGGCGAGTTCGAGGTCGAGACCAACTCCTCGCGCTACAACCAGGCCGCGCTGGACGCGCTGCGCGGCCAAGGCGTCGAGGTGGAGGTGGACGGCGCCGAGACCACTTTGGGCGTTCCGCTCAACGCCGCCTTCTTCAACCCCGACCTTCTCCAGCAGATCCAGCTCGGCCCGATGCTGGAGGCCCTGGGTGAGGAGTCGCAGTACAAGAACGACGAGCAGATCGACAACCAGCTGCGCAGCACGCTGTTCCAGGTGCCGGTCTCCGGCAACCCCGGCTGCCTGGACGGCCCCACGCTGCCGCAGTGCTTCCAGGGCGTCGTCGACCTCGGCGCGATCGACATCGAGCGCGGCCGCGACCACGGCATGCCGACCTACAACCAGCTGCGGCAGGCGTACGGCCTTCCGGCGCGTACGTCCTTCGCCCAGATCACCGGCGAAGCGAGCGACGCCTTCCCGTCGGATCCGACGCTGACCCCGGGCAACGAGATCAACGACCCGAACAGCCTGGACTTCGTCAACCTCCGCAACATCTTCGGCACCGCGATCGCCGCCGACGACGAAGAGGGGTTGGCGGACGAGGTCACCACGGGCGCCCGGCGCACGCCCGTCGCCGCCCGGCTGCGCGCCATCTACAACAACAACATCAACAACGTGGACGCCTTCGTCGGGATGCTCGCCGAGCCGCACATCGCCGGGACCCAGTTCGGTGAGCTGCAGCGCGCCGTCTGGGCCCGGGAGTTCCAGCGGCTCCGCGACGGCGACCGGTTCTTCTACGGCAACCAGACGGCGGCGCTCGACCTCATCCGGAACACCTACGGCATCGACTACCGGCGGAACCTGGGCGACATCATCGCCGCGAACACCGACGTCCCGCGGTCGGACTTGGCGCCCGACGTGTTCTTCCAGCACGGCGACGTACCGCCGACGAGCTGCCGGGTGCAGTACGTGGTCAACAGCCAGTGGGGCACCGGCTCCGGTGGGTTCAACACCACGACGCGGATTACCAACACCGGTACCAGGCCGATCAACGGCTGGACGCTGCGGTTCACGTTCCCCAACGGCCAGCAGATCAACGACGCGTGGAACGGCACGGCCGCACAGGACGGAGCCGACGTGCCGATCGAGAGCAGCGCCACCAACGGTGTCATCGCCCCCGGTCAGACCATGGACGGCATCGGCTTCAACGCCTCCTGGAGCGGTACGAACGGGAGACCGGCCAACTTCTCGCTCAATACCACCCCGTGCTCGGTCACGTAGGCCGTAAGGAGCTGTCGATACAGAGGCCTCGGTAGGGAGAGGAAGCCGGCCATGGACACATCGTCCATGGCCGGCTCGAATGTCGGAGGCGGTCCGTAACCTGGACCCCATGACTGGGCTTCACGCGATCGACGCTCCGCCGGCTGACAGCATCGCGTTCGGTGCGGTCGGCACACCGCTCGGGCGCATGCTGGTCAGCGTTACCGAGGCGGGGGTGGCCGCGGTCGACTTCCGCGACTCGCCGCGCGCTCGGCGCCGCGCGGCGGCCGCGACCGGCCTGGCGGTCGCCGACGATCCGGCCCGGACTGCTCCCGTCGCCGCCGAGCTCGCCGCCTACTTCGCGGGCGACCTGAGGCGATTCACCGTCCCGATCGACTGGCGGCTCGTCTCCCCGCTCCAGCAGCGGGTGCTGTCCACGCTGCACGCGACCGTGCCGTACGGGCGGGTGCTGACGTACGGCGAGCTGGGCGCGCGCAGCGGCACCGAGGTGCCGGCCCGGGCGATCGGCCAGATCATGGGGTCGAACCCGATTCCGATCGTGGTGCCGTGCCATCGGATCGTGGCCGGCAATAGCCTTGGCGGCTACAGCGGCGGGTCCGGGGTCGAGATCAAACGGTGGCTGCTGACCCTCGAAGGCGCACTGCCCGCCACCTTCGACTGGGATCCCGAGGTGGGGCCCGGCCGTTAGCCTCCTCGCTCGCACGACGCGGCGCCATCCCGGTGGGAACGTAACGGCCCTTCTGGAGGATTATGGCGATCCCTGCGACGATAAAGGCGGATTTCCACCCGGCTCCGGGCGCGACCCGCATGTAGGTCCCCGCCCTAAAGCCGGGGGCCCACCCCCCGGCGGGGGACATAACCGGGATGCGACACGGAAAGGCCGCGGGATGGCGCATGGGCTGCTGGGGTTCGGGACGACGTTCGCACTGGCCTGGTTTTCCGCCGTGGCCTTCCTGTCCCTGCGCTGCCACGGTGAAGGTCGCCCCTTCGGCCCGTCCAGTCGCTGGTGGGCGTTGGGGACCATCGCGCTGACCAGCACCAGCTCGACGGTCGCAGCGTTCATCGGCGTCCTCCTCATGCGAGTGGTCCCGCCCGCGGTGCTGGGGATCGTCGTGCCGAGCACGCTCTACCTCAGCCGCCTCGAACGGCCGCGCCCCGAGGAGGGCCGCGGCAAGCTGACCGAGGTGCCGACGCTTTGGGTGCCGTTTCTGCTGGAGCGCCTGCACGAGGCCATGGCCGACGACCGGCTCACCTGGTGCGAGGCCCGCGTCGACCAGATGTGGCGGCTCGACCAGTTGCTGGGTGCCGCCCGCCACTACCACGCCGCGATCAAGGAGCGGCTCTCTCCAGAAGAGCGCCGCCGGGCCCGGCTCGACGCGCGGCTGAAGGCGATCGAGGACCGGCTCGATGTGGTCCGGCTGGTCGAGAACGGCGCGGCGGTGTCAAAGGTACGCGCGGCGCTGCGGGCGACCCGGGTGACGCGGGAGAAGCGGTACGAACGGTACCGCGACGATCTTGGCCGGACGGCGGATCTGCTGCGGCACCATGCGGAGCAAGACCTCATCCGCATACTGGGGATCGCCTACAAGAGGCGGTTCTATCGGCTCAGGGTCTTCACCGGGATGGCCGGCGAAGAGGCGGCATCGGCGGATCTGGGAGCGCACCCTTAGGAGCCGGGTCGTACGAAGGTAGCGCGGAAGAGGCGAGAACCGTCACAGGTCGTCGTCGGGGTGCAGGCTGACCTCGATCCGCGCGCCGAGCGCGGTCACGACATGGTTGAGCGTGCGCAGCGTGAGGTTCTCTCCGCCGGACAGGATCTGGCTGACCCGGCCCGGCGACACGCCCATGGCGGACGCCAGATCGGCGCGGGTCACCTTGTGCTCACGCATATACCACGTGATCTCATCGACGATCTCTTGCTGCAGACCCACGGCCTCGTCACCGGCAGGATCCTGCGGAGCACGTCTGCGTCGGCTAAGTGCCATGGGGAGTCCTCTCCCGCGAATCTCGCCGCATCGGCCTGTGTCTCTCTTGTCCCCAGCTTAGGTTTAGCTAAACATTTAGACAAGGCTAAACGGCCGTCGGTTCGGCGCGGAGCTCAAGCGTGCAGCACTTGGGGCCGCCGCCCGCCTTGCGGAGCTCGGACAGGTCGACGGGGATCGGCTCGTACCCACGCCCGTCCAGTTCGCCGATCAGTCCGGTCGCCTCCGCGTTGATGACGATATGGCGGCCGTCGGACACGGCGTTGAGGCCGAGGACCGCTGCGTCCGCCTCCCCCGCGCTGATCGCGTCGGGGAACATCCGCTCCAGCACGGCCCGGCTGCCCGGCGAGAACGCGCCGGGGAAGTACGAGCGCGCCGTTGGCCCGAACACCATGTCCGGCAGCCCCTCGACCGGGTCGATGAGGCTGACCCCGTGGCCCAGCCCGGCATACGCCGCACGCAACGCCTCCCACTGCCGGATCGCGCGCTCCCGGTCGGCGCCGGTGGCCGGGTCCATCCATGGGTTGATGGCATAGGAGACCGTGAAGTGCTCGGGGCGGCACATCAGGTAGACGGCGATTCGTTGCACGCCTCCTTGTGGACTGGCGGGCGATCAGTCCGCGGCGGGGTAGGAGACCCCGGTGAGCTGCTCGGAGACCTTCCACAGGCGCTGGGCGACGTCCGGGCGGGCGGCGTAACCGGTCGTTCTGACCCGGGTCGGGCGGCCCCGCTGCTGCCCGACGCCGCGCGGTCCGTAGCACTCGCCCCCGGTCACCCCTGGCGCGGTCGCGGCGTACAGCAACGGCCATGCGCCCGCCGCGGACGATTGAGCGAGGAGTGCGTCGCCCAACCCGAAGATCACGTCGCGGACCCCGCGGCGCTCGAACCGCGATGCCCCGCCGGTCAGGTTGGTGGCGGCATAACCGGGATGCGCGGCCACGCTGACCAGCTCGGAGAATCGGCGATCAAGCTCCTTGGCAAAGAGCAGGTTGGCCACCTTCGACTGTGCGTAGGCGGGCCAGCGCCAATAGCGCCGCTCCCACTGCAGGTCGTCGAAGTGGATTCGGCCGCCCCATGCCGCCATGCTCGTCACCGTGACCACCCGTGGGTCCGGCGCGGCCTGCAGATCCGGCAGCAGCAGCCCGGTCAGCGCGAAATGACCGAGGTGGTTGGTGCCGAACTGCATCTCGAACCCGTCGGCCGTGGTCACCCGCGGCAAGGCCATCACGCCGGCGTTGTTGACGAGGAGGTGCAGCGGTTCGCCGCCGTGCTCCGCCGCGAAGGCGCGTACGGAGGCCAGGTCGGCGAGGTCGAGTGAGGCGAGGGTGGCGTCGGCGCTGGGCACCGCCTTGCGCAACCGCTCCAGCGCGGCCCCGCCCCGCTCGGTGCTGCGACAGGCCAGCACGACCGCGACCCCGTGCTCGGCGAGCCGCATCGCCGTGTGGTAACCGATACCGCTATTGGCGCCCGTGACGATCGCGCGCCGCCCGCTCAACTCAGGGATGTCGTCGGTGCTCCACGCCACCATCGTGTGTGGCCTCCAGAAAACGTGCCGAAGGCTTCACGCCGAAGCCCGGAGCCCCCGAGATTAGGAGGAGTATCCACTAAGTGGCGGCGTCCGGGCGCCGAAAGTAGCGGACGTCACGCCGCGGACAGGGTCCGTTCGATCGCGGCTGTCAGCTCGCCCGAGTCCGGCGTGGTCAGCGGCCCGAATCGAGCGGCGACCGCACCATCGGGGGCGATGAGGAACTTCTCGAAGTTCCACCGGATGTCGCCGGTGTGCCCCTCGGCGTCGGGCACGTCGACGAGCCGCTCGTACAGCGGATGCCGTCCGGCGCCATTGACGTCCACCTTCTCGGTCATGGGGAAAGTGACGCCGTACGTCGTCGAGCAGAACTGGGCGATCTCCTCGGCGCCGCCCGGCTCCTGGCCGTTGAACTGATTGCACGGCACGCCGAGCACCGTGAACCCGCGGCCGGCGTAGCGCTCGTGCAACCGCTCGAGTCCTTCGTACTGGGGGGTCAGACCGCATCGGGAGGCGACGTTGACGATGAGCACCGTCATGCCCTTGTACTGACCGAGATCGGCCGACCCGCCCAGCAGATTTCCGATTTCCACGTCGAATACAGACATGCGTAGATCGTAGGGGGTGGGCACGCTACGTCACCCACATGAGGCGCACAACCGGACAGGTGCGGGGCTACGCCAGGTGGCCCCGCTCCTTGGCTGCCCGTGACGCGTCACCCTCCCAGCGCGTTGACGAACTGGGCGAGCGAGGTGCCCGCGTCGCCAAGCAGAGAGAACGCGTTGTTAACCACGTTTGCGGCGTTGGCCGGCTGGCTGAGGAGGTAGAACAGCACGAAGGCGATGGCCCCGTACTTGAGGTACTTCTTCATCGGCGCCCGTTCCTATGCGTCGCATGACACAGTGACCCGTCAGTGGTTGTGCCCCAGTGTGAGGCCTCCCAAAGAGACTTTCATGTGCGAGCCGGGTCAGGATCTCATGCCCCTTGGATGCACGCAGACGTCCGGGAAGTTGGCTCACGAACTGTGACCGTGAGTCCGCGGCGTTCGACAGGCCGCCCGGCGCGCCGGGTATGAGGTTCGCCGCGTCGGATGGCCGAGTTAAGGACGTACCACGCTACAAAGGCGATACCGCCCCATTTGGCATACTTTTTCATAATATCCGCCACTTTCTGTATGCGGACTCTTACAGGGAGCGATTCCCCGTACGAGGCGGCGTGGTCTCCCGGGTCGGTAAAGAGAGTGTCATCATGCGACAGGCGTGGCCACATCCGGCCACTCTCGGTAATCAGGTTCCTAAGTCAGCCCGTCGGCGTGTCGTCGGCCGGCTGCCGCTGCCGGTACGCCGAGGCCTGCAGGGTGTAGAGGTCGGCGTACAGGCCGTCGAGTGCCATCAGCCGGTCGTGGTCGCCCTCCTCGATCACCCGTCCCCGGTCCAGCACGTAGATGCGGTCCGCGTGCTGGACGCTGGCCATCCGGTGGGTGATGAGCAGCACCGTCCGGCCGTCGGCGTGCGCCCTGATCCGTTCGAAGAGCGCGTGCTCGGCCCGGGCGTCGAGGGCGGCGGTCGGTTCGTCGCAGATCAGCAGGGGCGCGTCGCGGTAGAAGCCGCGCGCCACCGCCAGCCGCTGCCATTGGCCGCCGGACAGCTCCGCGCCGCCCTCGAAGCGCCGGTCGAGCAACGTGTCGTACCCGCGGGTCAGCTCCGCGACGACCTCGTCCGCGCCGGAGTCCCGCGCGGCCCGCTCCACGGCGAGCTCTCCGTCCGGCGCGAGCCGACCCATGGTGATGTTCTGGCGGGCGGTCATCGGCCAGTGCGTGTACTCCTGCGCGACGACCGCGATGCGCGACCGCAATGTGTCCGGGTCCATGTCGCGTATCGAGATGTCGTCCCAGCGCACGTCTCCGTCGTCGGGAAGGTACAGCCCCGCCATGATCTTGGCGAGGGTGGTCTTGCCGGACCCGTTCTCGCCGACGAGCGCCACGACCTCGCCGCGCCGCAGCTCCAGGGAGATCCCGTTGAGCGACCTGTTGTCAGCGCCCGGGTAGGTGAACGTCACGTCGTCGACCACGACGGACTCGAAGTCGTCCGGGGTCGCGGCGGCGGCCGCGACCCTGGGAACCGGGATCCGCTTTTCGGCCGCCGCGCAGAAGGCGAGGTAGTCGCCGAAATAGAGGCCTTCCTCGTAGCACCGGTTGACCGCGAAGACCAGGTTGGACAGGGAATTCTGCCCGGCCCTGATGGCAAGGACCGCCGTCCCGGCCACCGCGAGCGGGACGGCACCGGTCCACAACATGGTGCCGAGTGCGATGTAGACCAGGGCGATCGCGATCCCTTTGAGTACGTCGCCGAGCACCCTGGCGGTAGCCTGCCGCCGGGCCAGATCTAGCTCCACGTCCCGCTGGTAGGTGGCGATCTGGTCGTACTCGCCCAGCAGAAAGTCGCGCATCCGGAACGAGCGCACCTCGGCGGCGTGGTGGCGGTCGCCCATGAGGTCGGAGAGGATCCACTTGCGACGGATGATGCCGATCAGGGTGAGCTCGGTGTAGTAGCCCATGCGAGCGGCCCGCGCCGCCGCCCAGCCCTCCGGCACCGCGGTGAGCAGCAAGAGCGGCAGCAACAGCGGATGCAGCACGCCCAGCGTGCCGGCGGCGGCGATGAGACCCGCCACCCCGGTGAACACGTCCACCGTGTACTGGACGACGTCCGGCGCGGCCCGCATGCCGCGCCCCTCGGCCCGCTTCAGGTCGTCCAGGAAGTCCGAATTGTCCAGCGCAGCGAGCTCCACAGCGGTGGTGAGCTCGTACATTCGCAGTTCTACGGTGCGTTCAACGCGGGGTCGCAGCCGCGCCTGCGCCCAGCCGGCCGTCGCGGAGAACGCCGCCCTCAGCGCGATAGCCACCGCAACGAGGAGCAGCGACGGCAGCGCCGCACGGACCCTATCCGGGGTCGGTCCCGCGGAGAACAGCGCGGTGAGCACGCCGGTCGTGGCCAGCAGCCCGAACGCGGTGAGCACCCCGGCCACCAGGTTGAGCACTATGGTCACCGCGGTGTCCATCCGGCTCGCCTGCCAGGCGAGCCGGACGGCCTGTGCGACCAGGGCGGGGAGCCGCCGAGCCACGGTGCGAAGACGCGTCTCGAGCAGCTCGCCCGTCTTGGCGATCCACCTGAACTCGGTCATCTCCGGAAAGTCCAGGTCGACTGGGCGCGTCCGGCGGCGCCTTCCGGGCAACCGAGTTCTGACCGAGTGGGCGAGACGACGCAGGCGTGCACCCATCCGAACCCCTAGGCTGCCGCGAACACCTAAAGGAAGTGTGCACGAGCTTCCACGCATCGTTTGTACGATTTTTACCGAACGGATTTAGAAGATCGCGTCAGGTCACTAATGTCGGGAAACCGAGACCGAACCCCGAGCGTTACCTAGGTTGAGGAACATGAATAACTGGCCAGAAGGATGGACCCGCAGGGAAGGGGTGCAGCAACCCCGGCCGAGCGCGTCGGTGATCCCACCGGTGGAGACCGACGACCCGTACGGAGACCCCTACGACCCCCGCGCAGACCGTCCTTATGACGAGGGAGGAACCGCGCCGCCAAGGGCGCGGACCAGGCGGCGGCGCCGTTGGGGCCGCCGCCTGCTCGTGGTTCTCCTCGTGCTGGTCCTTGCGCTTGTCGGCGCGTACTTCTACCTGGATTCGCGGCTGCAGCGCGTCGACGTCCTCAGCGACTACGCGGGCCGTCCCGGCGACACCCCGGGCACCAACTGGCTGATCGTGGGCTCCGACAGCCGCGAGGGTCTATCCAAGGCGCAGCGCAGCAAACTGCACACCGGCCGGGCGGCCGGGAAGCGGACCGACACCATGATGCTGATGCACATGGGCGCCGGCGGCACCAGCCTGGTCAGCCTCCCTCGCGACTCGTACGTCTCGATCCCCGGGCACGGCTTCAACAAGATCAACGCGGCGTACGCCTTCGGCGGCCCGAAGCTGCTGCTCCGTACGGTCGAGGGGGCGACCGGCGTGCACGTCGACCACTACGCCGAGATCGGCCTCGGCGGCTTCGCCGGCATGGTCGACGCGGTCGGCGGGGTCAAGATGTGTATCAAGGAGCCGGTCCAGGACCGCGACGCCGGCCTCAACCTCAAGGCCGGCTGCCAGACGCTGGACGGCAGCCAGGCGCTGGGGTACGTCCGCAGCCGCCACGCGTTCGCCCAGGGCGACCTCGCGCGGGTCGAGCACCAGCGGCAGGTGCTCGCCGCGCTCGTCTCCAAGGCCACCAGCCCGGGCACGGTCATCAACCCGTTCCGGATCTGGCCGCTGGCCCTGCACGCCACCGACAACTTCGAGGTCGACAAGCGCGACCACCTGTACAACCTGATCGGCTTCGCCTGGGGCATGCGCGGCGTGACCAAGGGCGACGCGGTGACCACCACGGTGCCGATCGGCGGGTTCGGCTCGTCACCGACGGCCGGCTCGTACATCCGCTGGGATACAACCAAGGCCACCCTGCTGTTCAACGCGCTGAAGAACGACAAGCCCATCCCCAAGAGCGTGGTGACGAAGGGTCCCTGATCACGCCCCCAACGCCGCGGCCCCGGGCCGCGAAGGGGCCTCAGATGTACGGGCCGTAGCGGCCGTTGTCCTGCTCGGAGGCGCCTCGCTCGGGCAGGTCTTCGGGCCGGAGCAGCCGTATCTCTTCACTCGGCACCGCCGAATCGGTGTCGTCCGCCGACGTGATGCGCTGGGCCTGCCGCGCGATGGAGCGTTCGAGCAGATTGCGCATCAGCCGGGCGTTGCCGAACGAGGAGCCTCGCGGCGCGGCGCGCAGCAGCGCCCGGACGATGTCGAGGACGCCGTCGCCCAGCGTGAACCCGGCCTCGGCGGCCATGAACTCGTAGATCGCGACGAGCTCGTCGTCGGAGTAGTCGGGGAAGGTGAGCACAGTCGGGAAACGCGCCGCGACCCCTGGGTTGAACTCCAGGAAGCGCCCCATCTCCCGCTCGTATCCGGCCACGATCACGACGAGGTCGGCCCGCTGCTCCTCCATGAGCTTGAGCAGCTCGGCGATCGCCTCGTGGCCGAAGTCGCGGGCCGAGTCGCCGGGGGTGAGCGCGTACGCCTCATCGATGAACAGCACGCCGCCGAGCGCCCGCTCGACCGCGGCCCGCACCTTGGGCGCTGTCTGCCCGATGTATTCGGCGACCATGTCGGCCCGGCTCACTTCCACCAGATGCCCGGACGACAGCAGCCCGAGCTTGGCGTAGACGGCGGCGATGAGCCGGGCGATGGTCGTCTTGGCCGTGCCGGGGTTGCCGGTGAACACCATGTGCCGGGCCGGCGAGGTGATCGGGATGCCCGCGTCGCGGCGCATCTGCTCCGCCTTCGCCTCGGCAACGAGCAGCTTGACCTCGCGCTTGACGGCGTCGAGGCCGATCAGCCGGTCGATCTCGGCGATCGGGTCGTCCGGCAGCTCCACCGTACCGCCCGAGGTGAGCGCGTCCGGTACGTCCTCGGCGAGGATCTCGTCCAGCGACTCCCCCTCGTCGACCACGTCGTCCTCGAGCACGCGGCGGGCCTGCATGGCCACCGCCCGGTCGAGCAGGTTGGTCATCAGCCGGGCGTTGGTGAACGACGGGCCACGGGTGGCGGCCTGCACCAGGGTCTGCACCTTGCCGAGCACGCCGTCGTGCAGGTCGAACCCGGCTTCGGCCGCCTTTCTCGCGAACACGTTGACCAAGTCGTCGCCCGTCAGGTCGGGGAAGCGGACGAGCTTGGGGAAGAAGGCGGCCAGTTCGGCGTCGCTCTTGAGCAGCCCGTTGACCTCGGCGTCCGGCCCGGTCAGCACGACGATCAGGTCATCCGGATGGGCCTGCAGCGAGGCCAGCAGCACCTCGATCGCCTCGGCGTTGCGCGGTGAGTCGGCGCGGGCGAGGCTCTGCGCGTCGTCGACGCACAACACGCCGCCGCGCGCCCGCTCGATCGCCCGGCGCACCTTGGGGCCGCTCTCGCTGGTGTACTCGCCGACCAGGTCGGCCCGGTCGACTTCGACGAGATGTCCCGACGACAGCACGCCGATGTCGGCGAACATGCGGCCGATGATGCGCGCGACCTTCGTTTTGCCGGTGCCGGGGTTGCCGGTGAAGACGAGGTGCCGGGGCCACGCCGCCACCGGCATGCCCGCCTCCCGGCGCATCCGGGCCGCCTTGGCCTCGGCCACCAGCAGGCCGACCTCGCGCTTGACCGACGCGATGCCGGCGCAGGCGTCCAGCTCGGCCTGCGGGTCGGTCTCGTGGGCGCCCTCGCCCAGGGCCAGCCGCTGCGGCAGATCGGCCGAGGTCACCTCCAGTGAGGTGGCGGCCGCGCCGGCCCTGGCTCGCGCCGCGGTGACGGCCTGTTCGGCCAGGTACTCCACGAGCCGCGCGTTGCGCAGGTTGAGCAGCGGCGGCGTGCGGGTCAGCAGCACGCCGGCCGTCTTGGCCGTCTCGTGCGCGACGACGGCGTCGCGGGCGGACAGCGCGCGGTGGAACAGCTCGGCGAAATCGTCCTCGCCGAACTCCTTGGTGCGGGCCACCCGCAGGTCGCGCACCAGCGCCGGGTTGGCGTCGAAGACCCGCTCGTCGCCGCCCGGGCCGCACAGCGCGACGACGTGCAGCCCCGGGTGCCGGCCGAGCAACCGCCGCAGCTCCTCGATCACCGCGACCCCGCACCGGTCATAGCCGAGAAGCTTGTCGAGGTCGTTGATCACGAGCAGCAGCCGCCCGTCGACGCATTCACGCACCCGCGCCTGGAACCACAGGACGGCGTCGCTGATGTGCAGGTTGGGGAAGACCTGGTCGGAGATCCAGTACGCCTCGCGGATCACACTGCGGTCGATGAGCGCCTTCTCCAGCACGGAGATCGCGGTGCCCTTGCCCGTGCCCTCGGGCCCGGCGATGAGCATCCGTACCGGGTGGGACCGCTGACCGGTGGCCGCCGCGATGGCATCGCGTACTACAGCGGCCAGCTCCGGCTGGCCCACGACGCGCTCCGCCGAATCGGCCGGTCTGCTCTCCGCGCTCGTCGTGCTCTGCCGCGCCTGCGGCTTTTCGCCGGAGGCGGCCAGCTTGGCGGCGTACGGATTGACGACCGTGCGCTGCTGGGTCTGGAAGAGCCGACGCAGGTCGGTCTGGAAGGCCCGCACCGGTACCCGTACCTTGGGCTGGGTCGCGGTGTCGGGCAGGCCCTGCACGGCCCCGGTGACGCGCACCGCCATGTCGAGCCACACCCGGCAGGCCTCCACCTCACCGGCCACCAGCCCGCGCGCCAGCCAGGACCTGATGTCGATCTGCCAGCCCTCGACCGAGTACGTACCGCGGGCGTCCTGCAGCCGTTCGGTCACCGACTCATACCGGCCAACGCCGAGGGCGACCGCGACCTCGGCCGGGATCTCCTTCACCTCGGCCTGGAGCAGCAGCCGGGCCAGCGCGACTTCGAGCGGGTCGCCGTCCGGGACGCCGGCGGCCAGCCGTTCGTGGGCGGCGATGAAGCCCGAGAAGACCCACTGCAGGTAGCCGAGGACGCCGGTCAGTTCCGGCAGCGCGGCCAGGACCTCCTCGTCGGCGCCGTCGGCCCACAGCTGTTCGAGGTCGTTCTCCGGGGCGGACAGATCCTGCTCGTGCAGGGCCGGATCGCCGGCGCGGTGCTCGTGTAGCCGGATCAGCGCCTGCCGGCGCTGCTCCAGCGGCTCGATTCCGGCGAACACGTCGAGGCAGCCGCGCGCGAGTTCGTACATCAGCGTGCGGCGCTCGCGGTCCGTGCCCGCGGGCTCGATCAGCCACAGCCCGGGCGGCCGGTACCGCCCGCCCTGCGTGAACCAGCTCAGCGGGTCGCGAACGGGCGGATCGGGCTTGGCGAGGAAGCCGTTGAGCAACTCGTAGTCGATGTCGCCGCGCGAGCCGCCGCGAATGGCCGAGGCACCGAGCAGAAACGTCAGCAGCGACCACATCTCGGCGCCGGTCACCGCCGTGTCGTCGGAGTAGAACGCGCTGAGCGGGCGGGTGAGCGGCAGCGTGCGCTCGTCGGCCTCGAACGCCGTCGCCCTCTCGCGCAGCTCCTCGTACAGACCGTCGGGCACCCGCCACGGGCCGTACGCGTAGACGTCCAGCACAGGCTCTTCGGTCAGCAGCAGCTCAAGATGTTCCGGCAGCTTCGGCACATTCACGGGGGCAGCTTATTTCCGGTAGGCGGCTTATGGGCCGCCTTACGAGCCTTACGAGTCTGTGTCTTGGCAGATCGCACAACCTCGGGGACAGTTAAGGCATGGACCGCATCCAATCGGCATCGATTGTGTTCGCGGTGTCGATCTAGTCCGGAGGTGGAAATCCCCGGTGCAACAGCTTCAACTGACCACCCAGCTGCACGACGGACGGGCCGTCGTGCGGCTCAAGGGTGAGCTCGATATTGTCACCGTCGACGAGCTGCGGCAGCACCTGCGCAAGGCTCGTCAGTCCTACGGTGAACACGTCATCCTCGACCTGACCGACCTGGAGTTCATGGACTCCCAAGGCCTGTCTGTCATCGTCAGCTGCCAAAAGGCCGTGAACGCTGCGGCCGGCAGCCTCGTCCTCGTCGCCCCGCGGCCGATCGTCCGCCGCACTCTAGAGATCACCGGGCTGTCGCGGCGGCTCGACGTATTCGATTCGATCGAGGAGGCCGCCGCCGCGCCGAGCCGGGCCACGCCCTAAACGAGCAGCCGGGCCACGCCCTAAACGAGCCGGTCACACCCTAAAACGAGCCGGGTCGCACCTTAGAACCGCGACGGGCGCGACGGGACGCCGGGCGGTGAGCCCGTGCGCAGCACGCCCGTGTGCATGGCCATCGCGTGCTCGACGAGGGTGATCAGAGTCGCCTTCGTCGACTCGCGGTTGCGCGCGTCGCACTGCAGGACCGGCACGTGCGAGCTGACCGTGAGCGCCTCGCGCACTTCGTCGACCGCGTGCGGGAAGTGCCCGTAGAAGCCGTTGACCGCGACGACGAAGGGGACGCTGGAGGACTCGAAATAGTCCACGGCGGGGAAGGAGTCGGCCAGCCGGCGGGTGTCGACGAGCACGACCGCGCCGATCGCGCCCTTCACGAGGTCGTCCCACATGAACCAGAACCGGTGCTGGCCCGGCGTGCCGAACAGATAGAGGATCAGGTCGCTGTCCAGGGTGACGCGGCCGAAGTCCATGGCGACCGTCGTGGTCGTCTTGTCCGGCACCGCGGACAGGTCATCGACGCCTGCGCTCGCGGCCGTCATCACGGCCTCGGTGGTCAGCGGCATGATCTCCGAGACGGAGCTGACAAAGGTTGTCTTGCCGACACCGAAGCCCCCACCCACGATGATCTTGACCGACGTCATCGCGGGCGAGTTCGCCGGATTAGAGCTTGCGAAGTCCACTAAGCACCCTTTCCAACAGGCGTACGTCGGGCTGCTGCCCCTCCGCGGCAGCAGGCTGGCTCAGGCGCAGCAACCCCTCGTGCGCCATGTCGGCGATAAGAACCCTGGCCACCCCCAGCGGCAGGCGCAGCAGCGCGGAAATCTCTGCCACCGAGCGCCACCCGCGCGCCAGATCCATGATCGCCTGGTATTCGGGGGTCAGCGTGGTCACGTCCCGCGGCGGATACGGAGCGATCGCAACCAGTGCCTCGATCGCCAGCTCCATGCGAGGACGGGTGCGGCCCCCGGTAACCGCGTACGGGCGCACCAGCGAACTCGACTCGCCCCCGGCTGCCCGGCCGGGCATGCCTCCCCTAGGGTTGTGCCTTTCGTCATCGACCACGGTCCCCTCCACGACCTCTGCCCCCCGGCGTCACCGCAATCCCCCGAATTCTGTTATCTGGGCGGACCCGCCCCCAGCTCGGTACGCAATGCCGGGGTCAGCACCCGGCCCACCCGCTCCACCAGGAGCGTCATCTCGTACGCGACCAGCCCCATGTCGCAGTCCGGGGCGGCCAGTACGGCAAGCACGGAGCCATTGCGGATGGCCATGACGAACAGCAATCCGCGTTCCATTTCGACGACCGTCTGGGTCACCCCGCCGGCCTCGAAGATCCGGGCGGCCCCATGCGTGAGGCTGGTCAGCCCGGATGCGATGGCTGCCAGCTGATCCGCCCGTTCCGCCGGGAAGCCCTCCGAGAACGCCAACGGCAACCCATCGGAAGACACCACGACCGAGTGCGCGACCTTAGGCACCTGGTTGACGAAATTCGTCACCAGGAAGCTGAGGTCCTGTCCGCTCGGCTGACTCACACCGTCTCCTGTTCTTCGGGAACCCCGGATCATCCGATCTCACCACTGTCCTCGGTCCGTGCCGCGGCTCGACCCCGCTGCACGCCCTGCTGGAAACTCGCGAAACGGCTCCGCATGGCGTCCGCGGACTTGGGCGGCGCCACCGGACCGGAGGTGGTGACCGATCCTGGTACCCGGTTCTTGCCCGGGACCCGTTTCGGCAGGCCCGACGCCGTACGGCCCGAGGCCTTGGGGGCACGCGCCGTTGTCTCGGCGACGCGCCAACCCTCGTCACCTGGGGACCGCCAGGCAGACGCCGAACCGCCGTTGTTCGTCGAACCCGACCCGGGAGATCTGCGCTGGAACCACTCCGACTCGATCGCGTCAAAGATGGGCAATCGCTCCTCTCGCCTGATCGGTCCGGTGGATTCAGTGCGCTCCCATGAGCCGCCCGATGCGCCGCCGGCGTTCGTCACCATGTCCGCCCTGCTGGGCATCGGCGGCTCGACGGCGGACGGGTAGACCGGTTCCGCCGGGGGCGGCGGAGCGATCGGCGGACGGCGTCCCTCGGGCGGCTGGAACGCGGCGGCCGCGGGCCACGAGCCGGAGTCGTGCATGACCGGCTGCGGGCCTGTGTTGCTGACGACTTGATGCGGGCCGGTGTCGTGAATGACCGGCATCGGGTCGGTGATATCGGCGGGACGGCCCCAGCCGCCCGACTCCAGCGCCGCCGCCGTCGCGGGGACGGCCTGCGGCTGCGAGTCGGCGACCTCGAACCTGCGGGGCATCATGCCGCCGCCCATGTCACCGCCCTGCACGATGACCCGGGCGGGCATCAGCACGAACGCGGTGAGCCCGCCGGACAGGGCGGACCGCAGCTCGACCCGGATGCCGTTACGGACGGCCAGCCGGCCGACCACGAACAGACCCATGCGGCGGGCCGCGGAGGCGTCGATCACCGGCGGGTTGGCCAGCCGCCAGTTCACCGCCTCCAGCTCGTCGGGGGCCATGCCGACACCGTTGTCGGTGATCTGCAGCATGGCGCCGCCGCCGCTGAGCAGGTGCCCGGACACGGTCACCCGGGTGTGCTCGGGCGAGAAGACGGTGGCGTTCTCGACGAGCTCGGCGACGAGGTGCACGAGGTCGTTGACGACCGGGCCGATGACCGACACGTCGCCCTGCACCCGCAGGCCGACCCGTTCGTACTGCTCGACCTCCGACAGCGAGGCGCGCACGATGTCGATGAGCGGAACCGGCTGGTTCCAGCGCCGCACCTGTTCCTGACCGCCGAGGACGAGGAGGTTCTCGGAGTTGCGGCGCATGCGGGTGGCCAGGTGGTCGAGCTTGAAGAGGTTGGACAGCCGGTCCTCGTCCTGCTCGCCCTGCTCGAGGTCTTCGATCAGGCGCAGCTGCCGCTCGATGAGCGACTGGCTGCGCCGCGACAGGTTGACGAACATCGCGTTGATGTTGCCGCGCAGCAGCGCCTCGTTGGACGCCAGCCGTACGGCCTCGCGATGAACCTCGTCGAAGGAGCGCGCGACCTCGCCGATCTCGTCCGTGGAGTCCACATCGATCGGCGCCACATGGATGCCGGCCGCGGCCGCCTCCGGGTCGCGCAATCGGTCGACCAGGCCGGGCAGCCGGTTGCCGGCGACGTCGAGCGCACCGGCTCGCAGCCGGCGCAGCGGCTTGACGAGCGACTGGGCCACGATCAGGGTGATCGCGAGGACCAGCGTGATGATGACGCACAGCAGCGCCGCGTCGATCAGGGCGGCGCGCCGGGCGTCGTCCTTCAACTTGCCGCTGCGCTGGATGATCGCGTTCACCAGCTGCTGCTCGGCCGTACGCATCTTGTCCACGGTCGAGGCGTTGTATTGGGCCCACCGCTGGGCGTCCTTGGCGGTCAGCGGCGCGACGGACAGGGTCTGGGATTCGTTGGCCGCCGAAATGGCCTGAATCCGCAGACCCTCACCGCGGTCGATCTCGGGCCCGCTCACGGTGTCGTCGAATGCCTGTCGTTGCGGCAGTGTCGCCACCGTCTGAAAGGCCAGGATCTGCGCGTCGTGCTCGGCCCGCGCCGCCTGCAACGCGTCCAGCTCGGGCGGCTCGAACCGGCCCGTCAGCAGTACGGAGTGCAGGGTGGCGCCCTCGATGGAGGACTGGTCCTTGGCCTGCGCGAGCGCGGACTCCGCACGCGCGGTCGCCAGCAGCGTCTGGTCTGTGGTGCCGTTCGTCACCTCGTCGTTCAGGTTGAGCAGCGCGGTGATGAACTGCGAGTACTTCTCAACGCCGGCCTGGGGCGACAGCAGCGTCTCGGTCGTGATCTGGCGCAGTGCCGGCAGCTGATCGAGGAAGTTCGCGATGTCGCGGACGCGCGTCCGGACGGTGTCCGGATAGCTCGCGTCGATCCCGGGCAGCGCCGCCCGGACCGACTGCACCGCGTCGTCGACGTTCTGCTGCGACTCGCGCAACGCCGCGCGCGCCGTTTCCGGACGCCGCTTTGGGTCGACGTTGGTCGCCGCGTAGGCGGCCGCCAAATCGCGCTCGGACTCGACCTCGTGCGCCAGCGCGTTTGTCTTCCCGGCCAAATCCGCGAGCCGTTCGAGTCGCTGATCGGCGTTGGCGTTGTCCATAGCCGCGGATACCCGCAGTCCGGCCAACAGGCCGGCCACAATCGTGGGAATCGCGATGAGGGCTAGCAGCCGTACCGCCACGCGCCAGTTGCGCAATCCGAACCGACGGAAATTACGGCGAGATTTAGAGCGATTACTATCCGTAGTGGGGGACTGGGTGGCCCTTACGGACTCAGGGTTACTCTCCACGACTGTACGCACGGCCCTCCGTAGCCTCCCACCGGCGCAGTCACCTAGAGTGACAGTAGCGTCCCGATCTGCATGTCTGTCCCAGCAACTGCGACGGTATTTGAGCACAAAGCTCACCATCGAGCCAACCCAAACCGCAACATATACCTGATCCGACGCGACGGGATCGGAACATCCTTTTATCCTATTTTGTCTCGTTTTGTCTGGTTTGGCGAAGGTGCGAATACCCAGAGTGAATTGCGCTACTCTCCCGACTTGGGAATCGACGACCCCGCGCCTCCGAGTCCCTCCCTTCGCACCAGTAAAGGAGCGTCAATGAGGTTCCCCCGCATACGTCGCATGGCCCTGACCGGTGGCGCCGCGATAGCCGCACTCGCTATGGCGGCCTCCGGCTGCAGCGGCTCTGACTCTCAAGAGTCAAGTCCATCGGGGCTGGAAAAGAGCACCATCACTGTGGGTTATCTGCCAGTGGCCGACGGCGCCCAGCTCAAGCTCGCGATCGACCGCGGATTCTTCAAGGCCGAAGGCCTTACCGTGAAAATTCGCATGATGCAGGGCGGAGCGGAGGCACCCCCGCTGATGCAGAGCGGCGCCATCGACCTCGCCCTCGGGGCTTACGTCCCGTTTTTCATGGCCAAGGCCGGCGGCTTCCCGCTGCACATCGTGGCCGACGCCTTCGAGACGGCCCCCGGCACGCACACCCTCCTGGTGAACAATGACTCGCCGATTCACAGCGTGCAGGACCTCAAAGGCAAGAAGGTCGCCGTCAACGTCAAGCACAACCTGGCCACCCTCTTGATCCAGGCGACGCTCCAGCCGCAGGGCGTCAAGCTCGACGAGAACAAGAACTTCGTCCCGGTCAACTTCCCGCAGATGGAGGCCGCGCTCAAGAATCACGTCGTCGACGCCGCACAGTTCGTGGAACCATTCGGCACTCAGGCGCAAAAGCAGATCGGCGCCCGCCTGCTCACCGACCTCAGCCAGGGCCCGACGGCCAACTTCCCCGTCGGCGGCTATGCCTCCACAGAGACCTGGGCGAAGAACCACCCCAAGACCGTGGCCGCGTTCCAGCGCGCCCTCTACAAGGCACAGGCGCTGCTGGCCGACCGCCAGGTGCTCGCGCAGACGCTGCCGACCTACACTCAGATCGACGCCAACACCGCGGCCACGCTGCACGTCGGTGTCTACCCGACATCGATCAACACCACCCGGCTCCAGCGGGTCGCCGACATGATGCAGCAGTACGGTTACCTGAAGCAGCCGATCGATGTGAAAGCCCTCGTGAGTTCTGGATGACGAAAGCTCGTTTCGTTCGCGGAGTCATAGGTATCGCCGCGGCCATCGCCGCCATCGAGCTGGCCTCGCGGACAGGGCTCGTCGACAAGGTCGCCCTGCCGCCCGCGTCCACTGTGCTGGCGCGGGCGGTGGGCCAGCTCGGCGACTCCGACTTCCTCCACAGCATGGCGTCCACGCTCGAGGCCTGGTTCGGCGGACTGTTGATCGCCATCGCGATCGCCGTCCCGCTCGGGCTGGCGCTCGGCTCGATTCGCTGGCTCGGCACGGCGAGCCGGGTGGTGGTCGAGTTCCTGCGGCCCATCCCGTCGGTCGCGCTGATCCCGCTCGCGATCGTCGTGTTCGCATCGACGACGAACGTGAAGATGTCGCTGATCGTGTACGCCGCCACCTGGCCGATCCTTATCAATACGCTGTACGCCCTGGCCGACGTGGATCCGCTCGCCAAGGACACGCTGCGCAGCTTCGGGTTCGGCCGGCTGGCGGTGCTCTGGCGGGTGACCCTGCCGTTCGCCGCGCCGTTCGTCACCACCGGCATCCGGATCTCCGCCGCCATCGGGCTGATCGTGGTGGTCAGTGCGGAGCTCTTCTCCGGCGGCGGGGGACTCGGCACCTACCTGTCCCAGACCCAGAGCGGGGGCGGTCGCCCCGACCTGTTGCTGGCGGGGGCATTGTGGGCCGGGCTGATCGGGCTGGCGGTCAACGCCGGGCTGGTCTGGACCGAGCGCAAGGTGTTCGCCTGGCATGCCGCCCGTACAGAGGGGGCCGCGTGAGCGAAACGACGGGCCGCCAGGCCAGGAGTGGAGCGAGCAATTCGATTCAGCGCGTTGGCTCAGGCGCCGCCGAGCCGCCAGGCGAGGAGGGAGCCGCATGAGCCGACCCCTACGGTATGTGGGCTGGGGGCTGAGCCGGATCTGGCTGATCGTCATCCTCGCCGTGCTCTGGCAGGTGCTGGCCCGTGCCGCGAAGAACCCGTACTTTCCGCCGCCGTCGGAGATCTTCCCGATCGTGCGGGACCTGTGGTTCTCCGGGCCGGCCACTCACTTCTTCCTGACCAGCACGGCATTGGACGACTTCACGCCCAGCCTCGCCCACATCTTCGCGGGGTGGATCGCAGCGGCCGTCGTCGGAGTCGTGCTCGGAGTGGCCATCGGACGGTCCCGGGTCGTCTCGGAGCTCCTGGACCCCGTGCTCCAGTTCGGCCGCGCCGTTCCGCCGCCCACCCTCATCCCCTTTTTCATCGTTGTTTTCAAGATCACAGACACGATGTTCATCGTGCTGATCGCGTTCGGGGTCATCTGGCCGGTGTTGCTCAACACCATTGACGGCGCGCGCACCGTTGACTCGGTGCAGCTCGACACGGCCAGGGTGTTTCGCGTCACAGGCTGGCAGCGACTGTGGCAGGTGATCCTCCCCGCCGCCGCCCCCAAGATCTTCGCGGGGCTGCGGGTGAGCCTGTCGCTCGCGCTCATCCTCATGGTCATCTCTGAACTGGTGGGGAGCACGGCGGGCATCGGCGACCATCTCGTCAACGCCCAGCGCGGCTTCCAGCTCCCCGAAATGTGGGCCGGCATCGTGCTCTTGGGCATCCTGGGCCTCTTGCTGAACGGCTTGTTCGTGCTGGTGGAGCTGCGCGTCCTCGCCTGGCATCGTGGTGCCCGCAGGCTCGCAGGCTGATCGGCTCGTAAAGGAACGGTTTCTCGTGCTCGAGATCAAGAATCTGACCCACGTATACGGAGATGGGTACAAGGCGCTCGACGACGTCAATCTCCGTGTCGAAGGGGGCGAGCTCGTCAGCATCGTCGGCCCGTCGGGGTGCGGCAAGTCCACCTTGATGCGGTGCATCGCGGGGCTCCAGCGCCCGACCGGCGGCGATGTGGTGCTGGACGGCACGCGCCTCGAGCAGGTGCCGGGCAACCTCGCGGTCGTCTTCCAGGACTACAGCAGGTCGCTGTTCCCCTGGCTCACGGTCCGCGACAACGTCGGGCTGCCGCTGCGGCGGCACGGCAAGAACCGGCAGGAGCGCCGGACCGCGGCGCTCGAGGCGCTCCAATCGGTCGGGCTCGCCGACGCCGCCCAGAAGTACCCCTGGCAGTTGTCCGGTGGCATGCAGCAGCGCGTTGCCATCGCGCGGGCCCTCGCCTACCGGCCCACCCTGCTGCTCATGGACGAGCCCTTCGGCTCGGTGGACGCCCAGACCCGCGAGGACCTGGAGGACCTCCTCCTGCACGTGCGGGGCAACGACGGCATGACCATCCTGCTCGTGACCCACGACATCGACGAGAGCGTCTACGTCGGTGACCGGGTCGTCGTGCTCACAAAGTCGCCCGGGCACGTCTGCGCGGACCTGCCTGTCGACCTGCCCGCGGAGCGCGACCAGGTCGCGACGCGCGAGCTGCCGGGCTTTGTCCACCTGCGCGCCGAGGTGGGCCGGCTGATCCGCGGCGACTCGAGCGGCCGGGTGCACCCGGCGAACGCGGGCGAGTCGCCGTCCGTATAAACCAAGCGAGCCGCACCCCGCGATCACGTCCCTGTGCCGTCACGCCGTCCCCAGGTCAACTGAGGAGCATGCATGTCCGAGGAGAGTCCCTCGTCGACCTTGTTGCGGCTGGTGCAGGGCTCATGGGTCACGCAGGCCCTGCACGTGGCGGCAACGCTGGGCATCGCCGACGAACTCCGGGACGGGCCGGCGACCAGCGACCGGCTGGCGGCGGCGACCGGTGCGCACCCCGATGCGCTGCACCGGCTGCTGCGCTACCTCGTCAGCCTGGGCGTACTCACTGGGGACGACGACGGCTTCCGGCTCACGCCGGTCGGCGAACTGCTGCGGACCGACGCCCCCGGATCGGAGCGCGAGCGGGCGATCGCCTACGGCACCTGGAACTATGAGGCGTTCGCCGGCCTGCTGCACACCATCCGTACGGGTGAGGCGGCGTTCCACCATGTGTTCGGCATGTCGCCGTACGGCTATCTCGCGCAGCACCCCGAAAAGGCGCGTTTCTTCGACCGGCAGATGGCACGCAACGAGGCGCTCTTCGCGAAAGTGCCGGATGTCTACGACTTTTCCGGTACGCGGAAAGTCGTCGATGTCGCGGGCGGAAACGGCGCCCTGCTCAGTGCGATCCTCGCCGCCGCGCCGCACGCCCGCGGAGTGTTGTTCGACGCCCATCACGTCGTCGAAGCGGCCCGCGACCGGCTGCGTGAGCGCGGCGTGCTCGACCGCTGCGAACTGGCCGGTGGGAATTTTCTCGAGTCGGTGCCCGCCGGCGGCGATGTTTACATCCTGTCACGGGTCCTGCACAACTGGCCCGACGAGGATTGCCGCACGCTGCTGTCGAACTGCCGCACCGCGATGGCGACCGGCGGGCGGCTGCTGATCTTCGAACATCTCCTGCCCGACGAGGACCCCGGCGCGCAGGCAGTGGCGCTCGACATCAACATGATGGCCCTGTTCAACGGGCGCGAACGCACGGGGGCGGAGCTCGGCGTCCTGTTGGCCGACACCGGCTTCGAGCTGCTCGACAGGCACGCCTTGCACAACGACACCACCATGCTCACCGCCCGCAGTCACTGACCGCACAGAAAGGACCCAGCCCCTCATACGCCACTGAAAAGTCGCGGCCGTTAGCACATTGAGGCCCGGTCGTTAGCGCTCTTCCACCCGCCACTTTGAGGTGCGAAGTACGTTATTCTCCAATTCCCCGCTCCCATACTCACACGCTATTTCGGTCCCCCCGGCCATGTCGCGAAGGAGCGTTTCATGAGATTCCCAAGTGGCCGTCGAGCGCGGTTGGCGATTACCGCCACAATCGCCGCTCTCGCCCTCACCGCCGCCGGCTGCGGCGGTGACGATAACAAGTCATCATCGTCGGGCAACGGCCCAGAGAAGACCACGCTGACCGTGGGCATGCTGCCGGTCGGCGACCTGGCCCAGTTCCAGCTGGCACAGGACCGCGGCTTCTTCAAGGCCGAGGGCCTGACGGTCAAGAGCACGATGCTGCAGGGCGGCGCGGAGGCGGTGCCCAAGCTCAGGAGCGGCAACCTGGATATCTCCGCCGGCGCCTGGGTGCCCTTCTTCATCGCCCAGTCGTCCGGCGCGGTGAAGCTGCACGCCGTGGCGCCCGCCTTCGACTCGGGCCCCGGCACGCACACGATCCTGGTGCCGAAGGACTCCCCCATCAAGACCGTCCAAGACCTGGTCGGCAAGAAGATCGGCATCAACGTCAAGCACAACCTGGGCTCGCTCCTCATCCAGGCGACCCTCCAGCCGCAAGGCGTGAAGCTCGACGACGAGAAGGACTTCGTCCCGATCAACTTCCCGCAGATGGAGGCCGCGCTGAAGAGCCACAGCGTCGACGCGGTGCAGGCGGTGGAGCCCACCTCCAGCCAGATGCAGAAGGAGATCGGCGCCCGCGTGCTCACCGACCTCAGCGAGGGCCCGACGGCGAAGTTCCCCCTCGCCGGCTACGTCTCGACAGAGGAGTTCGCCAAGAAGAATCCCAAGACGATCGCGGCCTTCAACCGCGCCATCAGCAAGGCGCAGGCACTGCTCGTCGACAAGTCGATCGCGGCGCAGGTCATCCCCGAGTACACGAAGATCCCACCGGCCGCCGCGGCCAGCATGAAGTACGGCACCTACCCGACCACGGTCAATGCGGCCGACCTGAAGCGGGTCTCCGACCTCATGATGCAGTACGGATACCTGAAGCAGCCGATCGACGTGAACTCGTTCCTCGGCTCCTCCAGCTGATCCGTCCTAGCTGATCCGTCTGTCGAGGCGGCCGGGCCCGCGGGCCGGTCTTCGGACCGGCCTCGGCCCGGCCGCTTCGCAGCGCCCACCATCCCCCACCCAGTGAGGCCGGCCGGTCACGGCCGGTGCGAAGGGCCGGAAGAGGATTTGTATGGGTTCAGCGAGCGAGCACAGCTCACACCGGTCCGCGACCGGCGCGGGCTGGGACCACGAGCATCGGCTCGGCGCATACGAAAAGCTGCTGCCCGACAAGCGGATACACGGGTTCTCCTGGCTGAACCCGCTCGTGCTGTGGCGGTCGCGCAATGACGTGCTCGCACGCTGGTTCGGCGACCCCACGGACGACGTACGGCGGCGCTGGGTCGCCGAGCGGCTGGCGTCCGGCGTCGATCCGGCCCTGACGATCTCGCGGCCCGCCTTGGAGTCGTTCCTCGTGCTCGGCGACACGGGCGAGGGCGACCGGTCGCAGTACGCCGTCGTACCGGGCCTGCTCAACAAGGGCGCCGACACCGCCTTTATGATCATCGCGAGCGACGTCATCTACCCGGTCGGGAGCGTCAACGACTACCCGCTCAAGTTCTTCCGGCCGTACCAGGATTATCCCGGGCCGATCTACGCCGTGCCCGGCAACCACGACTGGTACGACGGGCTCGGCGGCTTCATGCGCGTCTTCTGCGATACGACCGGGCAGCCGGTCCCGGAGTGGCGCAAGCCGTGGCGACCACTTGTCCGGCTGCTGTGGCGGCGGCCCGAGAAGGCCGACGAGCCCAAGCTGGCCGCCGGGCGAGAGCGGCGGTCCAAGCCCGGTCAGCAGGCGACGCTGCCGGCCTCGTACTGGGCGATCGACACCCCGGCGCTGCGCATCGTCGGCATCGACACCGGCATCGGGGGCGAAATCGAGGCCGAACAGGGCGAGTGGCTGCGCCGGGTCTCCGCCGGTCCCCGGCCCAAGCTACTGATCACCGGAAAGCCGCTGGTCGTCGACAACGAACGGCATCCGGGCGCGATCCGCGGCGGACGGCTCCCGCACCTCACAGTCGACCAAATCGTGACCGACCCGGCGCACCACTACGTCGCGGTGATCGGCGGAGACATCCACAACTACCAGCGCTATCCGGTCGAGGTCGGCGAGGGCCGCACGATCGAGTACATCGTGTCCGGCGGCGGCGGCGCGTTCATGCACGCCACGCACGTGATCCCCAAGGCGACCGTGGCCGGCGAGGAGAACTTCATCTGCTACCCGCTGCGCGGCGACTCGCTGGCGTTCTACAGCCGGCTGTACGGCCGCCGGCTGCGCATGAGGTGGTTCTTCGACTTGTCGTACGAACAGGCGGCGGCCGCCATCGCGCAGCGCCTCGACCTGACGCCGACCCGTACGGAGGCGCAGAACGTCCGCCCGTCGCTGCGGGCCAGGATGGTGGCCGCGCTGCTCGGCGTGCCGGGCAGCGGCAGCACGGCCACGCGCTGGCTCCGGCTGCCGGTGCGGAAGGCCTACCACCGGCTGTTCTCCAGCTCATCCGACTCCGACCGGCCGCCCTTCTTCAAGAGCTTCCTGCGGCTCGATGTCTCCGCCGACTCGCTGCGGATCCGGTGTTTCGCGGCGACCGGATGGCTGGAGCACGAGCTCGACCCGCCCGTCGAGGACGAGGTGATCATTAGCCTCAACCGGCCAGACATATGACGCGCTCCGCATAGCTGAACAGCAGACCGGACTGGTAGGGATAACCCATAACGTTCCGCACCCCGCCGCCTACCCTCCGGGAGACATCATGAGCAACCCGCCCCAGGGGCCGCCGCAACCGCCGGGGGGATACCAGCCCGGCCCGCAAGATCAGTACCCTCCTGGCCCGCAGAACCAGTACCCCGCCCCACAGGGCCGGTATCCAGGCCCGCAGGATCAGTACCCGCCTGGCCCGCCCCAGTACGCCCCGCAGGGTCAGTACCCGCCCGTGGCGACCGGCCTGCAGATGAAGCGGCGCAACCCGTTCGCCGTGTGGCTCGGGCTGCCGATCATCACCTTGGGCATCTACGGGATCGTCTGGTTCATCAAGATTCACTTCGAGCTGGTCAGGTTCGACCCGCGCCGCCAGATCAACACCACCAGTGCGATCTTGTCGATCTTCCTCGGCTGGCTCACCCTGGGGATCTGGAACATCGTGGTCTGGGTCCACCTCGCCGGCCACATCAACAACGCCCAGCGCGCGGCGGGCCTGCAGCCGTCGTGCAACGTCGGCCTCGGCGTCGTGCTGCTCATCTTCGGTTTCGGGCCGCTGTACTACCAGATCGAGCTCAACAAGGTCGTCGACCGGTACGGCCAGGTCCCGCTGGGGACGCAGGTACCGCTCTACGTCTGACCCGCGATCCGTCGCGCGTTTCTGTCACTGGCCGGGCGGACAATCCTGGTGGGACAGGTTGTCGGCGCTCGTGAGGAGCCATGCGGATCGCGGTCGGAGAGACGGCGCACGGCGGCGGGACGCTACAGCCGCTGAGTGCCGACGGCGCTCCGGACGGGCCGCCCGAGCACGTCGCCGACGTGGTGTCCGCGATCGCCGAGCGCGAGCGCGCGGCGGCCCCGCGCTGGGTGTGGGCCGCCGCGCATCGGCTCTATCCGCGGCTGCTGCAAGCCGGCGTACGGGTGGCGCAGTGCCATGACCTCGAGCTGGTGGAGTCGCTGCTGCTCGGGCACGCGGGCCGGTACGGCGAACCCCGCTCGGTCGCGGCCGCATACGCGCGGCTGCGCGGCATCGAGGTGCCCGATGACGTGCCGTACGCCGCCGGGCAAAGCCAGCCGTCGCTGTTCGACGACGCCGAGGGCGACCACGACGACCTCGACGCCGTCGTCGCCGTCCACCGCGATCAGCTCCGGCGCATCGCCGCGAGCGAGCATCCGGAGCGGCTGTCGCTGCTGGCGGCGGCCGAGTCGGCGGGCGGGCTCTGCGCCGCCGAGATGACCCACGACGGCCTGCCCTGGCGGCCCGACGTGCACGATCGGCTGCTCACCGAGTTGCTCGGGCCGCGGCCCGCACCCGGTCTGCGCCCGCGACGGCTGCAGGCGCTGGCCGATGAGATCGCCGCGGCGTTCGGCGGCCGGTCACGCGTCAATCCCGATTCGCCCGCCCAGATCGTGCGCGCGTTCGGCGCCGACGGGGTCACGGTGTCGTCGGCCCGCTCGTCGGTGCTGCGCGGGGTCGATCATCCGGCGGTCGCCCCGCTGCTGGAGTACAAGGAGCTGGCGCGGCTGCACGCCGCCCACGGGTGGTCGTGGCTCGACTCGTGGGTGCGCGACGGCCGGTTCCGTCCCGAGTACGTCGTCGGCGGCGTGGTGTCCGGCCGCTGGGCGACCCGCGGCGGCGGCGCGCTGCAGATCCCCAAGGTGCTGCGCCGGGCCGTGGTCGCCGACCCGGGGTGGGTGCTGGTGGTCGCCGACGCCGCGCAACTGGAGCCGCGCGTGCTCGCCGCGCTCGCCGGCGACCAGGCGTTCGCCGCCGCGGCCGCGCACGGCGATCTCTACACGGCCCTCGCGGACGCCTTCGGCGGGGCGCGAGACAAGGCCAAGATCGCGCTGCTGTCGGCGATGTACGGCGGCGCGACCGACGACGCCGTCAACCTGCTCGGCGTGCTGCGCCGCCGGTTCCCCGCGGCGTACGGCCACGTCGAGGCGGCCGCCCGGGCGGGCGAGGCCGGGCACGTCGTGCGCTCCCGGCTCGGCCGCACCTGCCCGCCACCGTCGGCCGCCTGGCGCCGGCACGTGTCCGAGCCGGGCGGTGCCGGTGCGGTGCGCGGCCGCGGCCGGTTCACGCGCAACTTCGTCGTACAGGCCAGCGCGGCCGACTGGGCGCTGGCCCTGCTCGCCGTGACACGCCGTCGCCTCGCCGGGATGTCCGGCCCCGAGGGGCGTCCGCATCTTGTGTTCTTTCAGCACGACGAGGTGATCGTCCACTCGCCGAAGGAACGAGCCGACGCCGTCGCGGCGGCACTGAGGGCGGCGGCCGCGGAGGCCGGGCGGCTGGTCTTCGGCGACACCCCCGTCGTCTTTCCGCTCGAGATCGCGGTTGACGAGTGTTACGGAGCGGCGAAGTGACCACAACGAAACTTTCGTGTGATCGTTGGAAGATTCCACTGGGGTACTTAGCGGAGCTATGATCGCACAGTCGGTATACGGAAGTTTCGTACGACCGGCAACGCATCCGCTGCGTGCCCGCGCCACGCAATGGATGCGCCGGCTCAATCGGTGAGGTCGTACACATGGGGCCATGTGCATTTATCCCCGCCAGTCCAGCGGCCTTTCCGCGTGTCTGTTCTCGCGTTCTTTCGTTCTTCCCCGCCCGGCCCTTGCGTGGCCTGACGAGGCACGGCGATGGGACCACCCCGAGGAGCACGAGGAGTGATTATGACCCAGGTCGATGAACAATCCACTCGAGCAGCGACGGCAGGCGTCGCCGATCCGGCCCCGCTCGGGCTCGCCGCATTCGCGCTTACCACGTTCCTGCTGTCAGCCCACAACGCGGGCTGGACGGACGGCACGGATGCCTGGCTCGGCTACGCCTTCGCTTATGGCGGGCTGGCACAGCTGCTCGCCGGAATGTGGGAATTCCGCAACCGCAACGTCTTCGGCGCCACCGCGTTCTCGACCTATGGCGCCTTCTGGATCGGGCTGTTCCTCTACGTACAGTTCGTCGCGCCCAAGGCGGCGGCCGAAGCGGCGGCACAGCACGTCCAACCGGAGGCCCTGATCCAAAACGACCTTGGCTGGATCCTCCTGGCCTTCGCCATCTTCAACACCTACATGCTGCTGTGGAGCGCCCAGATCAACAAGGCAGTGTTCGCGGTGTTCCTCACCCTGGAACTGACCGAGATCATCCTGTTCATCGGCAACTTCTCCGGCAGCGAAAACACGATCAAGATCGGCGGGGTCGTCGGCGTCATCACGGCGCTGTGCGCGTGGTATGCCTCGGCCGCCGGCGTCATCAACGGTATGCCCGGCCGCACATCGCTCGCGGTCGGCGCGCCGCTCATCAAGTCCGGCTGACCTCCGGGCAGACGAGACCGCCCCGCCACGTGCCGTGGCGGGGCGGTTCTTTGTCGACGTCAAGGTGTCTAGAAGCCACGTGGATCATCCGCCGGTACGATCTCGCGGCCGAGCGGCAGCAGCGAGACCGGGATCAGCTTGAAGTTCGCGATGCCGAGCGGAATGCCGATGATCGTGATGCACAGCGCGATGCCGGTGACGATGTGCCCGAGCGCCAGCCACCACCCGGCGAAGATCACCCAGATGACATTGCCGATGGCGGAGGCGACGCCGGCATCCGAGCGCCGGATCAGCGTCCTGCCGAACGGCCACAGCGCGTAGTTGGCGATGCGGAACGACGCGATGCCGAACGGGATCGTGATGATGAGTACGCAGCAGATGATGCCCGCGATGACGTACGCGATGGCCATCCAGAGCCCGGCCAGCACGAGCCAAATAATGTTGAGCACAGTGCGCATCGCCTAACGGTACCGGCCGGGGGCGGCCGCGCCTATCGACGGAACCGGTGCGCCGGGACCACGATGACCCTGGTAGGCATATCCAGGCGACGACCTGGACGATCGTGGGGGGTCCGCGATGAAACGCGACATCATCGAGCTGCACCGGCGCGCGGTGCGTGACTTCGAGAATCGGGTCGGCTCGGTCGGTACCGAGGCCTGGAACCGGCCGACGCCATGTACGGATTGGGACGTCCGCGCCCTGGTCAACCACGTGGTCGGAGAGGACCTCTGGACCATCCCGTTGCTGGAGGGCCAGACGATCGCACAGGTCGGCGACGTCTTCGACGGGGACCTGCTCGGCGAGCGGCCGCACCACGCGGCGCGCGAGGCGATGGACGCGGCCGTCACGGCCTTCGCCGAGCCGGGGGTCCTGGACCGAACCGTCCACCTGTCCTTCGGCGACACGCCGGCCGGCGAGTACGCGTGGCAGCTGTTCGCCGATCACCTCGTCCACGGCTGGGACCTCGCCGTCGCCACGGATGGCGACACGCGGCTGGACCCGGAGCTGGTCGACGCCTGCGCGGAATGGTTCGAGCCGATCGAGGACCTCTACCGCAAGGCCGGCGCCACGGGGGACCGCCCCGACCTACCCGCCGGCGCCGACGCACAGACCCGGCTGCTGGCCGCCTTCGGGCGCGACTCCCGCTGGGCGTCTCCGGACGGCGGCTGATTCGGGCGTATGGAGGTCCCGCCTCGACGCAGCGGAAGGGGCACCGAGGCGGGCCCTCTCGATTCGGCCTACCTGACATCCGGTCGCCGCAAACGCACCTTTTGAACCTCCCGGCCTTTGTGTGCCCGGCAATAGGGGACGCTGGGCGTCGCGAGCCCAGCAGTCCCCCATTGCCGGGCACACTTGCCCTCACGTCAGGCGAGGACTCGCAACGCCCCCGGAAGCACCCGCGCCGTCACCGGCAGCGTGCCGACCAGCTCGCCGTCCGCCCCGTACGGCAGCTCCCGTTCGGCCTCGACGCGCACCTCGCGGCCGCGGAGCATCTCCACCTGCGGGCGCCGTACATGCGAGCCGGACTCCAACTCCCGCATCACCGCGAAGAACAGCGGTTTCGGCGCATGCTTGATGATCACGACGTCGAGCACCCCGTCGTCGACCCGAGCGTCCGGCGCGACGTGCAGGCCGAAGCCGTAGTAGCCGGAGTTGGCCGTCACGACGGTGTAGCCGCGGCGCTCGTGCACCTCGCCGTCGACGGTGATGCGGTACGACGCGGGCCGCCAGGCGATCACGGCGCGCAGCGCGCCAACGTAGTACGCCGCCGAGCCGCGCAGCAGCCGCGACTTGTTGGCGTTGCGGTTCGCGACCGCGTCGACGCCCGCGTAGACGCTGCCGAGCACGGTGGTCTTGCCCGACGGACCCGTCACCTCGATCGCGTCGACCTGGCGCGGCTCCCCCTCCAGCAGCAACGCGGCCAGCTCGCCGGCGCCGACAGGGAGGCCGAGCTGGCGGGCGAAGTCGTTGCCGCGCCCGGCGGGCACGATGCCGAACAGCGCGCCGGTGCCGGCGACGGCGCCGCCCACGCACCCGGCCATGCCGTCGCCGCCCACGCCGAGCACCACGTCGCCGCGGCCGGCGGCCTCCCGGGCGAGTGTGCCCGCGTGGTCGAGACCACGGCTGTACTCGACGGCGACCTCGGCGCCCGCCTCGCGCAGCAGCCGCGCGACGGGCAGCAGCGCGGCCGCGCCGGCCGACCCGGAGTCGCCTGCCGTCGGGTTGACGATGGCCGTGAAGGTGCGCGTCATCCGAGATCTCCCTTCGCGGGGACGAGCACGCCGGGATTGAGGATCCCGGCCGGGTCGAGGCGGTCCTTGACGGCCCGCAGCACCTCCACCCCGAGCGGACCGATCTCCCTCGCGTACCACTGCATGTGGTCGGTGCCCACGCCGTGGTGATGGCTGATCGTGCCGCCCGCGGCGAGGATGGCGTCGTTCGCGGCGTGCTTCGCCTTGGCCCAGCCGTCCGGGCCCGGTTCGGCCGCCACTACGGTGAAATACAGCGCGGCCCCGGCCGGGTAGACGTGCGACACGTGGCACATGACCAGCGGCGGAGTGCCCACGGCGGTGAGCGCCTCGGTCAGTGCCCCACGTACCGCCTCATACAGTGCCGGCAGGCCCGACCAGAACGTCGCGGTCTCCAGCGTCTCGGCGAAGGCGCCCGCGTCGAGCAGCGCGTCGCGCAGGTACGGCGCGCCGAACCGGCCGCGCGCCCACTCCTCGCCCGGGCCGGGGCCGAGGAGCTCTCCCCCGGCGCGTTCGAGGACGGCGCGTACCTTGGCGGTACGGCCGGCCACGTCGGCGGCGGTCCCCTCGTGCCCGGCGATGACCAGGCAACCGGCGTCCTGGCTCGACCCGATCTGGTCGGGTTTGGCCAGCCCGGCCATCGTCTCCGTCTCGTCGGACAGCCGCAGCACCGTCGGCAGCGGGCCGTCCTGGGCGAGCGCGCGCACCGCGGCGATGCCCGCGGCGAAGGATGGGAACCGCCAGCCCTCGTACGCCGTGGTGTCCGGGGTCGGCCGCACCCGCACCGTCACGGACGTGATGACCCCGAACGCGCCCTCGGAACCGAGCACGAGCTGTCGCAGGTCGGGCCCGGCGGCGGACCGGGGGGCTCGGCCGAGGTCGAGGGTGCCGCGCGGCGTGGCGACCGTGACCCCGGCGACCATGTCGTCGAAGCGCCCGTAGCCGGCCGAGGCCTGGCCGCTGGACCGGGCCGCCGCGAAACCCCCGATCGTGGCCCATTCGTACGACTGCGGGAAGTGGCCGAGCGTGAAACCGTGCTCGCGCAGCAGTGCCTCCGCGGCGGGGGCGCGCAGCCCGGGCTCCAGCGTCGCGGTACGGGACACCGAGTCGACCGCGACGAGGCGGTCGAGGCGGCGCAGGTCGAGCGCGATCAGCCGGTCGGCCGCCGACGACAGGCCGCCCACGACCGAAGTGCCGCCGCCGAACGGCACGACGGCGATCCGCCGCTCGGTGCAGGCCCGTAGCACGACCAGCACGTCGTCGTGCGACCCCGGCGCCACCACGGCGTCCGGCGCGGCCGACACGTCGCCGTGCCGCATGCGCAGCAGGTCGGGCGTGGACTTCCCCCGCGTGTGCCGGATGCGGCTCTCGTCGTCGCTCCGAACGTGCTCGTCGCCCACCGCCGCCGCGAGCGCCCGAAGGTCCGCGGCGGCCAGCCGGGAGGCGGGCACGGCGATCTCGGCCAGCGGCGTCGGCGGGGTGTCGGTGGACGTGACGCCCAGCAGGTCGTGCAGCAGCCCGCGCACGGTGTCGGGCAGCGGGGCGGCCCGGGCCGGATCGCCCCAGCCGTTCCACAGCATGTCGCGGGGTGGACCTTGTGGCCGGGCAGTCACGTCTTACACTGTGACATATGACGTCGATTCGTCACAAGCGGAACCGCCCGCAGGACCGGACGAGTGACGACGTCGTGCTCGATGCCGCCCGCGACTGCGTGCTCGGCGTGGGCGTCCGCCGGACGACGCTGACCGACATCGCGCGGCGGGCCGGAGTGTCGCGGATGACCATCTACCGCCGCTGGCCGGACGTACGGACCCTCGTCGCCGACCTCATGACCCGCGAGTTCGTCGGTCTGGTACGCGCCGTCGTCCGCCTCCAGCCGGGCCGTCCGGTCGGCCCCGCCGTCGTCGACAACCTGGTGAACGGGGTGCGCGCGTTCCGGGCGCATCCGCTCTTCCGCAAGATCATCGAGGTGGACCCGGAGCTGCTGCTGCCGTACCTGCTCGAACGGCGCGGCGCCAGCCAGGACGCGATGCTCCAGATGATCGAGCACGACCTGCGGGCCGGGCACGACGACGGCTCGATCCGCACGGACGACGTCACCCGGCAGACGCGGGGCGTGTTGCTGATCGTTCAGTCCTTCGTCATGTCGGCGCACACGATGACCGACGAGGGCGACCCCGCCCTGTCGGTCGCGGCCCTCGACGACGAGCTGCGCCGGATCCTGGAGAGGTACCTGCTGCCATGACCGCATCGTTGAACGCCGCGCGCCGGACCCGTGAGCTGGCCGAACTCGCCAACGGGGAGGTGGTCGACGTGCTGGTCGCCGGCCTGGGCGCGACCGGGGCCGGGGTCGCGCTCGACGCCGCCGCCCGCGGTCTCTCGGTGGCGGCGATCGACGCACACGATCTGGCGTTCGGCACGTCGCGATGGAGTTCGAAGCTCATCCACGGCGGGCTGCGCTACCTCGCGTCCGGGCAGGTCGGCATCGCCTACGAGAGCGCGGTCGAACGAGGCGTGCTGATGGGGCGCACGGCCCCGCACCTGGTGCGGGCCCTGCCGTTCGTGTTGCCGCTGACTCCGCTGGTCTCGCGGTCGCAGGCGCGGGTGGCGCTGGCCGGGCTGCGCGCGGGCGACGCGCTGCGGCTGTCGGCCCGCACTCCTCGCACAGTGCTTCCCGGACCGCGCCGGCTGTCCACCGTCGAGACGCTGCGCCTCGCCCCGGCGCTGCGGCCGTACGGCCTGCGCGGCGGGCTGCTGTCGTGGGACGGGCAGGTCGCGGACGACGCCCGGCTGGTGGTCGCGCTGGCGCGCACGGCGGCGGCGCACGGGGCCCGCGTGCTGACCCGCTGCCGTGCCATCGCCCTGTCGGGCGACGGCGCCGAGGTCCGCGACGAGCTGACCGGCGCCCTGCACACGATCCGCGCCCGCGCGGTGATCAACGCGGCCGGGGTGTGGGCGGACGGCCTCGTCGACGGGGTACGGCTGCGCCCGTCACGGGGCACCCACCTGGTATTGCGCGCCGCGAGCCTCGGCGGGCTGACCAGCGGGCTGCACCTGCCGGTGCCCGGTGAGGGCGGCCGGTACGCGCTCGTGCTGCCGCAGGGCGACGGCCGGGTCTACGTCGGCCTCACCGACGAGCCGGTCGACGGGCCGATCCCCGACGTACCGGAGCCGTCCGAGGCCGAGATCGGCTTCCTGCTCGACGTGCTCGACTCGGCCCTCGACGTGCCGCTGCACCGCACCGACGTGATCGGGGCGTACGCCGGGCTGCGCCCGCTCCTCGACGACGGCCACGGCCGGACGGCCGACATCTCGCGGCGGCACGCGGTGCTCACCTCCCGGACCGGCGTGGTGACGATCGTCGGCGGCAAGCTGACGACGTACCGCCGGATGGCGCAGGACGCGGTCGACGCCGCCGTCGCCGGCCGCGGGCTGAGCGCCGGGCCGTGCCGCACGCGGCGGCTGCCGCTGGTCGGAGCCGCGTCGCCCGCCGCGCTCTCCGCGCTCGATGTGCCGCAGCGGCTCGCCCAGCGGTACGGCACGGAGGCGCCGGCCGTGCTGGCGCTGGGCGCCGCGGACCCGGCGCTGCTGCAGCCGGTCGCCGCCGACCTGCCCGTCATCGGGGCCGAGCTGGTGTGGGGTGTCCGGCACGAGGGCGCACTCGACGTCTCCGACCTGCTCGACCGGCGTACCCGCATCGGCCTGGTCCGGGCCGACCGCGAGCAGGCGCTGGACGCCGCCCGCGCCGCCCTGACCGCACCCGCCGGCGCCGACCCGGCCGTGGACACGGGCACCGGGTGATCTTGTCGCTACATCGGCATGGCCTTGTGGTCACGGGGAATGAGTTCGCGTCAGGGTGCTCGGCCGGGCCGCTCACCTGGGACTCTGGCGCAACAACATCAACTTAGGTTAACCTCACCTAATTGCAGGGGGACGGGGAGGGTTTGTGTCGCATCCACGCCACGGCGAGCCGAGGCACTGTGCGCACTGTCCGGGTAGCCACACCGGAGAGCTGCCGTGCCTGGCGAGTGCGACCGCGAAGGCGCGCGCCTGGCTGCTCATCGAGCATCCCGGGCCGTGGGCCGAGGACATCGACGACTCGCCCCTGCCCGCGCCGGTCGCGACCGCCATCGCCGCGGCCCGGCGGCTCGGCGTACGCCCGCAGCTCATCCGCCCGGTGGGCCGGCGGCACCCGGTGCGGCCGGTCCAGGTGTACGTCGGCTGGTCGGGGACCGGCCCGCTCGAGACCCGGGAAACCGCCGCGGGACTTCGGCGACCAGCGCATGCGAGCGCTGAGATGGACCGTGCGGGCTCCGGAGTGGGCACCGCCTGGCTGGAGGGCAGGAAGCTCGCCGATCCGGCCGAGCTGGCCGGGCTCGACCTGGCGGCGGTGGCCGCGGGCCGGGCGCCCGGCTTCGGGGCGCGCGTGACCGAACCGGTGCTGCTGGTGTGCGCGCACGGCCGCCACAACGCGTGCTGTGCCCGGGCCGGGGCGCCGCTCGCCCGTGCCCTCCGCACCCGGTTCGGCCCATCGGTCTGGGAGACGAGCCACGTCGGCGGCGACCGCTTCGCCGCCAACCTGGTGTGCCTGCCGCATGGCCTCTACTACGGCGATCTCGGCGAGGAGGCGGCGTTGTCGGCCGTCGCCGCCTACCAGCGGGGGAAGGTCTCGCTCGAGCGGTTCCGCGGCCGGGCGGGGCTCCCCGAACCCGCGCAGGCCGCCGAGCACCATATACGGGAGCACACCGGCGTCCTCGACGTCGACGCGGTCGCTGTGGATTCCGTCACAGGGGCCGATCCGGCGTACGACGTGGTCGTCCGCGTCGGCGCCGACCGTTACCACATAAACGTCTCGCGTGCCGCCGACGTGGGTCCGTGCGGTCCTGGATGTGACGAGAATCGCCGGACATACCTTTGTGGGCCGCCTACCCTTCTCAACGAGGCGGCCCTCGTGTAACCTCTCCAGGGCCCCAGATCTGGGGACACTCCGCCACGCGGTCTCCGGCTTGTCGTGCAAAACGTACACCGGGGAACAGAGCGGAAACTTCAGGCGTTGGAGCTTTGGATGACTGCCATGCAGTTCCAACGTGCATGTCCGAAATTACTCAGAAACTACTGAGGTGGGTGTTCTATGGCTCAGGTCCGTCGGCAGGCTAACCTCCCGCGGCCCAGTTGGGGTTGGCAGGACGCTGCCGCGTGCCGGGGAGAAGACCTCGTTCTCTTTTTCGGCCCCGACGGCGAGCGTCAGCCCGAGCGTGAAATCCGCGAGCGCAAGGCCAAGCAAATCTGCATGAGCTGCCCCGTTCGCACGGATTGCCTCGACTATGCGGTGTCCCGGCCAGAGAAGTACGGCACGTGGGGCGGCCTCAACGAGGACGAGCGCGCTTCGGAGCGGCGCCGTCGTATGCGCCGCGCGAACGCCGCCTAGAGCGGCCCCTGGCACCTTTCGATATTCCACACATACGGTCCCGCGCTCCGCGGGACCGTTTTTGTGTCTGTATCCATGTTCAGGCGACGCAATTAGTCAACTCCGGCGCGTTCCAGCAATCGCAGGACATCGTTGTCGGTCAATTGGTCGAAGTGCACATACCATTGGCCGACCGCGCGGAACCGGTGCGGTTCGGCCAGCACTTCCACGTCGTCCGCCTCGGCCCGCATCGCCGCCACGGTCTCCGCGGCGCCGACCGGTACGGCGAGGATCAGCCGCTCCGGCCCCTTCGACCGGAGGGCGCGCAGCGCGGCCCGTGCCGTACCGCCCGTGGCCAGCCCGTCGTCGACGACGATCACCGAACGGCCGGCCGCCGCCGGCAGCGGGCGGCGGCCCCGGTACACGGCGATCCGGCGGCCTATCTCGGCCCGCTCCCGCTCGACGGTGACACCCAGGTCCTCCTCGGTGAGGTTGAGGCGTCCCAGCAGGGCCTTGTCGAGCACCGGCTCGCCGCCCTCCGCGATGGCCCCAACGCCCAGCTCGGGCTGGTACGGGTAGCCGATCTTGCGGGTGACCAGCACGTCGAACGCCGCCGGCGCGTCCGGCGTGGACAGCCGGCGCGCGACCTCGTAGCCGACGGGCACTCCGCCGCGGGGCAGCGCCAGCACGACGGGTTCTCGCAGGTCATACGATGCCAGCCGGTCGGCGAGCAGCCGCCCGGCCTCGGCCCGATCGGCGAAGGGCAGGCGCACGTAACTTCCCGTACCCAGGTCAGGGCCGACTTAGCGGAGTTTGTCCGGACGGTCTCAGCCGGCGCTGGATTCGCGTACGGCGCGGGCCCGTGCCGTGTCGGCGCTGGGCCACAGCTTGTCGATCTCGGCGTTCAGCGCGGCGCCGATCAACACCGCCAGCGCCGCGATGTACAGCCAGGCGAGCAGCGCGATCGACGCGGCGAGCGAGCCGTACACCGAGACGCCGGACAGCGAGCCGGCCAGGTAGAACCGCAGCACGAAGCTGCCGATGATCCAGATGACCAGGGCGATGACCGCGCCCGGCACCTCACGCCACCAGGACGTACGTACGGGCACGCTCATGTGGTAGAGCAGGGCCAGGAACAGGATCGACAGGCTGACGACGACCGGCCAGTAGAGCAGCTGCACGAAGCCGTCGGCCGCGGGCACGGCGCGTTTCACCAGGGTGGGCCCGACTACCAGCAGCGGGATCACGACCAGCATGATGAGCAGGCCGATCACGTAGAGGAAGAACGCGCGCATCCGGGTGCGGACGATGCCCCGGATCCCGGACAGGCCGTACGCGATGGTGATCGTGTCGACATAGACGTTCAGCGCGCGGGACCCGGCCCACAACGAGATCAGGAAGCTGATCGAGACGATGTCGACCCGACCGCCCTTGATCACGTCATCGACGAGGGGAACGACGACCGAGTTGACCGTCGGCGCGGTGAACACGGTGCCGGCCTGGTCGATCACCCAGGAGCGGATCTCGCCGATCGCGGAGGCGCCCAGCGCGCTGCGGAAGTGCCCAAGGGTGCCGACAAGGCCGATCACGAGGGGCGGCAGGGAGAGCAGCGCGAAGAACGCCGCCTCCGCGGCGAGCCCGGTCACTCGGTAGCGGAAGGCCGCGGCCGCCGTGCTCCGCACAAGCTGCCAGGCCACCTTCCTGACCCTTGGTCGGGTGGCGGCCTTGCGCTCAGTGATGCGCGGAGCGTCCGAGACGGTCGTCACGAGGTTCTACGGTAGAGCGTCGCCGGTCGGGAACATACCGCATCACCCAATTCAATGATCACTTCAGCGGGCGGATACACACTTAAGACGGATGCGCTCCGATCGCGTCTGGTTCGAATCCCGTGTCATCAAACGGATCCCGAACTTGGGTGATCTGACGGGGTTTCCTACCCTCGTCGCGATCCCGACACGCACTGTGACCATCCTCACACAGCTACGAGTATGGCGCCATGACGAGAACGCTATTCCTCTTTGTGAGATTCCACCCTGCTCCGGAACTGGCCGAGCCGGAACCGGTCGCGCCGGAACTGGCCAGGGCGGCGGCCGGGGCCGGGCGGACCGGCGAACGCCTGTGCGATGGCCATCCATTCGGTCGCCACCGGGCCCCGCACCTCCAGCGCGACGTCGGCGAGGTGACGACGCTGGGTGACGACGAGGCAGAAGTCCAGCGCGTCCCCCCGTACGACATCGACGGTCCGGGATTGATCAAGGGCGGAACCCAGCGCCAGCGGCGCACCACTCGGCAGCCGCAGCTCGACGCGTACGGGCTCGGCGGGCACCGGGCGGCCTCGAACGACGAAGCTGTACGGCAGGGCCCGCACGCCGATCTGGGCGACGTGCCGGAGCCGGTCGGTCGGCGCCCGGGCGATATCGAGGGCGTCCGCGACGTCCTGGCCGTGCGCCCAGGTCTCCATCAGCCGGGCCGTGGCGAACGACACGGCGCTCATGTCCGGGCCGTACCACGGGATCCGGGCCTTGGCGTCGAGGCCGGCCAGCACGTCGAGCAGCCGCGCCCGCGCCGTCCGGAACCACTCCCCCAGCTCCTGGACGCCCATCGACCGGTGGCGTGCGGCTATGTCGTCGGTGTCTACGCCGTCCCGCAGCGCGATTTCGACCTCGGCCCGGAAGTCGTCCGGCGCGGTTACCGCCCGTACGGCGGCATCGTCGAACCACGCGAGGTGGCTCACCTGGTCGCGGATCGCCCACCCCTCGGCCGGCGTCGGCGTGTCCCACTCCACCGGGGACAGCGGCGCCAGCAGTTCCGCCAGGTCGCGGGTCTCCGCGCGCAGATCCCCGACCAGCTCCGCCATCGTCACCGCCATGACGCAGCAGCGTAACCGAACGGCATTCAGAGTTGACCGATCCATCCCCCCGGATCGGCGACAATGGAATCGTGATCTGCCAGGCCTGCCGAGACCGCCACCACGACGACTGCCGCGGTGGCTCTTGGTGCGACTGCCAGCACGAACGACCGCCCGAGACGTCAGACGAGCCGTCGATCAACTGGGTGCGGCAGGGATGACGGCCGTATTCCCGCGCGGCGGCGTGAGACCTCTCACCCGTCCAGATGGCGGACGTGGCTGGACAACGGTTGAGACGTCGTGTCAGAGTCAACGTATGTCTGCCGCGGATCCGATGCTGGTCATGCGCCGGCACGTTGATTTCCTCCGCGTGCGCAGCGCACTGTGTCCTTGACGCCCCACCACGCCCCGTAGGCAACCCGTTTTGACGGTCCCGGGTCCGCGTGGTGCGCCGGCGTCTGCCCCCGGTCGGTAACGCGGCATTGCCGCGCGCCGTCCCCGTGCCTTCGGCACGGCTTCCGCCGGTACGACCACGCGTCCCCCACGGAAACCCCGCCCGGAACCCTTCGGAATCCATCGGAACCCGACGGAGCCCGCTCCGGATTCCGCACCAAATTCCGCACCAGCGAGGACGCGCGCCAATGCCACCCAATGCGAAGCAGACCGGCCACCGACGAAAGCGCGGCGAGGGCCAGTGGGCCCTCGGCTATCGCGAACCGCTCAACAAAAACGAAGAGTCCAAGAAGAACGACGACGGCCTCAACGTCCGGCAGCGGATCCTCGACGTCTACGCCCGCCAGGGCTTCGACTCGATCGACCCCGCCGACCTGCGCGGCCGCTTCCGCTGGTACGGGCTCTACACCCAGCGGCGCCCCGGCATCGACGGCGGCAAGACCGCGATCCTCGAGCCGGAGGAACTCGACGACCGCTACTTCATGCTGCGGGTGCGCATCGACGGCGGCCGGCTCGACCTCGCGCAGATACGGACGATCGCCGATGTCTCGCAGAAGTACGCCAGGGGTACCGCCGACCTGACCGACCGGCAGAACATCCAGCTGCACTGGATCGAGATCGAGTCGGTGCCCGCCATCTGGGAGGCGCTCGACGCCGTCGGCCTGTCGACCACCGAGGCCTGCGGCGACACCCCGCGCGTGATCCTCGGCTGCCCGCTCGCCGGGATCGACGCCGACGAGGTCATCGACGCCTCGCCGCAGCTCCGTGAGATCAGCGAGCGCTACATCGGCAGCCCGGACTACTCCAACCTGCCGCGCAAGTACAAGACGGCGCTGTCCGGCTGCACTGCCCAGTGCACGGTCCACGAGATCAACGACGTGGCCTTCGTGGGCGTCGTCAACGAGGAGGGCACTCCCGGGTACGACGTCTGGGCCGGTGGCGGGCTGTCCACCAACCCGATGTTCGCCCGGCGGCTCGGCGTCTTCGTCCGCCCCGACCAGGTGTCCGAGGTCTGGGCCGGCGTCACCGGCATCTTCCGCGACTACGGCTACCGGCGGCTGCGGCACCGCGCCCGGCTGAAGTTCCTGATGAACGACTGGGGTCCGGAACGGTTCCGCGAGGTGCTCGAGAAGGAGTACCTCGGGTACGCGCTGCCGGACGGCCCGGAACCGGAGCCGCCGAAGCACAACCGGCGCGACCACGTCGGCATCCGCCGGCAGCGCGACGGCAACTTCTACGTCGGCTTCGCACCGAAGGTCGGGCGGATCGACGGCGACCTGCTGCATGTCGTGGCCGATCTCGCCGACGAGTACGGCTCCGGGCGGGTCCGCACCACGACCGAGCAGAAGATGGTCATCCTCGACGTCCCCGAGGACCGTACAGAGGAGCTGGCCGCCGAGCTGGAGGCGAACGGCCTGCGGGTGCGGCCGTCGACGTTCCGGCGGCAGACCATGGCCTGCACCGGCCTGGAGTACTGCAAGCTGGCGATCGTCGAGACCAAGCAGCGCGGCATCGACCTGATCGACGAGCTGGAGCGGCGGCTGCCCGACTTCGACCAGCCGTTGTCCATCAACATCAACGGCTGCCCGAACTCCTGCGCCCGCATCCAGGTCGCCGACATCGGCCTCAAGGGCCAGCTGGTCACCGACGTCGACGGCAACCAGGTCGAGGGCTTCCAGATCCACCTGGGCGGCGCGCTCAGTGGCAGGGACGGGGAGGGCAGCTTCGGCAAGAAGGTGCGCGGGCTCAAGACCACCGCGGCCGACCTGCCCGACTACATCGAGCGCGTGGTCACGCGGTACGACGCGCAGCGCACCGACGGCGAATCCTTCGCCCAATGGGTCCAGCGAGCCGCGGAGGAGGACCTCAAGTGAGCGAGCGCGCGGCTCCTTTTTACTGCCCGTACTGCGGCGACGAGGATCTCGAGCCGTACGAGAGCGACGGCGGCTGGCACTGCCGCGCCTGCGCCCGCGCGTTCCGGCTGCGGTTCGTCGGGATCGGGGTCGCCCGATGACGGTCATCACCACCGATCGCCCCGCACTCGACCTGGAGGACATCGTCGACTCCGCCGCGGACGCGCTGGCGGGCGCGCCCGCGCTGGAGGTCGTACGATGGGCCGCCGCGACGTTCGGCGACCGCATCTGCCTGACCTCGTCGATGACCGATGCCGCCCTGATCCACCTGGTCTCGAAGGTGAAGCCGGGCGTGGACGTGATCTTCGTCGACACGGGCTACCACTTCGCCGAGACCGTCGGCACGCGCGACGCGGTCGAGGTCGTCTACCCGGTCAACGTGATCAACGCCATGCCGACCCGTACGGTCGCGGAGCAGGAGCGCGACCTCGGCCCGCGCCTGTACGGCCGCAACCCCGACCTGTGCTGCCACCTGCGCAAGGTGGAGCCGCTGAGCCGTGCGCTCGAGGGCTACATGGCGTGGTTCAGCGGCGTCCGCCGCAGCGAGACCACCAGCCGCCGCGCCATGCGGCCGGTCGAGTGGGATCGCAAGCGCGGCATGGTCAAGGTCAATCCGATCCTCGACTGGACCGACGCCGACGTGGAGAACTACATCGCCGACAATGGGGTGCTGGTGAACCCGCTGCAGTACGACGGGTACCCCTCGATCGGCTGTGAGCCCTGCACGCGGCGGGTGGCGCCCGGTGAGGACCCACGTAGCGGCCGCTGGGCCGGAACGGGCAAGACGGAATGCGGCATCCACCTGTGAGTCACCGCGTAAGCAGGCCGGCAGAGACCGGGCCGCCGCTGGTCGCGGTGGCGCACGGCAGCCGCGACCCCCGGGCGGCGGCGACGGTCGAGGAGTTGTTGTCGGCAGTACGGGCGCGCCGCCCCGGGCTGCGGGTCGTGACGTCCTACCTCGACCACGCCCCGCCCACGCCCGTGCAGGCGCTGGAGGCCGTGGACGCCTCGGATGCCGAGCCGGCCGTCGTGCTTCCGCTGCTGCTGACCGCCGCGTACCACAGCAAGATCGACATTCCCGGCGTGCTGCACGAGGCGCGGCAACGCAACCCGCAGCTGGCGGTACGGTACGGCGAGCCGCTCGGGCCGCATCCGCTGCTGATCGAGGCGCTGGAGCGGCGGCTCACCGCGGCCGGCGTGCCGATCGGCGACCCGGACGTCGCCGTGGTGCTCTGCTCGGCGGGCTCCAGCGACCCGGCCGCCAACGGCGTCATCGTGCGCCTGGCCCGCGAGTGGCGTCGGCGGGGCTGGCACGACGTCGTCCCGGCGTACGCCTCCGCCGCGCGCCCGGCTCCCGGCGATGCCGTGCGGGCCCTGCGGGACGCGGGCGCGCCGCGCGTCGTCGTGGCGTCCTACTTCCTGGGCCCCGGCTACTTCGCCGACAAGGTGCGCGACGAGTCGCTGCGGGCCGGGGCCGCCGTGGTCTCCCCCGTGCTCGGCGCCGCCCCCGAGGTCGCCGACGTCGTGCTGCGCCGCTATGACGAGGCCCTGGTGGACGTACGGTCCGCGGCGGTCGGCTGACTTGTCGCCGCCCATACCGAACCGGGTTCGGTATCGTGGGCGGGGACGGCCGCACAGTGGGGAGCAACGCCGTGACGACGCACGAGGTGTTCAACCAGGTCCCGCCGCTCGTCGACTACGACGTCGCCGACGATCCCGCGCTGCTCGACGGCCTGGAGCGGGAGGGCGCCGGCTGGGCGGCCGCCGAGGTACACGAGCTCGGCCGGCTCGCCGGCACCGCCGAGGCGCAGGAGCGCGGCCGGCTGGCCAACGAGCACCCGCCGGTGCTGCGCACCCACGACCGGTACGGCTTTCGCATCGACGAGGTCGAGTTCCATCCGGCCTGGCACGAGCTGATGGACACGGCCGTGTCGTACGGGTTGCACGCGGCGCCGTGGGCCACCGACCGGCCCGGCGCGCACGTGGCGAGGGCGGCCAAGTTCTACGTGTGGCGGGTGGACGCCGGACACGGCTGCCCGATCTCGATGACGTACGCGGCCGTACCCGCGCTGCGGGCGTCGGCGGAGCTGGCCGACATATACGAGCCGCTGCTCACGGCCACGACGTACGACCCGGGGCTGCGGCCGCCGCTCACCAAGCGCGCCCTGCTGGGCGGCATGTCGATGACCGAGAAGCAGGGCGGCTCGGACGTACGGGTCAACACGACGCGGGCCGAGCCGCAGTCCGACGGCACGTACCTGCTGACCGGGCACAAGTGGTTCACGTCGGCGCCGATGTGCGACGTGTTCCTGGTGCTGGCGCAGGCGCCGGGCGGGCTGACCTGCTTCCTGCTCCCCCGCGTGCTGCCGGACGGCACGCGCAACGCGATGCGGCTGCAGCGGCTCAAGGACAAGCTCGGCAACCGGTCGAACGCCTCCTCCGAAGTGGAGTACGAGGGCGCGGTCGCCTGGCGGCTCGGCGAGGAGGGCCGCGGCGTCCGCACGATCATCGAGATGGTCAACATGACCCGGCTGGACTGCGTGGTCGGCGCCGCCGGCGGGATGCGGCACGGCGTCACGCAGGCCGTGCACCACGCCACCCACCGGCAGGCGTTCGGGCGCTACCTCGTCGACCAGCCGCTGATGCGCAACGTGCTCGCCGACCTGGCCGTGGAGTCCGAGGCGGCCACCGTCGTCATGACCCGGCTGGCCGGCGCGACCGACCGTTCCGTACGCGGCGACGCGGCCGAGACCGCCTTCAAGCGGCTGGGGCTGGCCGTCAGCAAGTACTGGGTCTGCAAGCGGGCCCCGGCGCACGCGGCAGAGGCGCTCGAATGCCTCGGCGGCAACGGCTACATCGAGGACTCCGGTATGCCCCGCCTGTTCCGCGAAAGCCCGCTCGGCTCAATCTGGGAGGGCTCAGGAAACGTCGCCGCGCTCGACGTCCTGCGTGCGATCGTGCGCGAGCCGCAGACCGTCGAGGCCTTCTTCGCCGAGCTGGACGCCGCCGCCGGCGCCGACACCCGCCTCGACCAGGCCGTACGATCCGT